>CAZIAP010000002.1:0-173080 GCA_964537315.1 uncultured Gammaproteobacteria bacterium | reverse complement strand
ACGATAACCGAGGAGACGTCTTAATCGATGCAGGTGATATTGATTCATCTGTAGTAGTTGACAATCTAGTTAACTTTAACGCAGCCGACTTTGATTGCGGATGTGTTTACGACATATCAGCAGATATTACTGACAACTCTCGAGACTCTTTCAATAGTATTGACGGAGAACTTAGGAGTGGTTTATTTGCATCCCAAGAGAACGATGCTTTCGTTGATAACGATCTGGAAGGAAACGACGGTGTCGATCTTGACACTGGGGACAACCGTTCAGACGATAACAGAGGAGACGTAACAGTCAATCCTGGAAACGCGAATAGCACAGTTAGTTTGGACAATCAAACTAACCTAAATGTACTCGGTGATGCAGACTTTGATCTTCCAGACTTTGAGTTCAATATGAACTCATTGATGGCTTGGATCATGGCAGTGTTTCGCTAAATCTTGTAGATGGTAGGGTGCTTACTAGCACTTCGTAAGAACCCTACCTACCAAGATAATAACTAATAACTAATAACTAATAACTAATAACTAATAACTAATAACTAATAAGAGGATTATATGAACATAACAAATAAGACTAAAAAAATATTTTCGATTGTTACGTTAAGTGTTGTAATACTGACACAAGTAGGTAACGGGATAAATGTATATGCAGAAGAGACTCAGTCTCAAACCACTTCTACCGAATCTACTGTCCAAACAGAGCAACCTACTACCACCGAAGGGCAATCAGCAGCATCAACTTCACAACAAAACTATGAAACTACTCAATCAAATACTGCCAATACAGACACCAATCCATATATTTATACTCAAGATCCAGATTATATAAAGTTTAAAGAGAGACAAGAAGAAAAGAGACTTGAAGAACAAGAAGCGAAAAAGCAAAAGCAAGAAGCTGCCGCTAGCGCGTCTACATCTGAAAACGTGAATAATGGGTCACAGCAAAATAGCGATAATAATTCAGGCTCTGCGACAACAACTGGGGATGCTACAAATACAGGAACTGTGCTCTCCAACGCAAACACAAATCTTTCAAGTACAGCAAACGGAAACGAAACTAGTGCTGGGATCAATAATACAGACAATGGACCTGGCTCTACAAATACAGGGTCTGCATCTATTATCAATAATGATACTACAAATCAAAATAATTCCGCCGAGGTTGATACCAACCTAACTTTAGGATCAGCAACAGGTAGCAATAGTGCAAACGATAATAGAGGTGGAGATACTTCTATTACAACCGGAAACGCCACCACAACAGGTACCGTAATTACTGCGGTCAACACAAATGTAAACGGTATTGCAATATCAGAGTTTAACATTACAGACAATCATACAGGAGATATAATACTGGATTTTGGTACTACGTGCGCGTCAGGATGTGGAGCGCTAAATATCGCAAATGAAAACTCGGAAAATGGGGAAGATTCAAATAATACCTCAACGACCGATATAATAAATAATAACACTACTTTTCAAAATAATGACGCTACCGTCGGAAATAATTTAATCCTCACCTCAGACACTGGAAATAATACGGCAAACGATAATAGAGGTGGAGATACCTCAATCACAACTGGAGACGCTAATATCGCAGCAAATCTCTTAACATTTGTTAATAATAATATTTCAGGTAACGTATTTTTCAACGTAGTCAATATCGTTGGCAACTTAGTTGGTGACATTATTATGCCTGACTCTATAATGACTCCGACATCAAACGGATCAACTATAGCTGCGAATACAAATAATGATAATGGGTCAACAAACACTTCAACAGTTGATCTTTCCAATACCGATACTACATTCCAATCAAATAATTTAGACATTAGCAACGATATTGTAATCGATGCTACAACTGGTAATAACACAACCAGTGACAATCGTGGTAACTCCTCAATTACTACAGGAGACGCCAATGTGGATGTCAATGTGCTGAATATCGCAAACTCTAATATCGACTCAGGTGAAACTTGGTGGCTAGTCATTGTTAATGAAGCAGGCAACTGGATTGGAAGAATTCTTGGAGCACCGGAAGGAAGTAATATGGCTGGCTCAAGCGGAACTGAGTTTGTAGTGAATGAAAATGGAGACATTGTCGCAAGGAATAGTAATAATGGAGAAGACTCAACTAACACGTCTTCAGTATCGCAATCTAACAATAGTACAACTGAACAAACAAACAATGCACAAATAAATAACACACTTAACCTCAGTGCGAATACAGGAGGGAATCAGGCAAATGATAACAGGGGTAACACCAGCATTACAACAGGTGACGCAAACGTAATAGTAAATCTCATAAACTTCGTAAATAACAATATCATAGGAGACGGAAAGCTTGTTGTTACATTTGTTAATGTTTTCGGTAGCTGGATGGGAGACTTTATAACCCCTGGACAGAAGAAAGAAAATGTACAAAATACTACTGCTACAAATTCCGAAAACAATAATAATTCGATTACGAATCTAGGAGGAGGACAGCAGCATGGTAGTAGCGAAAAGAATGTTAATGAACAAAGTCAAGGTACTCAAGAATCTGATGCCTCTACAACTACAACTTCGCTTGCTGCATCTACTACTAATACCAACGGCAATACTAGGCTTTCTTACTCAGCAGGTAACAACCTACGGGAAGGAGTATCTGATATACAAACAAGAGTTGCTGGTGCTGTAAAAGGATCATCATCAGTCCAGGATATAGTAGCGGACACGCAAAAACTAACAATTAACCTAGCCTGGTTATTAGTTATTCTGCCAATACTATTAATTGCAACTAAAGTTACAAAAAGATTAATAAGGCGTCCTGTCCAAATATAAATTAAGAATATTGTCTTGCCTTCATACAGTATTCATACGGAATATTATCTAGTCTGTAACTTAATTTTTATATTTATATACTATGTACAACACAAAAACCTTTATAACATTCGGAATAGTACTTGTATCAGTATTTGGATCTGTAATTCCGGTATATGCTGACGATTCTAATTTTTCTATCACGGACAATGATCAAGGATCTAATAACTCTATTAATATCACCTCTGAATCTACTTCTAATTTTCAACAAAACAATACTGCAAATATTGAAAACAATGTCGAGGTAAATACTAATACCGGAGATAATACTGCTACTGACAACTCAGGGGATACCAATATCTCAACCGGAGACATAAAAACAGAGACAAACATCACAAATAGTGGCATTAACCAAAACATTGCGCATATTCCTAGCGGAGGCTTAACAGGCGGTACAGCACAAATCAGTGGAAATAGCAGCAAATCTAATAATTCTATCACTGCTGACGCCTCTAACAATACAACATTTAATCAAGATAACTACGCATTCATATCTAATAATGTGATTGTAAACGCTAACACAGGAAACAACTCAGCAAACTGGAACAAAGGTGATGTATCAATTAGATCCGGACATATAACTGCTGAAACTAATATTGAGAATAAGAGAATCAACAACTCATTCATCAATTTAAACGGAGTTAACTGTGACGGCTCATGCAAATCATCAAATGAGATGATATTAAAAATTTTTGGTAATGGGTACGGATCATTTAATAAACTACTATTTAAGGTAGATGAATCTAAAACTTTTAACAGCACCAATCTTGCAAACATATTCAATGATATTAAACACAACTTAAATACTGGAGGCAATGTCGCAAACGATAATGAAGGAGATATAAAAATTCACACAGGTGACATTAAGTCCGTTGCCACAGTTGTTAATAAAGATATAAATATTAACCATTTAAAAGCTGATTGTGACTGTCCTGAAAAACCTAAACCCGAAAAACCAGAGAAACATGAAAAACCAACCACCCCTCCCACCCAAGTTAGTAATGGTAATGGTCATATCGGTGGTAACGGAGCACCAAATGGTGACATTCTTGGAGCAGCTATCGGTGAAGTACTGCCAGTTACAGGAAGCCTCTTCTTACTATGGGCAACTATCGCAAGCTTAATAATGTTCTTTGCAGGATGGTATCTGCGATTCCGTTCCGGCTGTGCACCGGGATTAGCACGATAGTCCGAGTCTCTTTTCCTTGACTCCAGTTTCCTCGTTCGCAATAATATCCACATGATACAACCAAAAAAATTTCACCAAAAACTAGGAACAGCACTTATGATATCTGCAGTTATTTTACTGCTTTACATATACACTCCTATTATTCGTATATATTTTTTTACTCCACCTACACCGTTGCAAAATGTCGCTGTAGCTCAAGATTCGGAATCTTATTGGATTGAAATTCCTAAGATTAAAGCTGCTGCGCCCATCGTTAAAAATGTTGATCCTTGGAATGAGTCAGAATACAAAGATTCATTGAGGCACGGCATAGCACACGCTAAAGGTACTGCTCTTCCGGGTCAAAAAGGAACTTACCTTTTTGCTCACTCATCAGATTATCCTTGGAATATTACACAATACAACACTGCTTTTTTTAAACTTCACCAGCTCCAGATTAAAGATGAAATCACCATCACAAACGGAGATAAAAAATATACTTATAAAGTAATTGAAATTAAAGAGGTCTGGCCAAGTGAAGTACAATATCTGAAAAAACCCAACGCGGACTTGATTCTACAAACTTGCACACCAGTTGGAACTGATCTGAGAAGGCTACTTGTATTTGCGGAACTACAATAATACTATTTATTAACGAATTAACGGGTTCAATTTAATTTTTCGCACCAACCACATTCTTTGGTTGGTTATTATTAAATGCGTTAACATTTTCCACAGTCGTATTAAGAATAATTTTTAGCGACTCTTGGCTATTGAAAGCATTATGAGGAGTAATCACAACATTAGGATAATATAGTAGCATATGTTCATTCATAACGTACATCATCTCCTCACTGTTAAACTGTTTTGACAGTAGCTGTCTCTCTTCATTTAACACAGGTTCTCCTTCGCAAACATCAAGACCAGCTCCTCCCAGATCTCCACGCTCAAGAGCTGCAAGCATTGCTTTGGTATCAATAATAGCACCACGTGCAGTGTTAATAATAACAGCGCCTTTCTTCATCATATAAAATTTCTCATCATCAATAAGGTGATGAGTCTCCTGATTATACGGAAGATTTAAACTGATTATGTCTGATTCCTGCAATACCGTTTCTAAATCCTTAATCCTAAAATCAAGCTTTTTCTCAAGTTCAGGATCAGGTGATCGTTTGTACGCAATCACATTCATTCCAAACCCTTTGGCAATTTTAATTACATGGGACCCTATTGTTCCCACTCCAATTACACCGAGCGTTTTTCCGTTTAAGTCAAATCCAGTAAGACCATCCGGAGAAAAGTATCCACTCTTTACCCTACTGTATGACTCAGTAATTCGCCTTGAAACAGCCAAGATTAAAGCGAATGTATGCTCTGCCACAGACACTTCTCCGTAGGTTGGGACATTTGATACAACAATATTACGTCTTTCACATGCTTCAAGATCAATATGATCGAAGCCTGTAGACATGGTAGTAATAAATTTTAACTGTGGTAATTTTTCAAGTACTGCTTCATCAATCTTTGAGTAAATAAAAATTATGAGCCCTTGTACATCAGCAATCGAGTCTAAATTACTTTCTCGAAGTGGGTGATCAAAGTATACAAGCTCTTGTCCTTTTAAAAACTTTGATAAAAACTTCTTTTCTTCTGAATCAATTTCAAAGCATGCAAATTTCATATCATACTATCTTATCGTTATTTGATTCGATGAATCAACTGTAAGTACCGCCTGTGAACCTTTTTTAAGCTGATCTTTTAATACGAGGTCTGATATATATCCCGAAACCGTTGATGTAATATATCTTCGAATGTTCCGCGCTCCAAAATATTCATCATAGCTTTCTGAAACGATTTTGTTCAAAATAGCCTGATCAAATGTTATGCTAATCTGCTTGTCCTGCAGAGGAGCAAGTGCTTTCTGAAGCAGTAAGCTGGCAACTGAGAGCAAATTTTCTTTGGTAAGCGGAGTAAACACAACTGTTTCATCAAAGCGGTTAAGCAACTCCGGCTTAAACTGTCCTGATCGCATCAGCATATCCATTAACTGTTTTGTAAATACATCAATGTCGGTAATCTGACCAGCTTGTTGACGTATATACTCACTACCAGCGTTGGATGTAGCTATGATAATGGAGTTTTGAAATGATACAGTTCTGCCTTTATTATCCGTTAGCCTACCATCCTCAAAAACCTGAAGAAATAAATTTAAAATTTGCGGGTGGGCTTTTTCAAACTCATCTAAAAGGATGAGAGAAAAAGGATTTTTAGCAACTTGCTCAGTAAATGCATTTTCCGCGTATTCTTGACCAACCTGCTCCCCTAGTAACTTTCCTATTGAATCCTGATTCTGAAACTCACTCATATCTAGCCTGATCATAGACTCATCGCTTCCAAAATAAACCTCTGCCAAAGCTTTTGCTGTCTCCGTTTTTCCCACGCCAGTCTGTCCAAGAAATAGAAAAACAGCTATTGGCCTATGTCCTGATTTAAGTCCACTTCTAACTCGACGCATGGCATTTGCCACTACCTGTACTGCTCTATCCTGACTTACAATACGTTCGTGCAGTTTATCCTCAAGATTAAGCAGTAGTTCTTTTTCTTCTTTAGTTGGATTACCAATAATAATGCGAGTCTTCGCAGATAGATGCGCTTCCACAACTTCTTTTGTAATAATAGGATGTTTTCCTTTTATCTGCTGGGAGGTAGCTATATCTTCTAAAACAGTAATCGCCTTTCCAGGCAAAGCTCTATCTGTCAGATAACTTCCTGATAAAGTGGTTAGTGTTTTTACTGCAGAGTAGGTAATATCAACACCGTACTGACGCTCTATATCTCCTACTTTTTCAAATAACATGTAAAGTGTAGTATCCTCATCCGGCTCAGGAAGATCGATTGCTGTAAAAAGCGCAGCTGTAGCTTCACGATTTGCAATGTGAGTATTATAAGCGGAGTTTGTTGTTGTACCGATAACAGTTAACATTCCGTTTTTAAGGTAATCATATAGTACTCCTGAGATATCAAAATCAAATCCTCCCGCACCAAAAATATTTTCAATGTTCTGTATAAATAATATGATGTTTCCGGCATGACCCGCTTCATCGATCAGTGTAACTAAACGATGTTCAAGCTCTCCTCTATCAGATACTCCAGCTAGTAACCTATCAATGAATATTTCATATACTTGCATATTAGATAGTTGAGCAGGGACTTTACCAAGATGAGAATTGTACGAGAAAAACTCGACAAGTGAAGTTTTTCCGGTACCGGGTTCACCGATAAGCAGTATATTGCGAGCTTGCGGTTTACTTAGTGCAACAATCAATTGTTCGTATTCTGCACCTCGCCCGATAACACGAGGAATATGCTTGCGAGAAAGCACACTTGAATTAACACTTCTTGCATATTTTTTTAACTCTGTACTCCAACCGTAAACAAAAAAATCAAAAGAACCATCTCCATAAAATGACATCTTAAATGGCTTATTATTTTCATCAACCTTATAGGAATTACGTGCCCAGTAGTATATGTTTATAAAGTCCTGTTCGTTCATATCCGCATTCTCAAGCATGTGCACAGAGTTTTCCGCGAGCAGAATATAAGCAGCAAATAAATCGAGTTGAGAGATATACTGTCCTTTTACACTATTAACTAATACATAAGCTTTTTGAAGTATTGCTGTTATTTCTACATCTGCTTCTGGTATCGCCAGTGAACCAGTAATTTTTCCTAGTAAATATGTATTTGCGGGATGTCTTACCAGCTTACGAGCAAGATCTATTCCATTCTTAGAATGTCTAAGAAATAAAAGCGGACGGAAAAAAACTGCTAACTCAAGCGTATCGACTGCAACCTGTGAAACTGTCTTTTGAGGACGAACTTTATTTATTTTCAGATGTATAAATAGCTCATTTGCTAAAAAAAGCATGAATCCTGCTAAGATCATTTTAGACTTATCTAGATCCTGGATAAATAGAAAAAGAAGCAGTAAACACGCGAAAAAAATGACATATCTTACCAATACCACCCAGCCAGTATTAAAAAAAGAATAATATGTAAACAGGTTTTTATAATCGTTCATAAGCTTAATAGCTGATAGACAAAGTAAGGAAATGCCCAAAAACTAATAAGTAATATTACGCCTACAAGTAATAGAAACAGCATAATTGCGATAGATATACTGATAAGTACAGATTTTACCCCCATACCGAAAAAAATAGAAAACAATACTAAGTCCTTTCTGTACTCGTTTTTAACCGGTCTGAAGAATGAACGAATGAGTAATGGTAGAGAAAAAAGAGACAAACAATAAACAAATAGTTCACGGTAAACGTGCAAAAAAAACTTTGTCGCATCGATATACCAAAATTTCAATAGAAAAATAGGGTACAGCAGGGCAGGCATACAACTAGTATAAAGTATTATGTAGAATGTATAAAGTGTGAGGGCTTCCTTATTCTGATTTTAGAACCATTTTTTCTTTTTCAGTTCACTATCAAGTTGCTCAAGAAGTTCTTTTTGTTTTCCACTTACCTTTTTTGGAATCTCTACGTTTACTTTCACGAAATGATCACCTTTGCCATTTCCTTTAATATGTGGCACTCCCTTTCCTTTGATTCTGATAATTGCGTTTGGTTGAGTACCTGCGGGTACTTTAAGCTTTACTTTACCCTCCACTGTTTCAACCTCAATGGTTCCTCCCAAAGCGGCCATTGTCATAGAAATACTCTCTACTGTTACGATATCGTATCCCTCTCTGTGAAATTTAGGGTGGGATTCTACTTCTAAAACAATATCAAACTCGTCAAATCTTATGCGCGACCCTGTTTGCACTCCGGCCGGGATTTTAATTGTTTTTGACTTTCCTTCAATTGTAACTTTTTTCTCAGCTCCCTTGACCGACTCCATAAAATCTATACGCAAGGAATAAGCAGGCTTTCTTCTACCAAAAGGGGATCCTCCTCCAAAGAACTGTTCAAAAATGTCAAACGGATCTGAAAAGCCTCCGAACCCCTCAAAAGGATTTTCTCCTCCTGAAGTACTATATGTATATGTAAACGGCCCGTACTGTCCTCCTGCAGCATTTCCAAATGGTCCTCCTGCTCCACCACCATTTTCAAAAGCTGACGGACCAACCTGATCATAAACTCGGCGTTTTTCAGGATCTTTCAACACTTCGTAAGCTGCGTTCAACTCTTTGAATTTCGCTTCTGCTTCTTTAGTTTTATTTCTGTCAGGGTGATATTCAAGAGCTAGTTTACGATACGCGCGCTTCAGCTCTTCAGCAGTTGCATTTTTTGAAACACCTAGTATTTCATAATAATCACGTGATGCCATACGCTAGTCATTTTATCAAATGGGAGGTCAGATTGCTAGACAAGTAGGTTTCCAGTGGTGAAATTTATATAGGAGTGCAGTCGAGGTACTTAAGCTGCAAGACACGGTTATTAACACGTTGCTGAGTAGTCTTCTCTACACATGTATGTAACGGACGAGGAGTTGGAGTAGGTGAGCCTGTTATAATTACCCTATTCTCCCCTTGTGAAGGATTATCGGGATCAGACGGTTCTACTGAGGGAATCGGAATTGGTATGTTTTGGCTGCTCATATTTAAATCAAGTCCTATTCTATACTCCATCACATCTCGAGTACCAACTGTTGCGGTTAATAGATAAGAACCAGGTTTTAAATTTCTAAATTCGAACTTACCATCTGCTCCAGTAGGAATATTAGTGTTTACGTTTGATTCATCAGTCAACTTCAATATGACTCCCGCAACCATGGTCTCTCCTGAATCAAAGGTAAGATTATTATTAGCATCCGAGTATGTAAAACCTTTTAGATAATACTCTGATGGTTCAATGGCTGGTGTTTGCGCTTGCGTATCTGTTGGAGTAGCAGTAGGCGGATTTGCAGGAGGAGTCGTCGGCTGATTCGCACTTGCTATACAGCCGTTAAGCGCACTATATGCATTAAGTCTTTTTCCACCAATTGGTCTGTCTGTACTTATTGGGTTTCCACTGTTAATAAGACATCTTTTAATGTCATCCGGTGTTAGGCTGCCATTTTGTGCCAGCAGAAGAGCTGCGACACCTGCTACGTGAGGCGCTGCCATAGATGTACCTTGAACCGATCTGTACTGTCTTCCTGGCCATGTTGAAGTTATGCAATTAGATTTTGTGCATGATGATGTTCCTCTTGGTTCATTTCCTCCAGGCGCCGCTAGATCTACCCGTGTTCCGTAGTTTGAATAACTTGAGCGTTCATCATTTGGTCCCGTTGCTCCAACCACAATTACACCTGTACAGCTCGCTGGAGTAACCCGAGAGGCATCAATAGGATTACCATTTCTGTCACCGTTTCCGGCAGCGACTACTATAGCAGCTCCTTTATTTCTGGCATAATTTATCGCTTGTTGCATCTGAGATGTACATGTTCCCTCTCCACCAAGACTCATATTTACCACATCAGCTCCTCTATCCACTGCATCTACCAATCCATTTGCAATTTCAGACATACCCCCTGCGCCACCTTCTCCCATCGTTTTTACGGCAATTAGTGTTACGTTCCAATTTACTCCAGAGACTCCTATTCCATTATTAGTCGCAGCGCCTATTGTTCCCGCAACGTGAGTGCCGTGTCCGTTATTACTATCTAATGGGTCATTATCAGGTTGTTTAGGTTTCGTACATTGACCGTTTGAAGCAAGAAGCTCTTGGTATGTGCTGTCGCAAGTTGATACGTCCTTACCCTTAATAATTGATCTCCCTGCGAAATCAGGGTGATTATAGTCAATTCCCGTATCTACCACTGCGACTTTCACAGAGTTTGAGCCTCTGGTTACATCCCAAGCTTTTTCAATATCAATTTTTTTCAGTCCCCACATACCAGAATATTCTGCATCATTAGCACTCAACTGAGTACTGAGGATATACTCAGGTTCAGAAGCTTTTATTTCATCAAGCTTATATAACTCTTCACGGATTGTGGCAACTTCAGCATCAGAAGAAAGCTTAAGCTTATAATATCTTGATAAATCAGGATCATTTGAATCGAACACTTTAGAGTATGACTGAACGCCCAGTTCTTGGAGCTTTGCATACAACCTATCCCAATTTTCATTCTCTCCCTGCGGAGCAGGTGTATAACCTTGCGCAAACTGTACAGTTACTTCGTCGGGAGTGTACACAGAGCCTTCAGGAATAGGCTCGAGTGGAGGCTTGCTGCTTAAGATAAAAAATATTCCTACTCCAACAAGCACAAGAAGTAAAATAAATCCTGCTGCAATTAGAAACCTACGAGATTGAAACAGTGATGTAAAACTTGAAGACTGCGGATTTTCCATACTAGGATACAGACGTATTCATGGTTGCGCCATTTCCTGCCGGACCCGCACCGTTAGTCTGCGGATACTGTGGAGGTGTTTGCGGTGGCTGCACTATACCTGTTCCATTTTCTTGTCCAATAGGTTGATTTGGTTGAACTGGCTGAGAATTTACTTGCTGATTCTGAGGAGGAACACCATAGTACACTTCTTGTGGAGCAGTTGGCTGAACAGGTTGCTGTGTTGCAGGATTTTGATTAACTACCTGACCTGTGTTCTGATTTGGTATCTGAGCTTGAGGAGAGTTCTGGGGTAATCCAGTTTGTTGATTTGTTGTACCTTGGGTATTGACAGGCTGACCTGGCCCAGTAGGTGGTTGAGAACCCTCTCCCTGTGGCTGTCCTGACTGGTTTTGAGAAGCTCCCTTTGAGAAAGCAAACTTTTGCTGTGTAGTGTCGTAATCAATAATAATGGTGTCACCAGCAACAAACTGTTTACTAATTAATGCAATAGCGATTGCGTTTTCAATTGAGTTTTGAATTAATCTTCTCAAAGGTCGAGCACCATATACAGGATCGTACCCTTCTTTTGCCAGCTGATCCAGTGCTAGATCCGTAATTTGGATGTCAAATCCTTGCTCTTTTAAGAGTTTTTGAGTTTTACCGATACCGAGCTTTGCAATCTGCATCATATCACGCTGTGCAAGCGGCTTGAATACTACAAGATCATCAAATCTATTCAACAATTCAGGACGGAAGAATTTATGCAGCTCTTCTTGCAGTAATTTTGTCAGCTCTTCGAACTCACCATCGGTTTTCTTATCAGTATTTCCTCCAAGCTGTAGATTTACTCGTTGTTCTGAATATGACTTTGATCCAGTTGTATCCTTACCAGATTGTGCACCCTCTGTTGAGACATCATTATTCTTCTCGTCATTTTCTAAGTTAGCCTGTTTTTCAGTATTTTCTTTACCTTTGGATTCATCTGGATTCTTCTCAGTTGTAGAACTTTCGATATTCTCGGTAGATTTTCCAGAATTTTTTGCCCGTTCAAGTAAAAACTTTTGGATTATGTGGCTTCCAAGATTTGAAGTGGCAATAATAATAGTATTTTTAAATGAAATTGTATTACCTTTATTATCGGTGAGTCTTCCATCTTCCAAAATTTGCAGTAGAATATTAAACACATCAGGATGTGCCTTCTCAACCTCATCAAGGAGCACAATTGAGTATGGTTTTGATCTTACAGCTTCTGTTAATTGTCCGCCTTCTTCATAACCTACATATCCCGGAGGAGCACCGATAAGTTTTGCAACCTCATGCTTTTCCATATACTCAGACATATCAAGTCGGATAGTTGCGTCATCCCTGCCAAACAAAATCTCAGCAAGGGTTTTGGCAAGCTCCGTTTTACCGACACCTGTAGGACCCAAAAATATAAATGAAGCAATCGGCCTGTTTGCTGAAGCGAGACCGATTCGCCCTCTACGTACTGCCTCTGAGACCGCTGCAACAGCTTCCTCCTGATCAATGAGGCGTTTATGAATATGATCTTCTAAGTGCAGCAACTTTTCACTTTCGTCTTCTGTAAGTCGTGTGATCGGAATCCCCGTCCAACTTGAAACTACTTTTTCTATATCAGTTTTAACAATATTATTATCCTGCCGTTTCCCTTCTGCTTTAGCAAGCTTTACCTCTGCAGCTGCTTCATCAAGCAAATCCACACCTTTATCGGGTAGAAATCTTTCTCCGATATATTTTTTAGATAGCACAACAGCAGCTTCGATAGACTCAGGCGTCATCACAACGTTGTGATACTTTTCATATTTAGGTTTGATAACATTTAACATCTCTACCGCAACCTCTTCGTCCGGTTCTTGAACCATAATCGGTTGGAATCTTCTTTCAAATGCTTTGTCTTTTTCAAAATACTTCCTGAACTCAGCAGTTGTGGTTGTACCAATTAGCTGAAGCTGCCCACGAGAAAGATATGGTTTAATAATATTTGATGCATCCAGCGCGCCTCCCGAATCGCCTGCTCCAACTAGAGTATGTATTTCATCGATGAATAAAATTATCTGTCCAGAAGCTTGCACCTCCTGAATAATACTACGTAGGCGCTCTTCAAACTCACCTCTACGAGCAGCACCTGCAATCATCGAAGCAAGGTCTAGCTGAATAATTTTTTTGTTTTTTAGATCTTCAGGAATCTGTCCATCTACAATTTTTTGTGCAATAGCTTCGACTATAGCTGTTTTTCCTACACCTGCTTCACCTATAATTATCGGATTATTTTTTGTTCTACGAAGCAAAATGTGTACAAGTCTTTCTATCTCAACGTCACGTCCAGTAACTGGATCTAATAGGCCGTCTCTTGCATTTTGTGTAAGATCTATACTGTATTTATCCAGAACTGATCTCTTTCCATCTCCCACAAAACTAGTGTTTTTTGCAAGCTTTTCTTCTACTTTTCCTTTATCAACTCCCTGAGTTCTGAAAAACTCAGCCATTGCTGCTGCATTGAAAAGGGCTAGTAGAATATCCTCAGGAGTTATAAAACTTGCCTGTCGCGCTTTTACCGAATTAAAAGCAGTATCAAAAATTTCTTGAGACTGCGGGCTTAGAGTTGGCTGTCCTGTAAATGTACCCTGTTGGGATTTTCCTTGTATATCTTTTGCAATTTTTGATGCATCAATTGAGAACTGTTCAAGGAGCTTGTATACCCCACTGTCATAGATCAAGCCATAAAGTATCTGGTCAGGTTCTATAAGTGCTTGCTGAATCCTCCTGGTTTCTTCTTGCGCATGGTGTAATACCTGCGTTGCTCTGGCATCCAAACGAGAAAGAGCCGATACGTTTTGCATTTTCTCTGCTCCCATCCCTGGATTATCAGGAGCAATAGGCTGACCTGGTACTGTTTGATCTGGCATAGTTGGCTGAGACACGGCTTGTGGATTTTGCCCCGGTTGCTGAGGTTGAATTGGTACATTTTGAGTATTTGTTACTGTGTCAGTCTGACTAAACACAACAGGTCCCGCCTGAAACGCGTTGCTTTGCATTGCGGGCAGGCCTGCCTGAATTCCCATACCTGTAGTCGTCTGTTCTACGCTACCTGTCTGCACTACTTGTGGAGGTTGTTGTGTCATCTGCGGCTGAGAAGGGTCAACAACAGGATTTACTCCCTGCTGTGGCACCTGCACAGGTGTAGGAGGAACCTGTTCTTCCGTTCCATCTTTTTTCTGATTAAATAGATTTCCAAACATAAGATAACTAATAACTTGTTTATTATAGACACACTCTGACCTCTCTCACAACTAAACTTCGTCACGGTTGAGTCTTAGTCTCGTCGTCTTCCGAATTTTTAGGCGATTCTTTTTCACTCGGAAGCTCTATAGCATGTTTTATGCTCATTTCTTTTGCCTCTTCTTTCTTGGTCTCGCGATATATCATCGAATCTTCATCGTCTTTCTGCTTTTCGGCTGCTTCCAGTATAGACTTGGCAGCTGCAAGCTTCGCTTTCAAGTAGGCAACAACCTCAGATTTAGAGAAACCTCCCATGAGTAGGAACGGCAAAATACTTCCGACCATCTCCATACCTTCATTAACTTTTTGCGGCTCAACAGATGAAAGCAGAGTGACTGCTTCATTAATCTTCTGCACGTCACTTCTAACCCATTCCTCTCTCTCCAGTTGCTTGCCTTCAAGCGTCTTAGGAGGTTCTAATGTCTCATAATTCTCTACCCACATCTTTCGTACCTCCTCATAATCTTCAATGCTTACTTGCTGGACTCTATTTATAACAGGTAATGATTGAGTTTCTGTTACAGCCTGTGCTTGTTGCATCGTAGATACAACAGACTGAGTAACTGGATCGCTTGTCTGTTTTTGCTCCTGGATCTTTGTCTTGATCTCCTCAATCGCTGCATCTTCCTGCTCTTTAGTTAGCTCTTTTTTACTGATTTTCTCAGCAGTAGTCAGCACAGTTGTTGCTAAATTATTTCCACTATGTTGAGCACCTGTAAGCTGTGTTTTAAGTGTACTCATCTTTTGACGTACACGTGGGTTTACAGTAGATGGGCTCGCTAGCTGCTGGAGCAACATTCGAAGCTGCTGATTAATATCAATTGTACTACTTACAGTTGTTTTTCCAGCAGCCTTAAGAATTGATGTTGCCAACGGGTTTCCTCTCTCCTGCTGGGTAGTTAGCTTCTCGTGTATCTGGCTAAACTGCTGACGCTCTGTAACTGAAGTAACCTGTGCTGGATTTGCAATTTTTTCTAATGTCTCACGGAACTGTGTGACTGTTTGACGTTCAGTAATATTATTACTTAATAACGCTCTCTCATACTTCACAACGTCCTGCATCTTAGGAACACTTATATTGACAGACTTGAGAACTTCGTTAACCTCTCTTACTGCTACAGGTTGGCTAACATTAGACTGCACGGATGATCTAATATCTCTCGTACTACTGGTACTGACCGGCCTACCAACTTCAATTGTTTTTGCGGCTTTATTCAAAAATGGCAACTGACGCGCCATGCCGGTTGGAAACACCTTACCCGGAGGAGGCGGAGGAGTTGGACCACCCGATGGACCACGTGGGTTTAAGAAAGCAAAGTTTTTGTTGACCTGCTTAGACATAAATCCGCTAAATGAGATGGAATTAAAGTAATCTAAGAAAATTCGAAGTAGTAAAAATGGTAGCAAGATAACCACCCAAAGCATGATTAAAGCAACTACGTATAGTGCGAAAGTATCAGGAAGATTAACTGAGTTATTGATCCCTATCTGTTGACCTGGTCCACCGATTAAAATGTTTACTGCTGTAGGATAGAGTACGTCTGTGCCTGCAACACTACCCTGTGAGTTAAAATCAAATGCGAGTGGAATTTTATCTCTCCACATAACCACCAAACCGTGTAGAAAAAGTGCAAAGAGAGGCGCGTACAACAACCAACGGAAGAACTCTCCAACCCAAATCTTTGCGGTATTGCGAACAGGGCGGTAAAAGATAAGCAGAGGAAATATAGGTGACACGATAAGGAAAAACCAGAGGATGATTTTTCGCACTAATAACACACCTGTCATCACATAATAAGTAATTGCGGTTAGTTTTACAAGCAACAATGAGATAAATGCGGATTCGTCATTATCAGATCCTAGTGCCCTAAAGCCAGTAAATTCATAAGGAAAAGCTATATAAAGCAGATCAGCTGATGAAATTAGCGGTCCTTCTGGTCCATCAGGTCGAAGGAAAAATCCTTGGACAATATCAACTACAACATATAAGAACTGAACTAACGCAAATGAAAATGTAACAAGTAAAATAATTACGATAAATCTAGGCACAAAACGCATAATAGTGATGTTTTGACCTCGCGTAACTATAATTACACCCGCAGTTCCCAAAACAAATAAGAGAAGTAAAGCATATATGATATTACGCACCATTTCCCAAAACTCAACTAAGGGATTATTGTCATATGTATTTACACAGGCATCACCGGCTTTTTCTACACATAGCCAGTTATAATTTTGCAATGTCCAGTTTAAAAAATCGTTTGCTCTGTTTGCTGCCTTTCCGACAAATGTCACCTCTGGATCCTCAACCCAGTTACCGTTATTAACATCATTCGGAGAGTCTAATGTCTGAGCACTAACGCTAGTCAGAGTACCTACAAGGAGAAAGGCAATAGAGAAAAATGTGATAAGTACAAATTTGGGCAGAAATTTTTTCATAAGTCTTTAGCTAAATCCGGGAATATGTAATACACCGGTTATTATCTGTACGAAAACGAACCCAAATACTCCAAGCAGTAACCCTAAAATAGAATACAAGATATATTCACGACCTTTTTGCAGCTTTTCAGGACTCCCTTGAGAAGTCAGAATATGATACCCACCAATTATAAGGAATAGTACAGCCACCATTCCTATAACCGAAAGTCCTATTCCGTAAAATCTTTCTACAAATCCGATTGGATCATTAGGAACACACCCAAAGTCAGTATAAACCTCATTTGCTTCACACGGCATATATTAATAGTAGCATAAAGAAGAAAATCAATACAAACGGGAGAAATTAAAATTAATCACTTCAGATATCTAGAGTCTAACTTCTTATTGATTAGGGATTTTAATATTGAGACTAATTTTGGTTAATTAGATCAATTAGAAATTAGTAATTTTTATGAGAATTACTTCTCATCTACGACTTCACCTTCAACAGGCTCGTCTGGATTATCTGAGGAGTCTTTCTTTTGATCATCTGAGTTTTCAGCTGTTCCGTCATGAGCAGAGTCACGAGAGTCTTGCGATGAGCTGTCAGAACCATCCTGTGGTGAGCCTGCCGATCCATACATCTCTTGGCCGATTTTCTGCATGCTTTCTGAAAGCTCATTAGTCTTGCTATCAATCTCTTCTTTATTATCACCTTTAATTGCTTCACGAACTGCAGCGACTTTATCCGTTATCTCTTTTTTGAGATCTTCAGCCACTTTATCTCCTGCGTCTTTAAGTGATTTTTCAGCTGTAAAAGCTAGATTCTCTGCATGATTTTTTGCTTCTATTAACTCTTTTTTCTTTTGATCTTCTTCCGCATTCTTTTCTGCTTCCTGAGTCATTTTTTGAATTTCATCATCTGTCAGTCCTGTTGAACCCGTGATTTTAATACTCTGCTCTTTTCCGCTGGCTTTATCTTTGGCGGTAACCGACAAAATACCAGAGGCATCAAGATCAAACGAAACCTCAATCTGTGGCACTCCTCTTGGAGCTGGAGGAATTCCATCGAGGACAAATTTACCTAGCGATTTATTATCACTTGCCATCGGTCGCTCTCCTTGCACTACGTGTATCTCAACCTGTGTCTGATTATCTGCTGCGGTTGAAAAGACTTGTGATTTTTTGGTAGGAATAGTCGTATTACGTGGTATAAGTGGAGTTGCCACACTTCCTAATGTCTCGATTCCCAGTGTCAGCGGTGTAACATCCAGAAGTAAAACGTCTTTTACATCTCCTCCAAGAACTCCTGCTTGTACAGCTGCTCCAATGGATACTACTTCATCTGGATTAACACTTTTGTTTGGTTCCTTTCCAAAAAATTTAGTTACGGCATCGACGATTTTTGGCATACGAGTCATACCTCCGACCAATATAACCTCATCAATTTTATCTGCAGTCAAACCTGCGTCTTTTAGAGCATCTTCAACTGGTTTAAATGTTTTCTGTACAAGTCCGTCGATTAACTGTTCAAGTTTGCTTCTGGTAAGTTTTACTGTTAAGTGAAGAGGACCATTTTGACCCATGGTAATAAATGGCTGATTAATCTCAGTTTCCATGGAAGTAGATAACTCGATCTTTGCTTTTTCAGCAGATTCTTTCAAGCGTTGTAGCGCCTGAGGATCTTGACGCAGATCAACGCCATTTTCTTTCTTAAACTCCTCTGCTAACCAGTCAATAATTGCTTTATCGAAATCATCTCCTCCAAGGTGTGTATCACCATTTGTAGCTTTCACTTCATATACTCCTTCACCTAGTTCAAGCAATGAGATATCAAATGTTCCTCCTCCTAAATCGTAGACTGCAATAGTGTGCGCGTGCTTTTTATCCAATCCGTACGCGAGTGCAGCTGCAGTTGGCTCGTTAACCACCCGCAGTACTTCAAGCCCTGCAATCTCTCCCGCCTGCTTAGTTGCCTGACGCTGAGCATCATCAAAGTATGCTGGTACGGTAATAACTGCCTGAGTAACAGTATCACCCAAATAACTCTCAGCATCTTTTTTAAGCTTCTGTAAAATTTGTGCAGATATTTCTTGAGGAGTGTATGTTTTTCCTTCTACTTCAACGACGGCCATGCCATCGCGACCTTCTTTTATAGTGTAGGGAAGTCGTTTTATTTCTTCCTGTATTGCGTCATCTTTAAAACGGTGACCCATTAATCGTTTAATCGAGTAGATGATTCGTTTTGGCTTTAAAGCCATCTGACGCTTTGCCACGTCGCCAACAACTCTTTCGACTGGGTCTACAACTGACGGAGTAACGTTTCGTCCTTCTGATGAAAAGATCACTTTAGGGCTGCCACCTTCCATGACAGCAACTGCTGAGTTTGTTGTACCTAAATCAATACCTATAATTTTTGCCATATTTTTTTATTTCAAGTACTATGTATCAGGTATTAAGTATATACTAAATCTTTAGAAAACTTAATACTTTATACATCCTACCTTATTCTTTTTTCTCCTTTCCCACTTTTACTAATGCAGGACGAAGTGTTTTATCAGCTAACATAAATCCTGGTCTCACTTCTTCTGTTACTTTACCT
Organism: uncultured Gammaproteobacteria bacterium; assembly: GCA_964537315.1. GTDB lineage: Bacteria > Patescibacteriota > Microgenomatia > Levybacterales > GWA1-39-11 > JBDHUV01. The sequence continues at coordinate 153,399 of CAZIAP010000002.1, read as the reverse complement.
TCTTCACCTTCAACTGTCTCTACACACTCCATTGTTTGTGGATCGAATTTGTTTCCTGTCGTATCCACTCTTTTAACGCCTACTTGCTCCAAAGCGTCAGAGAGTGACTTAATCGTAAGCTTCAGACCATCATCTTGAACATACTTCTCTGCCAAAAACAAAGTGTCAAATGCAGGAAGCAATCTGTCCAATAATTCTTTATTTGCAAATTTAATGAACTCAAGTCTATCTTCAGCAACTCTTTTTTCAAGATTTCGATAATCTGCAATAGCTCTTTTATATTGGTCATCTAATTCACTAATTTTTTGCTCTAGTTCATCTATTTTGAGAACCGTATCGTCCTTTTTCTTTACTTTCTTATCTTGCATAATTTCTAATTGCTCTAATTATTCTAATTTCTAAAAAAGTCCTAATTTATCCAATTTCCAAAAATTTAGATTAATTAGTTAATTAGAAATTAGATCAATTTTTAAACTTACCAATCTGCAATTTCACCAACTAGGCTTCCGTAGTATCTAACACATGGGACTACTAATTCATAATGTAGCCTGGCAGGACCGATTACACCTATAGAACCTTCTCTATTTTTCTTCGTGCTATATTTAGAAAACACAAATCCGTATGGTCTTAATGGTTCTAAACCAAAATCTTCACCAAGTATAACTGCATAATCATTTTCGATATGTTTGAGTATCATATCGAAATATGACACATCATCTAAAATTGCAAGTAAATTTTTTGTAATATCAATGTCATAGAACTCAGGCATATCTAAGATATTAGAATAACCCGCAAAGTACATGTCTCCCTCCTGGGTTGCCGCAACAGCTAATGTACCTGTCTTTTGGGAGAGACTGCGTGTCAGTTGACGGAAAAATTGTGACTCTGCATCTCTTACGTCCCACACCTTTTCTTTGGCTTCAACTTCGTCTGCAACCGAGAGCTCTCTCTCTTTCATCAATTCGTTTACGTATAGTTTTAAGGCTTTACTTGTAGGAATACGACCTGAAGAAGAGTGCGGCTTAGCAAGATATCCGAGTTTTACCATATCTGCCATTTCATTTCTGATAGTTGCAGGTGAAACTCCGAGATCATATTTTTTTTCTAAAGTTTCGCTGCCCACTGCCTCAGCAGAGTCTATGTACTCACGTACAATATTTTTCAATATCTCTATCTGGCGAGGTGTAAGATCGTACATATTTCAGATTAAAAACTTAAAATTACTAACTAAATCTCTATTAGCAAAATGATAGCATGAGTGCTAAATATTGTCAATAGTTTGATATGCACTCTCTTATCTTAATGAATTTATCGACAGTTAACAGTAACACAAGCACCTTGTGTTTGCCCGGCAGCTTTTTGGCAAACTACCTGACCAGTCTGTCCTGCAGGACAACTTGGAGGATTTCCTGCGCAGTCAGGATCATTTGTACACGACCCAGCTCCTGAACAGGCTTGTATGGTATAGTTTCCAGTGCTACAAGAGGAAGTAGGGCTACATACTGGACACTGTGTATTTGGAGATCCATATCCACAAGAGAAGTTGGATGATCCGTCAGGACATGGACTACCTAAAGGCGGAAAGTTTGAGTTTGAAGAACTGGAAATTTTCATACACAGATTTCCATTATGACATCTAGCATTCGCTTCATGTTCACAATTACCAACCCCGAGGGTAGCCTCACATTCATCGTGTCCTCGATAATCACAAGTGAATCCGGCAGATACGTCACATGTCTGATTAGATACATTTGCTCGTTCTTGTACAATACAAACCTGGTTCTGTCCGCCTTTTTGAGGACAAGCATATGTACCATCTACAGAAGCAGCTGCAAAAATTGCCTGCGTACTTGCCCACTCAGATTCGGTCACACACCTTCCGTTAACTGACTCACATGTTAAACTTTGGACACCAGGATTCGGGTTGTTTTGCTGTATAGAAAGTTGATCATTTAAGGATGCAGCTTGCTGCCTATTATCTTGATTGTTCTTAATTAGGTTTAGAGTTAAAGGAAGTGCAAGAAGTAATGTAAGAACTCCGAGTAATGGGATGACTCTTGTATGAGAAGAAAAATACTGAGGGAATTTTGAAACTAAATTTTTCATGCAGCGTTACCGAATAATGTTAATAGTAAGTGGATCAACCGGCGCAAGAACACTTTCATGACTATTTGTCTCAACTATCATAGATCGATCCATGATCTGGATTTGAGTAACATCTTTTGTAGTTGATGGGTTCACCGTGAATGAAATTCGTGCTACAGGACCAGCACCTTGTACTGCTTGAGCTTGAGTACTGATACCCATTGCAAATGAAACTCTACCAAGTGCAGGATCTGAAGGCATTGGTATGACAGTATAGCTACCTGGACCACCGAATATGTTATTCTCCGGTGCACTCACTGTTACATTAGAAAGATCAGCAGGGTCATAAACTATCTCGAGCTGAACACTATCAATAGTATGCTCATTGGCATTGAGTACTACATCAACAGTGTTTGCTGACGCGGTTGAAGGTATAGCTTCCATTATTTGAGGATCAAATGTTAGAGTTGCTGTTTTCTCGGGCAGCGCTGTATCTTCGGTTATCCTTTCTCCTTCACCAGCTTGTTGAGGTGCTGTTCTCTGCTCATTCTTAAGCGCTAAAAACACCAAAACTCCTGTTAAGATAGTTAAAACTAAGATCAATATAACTGTTCGCTTAGGCATAGTTTTTAGTATACTGTATTCCGTATTCTGTATCCAGTATTTTACTTTAATCTCCTGATCTGATCGCAAATGACCTGATCAAAATATTGTAATCTATTCCATCAATTATCCCATCATCATTAAAGTCAGACATTTGCTTTGATGAAGCTTCGCATTCTTTTTCGCCATAGCAGCTGACAAAAATAGAGTAGTCCTGCATATTCAGGTTATTGTCCTGATTTAGATCACCTGGAGCAAGCGCTACAGTAGGAAGCGTGTTTGCTCCCAATGTTAGGTTATATACACCAGGCAACTGCTGGAAGATCGTGTTATCAAATTTCATCTTTACATAATATGTACCTGCAGGAGCGTTAGTCATCTCAATAGTTCCACTGTATACGCCACCTTGATATGTAAAGCTTGTCTCTCCTTCTTTTACTTTGACGTTTTGAGTATTATAGATCTCTACTGACCCCGTTCGTGTAGTACGTTTAGGATTGGCATTATTCCCAGTTCCACTCCCGATTCCCGGAAGAGTGGCAGACAACTTCAATGTCATTTGCTGAGGGTTTGTAGTTGGAGTTGCAGTAGGAGTCCTAGTCGCAGTAGGATTTACAGGTGTAGTAGGGGTTCTGGTAGGAGTGCTAGTCGCAGTAGGAGTATTCGTTGGTGTGCTTGTCACTGTAGAATTATTCCCCCCCACTGGAGCTGATACTGTTACAGTTGGCGTATTTGTTGGAGTCTTCGTAGGCGTGTTTGTTGGAGTACTAGTTGGTGCAGCAGCGACAGTCACCCATTTCTCGCCACAGTACTCAGAAGGTTTTGTTCCATTTGAAGAATAAAAATTAGCATAAGCCCTATGAGTACCAGAAGGAACACCTGTAAACGATGATATCGTAAAATTGTTTGTATTACCGTTGGTATGCTTTTCAAGTGAATTTCCTATTCTCCAAACGATTCTATCGTAACCCGTTGTGTCCCCTGTAGGCTTATCTACTTTCATCCACACTTCATTTCCCAACTCTACTCCCGCATTCATAGTACAAGCAAAACTGCCTGTAGATGAAATTGTTACAGTACTACTACCACAAGAAACAGACGCTGCAGAGCCATCTAATGGATAAAACCTTGCATTTAGAGTATATGTGCCTGCAGAAAGACTCTTAAAATACTTTTCTGTTGGATTATTTGTGTTACCAATCGAGTGTTCGTCTACCACAGTTGTTGATCCACGTGTTAATATCCATCGTATTCTGTTATATTTTCCTCCGGTATTATTTGAAGGATTAACTTGCCCCCTAATGTTATTAACTGAAGTCACACCACTTGTAATAATTGTAGCCTGTCTGGCGCTTATTGAACATGAGAAGTTACCAGAAGCTCCACCTGCGGGAGCAGATGTAGGAGCAGTACTAGTTCCGGTAAGACATTTTTTACCTATCAACTGACTATATTGTGAGTCTACATATCCACAGCTACCAGAAGAACACTGAGAATTGGACGTACAAGCACAATTGTATCCCCTGTTAGTTGAGCCTGTACAAGATGACGCATCTGATGACCCTCCAGATCCAGCTGGACAAGCTACGTTCCGATTGGGATAATATGTGGTTGCTACACAATATTTAGCTGTTGTTCCACAGTAAGTAGCTGTAGTACACTGAGAACTTTTACAATCAGTATTTGTATTACACCGCTCACCATTCTCTTTTTTTGTACTTGATGAACCAGAACCATCGCTAACTGGTACTTGTAATCCTTCACAACTAGTTAAACATCCATTCTTGCTCCAGCTTGATAAGCCGTTACACCCTTGTTTACACTGCGCAATTTCTGCTGCTGTTCCAGGCCTGTAAGTAGTAGCAGCCTCCTGCCGATTATCCTGATTCTGTTTGATAAGACCTAACGTGACAGGAACTGCGATTGCAATTATTAAAATCACAATCATTCCAGCCATGTTTTTGGAAGATGAGAAAAAAGAAGAAACTAGATGATTAAATCCATCCATCATATAAATATAAATCTCGCTAGTTTAAGAGTAACAGAAGCAAAAATATAAAGTCAACAGAATATCAGTTTATAGTTATTAGTTCACGGATGATTATCCCCCAAAAGCGGGTTAGTTAATAGTTTATGGTTCGTAGTTTTAAAATGTATTTTCAATTTTCGATTTTCTATTTAAATTTTTATCTCTAAAAGTACTTACCATTTTTAGATTTTAAGATTTAGGTTTACTCAAATTATTGAGCCTTTCATCAATAACTTTTTAACCTTTTAACCCATTAATAAATAACTCGTTAATAATTAATACTTAATACTCTATACTATAAACATGCATTCTAGAAAACGCCTGCTGCATTTTATTATCGCGATTGCAATTTTCAGCATTGCACTATTTGAACTTGTTTATTTTATTGATCCTCATCAAAAAATTGAGTTATATACTTTTATGATTGATCCGATTATTTTATTCTTTTTATTGATTTTTTTGTACGCGTATCTTGTATTTACTTACATTTTTTTTAATAGTATTAAAGGAGTTTTCTTTGCGCTTTTTGTAGTTGCAACTTTGCTACTGCGTATGCTTGGATATACGGAAGGATCTTATGTAGTGATATTACTACTGATTGTACTTCTCAGTATAGTTTATTTTCGAAAACCTCCTAAAAAATTTCAGGAAGTCTCTCATCAAAAAAATAACCCTCCAGCTTAAGCTAGCCTCAAACTAAAGAAATGTGTCTTTTTTTTTGATACAATACAACACATCTATGAGCAAGTATTATCTTACAACTGCAATCCCTTATGTAAACGCAAAACCACATGTAGGACATGCTCTAGAGTTTGTTCAAGCAGATGTAATAAGACGTTACAGAAAATTGCTTGGAGACGAAGTAACCTTACTATCCGGCTCTGATGAAAACGCGATAAAAAATGTACAGGCAGCAGAAAATGTAGGCAAAGATGTTCAAACATTCATTGACGAAAATAGTGAACTTTTTCAAAAATTAGCAAAGTCCCTTGACGTAAGATTTGATGTGTTCCAAAAAGGCAGTAACCCCCAACACCACAAGTCTTCGCAAAAGTTATGGGAACTCTGTGATAACAATGGAGATATATATAAAAAATCGTACTCTGGCTTATACTGCGTTGGGTGTGAGCAATTTTACGAGCCGTCAGAACTAGATGAGAAAGGCGAGTGTTTTGAGCATCCCGGAAAAGCTCTGGAAGAAGTTACAGAAGAAAATTACTTTTTCAGGCTGTCTAAATATCAATCATATATTGAAGAGTTAATTAAGTCTGATACACTTAAAATAACTCCTACATCACGTAAAAATGAGATGCTCTCTTTTGTTAGAAATGGTCTGCAAGATATCAGTATTTCTCGCTCAAACGAAAGAGCAAAAAACTGGGGAGTGCCAGTTCCAGGAGATGATACGCAGAGGATGTATGTGTGGTTCGATGCACTCAACATTTACCAAAGTGGAATAGGATTTGCATATGACGATGATAACTATAACAAATGGTGGCCAGCTGACCTTCATATAATAGGCAAAGGTATAACTCGCTTCCATGCTGTTTATTGGCCAGCTTTTCTGAAATCCGCAGGATTAAAGTCTCCTAAAGAAATATTTGTACACGGTTACTTTACAGTGGACGGTAAAAAAATGAGTAAGACATTGGGAAATGTTATTGATCCAATAGAAATGATCGACGGATATGGTGTTGATGCACTGAGATATTATTTTTTACGAGAAATTCCGTCTGCATCAGACGGAGATTTTTCAGAAAGAAGACTGCGAGAAGTTTATACTGCTGACCTAGCTAACGGCCTTGGAAACTTAACCGCGCGAGTTGCTCGTTTATGTGAAAAAGTGAATAAAAGAGGCATTAAAGTAACAAAATTTTCCCAAGATGTAACAGATAACCTAAATAAATACTCGTTTGACAAGGCTTTAGCTGATATTTGGAAACGAATATCTGAAACAGATAAACAAATTAACAATGATGCTCCATGGAAACTTGAAGAAGATGAGCTATCCAAGGTATTGGATCCATATATTGAAAGTATCGCTCAAATTGCTTTTGATCTACAACCATTTATGCCAAGTACAGCGGAAAATATCCTTGACCAATATTCTGCACCATTAGTTTCTTCACAGCCAGGTCTGTTTCCTCGTTTAGCTGGTAACAGCAAACCGTAATTAGTAAAAATTTTCCTTGAGCCGTAATAGAAAAGTTTGGTATGATAGTGAATACGCATGAGACGTAATCTTCTGTTAGTTCTGGCGGTGATTTTAATTCTTGTCGGACTATTCTTACTCACACAGGTAATTCAAACACTCCGCCCTTCCGGTCAGGGAGCATTGCAGGTTACCGCAAACATTGCAAGTCAGGTATATCTTGATGATAAGTTGCTTGGCGAGACCCCTTTATGTAAATGTGAGCAAAACAATACCATTGTACAAGGGGAATATACAGTAAAAATAGTTCCAAACGATACACAGTTTACCCCCTTTGTCGTAAAAGTCAAAGTTGAACCCGGTGTACTTACTGCAGTGGAACGTACCTTTCTTCCAGGGTCTCTTGCCAGCGCATACGTTCTGACTCTTGAGAAAACTTCATCGCAAGAACCGCAGTTATTTGTTGGAACAATCCCAGACTCTGCAATGGTCGCAGTCAACAGTACTCCGAGAGGAACAAGTCCATTTCATTTAGAATCTATTTCCCCCTCCGAACATGAAGTAGAGATTCAAAAAGAAGGATTTGCTAAAAAAACAATTAGAGTTCGTACTGTTCCGCAGTACAAGCTAATCATCTCCGCCTACTTAGGAACAGAGTCAGCAGAAAACACATCTAGTAATCTGGAAAAAGTAAGTCCTACTCCCACACCAACTCCAAGTGAAACAGAACCTGAGGATACTACTCCACGAGTTGAGATTGAGAATACTGGAGTAGGATTTTTGCGAGTACGGACAGGTCCATCTACTGCAACTGCTGAAGTTACGACAGTAGAGCCAGGAGAGATATTTCCTTATACAGACGAACAGAGCGGATGGTACAAAATTACTTTACCGGATGGAAAATCAGGATGGGTAAGCGGAAGATATGTTAAAGAAGTCACCCAATAAAGTAAATAATTACGATTACTAAAATTACCCATGAAATTACTGACGCCAGTAGTGCCTTATCAGCCAATAGTACACGGTCAGGACTTTCACCCTCACTTTTTTCATAAATGTCCTGCATATAACGCATGATTCCGTAAATTACCGGCAAAATTGTGATCATCAACCATTTTCTTTGTAAGTAATAAGGCAAAAACTCTGGTAGGAAGAGTTCTATATTAATACGAATTCCACGTGGATGTTCTAAAAACGTAAACATCGTATAAAACATAACGGCCGTAGTAGCAAATATGGCAGTATACGCATCAAGTAGATTTTCTGAATAATGTGAAAGACTCCGACGAATCTCCTGAATTTTGCTTGCTTTTACGTTTTTAAGTAAGGTTAACTCAGACCTACGTTTACCAACAGCTAAAAAGAGTGAAAGTGAGACAGTAGTAAGTAATAACCACACTGAAATATGATAATTTACAATTTCTCCTCCTGCTAGCACACGTAAAATATAACCGGAAGCAATAAAGAAAATATCAAAAATTACTACACCTTTAAATAACACTGAGTAGGAGACCTGCAAAGCAAGATAAACTACTGCAAGTACAATAAACATCCCTTCGAGCTGATAAGCAAGTGTTAAAGAAGAAGAAAGCAGTACCACGAAAATTATTACTGCTTCAATAGGGCTTACTTTACCACTTGCAAGAGGTCTGTTTCTTTTGAAAGGATGCAACCTGTCCTTTTTTATATCAAGCACATCATTGAGGATATAAGTAGCCGATGAAAGAAAACAAAACGCAATAAACGCGATCCCTACCCTCACTAGCGCTTCAGATTCAAAAAGTTGACCGCTGAAAGTAACTCCCGCAAACAAGGCAAGGTTCTTAATCCACTGGCGTGGACGGAGTAGCTTGAGAAGATAAAAAATGTGAGAGTGCTTCATTTTCGCTCTTTATTCGTCAAAAAACGTAATGTCAAGATAAACCCAATTACCAATACTACCACCAGTATTATAGCAAATATTTTTCCTTTACTCGAAAGTGTAAGTGCAGCAAGACCTAAAATAAAGGACATACCCCAATAAAACAACGCGATGGTACGCTGACTCATGCCAAGGTTAAGCAATAAATGATGCAAGTGTCCTTTGTCATGCCAGAATGGAGACTTTTTAGCCGCTAGTCTTCTGGCAATTGTAAATAATGCATCAGCAGCAGGTATTCCCATAACAAGTAGCGCCGTCGCAAGCTTTACACTAGAAAGTATAGAAGCCACACCTATTGCAAAACCTAAAATAGTTGCGCTATATCCTGGAAATATTCGTGCTGGATAAAAATTATATACCAAAAATCCAAGCGCCGTTCCAGCGATAATAAATGAAAATATCGCTGTATTGCTACTTGACTCATCAATTATTCCAAACCTAAGAGCTGCGATACCAATAATAATTGCGGATATTGCTGCAATACCCGGCATTTGTCCGTCTACTCCTTTACTCCAGTTCAGCATGTTCATAACCCAAATAATCCAAACTACTGCAAGAATATGTGCCAATGGTAACACAACTGAGAATGTACCTAAAGTAACACTAAAATCATCAAACCTCAATATTCCTCCTAATGGATGTGTAATAAAAGGAATTGTTACACCAGACCAAACAACTAACACTGCCGAAACAATGTTCATAAAAAAACGAACATATGGTGAGATATCATACCTATCGTCAAGCAATCCTACTCCAACTACCAGTAACCCTGCTGCTATTACTCCAATAAAAATTGGTGTTAAAGGAAGAAAAATTATCATACTACTTACTAATGAGATATAAATAGGCAGTCCTCCTCCCCTGGGAATCGGACGAGAGTGAATAATTGCTGGATGCTTGTGTGTGGTAGGGTCGTCAATCAATTTTAGTCTCTTTATCACCTTTATAGCCAAAGGGGTCAGAATAATCATAATCACAAAACTGGTAACGAGCGATATTATTAGCGTGTTAAGCATAGGTCATAATACTAACAGTACAATTTGTAAGTAGGCAAGAAATCCCAAAAGAATCACAAGTAAACCATTAAATGAAATCATTCTGGCAATCAAAGCATGTTTTTCATATACGTACGCGCTAAGTGCATTATTGATAATTAAAACCAAAAGGAAAATTAATGGAAGAAAAACCACAATTACAGATGAAAACAACCTCTCTGTTCCCCACGGTAAACTATTAAAGAAAGGAATATAAGGAGGAAGCTTTTGATAAAAAAATGCTATTAGCAATGTGGCAATCAAGAGAAGCAAAAATGAAGCTCCGGATGATACTTTTATAATATTATCAGAAAGTAAGGTATTAAAGGCGTTTTTCATAAATTCGTGCTGATTCTATAGTATATTTTAATTCATATTCATCTAAAAGATTAAAGTAAATTGGCATATTTTTGGTTGATACAATATATTTAGGCCTTTTCTCTTGAATTTCTCTTGATGTTTGAGCTAGTGCCTCCTCATAGCCCAGATTATGATACGCCACAATATACTTAGTAAAAGGACGAACTCCGGTAAGCAAGTAAAGTTGAGCACTGTCACTCCAGTAATATACTGAGTCCTGCTTATCCATGATTGTTCTCATTATTCCTGCAATATCATAATCAATTACAGAATTTCTATCAAAGAAGGCTGTATATTCTCGAAATGATTTATCTGCGAATACATACTCGGCAAAATTTATATAATACTTGATATTTTTTTTATAGACAGAAAAATATGCTTGAGAGAGCACAATAATTACGGCAATCACTAAGACTGAGACAGTTCTAGGGCGTTTGATAAGATATCCAACTAGTAATGAAAAAGGCAGTAAACCCATTAAGAGGTAATGAATATACGGTCTATCTGAAAAAAAAACACTAAATAATCCAAATGCTAGCCAGGAGTATATTACAATTTCTTCTCTAGAGAGTGCTTTGCGAAATATAAAAATTGTCGTTAGAGCAGCAACCAATATTATAATTTTTAATAAAATTAATCCTAATGGAAAAAGAAAATAATTATTTACCCCCACGTAACCTACGTTATTTGTGAAGACTGATGAAAGTAAATACTGTACGGCCTGTATGTTTAAATAATATATAAATACTAGTAAAGGGATAAATAGTACACCTAAAATAAAACCCAAAGTTTTTTTATTGTTGATAAAACTGATTAAGCCAGATTTAATAGCTCGCTTGTCTTTTATCTGCATCAGAGCCATGATAAACAATATTGCAGCAAGATCAAATACCGCCACTATTTTTATCATCGCTGCAAGAGAGATTAATAAACCTGCTGCAATATACGTAGTTACAGATCCGTTACGCAAAATAAAATAAAATGCTACGCTTAAAGGAAGCAACATAAAATTTTCTGCATTTGCGATATTTCCCTCTAATATGGGCAAACCAAAAAGAAAAGTGAACACAGTTACAGATACAATAACCGCACGTTTATCTTTTAAGAGTTTTTCAGCAAGTTTAAAGATTGCAAATACGGTAGCTGCCCCAAAAATTAAAGACATTCCTTTAATCCATAAGAGTTCTCCATTTACAGCTGCATAAAGAAGATATAGTACCGGTGGCTTATTATCCCAAATATCTTTATATAGAACAGCTCCATCACGCAATGATTGTCCTATAACTGCGTATATTCCTTCGTCTCCGTACCAGTACGGCTCTATTAATGAAGGCATTCTAAGAAACGTAAATAGCAATACTGCACTTAATATAAAAAAATGAGGATATGGTTTCCACGATCCTAGAAGGTTTTTCATCATTTACACTTTTTCTGTTACTTTATATTCCAATCGCTTACCAAAGAATAGTTGCAAATGAGAAATTAGTGCAGGTAGTGCAGACAGAAAAAATCCTGCAACAGGCATTACAATAAACTCTAAAGGAAATAAAAGTCTTCTCCATAAAGAGGGCTTTTTATAATGTTTGTACCTATGTATTGTGTAATCGATGTACATCATTGCAATAAGTGACACAAGTGTAAGAGTAATTATAAATCCTGATAACTGTGGGAGATAATACCCTAAGCTAGTACGCGAAAATATTGGATTAATTAGCACGACTAAGTTTGCAGAGACAGTAATCAGGAACCAAGCAACTGGCCAAAGTATGTGGTCAAGCAATACATAATACATCAGGTATGTTTTTTTTATAAACGGGACTCCAGGAACTGTAAACCACCACTTTAGGTATAATGCATCATCAGACACACCCCAAGCCCATCTTCGTTCTTGATTATATTTATTCATAAGACTTGCGCGATAAGTATGTGACTGAGCAGCATCCAAAGAAGTTTTTAGAAATATCGGTTCGACTGATACTTGTCCCTTCGTTTTATAAAACGCTTTAAAGAAGATTCTATAATCTTCCGGGATTACATCTGTGTCCCAATACCCAATGTCATGCAAAAGTTTGAGTGATAATGAATAGGTAGAGTGAGGCAGAAGACGGAGTCCTTGAACCAATAAAGCCGTACGCCACAGACCACTAAAAAAGGTCATAACGCGCGTAAAAGCTGGGATTTCCCAGAAGTTGTTATAAAATACTGTTGCTGATTGCCATATATGAAGGTGTGGATTCGAGGAGACAAGAAAGTGATAAGCAAGATTTGCATAGTACTGAGGATCAAATATAGCATCTGCATCTACAGAAGACACAGTCATATAATTAATATCTAAACCTCTTTTTTCTATCAAATCTTTGTATGCATACTTCACCGCATATGCCTGGTTAGAAGATTTTCCCTTTACCTCTCCTTCTACATCAGGATGTAGCGTGTATGAAAATGTACCAAATGAACCTTTGAATAGTGCCACTAAGTTCTCAGCTTTTTCTTCAACATTTTCTTCCCTTTTTTCGAGAGCTAAATAAACATGGATACGCTCTCGGGGAAAAGTTTGATTTTTAAGTGTTTCAATGGTTCGGGAAAGTTTTGAAGCGCTCTCTGTATAACTAGGAATAATTATGACGTGGTGGGTATCTTTAAAGTGTTCAAGCTTCTCAGCCTTTTTCACCCAGTTCACCTCTTCAGTTTTTTTAATCTTTCGTGCTGAAATAAATGCTGTAACTACTAAATAGATCGACTTCCACAAAAAGTAAATATCAAAAAAAATAATAAAGTATGCAAGCTGTACTGGAAAGAGCAACGCTCCCCAAACAGGCATACTGATTAAAGTAAGTGATACTAATGGAGGAAGAATTTCAAGACTTCTCCTAGTTTTTACGGGATATGTATAGAAAATGCGATCAAAAAAAGCGTGCATAATTAAATTTATATGGAAAACACTGTTGAAAAATTCTTCGTAGTAACGAAATCAACTTCTTCTAATGAGACTCCTTTTAAACTAGCAATAAATTCACCAATTATTATAGCATTTTTTGGCTCATTTCTTTTACCTCGATGTGGAATGGGAGTTAGATATGGACTATCCGTTTCAATTAAGATTTTATCCAAAGGGGCGGCACGTACCAAATCTTGTAAATGCACCGTCTCGCCAGGAGCTAATTTTGGATAAGTTATATTACCGTCAAAACCTACATAAAATCCTAGATCTAACACCTGATGCAATAGATCGAGATCACCTGACATACAGTGAAACATCCCTGGGAGATTTAACAATGAAGATTTATAGTACGAGAGAATCTCAATGATCTCTTTTCCCGCGTGTCGGTTATGAATCACAAGCGGGAGTTTTGATCTATATGCAATTTCAATCTGCGTCTCAAATACCTTTTTTTGAACTTTCGGGTCAACTATACCGTTGGATTGATAAGAAAAGTAATCAAGTCCGCACTCTCCAACTGCGATTACTTTTTCGTTTGATATAAGGCTTTCTAAATCTTTAACCCAATCGTTATCAACTTTATCTGCATGATGAGGATGAATTCCTACTACTGCAAAGCATGAATCAAATTTCTCAGCAAGCATTATTGCCTCCCTACTGGAGCTGATTTGAGTTCCGACATTTACGATCTTGCTTACTCCTGACTCAGTTGCACGTTGTACAACCTCATCTACGTCGTCTGCAAACTTATGAAAATTTAAATGACAATGACTATCAACCATAGATGTATTGTACTACGAATATTGAAGTAAACAAAAAGTCATTATAAGAAAATATTTAATTCTACTTCAAGTGTGGTCTACCATTATAATGGTTCTGCACATATAAAGTGAAACAAGTGAAAATTAAAAGCTAGGAGAGTTGGTTTGTGAAGGTGGATTATTTTAGTATCCCATTCCCATATCACCCATACCACCTGGCATTGCAGGCGCTGCTGGAGGATTTTTCTCAGGAAGATCTGTAACCAAAGCCTCGGTTGTCAAAATCATTGTCGCAACTGAAATTGCGTTTTCAACTGCTGTTCTGACTACTTTTGCAGGATCGATAATACCTTCTTTAAGCATATCTACAGGTGTTGCGCTTTCTTCAGATTCAATCTTTAATACGTTAAACCCTTGTCCTGTCTTTGCAGCTTCACGAGCTTTTGCGATAAGTTGTCCTGCATCAAGTCCTGCATTTTCCATCAACTTTCTAAATGGTGCTTCAAGCGCAGTTTTAACGATGTTATATCCAAATATAACGTCATTGCTTGACCCTTTTGCAGCAGACAGCTTTTGGCTTGCGTTTAAGAGAGCAACAGCCCCACCTGGAACGATACCTTCTTCAAGTGCCGCTTTGGTTGCAGCAACCGCATCAATTACTCTTTCTTTTTTATCTTTCAACTCAACTTCCGTTGCAGCACCGACATTGATAACTGCCACGCCTCCGGATAACTTTGCGAGACGCTCCTGTAGCTTTTCTTTATCAAAATCTGAAGTTGAACGATCTATTTCTTTTTTAATCTGTTCAATTCGAGCGTTAACAGTGGTCTTACTACCTTTTCCGCCGATTATTTGAGTTGACTCATTAGTAGATCTTACTTTTGCTGCTCTTCCACAGTCTTCTATTTGTATAGAATCCAGTTTTCTCCCTGTGTCATCTGAAATTACTGTACCACCTGTAAGCAAAGCTATGTCTTCTAGCATTGCTTTGCGCCTATCACCAAATCCAGGAGCCTTGACTGCTAGAACATTGAACACACCACGAAGCTTATTAACAACCAAAGTTGCTAGAGCTTCTCCCTCGATATCATCTGCAATTATGACCAGATTTTTAGAAACCTTTACAAAATTTTCCAAAAAGGGAATTAGTTCCTGTAGCGAAGAAATTTTCTTATCTGTGATTAAAATATAAGCATCTTCAATAGCTGCTTCCATACGAGAAGAGTCTGTAACAAAATAAGGTGAGGCATAACCTTTATCAAACTCCATACCCTCAGTATATTCAATTTCTGTAGTAAGTCCTCTTCCTTCTTCAACTGTGACTACTCCGTCTTTTCCTACTTTTTTAAGTGCTTGTGCTATCAGCTCACCAAGCTCATTATTGCCTGCAGATACGGTTGCAACATTTGCAATGTCACCTTCTGCAATCTCTTTTTTCATAGATGAAAGTGCTTGCACCACATCTTCACTAGCTTGCTCCAGTCCTCGACGCATAAGCATTGGGTTTACTCCTGAAGTTATTGCCTTTATTCCTTCTGTTACAATTGCACGAGTCAGCACAGTGGAAGTAGTTGTACCGTCTCCTGCAACATCGGCAGTTTTTGATGCTGCTTCTTTTACAAGTTGAGCGCCCATATTTTCAAATGGGTTTTCAAGTTCAATTTCTTTGGCAACGGAGACACCATCATGTATTACACTTGGAGCTCCCCATTTCTTGTCTAAAGCAACATTGCGACCCTTTGGTCCCAATGTTGTTGCGACTGCATCAGCAAGCTGGTTTACTCCGTTTAATAATAGTTGTCGTGCGTCTGCACCGTATTTAATTTGTTTTGCCATAATTATCTATAAAAATTAAAGTAAATAATGATAAGTAAAAGACTTATCATTTTATTTCTATATTTCTAACTTACTATTGCCAATATATCTTTCTGATCTACGATTGTCCACTCTTCATTACCTACTTTTACCTCATTTCCACCCCATTTTTTATACATAACCTTTTGACCAACGGATACTTCCATAGGAATCCTTTTTTCTCCATCCTCATCCCATGATCCTTTTCCAACTGCCATAACTTCACCGACCTGAGGCTTCTCTTTTGCTGTGTCAGGTAAATATATACCACCTGCAGTTTTTTCTTCTGCTTCTAGTGGTTTGATTAAAACATTTCCGAAAAGTGGGGTCATTGTTTTTGTAGATTTTGCCATAACTCTTTTTTGTCATTTAATCTATATGACTGCTAATATACAATAGAAAACGTTGTATTGTCAAGACCTTTACAGTCTCAAACCAAGGACATTTTACTGATTTCTTACATTATTGACTTCACTTATCATTTCCACTACGCTAATATCAGCAAGACTTTTGTATGAAATTCACCAGTAAACAGTTTTTTTTGATAGGAGTTTTGGCGCTTCTTTTAGTAACTATACCTTTAACTCTTTATTTTGTGAAGCAACAACAAGACCTAAGAAGTAGTGCAGCACCTTCGAGCAACCTTACATTAGTATCCTCAAAGCCCTCTGTTGCTGTAGGAGAGTCGTTTACTGTAGACGTAATGCTCGATCCCGGTCAAAATATCCCATCCTTTATTAAATTTTCACTACAGTTTGATCCGAGTAAAATTATAATAACTCAGATTACTCCTGATCCACAGAATATATCTACGACTTTATCAGGGCCAGATATTACTGAAAATACTGCCAGTGTAGAGTTCGGAATAAATAAGATTATAGATACAGGTTATGATCCTTCTGGTGACATTACTCAACCATTTAAAGTTGCTACTATCGAACTCGAAGCTTTAGAGGTAACAGATACTCCAACGGAGATTTCTTTTGATTTCCCAGGATCTACTCAAGTTCTATCAATATCTACTAATGATGGTCCAGGTGAAAATGTGCTCGTAAATGCAGCGCCAACTTCTATAACAATACTTGCAGGAGGAACAACGAGCCCTACACCTACAAGTCGTCCTACAATCTCAGCTTCTCCACCAGCTTCGCCTACTTCAAACCCTACTCCAACCAAATCTCCTAATAAGTTACCTGTCTGTTCAAGCCTTCAGATAATACCTGCTAGTGGAGCAGCACCTCTTATAACTCAACTCACCGCTCAAGGCAATGATACTGACGGACAAGTAGTAAAAGCTACATTTAACTTTGGGGATGGACAGGTTATTGATGTTACAGAAGGCTTAGGTTCACCGTCTGCCAACATTCAACAAAGTCATACATATACAACTGCTAACACTTATAATTTATCGGTTGTTTTCACTGATAATGACGGTGATTCCAGTACAGCTTGTACGCAGACAGTAATAGTAAGTGCGAATACAGGCAATTCAACTCCATCTGCACAAACACCTATTGCTCCTACTGAAGCCCCTATTCCCACTATTGCACCTCCAGGGTCAATAGGTACTATGCTGGGAGTAGGAGGGGCAGTTGTTATAACTGTAATCGGAGGATTACTTTTATTCTTACTGTAACGAGTTAAACTTTTAAGACCGAGAGGAAAGCTTCCTTAGGAACACTTACACGACCAATTGTTTTCATTTTCTTCTTTCCTTCTTTTTGTTTATCAAGTAGTTTATTTTTTCTAGTTACATCTCCACCATATAGCTTGGCAGTAACATTTTTTGAAAGCGCCGAGATTTTCTCGCTCGCAATTACTCTTGATCCGATATTTGCACGAACTGCAATAACAAACTGATGTTTTGGAATCTCTTTTGCAAGCAGTTCAACTATTCTACGGGAAAAATAGTCGCTCTCTGTTCTATGTACAATAAATGATAGCTCAGGGATTACTTGTTCATTGACAGAAATATCAACCTTTACTAGATCAGAAGGTCTGTACTCCAGAAACTCATAATCGAATGAGGCAAAGCCTGAAGAAACAGACTTTACCTTATCGAAGAAATCATAGATAACATTTGACAATGGCATTACAAAAGTAACCCTAACCTGAGAAGAGTAATAAGCAATATCCTGCTGCTCACCCCGTCGTGCATAAATAAGCTCCAAAACTGCTCCTAGGTACTCTTGAGGAGTATAAATTTCGGCTAACATATAAGGCTCTTGAATATCTTTCTTGGAGATATCAAAGTCTTTTGGATTTGATATTTTCTCCCCATCCACAAGATATTCAATACTTGGCGGTGCAGTAAACACATCTAAACCAAATTCACGCTCAAGCCGCTCTGTGATAATCTGTGCATGAAGCAAGCCAAGAAAACCACATCTAAATCCTGGCCCAAAAATTGATGAATGCTCAGATGTAAAGACTAATGAGGCATCGGTAAGTTTGAGTGTGTGAAGTGCTTTTCTCAGGTTTTGAAACTCAGCATTTGTAGAGGGATAAATGCTCAAAAAAACAAAAGGCTTTAATGGTTTATAACCTGGCAACATAGGAGGATTTTGTCCGCGTAAAGTAATTGTGTCTCCCACCTTTGCTTGTGTAATATCTTTTATATTTGTAACCACATATCCCACTTCTCCATTATCAAGTGATTCTGTAGAAACATAGGTCGGCTTCATATATCCCACATCAAGCACAATTGCAGAAGACTTGTCTGAAAGAAAAGTAATTTCATCTCCTTTTTTAATAGAGCCGTTCATCAGACGAACATAAATTACAATACCTTTATGTTCGTCGTATACAGAATCAAAAATTAGAGCCTGAGTATTAGTTTCCTTTTCTCCTGATGGAGGAGGAACAACTTCCACAACTTTATTTAACAATTCTTCAACTCCTTGCCCCGTTTTAGCAGATATTTTTAATACATCACTTTCTTCGAAACCTAAGCTTTGCATATCTTGTAAAATTTTTTCTGTATTTGCTGATGGAAGATCTATTTTATTGATCACAGGAATTATGACTAAGTTGAGTCTTTTGGCAAAATTAAAGTTTGCTATTGTCTGTGCTTGTATACCTTTAGTCGCATCTACAAGTAGAATTGCTCCCTCGCATGCATTCATTGTCCTTACGACTTCATAAGAAAAGTCCACGTGTCCAGGAGTGTCTATCAAATTGAGTTGGTAGACTGAATCTGAAATTTCATATTCCATTCTCACTGGCGCAAGTTTGATAGTAATTCCTCGCTCACGAGAGATAGGATTAGAATCTAAAAACTGCTCTTGTAGCTGCTCACGAGGTATAGTTCCTGTAATTTCGAGCAAACGATCTGCAAGTGTAGATTTTCCATGATCGACATGTGCAATAATGGCAAAGTTACGTATTAATTTTTGGTCCATCGATAATCTCCTTTATATTTCTCAAAATTGGTGTCCTGCTGCTAAAACGTTTCACAACTGCAAGTATATAGTAAGCCTCACGTATTTCAAGTAGCCAAGTAAAGAAGAGAAATGAAAGCAGCCCAAAAAATGATGAGATTCCTGTTAGCATAATCAAATTAATAGTCCTTGTAGTATCGAATACAAGCTGATCAAGAAGCTTTATAGGAATATATAGAGAGAAGCCCATGATAAGTGTTGCAATAAGCGTTTTAACCACGCTTACACTCATTGAAAATTTAGGTAGAACAATGTGTATGTTCATATTTATAGTCATAATCACCGCAGCCAGTATATTTGATATAGAAAAAGCGAGCGCTAAATAGTGTACGTCCCGCTGTAGAACAACTATAAAAATGTATGAAAGTACAATATTAACTCCTACAGAAATTGACGTAATTATAAAAGGTGTTTTTGTGTCTTTCATAGCAAAAAATGCTCGACTTAAGAGATAAATGAGGGACTGAGCAGCAATAGATAAGGCAAATGCAGCCAGTGTCATACCAGTGAGCACTGTTGCTTCCCAATCAAACCTATCTACTCCAAATGCCAAACGAATAATTGGAATTCTCAAAATTATAAGTAGCGCGCTAATAGGTAAAGTGAAGAAAAGAATCTGGTTAAATGAAGGAACTAAGATATCCAGAAACTCTTTTGGATTTTTAGATTTTTTTGCTAGAGACGGAAAACTTGCCTGTGCTATTGATTGACCGAAGAGTAAAACGGGTACTAACATCAGGGTACTAGCGAACTCAAAAAACACCATGCTACGAGCAGAGATTAACGAGATAAAGAATAGGTTTGACAGTGAAACCATCTGTACTACCAATGCAGTTAGTGCACGTGGTCCCATCAAACGAAAAACTCTAATTGCGCCTTTACTTACAATCAGCCTAGGTATAAATCTATAACCGGAACGGATAAGTAGCGGTACCTGTACGATAAAGAATAAAAATGCTCCTATAAAAACTCCAATCACAGCTCCATATATTCCGTATTTTGAAGCAAAAATTATCAAGCCGATAATAATTCCCACATTGTAAAGAGCAGACGCCATGCCAGCAAGAAGAAAATGCTGTAGAGACTGAAGCATTCCAGTAGCCATCGTCCCTAAAATAAAAAAAACTTGACAAAACAGGATGATTCTTGTGAGGTTCACCATTAACTCTAATTCGCGAGGACTAAATCCAGGCGCAACTTTTTGAGAGATAGGATAGGCAAATATAGCAATCATTGTTGCTAACACTAAGTAAAAACCTACTCCGATGGTCATAAGCGAAGAAATAAACTCATTTGTTTTTTTTCTGTCGTCCTTATCTAAATAATCTGTGAATATTGGAATAAATGCAGAAGTTAGCGCACTTGCAATAAATACTTGAAAAATAAAATCTGGTACTTTAAATGACGCAAGGTAAACCCCAAGATCTGGTGAAGGACCATAAATCATTGCTAACAAACGATACTTGAAATACCCTAAGAACTGTCCTACTGCCGAGGTTAAAACGATAAAAAAGGCTGCAGAAAATATACTAGTTTGCTTCGAGGTAATTGCATCTATACCTCTTAAAAAAAGATCTTTTACCATAAATATCTATCTTAATATGACAAAATATATCGGTTTTTTGCCACAAAAAACCCCCTTTCTTGTGTTCCTAAGTATATCATGGTAGAATACGCCTATGCCAGTTATTAAATCAGCTATAAAAAAATTAAGAAAAGATCGCATGCGAGAGACCAAAAACGACGAGTTTCGCAAGACGCTTCGTGATACCATGCGAAAAGTTAAAAAAAGCTCTTCTGACCTGAAAGTTCTTCAGGAAGCTTATTCTGTTGTAGACAAGGCTGCAAAAAAGAACCTATTACACCCTAACAAAGCTGCACGGATGAAGTCTCAAATTGCGAAATTGATTAAACCTGCAAAAACTACTAAACCAAAAGCATCTACGGCTGGAAAATAACCGTTTTTTCTCCCTCATTTACCTTTGACAAACTGCTCAAAAATACTCTACACTGATAAGTACTATGCCTGCATCTTCAGGAGTACAAAACAATGCCTCTCTCAACTCAATACCGCAAGGTAATAAGGATAAAGGTGAAAAAAAACAAATTTCGATTAACCTTTCAGGAAAACCAAAACAATCAACAAGTACAGTTTTTTATAAATGGGCAATTCAAGCTGGAAGAGTCATAATAATTCTCACCGAATTAGTTGCGCTTTCTGCTCTTTTTTATAGATTCGTAATAGACAGACAGATCGCAGATATTAATGATCAAATAGATAGACAAGTTCTATATATAAAAAACCAAGAAGCCAGCGAAAAAGAATTTAGATCCATACAGAACAAGCTTGCTACTATTAAGACTATCAAGCAAGATACTGACGCTAAAGTGGAAGTAATGAATAAAATTTTGAATACTGCCAACACAGGAGTTTTTTCTACAAACAACTTAAACGTAAATAAAAATATAATCTCACTTAATGGAGTATCTTCATCTATCTTTCCAATAAATAATTTTGTTGATGAACTAAAATCGCATCCTTACATAACAAGTATAAGTATTGATGAGATTACAAGTACTGATACAGGTGTATTATTCAAACTACAAATCACACTTGTAAACCTTCCTGAAGAAACCGAAACAAGTCAGCAGCAGTCTACTGAGGAAGTACTATGAAAAAACCAGAATTAAACTTTAAAGAATTATATAAAGTATATATATTGAAGTATCCTGAGTTATCAAAACTTCAAGAAAAAGAAAAGTTTGTAGGATATATATACATAACTCTTACCCTGTTTACAGTGTCTTTTTTCGGTATTTTTGCCATACTTCCAACTCTCTCAACTATCTCTACTCTTAAGAAACAGTATGCAGATAACCAACTGGTATATGAAAACTTGAAGGTAAAGCTTGAGAATTTACAAGTTCTCACAAATTTATACTCGCAACTAGGACCACAGATCGCTTTGGTAGAAGAAGCAATTCCTGCTACTGCGCAGATTCCGGTAGTCGTAAGAAAAGTAGAAACTTTAGCACAAAACCATGCTTTATTCATTACAGGAATTGATACAGGCGCAGTCGAACTATTCCCAGGCGCTAAAAAAGACCCTCCGCTTTACTCGTACACCATAAGTATGAAACTTGCAGGTAATTCAGAAAGTATCAATTCATTTATCTCAGATATTATCAATTTTGACAGAATCGTCAGCATAGACTCCATCACTTCGGGGAGAGCTGACGAAAGTAGATCTGAAGTCTCAATTACGGGGAGGGTATTTTTCTATGCCAAACAATAATCTTGTAAAGAATTTATTTTATTTTGCTGTACTTACGTCTGTTGTAGTAGTTACCTGGATAGCAGCAGTTATTTATTTTAACGTAACTACCTCAACTATCCCTGAAGACACAAATGTACACTCAATACCAATTGAACCTACATTTGATAGAGAAACTCTTAATCAGCTAGAAAGTAGAGTAGATGTTCCAGTTGATCTTTCTTTGACTGCAGAATATCTTCCGCTTCCTGAAAGTACAGAAGATGGGACTTCAAGCGCAGATCTTAACCCTATTACACAAACCAACCCTGAAACTTCTTTAGAAGAAGAAACACAGCTAGAAGAATTACCGGAAGAGACACCTAACCTACCGAGTCCAACAGAAATTCCTGACTCAGAAAACTCTTTGTAGTGTATGAAAAAACCAATATGGGACGTTAGAATTCCAACTTTATTTGCCCTGTTACTTATTGCAGGAAGTATTTGGCTGACCAGATACTTTCTATTACAAGGGACACAGACAGTAGGACAAGCTTCCAAAGAAACCGAACCTCAAAACATACAAGTAACTGATATTTCAGCAACAACATTTACAGTGGTTTTTACGACCTCATCACCTGCAATAGCGGGAGTTAGAATTACAGGACCGAACTTACCACCTTCAGTTTTTTTTCAGAACCCAACACAAGATGAAAGAACAACTCACCGCATATCCATTCCTAATCTCAGTCCTTCAACAGAGTACGATTACGTAATTTTAGTTGATGGTAAAACATATCCAGAATCAGAAAACACTTATTCAATATCAACAGCCCCCCCCTTTGAAGATGATCCTCTTGCTCCGCAATACGCTCATGGAAAAATAATTCTTTCAGATGGTACACCCGCATCTGACTCATTAGTAATTTTGGAAAGTGAAGAGACACATCCACTAAGTACTCTAACAAATAGCGCTGGAGAGTATTCTTTTAACTTGTCTTTTCTTAGATCAAAAACACTAACAAGTAATCCTACCCTTGCTAACAACTCCAAGTTTACTTTAAAGTCATACAGTGCTGACTTATCTTCCCAAGCATTTGTACTATATGAAAACATCTTTGCTATTCCTCCACTTACCTTATCGCAAAATTATGACTTCTCTCAATCCTTGCAAATTACTTCATCAAACGATGACAGTGATACTCTTCTTTCTATACCCACTCCAAGCACTATACAGTCTACGCTTTCCATAACTTCACCCACAGAGGGACAGAGTACTATCGATGAACGTCTAACTATTAGAGGAACGTCCGTACCAAATGCACTAGTAAACCTTGACCTACAACCCTCTGACATAATTGCAGAAACCTCAGCTGACTCAACAGGTAGATGGCAGTATAGACCCGACACAAATTTGCCTCAGGGGGTAAACACTCTTACAGTGCACGCAAAAGATAGCTTCGGTGTCACCCGATCTATTACTCGCACATTTTCAATTTTCCCTGCTGGATCACAAGTAAGTGAGAGTGCAACACCTTCAGGTACACTAACCCCAACTACAACACCTCCGCAGAACACACCAACTCCAACCACTCCAACAACACCTACAATAACCGTAACTATTCCACCAAGCCCAACGGTAACACCAACCAATATTCCTACTGTGACAAATACTCCACCTCCTACAGTCCCCCCAGTTATAACAATCACTCCAACTCCTCCCGGAAGCGTTTCAACTCTGTTAATTACATTTTCATCTGTTATATTAATCATTGCAGGCACTACACTGCTTTTTGTCCTAGGATAAATTATGAGAATCGGAATTGTCGGTGCAGGATTTACTGGTCTTGCTGCAGCACTTGAATTACAAAAAATGGGGCACACTGTTGTACTGGTTGAAAAAGACAAACAACCAGGAGGGCTTGCATTGGGTTATAAAGAAGCTAAATGGAACTGGACTTTAGAACAACATTACCACCACTGGTTTACCAACGACAACTCAATACTTTCGCTTGCAGAGAGAACAAATTTTCCAGTACTTACTAAACGTCCAAAAACATCTGTTTATATTAAAAATAAGAACTACCAGCTGGATTCTCCAACAAAGCTTTTAACGTTTCCTTTGCTATCACCTCTAGAAAGATTTAGAATGGCAGCAGTATTTGCAGTTTTGTTTCGTCTTAATCCTTTTTGGAAATTACTAGAAGGAATAAAAACTACAAAGGCACTACCTCTTCTCATAGGAAAAAAACCATATCGACTTATATGGAGACCTCAGCTTATCAACAAACTAGGTAAATTTGTTGATGAAATTTCACTTGTCTGGTTTTGGGCACGCATTAAAAAAAGAACTACATCCCTCGCTTATCCTGAAGGAGGATTTCTTAAGTTTGCACAGCAC
This sequence comes from uncultured Gammaproteobacteria bacterium, assembly GCA_964537315.1. Lineage (GTDB taxonomy): Bacteria > Patescibacteriota > Microgenomatia > Levybacterales > GWA1-39-11 > JBDHUV01. The sequence continues at coordinate 128,564 of CAZIAP010000002.1, read as the reverse complement.
TTATCCGAACTTATTGTTCAATCGAAAGGAACAGTACATTATCAGAGTGAAATTACAGAAATTTCTTCTAAGGACGGTCTTCCTACTTTGGAATATGTTCATGCAGGCAAAAAACATACTGAGTCATTCGATAAAATATTGGTAACGCTTCCTACTCCTCAATTTATAAAACTTTCTCCGACATTACCTAGCTCATACATAGAATCACTGGCTAAACTGAAAGGGATGGGAGCGACAAATATGGTTTTACGTTTAAAAAAACAGTTTCTCACGGATAGTACATATTGGCTAAGTATATGCACTACAGACTCAAACGTTATGGTAATTGTTGAACATACAAACTTTATGGACAATAAAAATTATAACAACGAACATCTGGTGTATATAGGCAACTATATGTCAGTTGATGATCCGAAATTTTCTGCGCCAAAAGAAAAACTTCTTGAAATATATCACCCATTACTTAGCAAAATTAAACCCGATTATAAAAAAGACTTGATAGATTATGAAGTTTTCAGAGCACCATTCGCACAACCAATAGTACCCGCAAACTATTCTAAAATGATTCCTGAGTTTACAACACCTATTAAGGGTGTCTATCTCGCCAACATGCAGCAAGTTTATCCTTGGGATAGAGGCACAAATTATGCTGTAGAACTAGGAGAAAAAGTGGCAGGGATTATTAATGATGGAGTTTGATCTGACTTATAAACATTTACAATACAAGAATGAGTCTACTATCTACTTACTTTAAAAACAAAATTCTTATCCTCCTCGTTTTATTAATAATAGCTTCTTTACTTCGATTTTATGATTTAAACTGGGGTGCACCGTTTTATTTTCATCCCGACGAAAGAAATATTGCGTCAGCAATTAGTCAGCTTAAATTTCCAGAGCAGCTCAATCCAAAGTTTTTCGCTTATGGCAGTCTTCCTATCTATACAGTTTATGCGCTAGGAGTAATCTTCAACGGCGTTTCAGGGTTATTTAACTCTGGAGACATATTCACCGTAACATTTGAACAAGCAATAATTATTGGAAGAGTACTGTCTGCAGTTCTATCCGTGGGAACGATTATCATACTATATCTTGCAGCAAGAACTATTGTCTCTCCTAAATGGTCATTATTCTCTGTCTTTCTAGCAACTTTCAGTGTAGGGCTTATCCAATACGCACACTTCGGTACTTTTGAATTGTATCTGACTTTTTTTTCTTTGCTGCTTTTATACTTTCTTCTTCGATACCTCAAGACAAAAAATTACTCTAACTTCATATACGCAGGAGTCACACTAGGAGTACTTTGTTCTATTAAAATTTCTTCCCTTTCGCTTGTTCCTCTACCCATTCTGGCTCTTGTATTCATTCTAAAGAAAAAATATAAACCTTATTCGTTTAAGAAGTTAGCTAGGTATATAGGAGTATTAGCGGCTAACACCATGCTGCTTGCAATCATCAGTATGGGAATTTTTGTACTTACTAATCCATTTGCTTTTCTTGACTGGAACTCTTTCCGAAATTCCATGCAATACGAATCATCTGTTGCGTTAGGGACACTCCCTGTTTTTTATACTGGTTCATTCATCGATACAGTACCAGGTTTATATCAGAGCTTATATGTCTTTCCGTTTCTTCTAAATCCTATTATGGCAATCATTTCTTTGCCAGCCTTTATATTGTTGATAATACATGTATTTCAAAAAAAGCAGGTTCTTCATCTATTTTTTGTTATATTTTTTATGTTTTTGCTTATCCCACAGCTTGTCTTTTTTGTAAAATGGACCCGCTACATGGTACCTACACTTCCGTTTATATATCTTGGAGTGACTCTATCACTATCTTTATTGTTTAATAATCTACCTGTTAATTTTAAAAAAAAGACTAGAGCAACAATATCTTTCGTAAGTATCTTATGCATTTTCAGCAGCGTAGTTTGGTCTGCTGCACTTATAAAAACAGTTTACTATTCTCCTGACACAAGAATCGAAGCTGCAGAGCATTTAAAAAATACGTTTCCAGACGACACACATATATTATCTGAAGTATACGATCTGGGAATACTGCCTTTTAACAACCACTTCTCTAATATCACCCTCTTCAACTTTTATGATCTTGAACACGATCCAAATCTTCTAGCCGATCTACCCTCCAAGTTATCTACTAATGACGTTATAATCTTGCCAAGCCAGAGAATTATAAAATCCCGTATAGAGAACCCACAAGCTTTCCCTTTAGGAAATCGATTATATGAATCTCTTAACTCAAGCAAGCAATATAACTTAATTTATAAAACCGACTGTGATGTGATGTGTACACTACTTTACCTCGGAGATCCGGTATATGGGGTAGAGGATACAGCAAATGTTTTTGACAGACCAACTTTGTTTATTTATAGAATTAATCATGACTAACAAACATATATTACTGTTATTTGGTATCTGCATAATCGCATTTATACTTCGTACGTTTTCTATTCATTGGGATCAAGGTTTCAGTCTTCACCCTGATGAACGAGCAATAGTCATGTTCGTAGGTAATATTTCTTTTCCCACATCAGTTTCTCAGTTTTTCTCTGCTGACAGCCCCCTAAATCCCGATTTTTTTGCATATGGCAGTTTACCGTTATACCTTTTAAAGATTTTAGGTGAAATTGCAAAAACTATAGATTTGGATTGGTCAAGTTTTGCAAACCAGCTGATAGTTGGGAGATTTATATCAGCAACTGCTGATATAGGTACATTAATTTTTATTTTTCTAATTGGAAGACTTATACATTCTAAATCTGTTGGATTTTTAAGCGCAGCCATTTACGGAATAAGTGTCTTCCCTATCCAGGCATCTCATTTTTATGCTGTTGATATACTACTTACTTTTTTTATGACAGCTGCTTTTTACTTTGGGGTAAGATTTTACCTTACAAAAAAAATGAGGTACCTAGTGTTTACAGCCATTAGTTTTGGTCTTGCGCTATCTACTAAAATAAGTGCATTTCCAATCATTCTACCGATTTTAATTTTGTTATCTTTAGGTTCGGCTTCTTCTCTGAAAATTAAAGAACTAAAAAAAGTTTTTACTCTGCAGCATGTTATCTCTTTAGGATTACAACTTGTAGTCTTAACTGTAGTAACAGTAATTACAGCGTTTATTTGTCAGCCGTACGTGTTCATTGATTTTCAATCTTTTATTCGTGATACGACGTTACAATCCGAAATGACTAAAAGTGCATTTACTTTTCCATATACTCTGCAGTATGTCGGAAAGCTCCCTTATATTTACGAACTAGAAAATATATTTTTTTGGGGTTTAGGACCAGTACAAAGCATACTGTCTGCTTGCGGTTTGGGTGTTGCGGTAAGGCTAGTTATTAATAGAAAAAACAAGCCTGTATCAATTGTTCTCGTAAGTTTGTTGATTTTTTGTCTCACGTACTTTGCGCTTGTCGGAGGATTTGCTGTGGGTTGGATGCGATACATGCTTCCACTTTATCCTTACTTTGCGTTATTTACATCACTTTCAATTCTCATTGTGGGAATAAAAGTACTAAAAAAACTTCGTTATCTATCCATAAAAATTCCCATATTAATCCTGACTATCTTAGCCATTTTGATCTGGCCAATGTCATTTATGAAGATTTATACACAAACTCATCCTCGCATTAATGCGTCTGAATGGATACACAAAAATGTTCCCTCCGGAAGTACCCTCGGAGTAGAGCACTGGGATGATCATTTACCACTATACGGAGGAGAAAGATACGTACATATTGAGTACCCGCTATATGACCATGACACGCCGGAAAAATGGCTGCTCATGGAGGAAAAATTACAAAACACTGACTATATCGTCCTCGCTTCAAATCGTCTTTATATACCTCTTCAAAAACTAACCAACTGTGAAGAATTACCGGAAGGACGATGCTATAAACAAACCGCGGCTTACTATCAGCTCCTTTTCTCCGGTGAACTTGGGTTTACTAAGGTTGCCGAGTTTACAAACTATCCCACAATTCCTTTGACAAATATTCAAATTAATGATCAATCTGCAGATGAGTCATTTTCCGTCTATGATCATCCAAAAGTCTTAATATTTAAAAAACAGTGAAAAATTTAAAAAAACAATTCAAGAGAAATAGCGTAATCATTATAATAATATTTTTTTCTACGCTAGCTCGAGCTCTTTTCCTTGATAGTTATCCCGCACCCCTACATATCGATGAAGGATTAATGACATCCGCTGCAATTTCGTTAATTGAACAAACACAGCACCCTTTCGAAACCTTCTACAGCATTACTGTAATCGGAAATATTTTAACAGCAATATTTCTTTATTTATTTGGAACAGAGCCAGGAATAATTAGGTTGCAATCTGTAATATTTGGCTCATTTTCTGTTATATTTATTTACCTTCTAGTTAAAGATCTCTTTAACCAAAGAACAGGTATCATTGCTGCGGTTCTTGCGGGGTCTTCTCACGTGCTCCTAGCATATTCCCGAACAAATTTTCCTAATATTCAAGCAGTGTTTTTTATAACTGCTTCATTGTATATTGCAAATAAAATCAAGGATAAAGATAACTTAATTTTCCCCATTTTTTCAGGAGCATTTGCAGCTCTTTCGTTTTACTCTTATACCGGAGCAAAAATTATTCTTCCTATAACAATTCTCTTTCTTACGCTTTACTGGAACAAGGATAAATGGAAGCACTACTTAGCATTTTTTGTAGGAGCTGCAATTATTTGCTTTCCATTAGTCATTTATATAATTCAACCCAATAGTAATTTTTTAGAACGTGAAGCACAAGTAACAGTTTTTTCTAATTCTCAAATTTTTTTTGATAAATGGGGAACAACCTCAATGATAAAAATTTTATTCCTGCAGTTTAAAGAAAATTTTATTGGATTTTTTACTTTGAAAGATAACAGTAATCAATATGGTAACTCACCGTTGCTTGATCCTCTTTCATCGACTGTTTTTATACTATTTATTGTGTATTGCACTGTTGGAATTATCAAAAGAACTATAAATAAAATTACACTTTTTATATTACTTTGCATTTTTGGAGTTGTATTTCTTGTTTCATTCACGGAGTCTCCACCTTTATCTACCCGACTTATTCTTTGTATACCTTTCGTACTTATTGGAATTTCTCTATTCCTTACAAGTTTTTTGAAATCTAGTAAGCAGGCACTTATTTTTCAAGTAGTAGTAGTGTGTGCGATTGCACTATTAAACCTGAAACTGTATTTTTACGATTACTCTGTTAATAACCGCGCATACTATAACTGGATAGAACCTAATGGAAGTATTGGAGCGTATGCGTCTACACTTTCTGGTAAAGTATATTTACTTGCCACTCCTCATACTTACTCTGCCCATCCCGTGATCCACTCATTAACATATAAAAAAACGAAAGTGTCTGATTTGAATTTGTCCCAGTTACTCCAAGTACTTCAGACACCCAACACTACACTTATTATTCCTATAGATTCAACACAGAAATCAAGCACTCTGTATTTTATTGAAAAAGAAATACTTCCAAAAGCTACACATAGCATTGTAAATTTTCATTCTGGTATTCCTTGTGTGGGGTGTACTAAAACCTCAATCTTTGTTTCCATATCTCAATAAAATTATTGTTATTTTCGAATTAAATATGTACAATAGCTTGTATGAACAAGACGGTCTTAATTACTGGTGGCACAGGATTTCTCGGTGTTTACCTCGCACGCCATTTTGTTAAAAATAAATATAAGGTAGTTCTTCTTGACGTTGCAGAATTAACAGCAGTAGATTTACAAAAAAAAGTATTAGTAGAACATGCTGATATACGTAATAAAAAAAAGCTTTTAGAAATTTTCAAAAAATATCGACCCCAATATGTGGTACATGCAGCGGCAGCACTTCCTATTCAGCATGATCGCAAAACTATCATGGATGTTAATGTCACTGGCACAAAAAATGTACTTGATGCTTCACTTAAGTCAAAAGTTAAACGCGTTGTATTTATTTCCAGCACTGCTCTATATGGTGTTCCTAAACATTTACCGGAAAGAGAAACAGATCCTATTGCTCCAATCGGACATTATGGAGAATCCAAACAATTTGGAGAAAATCTTTGTTTGAAATATCACAAAAAAGGTTTAAAAGTTAATGTTCTTCGTCCTAAAACATTTTTAGGCCCTGAAAGATTAGGTGTTTTTACATTATGGTTTGAAGCAATTTATCAAAATAAACCGGTATTTATGCTTGGAAAAGGACATAACTTATATCAATTATTAGAAGTAAACGACTTATGTAAAGCGATTGAAGCAGCGCTTCTATCCAGAAAATCAGGAGAAATATTTAATGTAGGAACGGATAAATATGATACATGGGCAGAAGATCTTGGAGCGCTCATAAAACATGCAAAATCTAAATCAAAAATTGTAGGCTTTCCGGTTAAAGCTTCACAAGCAATTCTAGCAGTACTCGAAAAGATGAATCTTTCTCCAATTGTTGCATGGCACTATAAAACACTTCCAGTTGATTCATATGTATCGATTGATAAAGCGAAAAAGTATCTATCTTTTAAACCCACAAAATCTAACAAAGAAATTTTAACCGAAAGTTATGACTGGTATAAAAAACACCGTAAAGAGTTTATCGGCAATACGGGTACAACACACAGGACCATCTGGAACTTTAAACTACTTGATCTCTTGAATCGTTTTGTATGAAAGCAAAAAAAACAAAACAAAAGCAACCAGATGTTCATATAGGGTTTGATTTTGATAAAGTTTTAGTACATTATCCTCCTCTAATTCCGGATCAGTTTATTAACTGGATTTATAAAAAACGTAGTAAAACTCTCACTTACCGATTTCCGGGAAAAATAGAGCAAAAGATAAGAATTTTATCTCACTTTCCATTATTTAGACATCCAATCACCGAAAACTTAGATGTAGTTAAAAAACTGTCAAAAAAGAAAATTCCAGTATTTTTAGTTTCAGGAAGATTTGGATTTTTGGAAAAACGTACCAAACACTGGATAAAAAAACATGATCTTGAAAAGTATTTCCAAGAAATTCATTTTAATTTTCAAAATGAACAACCTCACTTATTTAAGGATCGATTAATGAAAAAATTAAATATTACACACTTCGTTGATGATGATCTTGATCTTTTAATGTACCTTGCAAAAAACAATCCTAAAATTAAATTTTTCTGGGTCGATACAAGCAAAGTTTCAAAACGGTATGTACCATTTGAGAATATAAAAAAAATCAATAATGCTTCTGATCTTAAAAATCTATGGTAGATATTATAGCCTTCTTACAGTGGTACGGAATATTTTTTTTAATCGGTTTAATAACTCTTCCGATTTCTTCTCTCATCTTTTCTTCTTTTATAGATAAAGGGTACATCTTTTCAAAAATTATAGCAGCAATCACAATTTCTTATCTTATGTTTGTATTTGGAACCATACAGCTTCTTCCATTTACAATACCATCGTTACTCGCAATTATAGTACTTCTTGCAGTAATAAATATCGTAGTTATAAGGAAATACAAGCTAAAAATCACCCACAATACTTTAATTGTCTGGATAATAGAAGAGATATTATTCTTACTGTCTCTTGCTGCATGGACGTATGTAAGAGGGCACGAACCAAGCATTAATGGACTAGAAAAATTCATGGACTTCGGTTTTGTAAACTCAATACTTAGAACCAAGTTTTTTCCTCCACTTGATATGTGGTTCCCTCCGTTTTCAATAAACTATTATTATTTTGGACACCTGGTAACAGCAGTACTCACTAAACTTTCGTTTGTTCCATCGAACTATACTTACAATATGATGATTGCAGCAATATTTGCATTTGCCATGACTACAAGTTTTTCTATTGGACATACTATTGCAAGTCACCTTAAGTTTTCTACACGAAAAAGTATAGTTACAGGACTATTATCAGCTGTATTAGTAAGTCTTGCAGGCAACTTGCATGTTATATATGCGTTTTTTACAGCATACACTCCACCTGAAGACCCCGTTCCTTTCTGGCAGCTTGCATTTCAACCCCTCTCACTTTTTACAAATGGGTACTGGTATCCAAACGCTACACGTTTTATTCCCAATACTATTCATGAGTTCCCAATTTACTCTTTTGTCGTTTCAGACCTTCACGGTCATGTACTCGATATACCAATCGTTCTTCTCTGTATTGCATTTTTATACACGCTTTTATATACACAAAAACTTACACTCCTAAGAAATCTTCTACTAGGATTTATCCTAGCTGTAATGTATATGACGAATGTACTGGATACAGGCATATATTTTTTACTTTCTTTCGCCGTTATTGGATATATTCTTATTCGCAAAAATCTTCCAGATAAAAAGAAAGGAAACAAGAGGAGAGCATTCCCTCTTCAACAATTTTTGCTAGAAGGTTCAAAAACTTTTGTGACTGTTCTTGCTAGTGCTGCATTATTCACTCTCCCATTTAGCATAAACTTTAAGCCTTTTGCTTCAGATATTGGAGTACTTTGCTCACCCGAGTTTTTAACTAATATTGGAAAGCTGGGACCATTTCTATTCGAGCCAGATCACTGTCAGAGATCTGAGTGGTGGATGTTGCTTGTACTATATGGATTTTTCTACTTTTTTGTAACAATTCTTTTTATCTTTTTATGGAGACGTGTATCAGCGCGAGTACATATACCTTATATCTTTTCTGTAATTTTAGCTATAGTCTCAACTTTTTTAATTATAATTCCCGAGTTTGTTTATGTAAAAGACATCTATCCGGATCACTACAGAGCAAACACCATGTTTAAGCTTACATACCAGGCATTTATCATGCTATCGTTAGTCAGTGCCATAGTGATTGCGACTGTTATACTACCACGTAAAAAAATTGTCCTTACAGTCATCTCGTTTGCGCTTGTAACTTTAGTATTAATTTACCCGCGTTTTGCAGTGTATTCATACTACAATGATTTAACTGAATATCGGGGCATTGATGGAACAGCTTACCTAAAAGATCGCTATCCCTCTGATTATCAAGCTATTCAATGGATTAATAAAAACATAGTCGGTCAGCCGGTTATACTTGAATCACAAGGAGATTCCTATACAGACCATGCAAGAATATCTTCAAATACTGGTCTTCCTACAGTATTAGGATGGACAGTTCATGAATGGTTGTGGCGCGGAAGTTATGACGTTCCAGCTCCTCGTGTTAGCGATGTAAAGCTATTATACGAATCACCATCTTTTCCAGAAACAAGACAACTAATCGAAAAATATGACGTAGAGTATATATATATTGGCAACCTTGAGCGGGAACATTACCCTGAAATTAAGATAGATAAATTTAGAGCACTTGGAAATATTGTTTATCAAAATGATGAAGTAACTATAATTAAAGTACGTAGAAACTAATTATTTTTCTCAATTTCGGAAGCAACTATTATCCCATTTGCTGTAATTTCACACAAATTACCATTTTCAACACAGTCAATATATTCCTTAATCTCTGAAAACTCTCCGTTTCCTTTTCTAGGAATTAAAACCCATTTATACCCATACTCCTGTGAAATAGGAGGATTAATCAATAATCCATATTTTTCAGAAGCCTCATCAGTCATTGTAATAATATGACTCTTCACTTGAGCATTCTCAAATTTTCGTGCTAGTTTAATAAAGTCATCATATTCTTCTTTTTTAATATCTGTGTTTGTGTGTTCCTGCACGATATTAATCAGGCCAAAAACTTTAACAGGGTTTAATAAAATTCCTAAAGAAAGCATTTTATTGCGAAGTGCAGCGATTACTTCTTGTTGTCTCATAGATCTGGCAAAATCAGATCCTTCATTACCCGTAGCATGTCGCGAACGTACAAACTCTAAAGCTGTTTTACCGTCCATTTCTTGTAATCCTTTTTTAAAAGAGAGGTGTTTATATCTACAAGGAAAAATATCAACACCTAACTCTGCCTCAGCTGTAGAGACTAATTGCTCCAGATCTTCTTCTGTTAATCCGCAAAGATCATTCTCTTTTCCAGAAATAGGATACTCATAATCATCAAAAGCTCTTTTAACATCAACTTCTATACCACCAAGATGATCTACACCTTTTACAAATCCTGCAAAATCAATTACAAAGACGTAATCAACATGATGACCGGTCACTTTTTCTACAACTGCTTTTGCCAATATCATGCCTTTTTTATCTTTACTTTGCCCAATCGCATATGCGGAGTTAATTCGGTCTTTCAGCTCCGGAACCCATAAGTCCCGAGGAAGAGAGAACATACTAACTTCATTCTTTGTTGGATTTATATTAGCAAGGATTATGGTATCAGTAAGCTCAGGCCCTTCATGAGTACCACCCCCAATACCCAGAAGTAAAATATTTAACGACTCTTCTTTTTCTTGGACAAGCTCAATATCTTTTTTTATGAATAGTTCATATAAGAATGGGATTGCAATGCGTAGATACTGAAATCCGAGCAGTAAAATTATGACTAAAATGATTGCCGCTATTGAGAGTTTTTTGTGTCGCATGCTTTAATTAGATGAAGAAATGATTCAGCTTCTAAACTTGCCCCTCCTACTAGAAAGCCGTTTATGAGAGGAATGTTAGTATAATTATGAATAGAATTTTTATCAACGCTTCCTCCGTAAAGTAGTCTTACTGAAGGATATTGATTGTGTATGTGGCTCAGTACTTGTGCTACATGATCAGGTTCATCAGGACGCCCTGTTCCAATTGCTTCAATGGGTTCGTAAGCTACTGTATCCACCCCTTCATAAACCATGTTCTGTTCATCCTGAACGCAGAGTATTACACGAAGACCGGCTTCCTGTGCCTGTTGCACTTTCTTGGATATTAACTCCTCATCTTCTTTAAAATACCTACGCCTTTCTGAATGTCCGATTATGACAAAATCCAAAAGTTCACTTACTTGGCTCGCTGCAACCTCTCCTGTATACGCACCTTGAGAAAAAGGTGAGATGTTCTGCGCACCTAGTAAAACAGAGAGTTTCTTGTCATTAATGATCTGCCTACTTACCTCGAGAAAAGGAAATGACGGACAAATAAGAACTTCCGTATTAGAGACACTTAACTGTTCAGATCTATCCGAAAGATTTTCGAAGAAATCTTTTACTTCTTGTAAGCTTTTATTAGATTTCCAATTCGCAGCAATTAGGTTTTTCATAGGTTTGGGAAAGTGTTCTGTCTTCTAAACGGTTGTATCTAGGCGCGTGTACCAATATAATAAGTGATACTCTCCTCGAAATATTATAACAACTTATGAATACAATTCTCAATAAATTAAACGATGAACAAAAAGAAGCAGTTCTAGCAACTGAAGGACCCACCATTGTACTTGCAGGTGCAGGAAGCGGAAAAACCAGGGTTCTAGTTCATAAAGTTCTATATCTTATACAAGAAAAAGGCATTGCACCTCATAATATTCTTATGGTTACGTTCACAAATAAAGCAGCTGGTGAGATGAAGGAAAGGATTCTACACGCTCTACATGCCTCCGGATTGCAGGCTTCACCTCCGACAGTTGGTACTTTTCATTCGCTCTGCGCCCGGATCTTAAGGGTCGATGGTGAAGCTATAGGTATCACCCGAAACTATCTGATTTACGATACTGCAGACCAGATACAAACAGTAAAAGACGCCATGAATATGCTTTCCTTAACCATAAAAGATGCAAAGCCCCGCTCAGTATTATCAGCAATTTCTCAGAATAAAAATCAGTTAATTGATCCGGCAACTTATGCCTCGTTTGCCAGGGGAAGATTTCAGGAAAACGTAGCAAAAATATATCCTATATATCAACAACTAATGAAAGATAGAGAGGCCTTAGATTTTGACGACCTTATGCTTGAGACAATCAGGCTTTTCAGAACACAGCCCGAGATACTTGAAAAATATCAAAATCAATTCAGATATATTCTGATCGATGAGTATCAAGATACGAATCATGCTCAATACGAGCTCACCTTGCTGCTTTCTGGAAAGTACCATAATGTCTGTATTGTAGGAGATTTCTCTCAAAGTATTTATAGTTTTCGTGGTGCTGATTTTCGAAATCTTAAAAAATTTCAGCAAGACTTTCCGAAAAGCAAAGTATTTCCGTTATCACAAAACTATCGTTCTACTCAAAACATACTGGATGCTGCGTATAGTGTGATTTCAAATAATACCTCCCATCCCGTTCTTAATCTATGGACTGAAAATCCCAGTGGAGACGATCTGAAAATTGTACAGACAGAAAACGAGCACCAGGAAGTAGAACAAATTATTAAACTTATTCACAACGAGATGGATCATCATCCATCCTTAACTTACGCAGACGTTGCTATTCTATATCGTATGAATGCACAATCACGTACGATCGAGGAAGTATTGCTTCACCACGGCATTCCGTATGTACTTATAGGAGGATTACGGTTTTATGAGAGAAAAGAAATAAAAGATGTGCTCTCTTATCTATCTTACTTATGCACACAAAAAGATGCCGTCGCGCTTAATAGAATAACTAAACTTGGGAAAAAAAGATTATCTTATTTCTTGGAATACCTTGTAGAATTTGATGAAGGAGGATACCGAGAAACAAAGTCGACCATTGAGATTCTTGATGAGGTGTTAAGAAAAACTCAGTACTTAGAAATGTACGATCCTCACGATCCTGAAGATGAAGCTCGCCTGGAAAATATCAGAGAGCTTCGTTCTGTGGCTCTGGAATTTCCAAACTTAGTCGAATTCTTGCAAAATGTTGCTTTAGTAGAGCAGGAATATGCGTCTGATAAATCCATGAAAGGTGCAATCAGACCAAATGCAATTACCTTGATGACTTTGCACGCAGCCAAAGGACTTGAGTTTGCAATGGTATTTATTGTCGGTATGGAAGAGGGAATTTTTCCTCATAGTCAAGCACTATATGACACGTCAGAGCTGGAAGAAGAACGTCGTCTTTGTTACGTCGGAATAACGCGAGCAAAAACAAAACTTACTCTTACTTTTGCAAAGAGAAGATTGTTTTTTGGACAAAGAATCACACCCACCGTTTCCAGATTCATTATGGAACTTCCAACGAAGGTTTTAGAGAAAAATTTAAAACAAACCTTAAACAATGATCCTGATTTTTTTTAAATGAAAACACTAAATATAACTGAAAAACAACGTGAAGATTACAATAAGCTAGTTACTCATCCTCTTCAGTCGTATGAGTGGGGAGAGTTTCGAGAAAAAACAGGAGTTAAAGTCATACGACAAGGAATTGAAGAAAGTGGCAAGCTGACACAAGCATTTACGCTGACGCTTCACCCCGTACCGAAAACTCCTTTTACCATTGGATATCTGCCAAAAGGACAATCCCCAACAAAAGAGATGTTAAAAGCCCTTGAACAGATCGGAAAAGAAAATAAATGTATTTTTATCCAGTTCGAACCTAACATAGTACAAGACACGAAGTTTACAACTCTCAGTTCAAAACTAGGACTTCGTCCTTCCCACCATCCTTTATTTACCAAGTACACTTTTATTCTTGATATATCAAAGAGTGAAGAAGATTTGCTATCTGCTATGCACCACAAAACCCGTTATAATATTCGAGTTGCGCAACGCAAAGGTGTAGAAGTAGCAGAAGAGAGTACAGACGAGGCATTTAAGACTTATCTCTCACTTACTGATGAGACTACAAATCGTCAGAAGTTCTATGCCCACACTCATCGATATCACAATCTTCAATGGGAAACACTTCCGCATAAAGTAAGTACTGACACCTTAAGTTCTCATTTGTTAACTGCAAAATATAATAAAGAAACACTTGCAGCATGGATTCTCTTTGCTTTTAAAGACACACTCTATTATCCGTATGGGGCATCTTCGTCTACGCATAGGGATAAAATGGCTTCAAATCTAATCATGTGGGAAGCAATCCGTTTTGGAAAAAAATACGGGTTTGCAAAATTCGACATGTGGGGAGCACTGGGACCTGACCCCAATCCATCAGACCCCTGGTATGGTTTTCATCGATTTAAACATAACTACGGAGCTAAACTCACAGAGTATGTGGGAAGCTATGATTTTGTACTGAACCCTGCATTATATAAAATCTATCAAGGAGCAGATGTTGTCCGATGGTCTCTACTTCGACTTAAAAAATATTTTCAACCATGAGTCAGTTCCTTCGTTATAATTGGATAAGTCTTCTGATCCCACTCCCGTTTATCATTTTAAAACTTACCAGCACCACACTTCGTCTATCTGACACTAATGTTTATTTTTATACTGCATATAAGCTTCTAGAAGGACAAATCTTATACAATGATATCTTCTTTACGAACTTTCCTGTATTCCCTTATCTTTCATCCCTCTACTTGCTTGTATCTAGCAATAATCTTAATTTTTATTATTTTTCGGCAGTACTTGAAATTGCACTCACCTCAGTTTTTATCTATGCAGTAGTTTATAAACAGTGGAAACGAAGATTGTATGCTTTGAGCAGTCAAGTGATATATCTCTTCTCATTTATCGTTCTTGCAACTTCAGATCATCAATCAGGAGTATTTTCTGCCTCATTATTCACCGTATTATCATACTTTTTTTTCCAGCGTAATAAATACTTTTTAACCGGTATTTTTACCGCAGTTGCCATTCTCACCAAAGCTTATTTTCTACCTATTGCACTCACTTATGGTTGCTTTTTGCTTCTTAAACAAAAAAAGCACTTATACAAGTTTATTGTTGGAGGTATTACAGCATCTATACTAATACTCAGTCCTTTTTTGATCTTTGCGCGAGAAGGATTGATTGATAATGTTTTTCTTTATTCACTTACCAGGGGTGCAGGTACAAGTAAATTTGAGGTTTTTCAGTTTTTTATATTTCGTGATCTAATACTTTTTGCCTTGTTAATTACTAATCTGCTTCTATTTAGAAAGTATTTATTATTCTCTCTGTTTTCCGCTTTTTCACTCATATTTATCATCTTATACCAAGATATTTATTATCTTTATTTAAACTTTACTGTTCCCTTTCTTGTAGTTTCCTTACCCATATATTTTTCCGCTATAGAAAAAAAACTCTCACTACAAAAAATGGTAATACCATCTCTTATTGGAGTTATCATCATAATTAATCTTTGGATATATATATCTAGCTTTCGATCACTACAGACTTTACAACAGAAAGAATTACTTGTACGGCAAGTCCGATCTCAGCATGCTAATTATATTTACGGAAGCAACGATATTGCTCCAGCCCTTGCCTTTCTCTCAGATACTCCGTTACTCAACGATACAATAGACACCAATGCCAATATTTTTAGGAAAGGAATACTGAGTGCAGAGGAAATGACAAACCAAGCGATCGCTAAAAAAGCACTGGTAGTTGTTCATGGAGTTTCCTTCCCTCAGTACAAAATTGAAGATACAGTATTAGATGAAATAGTCGTAAGAGAGATTATACAAGAGCGCTGTACTCTAGCATATAGTCATCCGATTTATGCAGAAGGAGTCGCAAATAGGCTTAATTTTTTCCGCTGTTTTGAATAAATCTGTACAGAAAAATTTTTTTCTCTTTGTCTTCTTTTACAAAGCGAATGTTTTTTTCATTTTTCTCTAACGGTAGCTGGTATCTATAGCTAATAATCCTCACCCCATTTGCAAGCTCCTTTTTAAACTTTGGAATTAATCTCTGCATTCCTGCCGGAACCAAGTACATATAAATAACTGTGGCATCTGCTAAGTTAATTTGCTTAAAGTCATTGCTGACTATATTAACTTGTGAAGAAAGTCTATTTAACCTTACTCGAACGATTGAGATAAGGGCACGCAACGGGTCGATCTCAATACCCGTGGCCCGTGCTCCAAAGTCTTTTGCAGCAATTAACACTACTTCTCCATCTCCACACCCAAGTTCATATACAGTATCTTTTTTTGTCACATTCGCAAGCTTTAAAGCACGACGAGCAGTATCACGATTTGTTCTCCATTTTGGCGACCAAGGGCTGTCAGGAGGCCAAATAAATGATAAAATTACCAGAAGTAATACAACAAGTCCAAGTGAAAAATATACAACAATCATTGTATTACTGTACTATGAGTAGTAAATATATAGCAACTATTAAATACTGCAATCTTTGTGGTGACCAATTTAAAACTCAAGAAAAAAGTGTTCTTATTTGTGGACAGAAGCATCGCTTCTACATTAATCCTAAAATATGTATCGGTGCGCTTCTTACTAACTCTCAAAACCACTTACTGCTGGTAAAACGAAAAATTGAACCTCAAAAAGGTCTCTGGGATATTCCCGGTGGTTTTATTGAAGTAGGTGAAACGCTTGAAGAGGGAACACAAAGAGAGCTTTCCGAAGAGCTTAATATTACTGCTCAAAACCTCACCTATTTTTCCTCAGGAGCAGACAATTATACCTATCAAGAAGTGCCTTATCCTACTTTAAATGCTTTCTTTACCGGAGAAATATCTGATACTAATCTAAAGGCGAATGACGATGTAGAAGATTATAAATTTTTTGCTTTTAACAAAATCCCCTATGACCAGATTGCATTTGAAAGTATCGCAAGCGTTATTTGGTTATTCACTAAGAAACAGGAGTAGAGTCGTTTGAGCTTGTATCCGATGCATTCTTTTCTTCACTAATCATCTGAGCCTCTTCTCTAGCCTTAAAGATGGTATCCCTGTCAAGAAAGTACTTATCCTGCAATTCGTGGTCTGAAGTATTTAGCAGGTCCCTACAAAGAATAATATTTCCAGCAAGCAAACTTTCCTTTTCCTGTTTTGACAAAGTTTTGAGAATAGTAATTGGGTACATCTCAGGCTGTTCTACATAATCCTGCAAATTGTTTGTTTCAGGATAATTCCAACCGATTACATTAACCCCTTTGCACTTTGCATATTTACTTGCATCTACGGTAAGCTTAGTGTTTGTTACTATCCAAACTCGCTCAACGGGGCTTACTTCCTTGACATCCAAGAATCTGGCGTATGTATATAGCAACACTTGCACATCTGTTTTTACCCCTTGTTGATTATGAAATTTTGCTTCAATAATCTCTCTCTTACCCTCTTTTTCAATCTGTAGATCAATTTCATGCGTCACACACGCGCCTTGAACTATCTCACCAACTTTTGTCTGATATCCCAAACCCTCAAAGATCCTCTGCATGTACCTCTCAAACGGAAAACCTGTCGGACCAAGGTCAAATATTGCTTGTTTAAGGTTAAATCGGATTGACGCTTTTCTATCGTTTTTATCAAGATAATCTTTTATGTGAGAATATATCTCTACAGTCTCAATATCCTCGTGAAGTTTAGGTTTAAGATCTTCTAATACCTGTTCCTGTAGCCTATCGTCAAGACCAATCCTTTTCATCGATCTTATGACTTTTTCTTCTGAAAACGGTTCACGTTCGCCATTTTTTTTCACAACAGTAACTACACCATTTTGTGACATATAACTAGTGTAGCAAAACCTATTGATTAAAAAAACTCGTTCCATAGGTTATAAGCATGCTATAATTTTAAAAAAATGATAGAACGCGTCCCTCAACTTCGAAAAATACTACCTAAACCCAAATATCAAACAGAAGAGACTTTAAAGCTTCAAGGCATAAAACCTGATCAGATTAAACAACTAATTGATGTCAGACAACGGTATCCGTACGTAGAAATGTTCGACTCGGGAGAACTTAACAGACTTGAGTTTATTAAATGGAGAGTTAACAATGATAATCTAACTAGACCAGATAACTTCGAGTCCATCTTAGTAAAAGATAAAGAATATTTATTAACGCCTCAGCCATTCATTTTTATGCCGGAGTTTGATCTCACACAAGAAAATGATGTTGTGACTATGTCTGAGCTTTTATCTAATGCAGCTCAAAATACTGTTAAACATCTAGAAAAGGAAAACATTAAACCAATCCCTTTAAACAATGGAGACGAGTTAATTAGAAAAGTATTCAAAACATATAAAGGAAGAGCAACAATTGCATATAACAAAACCAACTCACCTTCTAATCGCTCATTGAATATTAAACTAGAAGAATTACTTTATTCAGATGAACTTGAACCTGTTTTATACACGCCGATTGAGGGAAAAATACATCTAGATAGTAGTAAATTTATGATTAGTGTAAAACCCGAACCTTCTGATATATCTGTAACAAAGAGCTCTAAATACGAAAATTACTTAGATCGAGGTTCCATAATAAATATTAACGAATTTACCCACGATGGCGCTTCGACAATGGCAGAGATTATGCATTTGTATGAGAATAATTTAATTACCCCAGATGAGTCTTTATGAGGTAAGCATGTGAAGAAATGCGGCCGCAGACCAGGCTTGAACTTTACAACTTCTCTGTCCGTTAGAACCGCAAAACTCTGCGTATGTTCCGTCATCTTCTTTTACATATAACTCTATAGGAAGCTGGAAAAAATGATAAGGCTTAAGCGAAGCATCTTTAAGCGACTTGGCCATTTTATCAAAACCTTGAACTCTAAGTCCTTCATATATCAAACCGTTTAGCACCGGCCAAAAGCTTCCATTGTGATATGAGTCCCTTCCAGGATTATAGGTAGGAGAAAGCATACTCATAGTTCTTATTCCGGCACTTGGATCAAACAAATCAGGCATAAAGGAGCGATTTACTAAAGGTTCAATGTGTTCTGTCTCTAAAATACATTCTCCTGTAACCATATCTGTCGCCCACAACAATAGCAATGAGTTTCCTGTAAGTGTTTTTATTTTATTTTTATTCCCATCAAGCGCTTGTACTGGAAAAAGTCCAATTTGATCTTCCATTAAAAATGTTTTATTAAATTTTTCTTTTAGCTGGTACGCGTCAGCGAACAGTTGCTGTCCGAACTGATGATGCGCAGGCGAAGATTGTTCAGAATACCAACGACCCCAGGTCTGTAGTGCAAGCCAAGCATAACCTTGTACTTCCACAGGAGCGATGGGATAAGGAGGCATAGTACCATCTGTCTGTAGTATAGACTCAATTGAATCTGTCCATGACTGAACTTGTAAACCTCCGCTTTTTCGCGTTACTGGAAGTTCATATTCCAACAGTTTATCTTTGTCACGATCACCGTAAGTTACTATCCAGTTTAATCCTTTCTCTACCGCAGGCAATACTTTTAGCAAAAATTGATCATTTTTCGTGACTTGATAATACCGAAACATTGCTAATAATACCAATGGAGTGGAATCAACAGAGTCATAGTTTCTTAAAACACCATCAGGATATACATACCAGGGTTTAGGTAGGGTAAGGAGTCTTTCATATTTCTCAGTACGATACTCATGTATAAACTTGCCAGGTTCTTCACCGCTTTCCAAATTAATGGTCTGCCCTTGTAAATCAACAAGGGTAAGTAGCGTCTTCTCACAGATACTAAGTAATTCAAGAGCATCTTGATCCGACGAGACGGAATCTCTGTCTACAGACTGTAAAATCTGTAAAATTGTCAGAGCGCTATCACGACCAAAAAGACAACCGTACACTTCATCACGTCCAGAAGCATTTATACCAATTTCTGTCGATAGATCACGCAAATGACCACGAAGTAACTCAATGTGATTTTCTAATAAATTCTCAGGCATGAGAACTACTATACCAACTTTTTTTAAAAGTAGGCAAGCGAGCATTCTTTTTTATTACATTTTGCGAACTTTTGATGAAGTAGAGGAACGTGAAGATTTGAATGAAGAAGGAGAAAGAAGGATATTTTGATATATCCTTTCATATGAGTCAACCATAGTCTGCGCGTTAAACTTATCTAAGGCATAAGCACGACAAGCTGTCCTTCTTATCTCGTGTATACGTTTAACTGCATATGTCATTCCTTCCACACTATTTACTACAAACCCTGTTCTCCCGTCAGCAATCACTTCTGATATAGATCCTTGGTTTAACGCAACTACAGGACAACCACACGCCATTGCCTCTATCATTGTGAGTCCAAACGGCTCAGGCCAAGTTACCGGATGAAGCATACACATCGCCTTACTCATAAGAACATTTCTGTCTTTTTCATTTACTTCTCCTACCCACTTTATTTTTCCTGAAAGACGAGGTTTTATCTGCTCGGTAAAATACTTATACTCATTCGTACTAATCCTTCCACCTATTATTAATGGAAGATCTAGTGCCTCAGCCACATCAATTGCGTAGTGAATTCCTTTTTCCTCTGAGATACGAGCAATCACCAGCAGATACCCATCATGTTCTCGGCTAAACGGATAATGGTCCATCGACAAACCGTTATACACCGTGCCAATAATATTCAATCCTTTACCCATTTCTTCTTGTTTTTTGGAAATCGTTACCAGATTAACCCGATTTAAAATGGAGTACAACGGGATATTATCTTCATGAAAACATCCGTGTACAGTATGGATAACCGAAGTTCGTGAAAGATTAGCAGTTGGCATACTAATCACGTAATTATGATCGTGAATAATATCAAATTCACTCTGGTGCGCATATGCTACGCCTACATTAAGGATATTCCATTCATTTAGTCCATAGGGATTTTTTAGGTTAAGTTCTCTAATTGACTTAGGGAGTAAGGAGTATAATTGAGCAGAAGTCTTGGAGTTACCGCTTGCAAACAAAGTAACGTCGTGTCCTCTTTTTACTAATCCTTCTGTGAGTTCGTAAACAACTCTCTCTGTGCCTCCGTACTTAGGAGGGGGCACCCGCTCGCTTAAAGGTGCGATCTGCGCGATTTTCATGTTTCGCATTAATATAGCGGCTTATAGTAAGAGGGGGGAGATAAAAGTGTAAGAGAAAGCAAAGAAATCAAAATGAGGCGGAGAGTACAGGATTCGAACCTGTGAGGGATTGCTCCCACTAGTTTTCAAGACTAGCGCCATAAACCGCTCGGCCAACTCTCCAGGTGTGGAACTTATTTTACGCTATCAATCATACACAGTCAATCTCTTGATGTAATTATTTTAGTACGAACTAAACGTTGTACTAAATATAGCGACCCAATTAAAATCATAGTGAACGCTACAAAGAAGAATCCTGTTTGATATTCTCCTTCTCCCACTATCAATCCAAATAGAAAAAACATAGTTATCGCACTTGTCTCCATCGCAAAACCATTTACTGATGACACAGTAGCTCGCACTGAGGTAGGAATCTGATCTTGTACTCGACCTTCAAAAACAAGTTTAATAATCCGGTAGTTGAAGGTAAATAACAAAAGAAAGATTATTGAGAAATAGTTTCCAAGTACTGCAGCTGCAAGCAAAATCAATCCGCATGCCGCAAACCACGCGTAATACACGCCGTTAGAATATTCTTTAAACTTATACGCGACAAGAGATCCTAGGATGTCAACAAAAATAACCACAGCAAAAAAGTATCCAAGCATCTGCGTCTCAAGTCCCAGCTCTCGTGCGAAAGGGTTATAATATTCATCTATGACAGCATCTATTCCTATTGCAATTGCTAAAAATATAATCAGACGCAATAACACAGGTGTATTCTTCACCACCAGTATCCCCTGTTTTAAAAGCTTGAAGTACTCTTTTTCGTGTGTTGATTCAGCAATCTTCGCCTTTGGCAACAAATAGAGCGGAATAAACGAAAGTATAATGAATATAATACTTGCCACGATAACCGCTGAGTAACCAGACGAGATAAGAAGCGATGCGCCAATAGATGCTCCCACAACGCCAACATGCGACACGCTCTCGACTCTGCCTAATATTTTCGTATAATGACTTTCTTGTTTAAACTTTTTTAGCTCGTCATATAGTAATGCCTCAAACGTTCCTGAATGCAATGCGCTTTTGACTCCCCAAAAAATAAATCCTATTAAAAATCCTATAAAATTGGGCATAATAATCCAGAATAAAAACCCAATTATTTTAAAAATTTGCCCTGCTGCTAGTATATTTATACGTGAATACTTATCTGCCAAAACACCTGAAGGAACTTCTAAGATAAAGGTTGCAGCAGACCACACGATGAATAGTAAAGAGATCTGAAACACAGTTAACCCACTGTCTTCGAACATCACCGCATAAAGCGGAAATATAAGCATTAGATTATCAAGAAATCTAAAAAGATAGATATTTGTTAAAAATGATTTCATACCAAGCTATTTATTATACACACTGTTTTATCACATTTTTCATATCTTGGAAAAGTATATTGATCTCATGATTAAACAACTATCATTATTTGAATGGGTACTTGGAATTCAAGGAACTTATTATTTAATTACGGGACTTTGGCCGTTCCTACATCTGCGAAGTTTTGAGACAGTAACAGGACCTAAAGATGATATATTTCTACTGCACATGACCTCTGCACTCATTATTGTTATTGCAGGAGCTTTGCTGCTCTCTTTGAGACAAGAAAAAACACCCCCTGTTTTATTTCTCGCCGTGTTCTCTCCCGTTGCATTTATGTTTATCGAGATCTTGTATCGCTCACAGATCAACTGGACTTATTTTATAGATTTTGCCATTCAGGCAGTCATCTTAGCAGCTTTAGTTTACAGTTATGTAAAGTCTAAGAAACCTGAAGAGGTGAGACAAGAAGTTACTGGCCTAACTGAAGACTAAGTGATTACCTTTGCGTTAAATAAAGCACAAGCAAGTGAAGAGGGTAGAAAGCATAAAAAAGAAATTTTGCTTTTGTTCCCTCTTTTTGGTTATACATCCAAATAAATAACAGAGAAACTAACCCTGCTGGTTGAAATAGTCCTATCACGCTCATATACCCTGTTTCACTGTACTGTATCAAAGCAGGAATAGTGAAAAAAAGTAAATAAATAAGTGCTTGGTATATAATCAGAGTCTTCATCCTCTTAAAGAAAAGATAAAACCCGACTATGGAGAATACCCCTGCAGCGCCGTAGTCTGATCCTAAAATGAGTGCTGTTATTGCACATATAATGACGGCCATTGCCCACAAAAACTTATTTGAAATTTTCTGAATTGCGTATATCGCAAGCAACCCAAGAAATAATGTAACAAAGATGTTTGACCCTACATCTATTGGGTTAATCAAACTGAAAGCAAGGTAGAAAGGGATTTGCGATAGTCCGGCAAATATTAATAAACGCAATAAGTACGCCTTAATGTTTTTTGTGTGATACGCTCCGTTTGCAATAAGCCAAGCAAAAAGAGGGAACGAGAGCCTACCTATGATGCGAAATGCTGAAACATCAGGAAAAAGAAACAACCCTACATGGTCTATCGTCATTGTAATAATTGCAATGAGTTTTATCTGAAATGCAGTCAAGATACTACTTATTATATATGAGGGGTGAAAATGCTGCGGAGGAGACAGGATTCGAACCTGCGCGAGCCTTGCGGCTCAGGGGATTAGCAATCCCCCGCAATGGACCGTGCTATGCGACTCCTCCAATTTACGTACCTAATTATACTCAAAATACATAGCTCACGCAATTGAACTACCTGTGAAGATTTTGTGAGCTTAATATAGCTATTCAAGTGCCTATGTATGTTATCATTGATGTATGAGCGAAGTTAAAGATTTTTTAGACAATTCAGGACAATATAACAAGTTTCCTCGACTAGATCCCGAAGTTATAAATGCCGGATTCGATACTGTAGACCATCAAGACCAATTGGAAGGGATTAAAAAAGCATTGGCTGAAGCTCACCCAGGCTACGAACACGAAGTTGCATGCGATCCGGAAGATTTGGGGGTCTCCGATAATCCAGATCCACGAAGCGAGGAACAAGTTAACGGGCATCTACATCCACACCCGCACTCACATGTTGACCCGATTGAGAACCACCCAAAAGGGGTTTACCATCTTTCGATTGAACCAATATTTGATGCGTTTAAAAATGTGGTCAAAAGCGTATTAATAGATAGAGAGTATGGTAGCACGTCATCCCCTGACAAATTTGTCGGACACGAAGAAGTGTCTTCTCTTCCGCTGAAAAAGCACGTGGACTATCATCCTCATATGAACAGTAATATCTCTACCAATAATGATGAAAAATTAAGGAACACACCAATTGAAAAGGAGGAAATACCGAATGCAGCCTGACACTATGATTAATTCTGCAGTTGATACTCTGATTTCTCTAATCTTGGCCTTTATAATCGTTTCGACAATCGTTGCTTTTTGTTCCGGTCTGGCGTTTCTATATGGTCTTTGGCGCAAAAATAAAACCAGACATGAAAAAGCATTAAACATGGCACATCTTGAGATCAAGCTTCCGCGGGATAATGAGATAAAAATTGATGCTGCAGAGCAAATGTTTGCAAGCTTTGCCAGTATTAAGTCGGCAAAAGGTAAGTTTAAGTTTTTCAAAATTCCCGATTCAATTACATTTGAGATCGTAGCGAGACCTCAAGATATTAGGTTTTACGTGAGTGTACCGAAAAAGCTTTTAGATATGGTTGAAAAACAAATTCACGGATCCTACCCTGATGCACAAATTGAACAGGTAGAAGAATATAACATTTTTGATAACCCTGACGGAAAGGTTGCATATGCATCTTTAAAACTAGATGAACCTGACTACAAACCTATTCGCACATACCAAGATTTGCCCGTTGATCCTTTATCAACTTTTGCCAGCACACTAGGAAAAATGCAAGATGGTGAAGCAGCTGCTATCCAGCTTATTATCACTCCGGCTGACTCTGTATGGAAGTCTGGCGGGAGAGCATTTATCTCGTCAACTAAAAAACAAGAAGCAGATCCTGAAACAGCAAAATATTCCGTTGATCAAAAAGAGCTAGAGGCTGTTGACCAAAAAATGACCAAAGCAGCTTTTACTACTTATATCCGACTCGTAGCAGTATCCTCAACTGAGGAATCAGCTGACGCACATCTTGGTAATATTGTCAGTGCTTTTACTCAGTTTTCAGGCTATAACTCATTTACAAAAGATAAGATGCGCTGGACAAAAAGTTTCTTCATGGTTGATTTTATTTATCGTCATTTGCCACTCTGGGGATCCGGTTCAGTTCTTAACACGCAGGAGCTTGCAACAATTTTTCATTTCCCTAATAAAAGCGTTGACTCTCCAGCTATTAATTGGATGAGAGCACGTCTCGCACCTGCTCCTGCCAACGTACCAACCACAGGTCTATATATCGGTAAAAGTATTTATCGAGGAATAACAAAACCTATTTATCTTCAGCAAACTGACCGTAGACGTCACATGTATATTATCGGTAAAACAGGTGTTGGAAAATCTGAGTTTCTTAAAGATATGATATTGCAAGATATTCGTAACGGTGAAGGTGTTTGTTTCATAGATCCGCACGATACAATTGATCAGATACTACCATTAATTCCACCTGAGAGAGCAGAAGATGTCATAATCTTTGACCCTTCAGATACTATACGCCCTATGGGGTTGAATATGCTTGAGGCATCAACTGAAGAGCAAAAACACTTTATTGTTGCCTCCGTCATCGGACTGATGGGAAAACTTTTTGATCCTCACCAAACCGGTATCATAGGACCTCGTTTTGAACACGCGGTTAGGAATGCAATGCTAACAGTTATGGCAGAAAAAGGAAATACCTTTATTGAAGTTGTGCGCGTTCTGACCGACCCGTCATTTGTACAAGAGCTATTGCCGAAAGTAAACGACCCAATGGTTCGCCGCTACTGGACTGATCAAATTGCGCAAACTTCTGACTTCCATAAGTCTGAAGTGTTGGATTACATTGTTTCTAAATTCGGCCGCTTCGTTACTAATAAGATGATGAGAAATATGATCGGACAAAGCGAAAGCGCATTTAATTTCCGAGATGTAATGGATAACAAAAAAATCTTATTCGTATCACTTGCCAAAGGAAAGATTGGTGAAGAAAACTCTGCTTTCTTAGGTCTTTTATTAGTTCCAAAACTTCTGAGTGCAGCCATGAGTCGCCAAGATATCCCTCAAGAACAGAGAAAAGACTTTTACCTGTACGTAGATGAGTTTCAGAATTTTGCCACACCGGATTTTGCGACCATTCTGTCAGAAGCCAGAAAATACAGGCTTAACTTAACGGTAGCGAACCAGTTTATTGGACAGATGGACGAGGATATAAAAAATGCGATATTTGGTAATGTCGGAACAATAGTATCTTTCCGTGTAGGTGTTACCGACGCAAACTATCTACAACACGAGTTCCAGCCTAACATAACTGAAGGTGATTTAATTAACGTAGAACGCTACCACGCCTATGTAAAAACTCAGATTAATGAAGAACCTGTTCCTCCATTTTCACTCAACTTGACCCGCGATATTGAGGCTGAGAAAAAGCTTGAAAACCCACGTGTAACAGAACTCGTTAGAGAGTTGTCCAGGCTAAAATATGGTCGTCCTGTAGAACTAGTTGAAGCAGAAATTGCTAAAAGATCTAGGCTTTTTGAGGTACTAGGTGATATCGGAGATACAGGCTCTGAATCTCAATTAAAGAAAAATATCTAGCGCCTTTCTCCTAAATTAATATTTGTGTATAATAAAGCTCAACTCAGCGCCTGTAGCTCAGTGGTAGAGCACTACTCTTATAAAGTAGATGTCCTTGGTTCGATCCCAAGCAGGCGCACCCCCACATTCTTACATAATTGTCATATCTCTTGCCTATACTAATTTTTAATTTTATTAATACTTAGATGAAAACAGCTGACCTAAAACAACTTTCGTATAATCCGTATGAAAAAATGTCGAATAGTGTTATTGTTTTAAGGACTTTGGTTGAGTCAATTCCTTTTGGACTGGGTCCGTATGGAATTGGTGACGCAATCAGCTTGTATGAAGGTATCAAAGGAAAAATGATTTTTGGTCCACAGTTAGATATGATTGACCGTATAATATCTTTCATTGCAGCATTCATCCCAATTGTTCCTGCCACACCATTTCGTATTGCGGTTTCCAAGTTCAGAGGTAGAATTTCTTTCTAACTACAAAATTTGAGTTGCGATCCAGATTAGTAGAAGCACTGCTGCAGGGACTAATAATAACCAAGCTACAATATATGGCATAAGATTATCACCTCTCATTTATCTTACAGATGATATATATCCAGTATAAATATCTACTAAAAATTCCGTAAGAAACATTGAAGCTATTCATTTCGACTTCTTTTCATCTTTTGTTATAATAAACCATGCATATGAAGAAGTTCCTTGCCCTCTTTATTTTATGTATTGTTTTCATCACCTCAGTATCGATGCATTCTTCTCCCGTATACTCTGATGAGTTAGACACTTTAACCAAAGAAATTAACGAGCTACAAGCAGCACTGGAAGCATCGAGAAAAGCCACAACTCCCTTAGAGTCACAGGTATCAAGCATGAAAAAGCAACTAGATAGTGTCGAGTATCAAATAAGATCTATCGAGCAAGATATAGAGACAAAAAAAGATTATATTGCAAAAGGTTATAAAGATCTGGAGGGACAAAAGGACGTGTTTAATAAAACCGTACGCGAATACTATATGAAAAACTCACTATTCTCACCGTTACTTATATTCTTATCAAGTGCAGACGCTGCGTCTATAACCCGCCTCCTAACTTATAAGCAAAAAGATGCAAGCCAGGATAAAGCAGTTATAACCAGTACTGCGCTGAAGCTTACAGAGCTAGAGAATATTAAATCAAAACTTGAAAAACAAGAGTCTCAGCTCTCAGGCCTGAAAGCAAGACTTGCAAAAGATAAAGCAGAGATTGAAAAAGTTGTCGCAGGTGCAAAAAGCTACCAAGCTTCTCTATCTGGACAAATTGCTGAGTTATCTGCCAAGCAACAGGAGATTATTAATGCCAGATCCGGAAGCTTTACTTTCACTCTAGGAAGTGGAGAACTTGCAGATGAGTATTTATCATCAGCTAAAGGATTTCAGGAATCGGCACCCAGCGGTTATTTTGCTGTATTCTCGTTTGGGGGGTATACCCATAGAAAGGGTATGAGTCAATATGGAGCAAGAGGCAGAGCACAGGCTGGTCAGGATTATAAGACAATTCTTCGTGCGTATTACGGAAAAGAGCCTGTCAGTAAAGGTACCGAAGGAGGAATAAAAGTTGCGGGATACGGAGAAATAGATTTTGAAACAACATATCTTTATGGAATTGCTGAGATGCCTTCAAGCTGGCATCCGGAAGCTCTAAAAGCCCAAGCTGTCGCTGCCCGTACTTATGCATACAGATACAAAGCAGAAGGAAAGGAAATCTGTACGACTGAAGCATGCCAGGTGTTTAATAAAAGTAAATCAGACAACGCTCCGGAATCCTGGAAAAATGCAGTAAATGATACCAAAGGAATGGTATTAGAAGATGTTGTTACTTATTATGCCTCTACTCACGGAGGATTTGCGTCTCCTATTGGTTGGGATACTACAGACGGAAGCGGAGGACCTACTTTTATTGACCGTGCATGGGAAAAACAAGGCGGATCACCGTGGTTATATAAAGCTTGGTGGAGACAACACTACAGCAACTCAGGTGCGACTTGTGGTAGATCTAATCCTTGGCTATCACCTGAAGAAATGGCAGATATAGTCAATGCTCATTTAGTTATCACTAGAGGTAGCTCATCTGACGCAGAAAGAGTAACGCCTGTAACTACTAGCTGCTGGGGAGGAAATCCTTATAGTCATTCAGAGCTTAGAGAAAAAGCTTCTCCACACGGAGGAATAAGCGCAGCTACTAGTGTAAGCGTAAGTCAAGGCAATGGTTCTACCAGCTCTGTCACTATCAATGGAATTAGAATGAGCGCAGACGAATTTAAAAAAGCCTTCAATCTGCGCGCACCGGGTTACGTGCGTATTCCACAAACAGGCTTTTCTTTCTTTAATATTGAGAAAAAGTAATCTATGAGTAATCAACTATCTGGAGAGTTCATTCTACAAGATAATAAGACTTCTGCTTCAAAGTCGAGTCGTACAGAAAAAACACTTCATACTAATCACGCTCATTCGTTTTTCCCTAATATAAATAAAGAATCTTTGCATTTTTACTCTTCTCTTTGTCTAGACCCTTCGAAGGTAACTACTCATAGTCAGCTGCCTGAAGAAGACATACACATCTTGGTTAGAAGACATCATATTACAAATATTCCATGGTTTATGATTATTGTTGCTTTAATATTCGTACCATTTCTTCTAATTCCACTGATATCTCAAGTTCCGTTTGTCTCATTCTCTCCTTCAACGATCTTTATAGCAGGATCTTTGTACTATTTAGGGCTTTTTGGATACGCGTTGCTTAAGTTTGCTGAGTGGTATTTTCACGTAGGGTTAATTACTAATAAGCGCCTACTCGATATCGATATGTTGAATATTCTTTCAAAAAACGTGGCTGAAACTCAACTGAGCGCAGTAGTAGATGTGACATATACTCAAACTGGTTTTCTTCAGTCAGTATTTAAATACGGAAATGTTGTGATTCAAACTGAGGCAGTTCAACAAAATTTTGAGTATGATAAAGTACCACATCCATCACAGGTGGCAGAGATGATTAATCAACTTGCTCAGAGTAATAAGAAAGGAAATTTATGATGGAGTTTACAGACTTAGTAAGTAGTATCGTATCAGGCCAAGACTTTTTATATCAGTTTATTCTCTTAATATTTGCTACTTTATATAGTATTTTTTCAGTTATTTTATATGTTCAAATCACCTCTTTGATTCGCTATGTAGATCAAACGTCCTTTTCTCCTGTCTTGCGATTTGTTGCAATAGGTAACATAGTAGCGTCAGTATTTGTTATTGGTTATACTATACTTAGCCTCGTATTATGAACCCACAATTTCTTATTGCAAAACTTGCAGCAAACGCAACTAGTACAGCTTGGTCTCAAGCATACTCAACACTAAATTTTTATGTTGTGCTAAGCGTGTCTATTGATGAAGAGGGGGACAAACCTGTAGCACAAATAGGAAAAGAGCTTCTGGAACGCCTTCAGCGTGAATATTTTTCCCTTGATGAAAAAACAATCGAGAGTATAAAAAAAGCAGTTGAAAATACAGTTAACACTGTTGAAAAATCAGCTAGATATTCACTTGTCTTGGTAACCAACAACGAAAATACACTTTATATTATTACCGCAGAAGAAGGAATAGTCTCTATCAAGCGTAACGAAAAACTTGGGATTGTAGCGGAGGGTCACCCCGACAAAGTATTATCATTTACCGGTCCTTTGCAACATAACGATATTATTCTTATTCAAACTGATGCTTTTGCTCATAAACTGAGTCCTTTGATTCTTAACCCTCATCTGCAGACTGATAATCTCACCGAAATTTCTGAAGGTATTGCTCCGTTGTTACACGACAACCCAACCGGAGCAGAAGCAATAGTATTACTTCAATACATAAACCCTGAAAATATTTCTAATACAGTAGAAGAACAGCCAGACGAAGATAATGTCACTGAAGAAAATTTACCGGATGCTGATGACTACTCTGATGAGTCAATTACAGAGTTGCTTAGCGATGAGAAACCACACGAAAAAAAATTCCCTATTCCAATAGGAGGAATACCTGATCTTATATCTAAAGTGATCACTCGAATTCGTGCCATTAAAAATAAAAAAAGATTCGTTATCGGTATTTCGATCATCGTGCTTTTATTATTTCTCATTGGCAGTATTCTAATCCGTACCCAACAGGAAAAAGCAGCAGATAATACTCAAGCTATTAGCCAAGCCCTACAGTCTGCCCAAACCGAGTATGATGAAGGAGAAGCTATTGAACCTCTTAATCGACCACTTGCACTGGATAAATATACTAAAGCCAAAGACTTACTGACACAAACTAAAGCCAAGTATCCGAATGATAATAATCTAGGAGAAGTAAACGCCCTGCTTGCAAAAGTTGATAGTAAACTCTCTCAGCTT
The DNA here is from genome assembly GCA_964537315.1 of uncultured Gammaproteobacteria bacterium. GTDB lineage: Bacteria > Patescibacteriota > Microgenomatia > Levybacterales > GWA1-39-11 > JBDHUV01. Next base: position 97,690 of record CAZIAP010000002.1, on the reverse strand, counting down.
TCATCGGGCAAAAGAGTTGAAAACGGACAAGAGATTACTTCAGCACAAGACCTCAAACTCGATCAGATACAAACTGTAACTATCAAAGGAGGATCACTTATGGTAACAGATAAAGCAAATAAGCTTGTAACTATAGATAGTTCTGGAGAAGTCGATGAAACGTACGACCTTGATACTACAACTATTATGGATATAACAGCTGATAGCGATTCTGCATACGTCCTTAGCAATAGTGGGGTAATACGTGTTAATCTCAGCAACGGCAATAATACCGAACTTTTTAAGATTGATAAAGCACGCACTGCAATCGATGTTTTCGGAAGTAATATATACTTGCTGAACTCAGCAAATAAAACTGTCGAGAAATACTCACCAAGCGCATATAAGGTTACTGAATATTTAGATTCTCCTCTTCAAAACACACCTGTTTCAATGGGTATTGACGGATCCATATATACGGTAATTGATAACGGAAAAGTACAAAAATTCACCCGAGGAGTTGATGACACCTATAACGTAACAGGTACTCAGGGAAATATAAGTAAAAACTCTTTGGTATATAGCGCACAAGACTACACTTATGTGTATATTTTGGACAGGACTAACCAACGCGTACTTATTACTTCAAAGAACGGTGAGGTAAAACAAGAGTATAGTTGGGACATCATAGGTAAGGCTGTAGACTTCTCAGCAGATGAAGCGTCAAAGACAATTTATATTGCCACCCCGGAGGCTTTACACTCATTTACATTTTAAAATTGGTGGAGATGGAGGGTAATGAACCCTCGTCCAAAGAAGGTGCGTTAAAAACATCTACAAGCGTAGTCGATTATTGAAATTCATCATATCCGAACGAAAACCGACATCCGAAGATATAACTAAGGTCAAAAAAATGATAAAAAGAAGACCAGCCTCTTTACCTTTTTCTCAACTAAGTTTTTGCCTGAGACGCCCCGTTGAGAAAAGACATTACAGACAGCTCGCGCTTATTAAGCAGCGAATGCCATCGCAGGACGAAGTCCTGTTGACGGCATAAGGTCAGCAGCGAACCGCTGAACCTTGCGGCGGATGGTTGTTCCATCAGCATGTAAGGTTTGAACCTGTTTTACGGCTACGATTCAAAGCCGGCTTGCAGTTTTTAATGTACTATTCTTGTCGATACAATACATCCCCAAGATATCCTATATTATAGCAAATTATGACCATTTTTTCAATTCTCGCTCTATATCACGGTCAATTGCTTTCTTGCGTAATTCACGGCGTTTTTCGTGTTGTGCCTTCCCTTTTACTAACGCGATTTCTAGTTTAATCCGATTGTTTTTAAGGTAGAGTGCAACAGGTACAAGTGTAAAGTTACCTTGATCGAGCCGAGATTTGAGCGCTGTTAGTTCCTTTCTATGTAATAATAACTTTCGGCTTCTCGATTCATTATAGTTCTCTGTACGCGAGAACTTATATGGAAAGATTTTTGCATTGACTAGGTATGCTTGTCCATCTAAAATACGCACATGAGAGCCGTCGAGGCTTGCATGATTCGTACGCACAGCCTTTACTTCTGATCCCAATAAGGCAATACCGCTCTCTATCCTTTCGATAACGGCATAATTTCGATTTAGTTGTTTATTAACAATTCTCATGAACTCATTATACCTGATTTAATCTACACCCTAAACCCGTCCTACTTTTGTCCTCGTTAATTCTTCTCTTGCAAAGACTACCCCCCAAACACTTTTTGCACCATTGCGTTTTAGTACTTTAGCGATTTCTCCCAGAGTAGAGCAGGTAGTCGCAATATCGTCTATTATTAATATTGTTCTTCCTTTAACAGTCTTCTTCTGACTCTCTTGAATTTTAAATGCATCTTTGACATTAGAGTATCGATCATTTTTTGAGAGCTTAAACTGTGGTTTTGTGTTGCGTGTTCTTACTAACACATCATTATTTACTTCTTGCTTGAAATATTGTGCGACATAAGAGCAGAGAAGCCATGAGTGATTATATCCCCTTCTAGAAAGTCTCATCGGATGGAGTGGAACAGGTATAAGCACTGGTTTGTCTTTGAGAAAGTTAAAAAATATTTCATTTTGTTCCAAGCTCTCACACATTAATCTTCCAATGTCATCTCTAAGGTCAGATACATACGGATTATATTTATATTGATGCACAAGTCGCTTTATCACTCCGGTATATACAACTGCTGAGACGAGCCCATCAATACTATAAAGAGTACGACACCTTGGATGGGTCGCGCCCTCAATCGATTGCTTATTACACTTGGGACAAATCGGAGTAGGATCAAAGCGAATGTAAGAAAAACAGTTATCACAAATGTAATTTCCTATTCGCTTACACTGCACACAGTACTTAGGAAAGATGAGGTTTACCAGAGTTTTCCACATGTATCTCTAGTGTATACAGAGTTTCGATTTTTTTTCAATACTCAGTTTTTCGAGGCTAAATGATATAGTTTGATACCCATGTATCAGTTTGATATAGTTACTGCTGTGAAAAGTTATCCACATTATTTCACGATACTCTAGGACTCCATCCGCAGTCAGGACAATTTTGAAGTACTCCACTCTGTATAGCCTCTACTTCATTATCATCGGGTTCCCAATTGCATAATTTGCAAATAATTTTAAAACAATCATCACAATTTTTATTTGAATCATTTAAATTTTTCATATCCGCTTAGCAACGAACGCTTTTTTTACATCCACTTGATTGACCATCCCCACACCTTTCAATCAGCTTTCCGTAAGGGCGAGTATTTTCATAGTTACAATGAGGACACTTAAACTTTAATGAACCGTACTTATCTTCTACTCCTCCAAACGACATGACTGAATAAACACCTAGTGCGGTTTCTCCTCCGTTCATGATTTCTGCTCCTCCTGAATATCCGCACCCTGTATCTACTGATCTAACAGATTGATTGCCAAGATAATATATCTCTTGTTCTGTCATATCAGCAGATGACTTAATTACCGCAATATCTCTACTCTCTTTTAGAGAGTCGGAAACTTCATCCGCCTTATTTAGTAAAGCGTTATATAACCTGGCATGTTTATTATAATCCTCAGGATCTTCCAAAAGAGAGTTTATGTAACTTACCATAAGAAAAGCACACATCTCCTGTACTACTGCAAAATCTTTTTCACTCATTACGTCATGATCTTTGTGAAGATGAGTATGTATTTTATCTAAGGTCAATTCTTGTCCAATCTCTTTAGATAGGATAATAGGGTTTGAAAGCAAATTAACATCTGTTAGTTGTTCTGGAGTGTTGATTTGAGGATCCAGCTCTTTTAGTCTATCAATTGTTTCTTCTGCACTTAATGCGTTACTAAACCGAACCACTTCAATACTCCCGTCTTCCTTTTTTTGAAAACCGTCATAAAAGTTATGTTTATATATAGACCCCTCACCCCCTGGAGGTGACACTGAGACCGCAATAGTACCAGGAGGAGTATCTGGGTTACCCAAAACATCCTGGATTTTTTTAAAACCTCTTACTTCTGCCTCTTCACGGGAATGATCAACAGGATTTCCATATATTTCCCGGTATGCTCTACCCCTTTCTAAAACATCAAGAAAAGGTTCATCACTATGTTCACCATACAAAACTCCATCTTCCGTACGGTATGAGTAGCGACTTAGTCCTCTATTAAATCTTTCCCCTAAAGCCGTAAGTAACTGCATTTCAGTAAAAGATTTAAAGTTCTCTACTCTGCTCTCAAAATCTTCATCTCCCCTACTCCTTAAGATTTCCCTTGCTTGCTGTCTATCAAAGTCTAGCTCGTACTGCACTACTTTTATAGACTTTTCTACCCTCGGCTCTATTGAATATAAATTGTCCCTCTGCTCAGCTGGAACACCTTGTAGATAATTTTGATACGCCTCTTGGGGTATGTATGCTCTGTTTTCCATATGTCCTACTTAAAGGGGGCCCAAACTACTTCACTTTTCTTTTCCTTAAAATTTGCAAACCGCGACATGGTAAAAAATAGATCTGATAACCTATTAATGTAACGTATTAGTGAATCATCTACTTTTTCAGTTTTTGCAAGAGTAACTACTCTCCTTTCTGCTCTTCTGACCAGTGTTCGGGCATATTGCAGATGTGACCCAACAGGATTTCCGCCTGGAAGAATAAAATTACTCAATTCTGGGAGTTTTTCTGTCATCGTATCAATTTGTTCCTCAAATTTTTTAGTATTAGGATCAAGCCTATCCAGCATCACTTCGCTTTTAGCAAGTGATGATCCTATAAATAACAAGTCACCTTGAATTGATAGTAACTGTGTTTGTAGGTACTTTTTCCATCCACGCTTTGGCTCTCCGAGCGTTGAAATAACTACTCCTATATATGAATTCAGCTCATCAATGCTTCCATACGCTTCAACTCGTATAGAATCTTTCCAAATGCGGCTACCCGTACGTAATGACGTTTTACCTCTATCTCCTGTTTTTGTATAGATCGGCATGATAGACTTAAACCTTTTAATTTAAAATGCTTCTCGAGATTATTGGTTTTTCCAAGCTCGGGAAGGAGTAATAATGTATAGTTTTCTGTCTTTACAGTAGCGGCTCTGAGAGGGACTTTCACCCTTCTTACCTATACAATACTTTAATTTTTACCATGACTATTAGCTATATGCTATATGCCACTTGCTAGCTTAACACTCTGCGTACCCACAGGCATAACATTTCTTGCAGCCTTCTTCTCTTGCAAGAGATGCTCCACCACATTCAGGGCAGATATCAAATAGTTGTCTTGTGTCGTCTTGAGGAAGTGTCATTTGCTGCATCACAGTCGTTTGAGGTACAGCATCTGCTTGAACTGGTGCGGAGTGTCCGTTAAGTGACAAACCATGTCCGTTTCCATTAGATCCATTACCTTTTACATCAGATTTCTCTTGTTCTGGATGTTTAACTACTTGCCCCTCGGAGCCTTGGCGAAGTGCGGCGTCAACTACTTTTCCATTGACTTTAAAGCTAAAGTGTTCTGCAAGTACCTTTGCCAAAGCATCAGGCATAGATCTTACTCTGTTAATACCAAAGCCTACAGTTCGAGCTCCACCAATTCCTGATAGTTGACCAACAATTTGTCGTATTCTTTCTCTATGAGCAATCGGACTTTGCATGCGAAGCACCATTGAGATAATTCGTCCTAACGCCTCAGACATTGCCATAACGTCTGATCCTGATTTACCTGAATTGATGAATACCTCAAATGGATTCCCTTCTTTATCAGAATTGATTGTTATGAATGAGTGACCGAAAGGTGTTTCCGTTTCGTAAGTCGAACCGACCATCACAGGAGGTCTTTTTCGCAGTGTCATAACCGGCTGCTCCTTCTGTTCTTCTTTCTTTTCCTCTACTCGTTCCAATACTCCTTGTCTTGACCCGTCTCTCATATAAGTAATGCCTTTAAGACCATGGTCATATGCCATCATATATAGCTTTTTAACATCTTCGACACTATGTGTTTTTGGAGCATTTACAGTCTTTGAAATTGAGGAGTCAATATATTTTTGGGCAACGGCCTGTACTTTTACATGTTCTTCAGGTGTCAGATCGTTTGCAGACACAAAATATTTTGGTTTTTCTTCTCCCGGATGAGCTTTGAGCCATTCTTCATAGAGAGGATGATACATCATGTCCTCTCCGCCTCTCCATCGTCTTTTGAAAGCAAACTCATAAACCGGCTCTACTCCAGAACTAACTCCTGACACTAATGATGTCGTACCTGTTGGGGCAATAGTCAAGAGGACAGCATTACGAATACCTTGTTTTTCTATTTTCTTTTGTAGTTCTTTAGGTAGCTCTTTGATGTGATATCCTTTGAGATATTGTTCTTTCTCAAACTTAGGGAAGGATCCTTTTTCTTTTGCGATATCACTTGAAGCATCGTACGCGCTGTCACGAAGCGTCTTGAATATTTTTTCAATTATCGGAAGTGATTCTTCAGAACCATAAGCAAGATTCATTTTTATCAGCGCATCACCAAGTCCCATAATTCCCAAACCTGTTCTGCGAATTTCTTTTGCGCATTTCTCATTTTCGGGGAAAAAGTAGTACGTCTGATCGATTACGTTATCAAGCAACCTCATTGCAACTTTTACATCTGCCGCAAATGATTTGTAGTCAAATTTTCCAGGATTATCCGCGTCATACCCGGTAACGTAAGCTGACAAATTCATCGCACCTAAGTTACACACAGCCCAACCTCCCAGTGGCTGCTCTCCACAAGGATTTGTAGCAATAAGTCGCTCAAAATACCAAGTGTTTGACCGTTTGTTTGATCTGTCCATAAAATGAAGTCCTGGCTCAGCGCTTCTCCAAGCAGCTTCACAGATCAAATTCCATAGCTCGCGTGCTTTTACTGTCTTGTGTAGATTTACTTTTCCACCGAGCTTGCGCCACTCAACGATATCGCCATTCCAATGTGAGTCATATTTAGGGTCATCGAGGTCAGGATACACTAGCTCCCAATCAGCATCATTTTTAACAGCTTCCATAAAGGCATCTGAGATACATACTGAAAGATTTGCTCCGTTTATTTTGGTAAGGTCTTGTTTTACTGTGATGAACTCTTCCACATCTGGATGCCAATCCCACAGCATAAGCATTGTTGCACCTCGACGGCTTCCGCCTTGCTGAACAATATCGTGCGTCGCAACTGAGAAAAGAGTCGCCCAGTTCACAGGACCTGATGAAGTTCCATTTACTTTTTTAACACGCGCACCTTTTGGACGAAGTGATGAGAGATTTAATCCAACTCCTCCTGAGCGAGCTTGAATTTCTACTAATTGCCCGAGTGCTTCCAAAATACCGTGACGAGAGTCTTGTGGGGAAGGAATGACAAAACAATTAAAGTAAGTTACCTGGTAACCTGTACCCGCTCCTGACAAAATACGTCCTGCAGGAACAAACTTGAAATCTTCCATTACCCGATAGAACTCTTTTCTCCAATGAGATCTAACATTTTTGTCCTCGGTTTGGGAGACCCCTCGCGCGACGCGCTTCCACATCTCTTCAGGAGTATGCTCAAGCAGACTACCGTCTTTATCTTTTAAAGCGTAGCGGTCTAAAAATACTTTTTGTCTGATTCCGTCTAATTTCATATTTGTTTAATTGCTTTTATCTAAAATTTTCAATTCTTGTGCAAAATCATCAATATCTACAAAATTCTTAAACACGCTGGCGAATCTTATATATGCCAGCTTATTCTTTTTCTTCAGCTGATCTGCTACCATTCTACCAATCTGCTGACTCTCTACTTCCAGTGAGTCGCCGCATCTCAACTCTCGTTCAATACTTGCGACTACTTCTTCTATTTCCTGCAGAGACACTGTGGTTTTTTCACAGGATTTAATAAGTCCTATTTTTAATTTTTCTCTACTAAATTGCTCACGTTTACCATCCCGCTTGCGAACAATTAGAGTAACCCCTTCAATCCGCTCATAGGTAGTGAACCGTTTATTGCACTCAGAACATAACCGCCTTCTCCGGATATTGGACCCTTCCTCTCCTACCCGAGTTTCTACGACTTCAGAACCGGTATGATTACAGTACGGACAGTGCATAAAGAAAATTTAAAAGTTAAAATACAAAAATTCAAAAATACAACTCAAAAGTCAAAACTGCATAAAACTTCTCAGTTCTAACTTGTGAACTTGATTTCTCACTTTTAATTTTTAACTTTATTTAATGTGCAATTCAAAACTTTCGAGATTTATTTTTAAGTTTTGAGCTTTTCCACATGTAGTGTCAGTAATCAATATAGCCCACTAAATCTCCCCCTGTCAATTGATCAAACTATATCAACTTACTATAGGAACATAGTGTAGCCTCAACACGATTTGTAAGAAAAAATAAAGTAAAAAATTATCTGTGAAAAATCAGAAAATTAGTTCCCTTGTTGAGAAAAATATTGCAGGTAAAGAGCCCTTATTTCGTTCAACCTTTTTTCTTCTCCTTCTAGTTGTTTTTTATACTGAGTGTCTGTCCGTATAATCTCTCTTATTGCCTCTCTATGCTTTGCTAGTGAAGCGCCCATTTTTTGCACTACTCCATCTGTATTACGGTTCATTTCTTTTGCACGATTTGCCTCAGATATTGCATGATGCATATAGTTGTTACTTTTCGAGAGAGTTTCAAAACCCAACTTGTCTTTATCGTCATCAAAAAGCATCCGAGCAGCAAATAGCTTTTTATCCGACTGAAGTAAATTAAACTCTGCTTTTTTCACAGGATCGTTGATTAAAAATCCAACGATTCTGTCACGAGCGACTTTAAGAAAATACAATGGATGATCAGGCAATATTCCCGGATAAGGTAGTTCGTACTGAATTTGGGCGGGAGGAGTTGAGGCTTTAGCGCTATCGGTTGCCGTAATGGTAATAGTTTGGGCAAAAAAAGGGGCAGCAGAAAAATGGAATATGGCGAACAAAATAATTACTAAATAACGGTTCATATTCCTTATATTAATTTGCCTAATCATACCTATCCATCTAAAAGTTGTCAATAAGATAGACATCAACAGCTAATTTGAAGCTTAAAAAAGTTGACTTTGTATCAAATATTCCCCCATACTGTATATATATGAAACGCCTGCTCGCCGTGCTGTTTTTCGTCGCTTTTTTCCTGAACTTTTCAGCCCCGGTAATTTTTGCTCAAGCACCAGCTACTACAGCCACTTCTAGTGCTTTACCTGGGCGTGTAAACAGCGACGTTCCTCAAAATTACGGTACTCATACACAGATGGTTCTGATTGAAGTAATGGCGGCAATTTCCTGCCAGCTAACAGGTGTCGATCCGGTAAACCCATCGACTAAATGTCTGGGAGTTGATCCAAAGTCAGGACAAATCGGATTTGTGGAAAATGGAGGAGGTGCGATTGGAGCTGTAGGTAGTATGATTGCTTGGACTTTTGATGTACCTATTAATACCGGTCAATACATTCAACACACTGCTTCCAACTTCGGGGTCATAAAATCAACATATGCACAAGAAGGACATGGCTTTAGAGCATTAAATCCACTTCTTGCCACGTGGACAGCATTTAGAAACATAATTTATGTATTGTTTGTAATCATTTTCATGATTATGGGGATCGGAATAATTTTCAGATTTAATATTGATCCAAGGTCCGTAATGACAATTCAGAACGCGATTCCAAAAGCAGTAATTGTATTAATTTTAATTACATTTTCATACGCCATATCAGGATTTTTAATAGATATTATGTATCTTTTTATGTATCTTTTTTATCAAATTATGCTTGGAACTGGAGCGAATCTTTCTAGCTTAGATCCGACAAAAATACAGGGTCAAACTCCCTTTGGAGTTCTAGGATTTTTTGGAGGTTTTGATATTGTTAAAAACGCATCATTTGAAATTGGACATATAATTACCAGCATTCTTGAGGGAAGCGTAGCTGAAACATTTTTTGGACAAATATTTACCGATGCTTTTAATTTGCTAAACCCTGCTACAGCGCCATTTTATGCGATAGAGAGAGTTACCGGAATTGATGTACCGATATATAGATCTTTTTCACCATATGATCTAATTGGCGTATTAGGAGGTACAATAGCATTTTTCATTATAACTTTTGCACTTCTCTATGCATTGTTAAGACTCTGGTTCTTATTGTTAAAAGCATACTTATTTATACTTATTGATACAGTTGTTGCCCCCATTTGGATTGCTGGCAGTCTTATCCCTGGTTCACCTCTCAATGCAGGGTCTTGGTTTAAGCATATTTTTGCCTATATTGCAGTTTTTCCGGTAACACTTTTTATGTTCCTGCTCGGTTCTGTGTTTGCACAGATGTTCAGCGGAGGAGGAGCTGATCACTTCACTCCTCCTTTTATTGGTGGAGCAATTAATCCTAAATATTTTAGCGCATTAATAGGCATTGCTGTTTTGTTAATGACTACAGAAGTTGTAAATATGGTTAAAGATACGCTTAAAGCTCCAACCGTTTCGTACCAACGAGCTGTTGGAGCAGCATTCGGAGTTGGTTCATCTGCAGCTTCTGCTATACCTAAAAAGGTTGGTAGCAAGCTTTTTGAAACTGATGCAAATGGTAATCCAAAAGGAACGGGCGCAATTATATGGAGAGGGAATGTTCGTCCTCGCTTAGAGCAGTTCTGGTCTCGCGGACCCGTTGGAGGAAAAATTGGACAGATGAGAAGAGATGCACAAGAGAGAATTGAGGCTCAACGGTTAGAAGCACAATACAATGCAGAACAAAGAGCAAGACGACAACGAGAAACTAATCAGGGTCAAGAAAATAGTTAGAGAAGAAATGGTCAGAATAAGAAGTTCATTTATAATTATGATTTAAATGCTGATCCGACTACTTCCTTTACAGCATCAAAAACTCCTCTGAACCCCTGAAAAAGCACTGCATTTTGTGTTTCTTTTCGTATTATGGAGAGTGGTGAAGCTCCAGTAGCTTTGTTATAAACCTGCTCAAATGAAGGTCCATATTCATTAAAAGAAATTTTACGGGCTCCGAAAAACCCATTACTCACCTTATTGTTCTTTACGTTTCTATAGTCAATCGAAATTCCATCAGAAAGAGTAAATATACCTTTACGGTATGCTAACTTAGCCTGTAAGCCGAGCCTTGGTGTAAGCATGTCGAGATCTTCAAAATACATTTCATCTGCAGCCAACCTAAGTAATGCCTCAGTTTTTATCAACTCTTTTATTCCGTCTCTACTACTTAAAAATTCAAAGTCAATCGTACCGTCTTTTCTACGAAATGTTTCAAGGACTTGTCTGCCGAAAATTGCTTCAGCCAAAAACATCTCTCTATATTCAAATTTGTTTTCTGGATCTGGAGCTCTGACAATCCTACTCATGTCAAGATGAGGCCATGTTCTAAATGCATAACGTCTAGGTTTTATAAGCTTTTCACCAATCTCTTCTTGGAGCTTTCCTTGATCAAATACAAACCCCTTTTTTTCATCGTAGCTATATAGGCTTCTAGGATCGATTACAAATTTTTGCCCATACTCATGAAAAAGTTGCATTGCCCGACCAAACTGATTTTGCGCAAACTGACGTTGTTCATCTGACCCCCACTCAAGCTTTAATGCCCAATATTGAACTTTATCATCCGCTTCCTTTCTAAGACGATCCTTTTCCTCCTTCGTGGTTGCTTGATTAATACGTTCTTGCCACTCCGATCGAGTTTCGTCCATATGTTGTAATACATCATAGGTAGAAAGCTGATGCTCACGCCACTCTTCAATCACTCTTTCTTTCTTAATTTTAATCTCTGAGTTATCTAAATTAGTTGTTTTATGCGTTTGGATTGCACCTTCCACCGCTGTTTCTTCACCGTTCACGGTAGTATATCGTACGTCAACATGTTGAATTTCTCTTTTATAAGAATTTCCATCTTTATTAATCCTTGCCCATAACTTTTTAATTACTTTTCCGTCTTTTATAATCCATATTTGATCTCCAGATTGCTCTGTGCTTTCTCCATCTTTAAGTGTGTAGGCTAACTGTCCTCCAATAAAAACTTTCTCCCGTACCCTCACCTCTTGCATTGACTTAAGTGTATTTCCTCCTAGATCTACCCTCTCATTTTCTTTTAACTCTCCTAAGTAACGTCTGTTTCCTTGCTCATCAACTTCTACAACCACTCTTTTATCCTTAGTATTGAGTCCAAGCGCATCATCAAAATGCCATTCACGTTTCGTAATCTTATATTTTCTTTCCCCAACCAATTCGTAATGATTTGTATATTTTCCATCTTCTTCGCTTGGTTTGTACGATTTATATTCTTGACCATTCACGAATACTGTGAACTCTCCAGTATTAGCATTTTCTTTTACTTCAGCATTTTCTAAAATTTCTTCTTTGTCGTCCAATAAGGTAAATGCCGCAATTTTTTCTCGTTCCTCGAAGCTGATTATCTCCCCTTTTGTTTTGCTCGAAATAATTTTACTACCTACGTAAAGTACCTCTTGGTTATCTTTAAGTGTATGGCTTACCTTAACCGGTTCACCCTTTTCATCAAATTCTACAATATTGACTTTGTTAAAGTTTCCTTTAGAATCTGTTGCCTTACTTACCTCCGCTAATTTAAACTCTGAAGATCTAACTTGAGTGCCGATGAGAAAATCAACTCCAGGCGCAACAAGTAAACCTAAAGCTTTTGGGTTACCCAAACCTGGTTTAGTATCACTCCATGCACGCTCATAATATTCAAGCATTCGAAGTCCTTTTTCAGCCCCGTTATACGCAGCAGCTCCTACACCACCTCGAGCTGATATCAACATGAAATCAATTTGAAACTGTGCCCACTGCTCGGCATATTTTGCGGCATTACTATTCAGACCGGTTCTTCTAGAGATCTCTTCAGCAATTAATGCGCGAAGTAATTCGAGCTTCCTTGTGTCTTGTTGTGGTTCATAAGGATTAAAAAACTTGATCCACTTATCTCCACTTCCATCTTTTAACACTCCGTTGTCATCAAACCAACTACTAATCTCAGCCCAGGTGTCTTCTGTAAAGTATTTATCATAATCCGGTCTTTTATTAGAGATCAAAATACTCTGTGCTGCTGCTTTTATTTTATTTAAATCAAAAAGAGGGGAAACATCGTCTTTTCCTTCAGCATCTTTGATTGGTGCACAACGTTTTTTAAGAGCTTCGTAATCAGTAATGTCATAATAAATCATCGTTCCAGCAACTATACCCTCTCCTACCCGTGCATCCAAACGAGTCTCGTTTTCATATCTTTCAGATTGAGTCAAATTCCAGTAGAGAGGACTTTTGCCTTCATATGCAGGCTTTGTGAGTGCATTATTTGAGTTGATTGCCGCAACAACATCAGCAATTTTGGTGTCAAGAGGCATTGACTGAAAATATGCAATTCTATTATTGCGATTTGTTGAGTATTGCCATATCGTGCGCTCAACTTCATCTCTCAAACCATTCAAGACATGTCCGTTTTTGCTCTTAAAAAATACGCCGGGATTATTGATCATCTGTAAAACATTAACAGTTCTCGTATAGCCTTGGGATTCAACTTCCACACTGATATTACCGAAAAAGTTTACCTGTGGGTTATCAGCGTCTTGGTTATGATAATGCGACAACTGGTCGCGAATCCACTGAATAAAATTTCCTTGATTAATTTCTCCTGCTTGTTCATGTTCAGGAGGGTATATTAATGGATAGTTACCCTCTTCTGAGTAATCCGGATGAAGCTCCATTATAAATTTCATTAATTCTTCAATATTTTTAACAGCTTTTCCTCTACCTCTTCTTTCTTGAGGGTCTATTCCTGCTAAAATATTTGCTTCGTTTTGGATACGCTCACTATCTTTTGAAATATTCCTTAGTTCTCTTTGTACTTCTAGATCGTTTAAATCACCACTAATAAATTTATCTTCTAAATCATCTAGTACTTCTCCTACCCGATCGACTTCCCTCCTGATATACTCTTCCACAGTTCCGCTCCATTCATCATCTTCTAGGTATTCTCCTCCTTTAAAATTATCTTTCACTGCATTGGCATATGAGAATATTACACGATTTCTCTCAGATCTTACTTTTGATTCTGCATTACGATAAGTCTCATACTCCTCTGCACTTACTTTACTAATCGCTTCCATTACAACTTCATTAGTTTTTCTTTCTTTAGGATCGTCAAGTCCTTGTCGAATTGACTTTTCAATATATTCTTCAAAGGTTGTCTTGCTAAACTCAATTGATTGAATAAGCCTTTCCATTTGTTCATCACTAAGTTTACGCAGTATATCTCGTTCTTCTGCAGATATGCTTAGTAATTCGCTTAGCTGCTGAACCATAGTATCAGTATTTTTTCTAATAGCTTCTTGCTCACGAAGTTGAGCTTCACTTAACTCAACTAACCTTTCAGGTGTACTACGCAAATCCTGTTTATCTCTCTCCTCTCCCACAATACCTGCTTCCATCAATTTACGTCTTTCCTCTTTAGAAAAACCTTTCTGCTCGTCATCCCCTTTAAGAATTTTTGCTTTTTCTCTCAACTGAGAAAATGTATAGTTATTTATTCCTGCCTCTGATCCGTCTTTTCCCTGCTCATTTTCGCCCACATTATGAGCTGCAATTATGGCTGCTTTTTCTTGAGCATTAAGATTTCTCCCTAATTCTTGTTCAGCTCTTCCCAATCTTTCCATAATATCTTCATTGTTCTCGTCGGAATCTGAAACTGTCTCATCAAGTTCTTTTCTTATTTCGTCTATACGAGAAGAGTCTTCTGCTTCGGTGGATGAAGCTGTAAAATATGCTTCGTAAAGAGATTGCCGTAAGGGTTCTTGATGTAATGCAGGAGCACCACTAATAATTTTATCAATCCTATCTTTTTCTTCTTGCTGAGTTATTCTTGAAATCTTTGATACTTTCGGTGACTTATCTTGAATTTTATCTTCCGCGTGATAAATATTTTTTTCTCCACTATCTTCCATACTATTAGAGTACGTTAGATTCGGTGAGCGTGTCAATTGTTCTTTCATAGTGAAGCTATTGTAAATCAGGTATTTGCTTTTACCTTGATATGATCCTCACAACTTCCTTATAAAAATCATCTTCAAATTTAATTTCTAATAACTAATATCTAATTTCTAATTGATATAATGTAATATGATCAGAAAATATGATCTTGAAGAAAGAACACGCAAGTTTGGGGAAAACACAATTGCATTCTGTAAAACAGTTCCACGAACTGCTATTACTCTCCCTCTCATATCCCAATTAGTTAGGTCCTCTACTAGCGTTGGTGCAAACTATTGCGAAGCTGATAATGCTGAAAGTCGACTAGATTTCAAGCATAAACTTGGAATATGTAAGAAAGAATCAAAAGAAACAATTCACTGGCTACTTATGATCAAACATGCTTCTCCAGATTTAGCAAGTGACGCCGAAAAAATTATCCAAGAAGCAAAAGAGCTCAACCTGATCTTCAATGCTATAATTCATACAGCTAATAAAAATGATAAGCAGCTTTAATTTGTTATTAGTAATTAGAAATTAGTAATTTTACCTATGGAACCCAAATATTTCGAATCACTTTACCCTGAAAATTCATTGCATGAAGAAATTTCAAAAGTTATTGGCTTCGTAAAAAAAGGTGCATCAAGCCAAGTATTAGGATTGCCGGGAGTTGGAAAAAGTCGACTTTTGAGGTTGCTGGCTTACAACCGCAAAGTACGTGAATACCATTTAGAAAATCAAGAAAAATATCATTTTGTATATATGGATTTTTCTGAGGTTAGGAGCAGACCTCTATCTGACGTCACAAAATTTATACTCATCTCTCTTGGATATTCACTTAGTGAGCGCGGAATGACTACTGAAAGTACTCAAATAAATGCCTTCTTAAAAGAAGCCATTGAGTTTAACGATGAGCTAGTACTTTTCCAGGCTTTAAAAAAATCTATTGACTATCTGGCACTTGAAAAAGATATGTCTGTAGTCTTTTTAATCGATCGGCTTGAACAATATTCACAAGATTTAACAGATCAATTTTTCGTTAATCTAAAGATTCTGCGCAATCGGGCAAAATATAAATTTTCTTGTGTATTCGCCCTATCTCGACCTATCGATTTACTGATTGACACCTCTACTCTCGCTGAGTTTTATGAATTTTTAATCGGCAACTCAATATTTATGAAGATGTCTCATCCTGATGAGCCTGACTTTAGGCTCAACTACATCGAGCAAGTTGCAGGCAAAAAAAATGAAGATGCTCGTGAAAAGCTCATGGAGCTAACAGGCGGACACGGTAAGCTAGTGAAAATTGCATATGAGGCATTTTTATCAGAAAACGAAACTCCTAAAGATCTTGAAGCTCACCTACTCAACCACAGGCAAATGAGAGGTGCTTTAACAGAGATCTGGAATTACCTCACGACTGAAGAACAACATATCGTAAAAAATCTTAAGAATCATACAGACGAAGCAAAGTTTCTTGAGTTGGTTGGACTACTAAACAATGGAAAAATATCCATTCCTATTTTTGAGACTTTTTTATCGACCATTAAAGAAAAAAAAGAAGAATTTACACATAATGAAGAGCTTAACGAGATATATAAAGGTGATGTCGATATTTCTGATAACCTTACACCATCTGAATTTCGCTTACTTAAACATTTGTTAGTTAATAAAGGTAAAACTGTAGAAAAAGAAGGCATTATAAACGCAGTATGGACTGACTCAAAGACTCAAGAAGGTGTTACTGACCAAGCTCTAGATCAGATAGTTTATAGGCTGCGTAAAAAAATAGAATCAGACCCAAATAATCCACAATACATCCTCACAGTAAAAGGCAAAGGGCTTAAGTTCTCAGAATAAATTTCAACTTGCTTTCATTATACGTGTATGGATATGATGAATATATGAGAAAAGTTGTTATTTTTGCTTCTCTAGGAGTTATTTCACTCATTATTCTAGCTTTCTTATTTAGAGATATTCCCCAAGTTTCAGCTGCTGCATGTACAAAACTTCCAACAATTTCATTAAATAGGTTGGACAGTACCCCTGTTATTTCAGGACAAACAATGGGAGTTGGAGCAACCATAGATCCGAATGCAGAAGTCCAATCAGGTACTGGTTACTATTTCGAGTTCATCGACAGCTCTGGAAACTCACTAGGAACAGCAAGTACTTATAATACATCACAGAGAAATTACAATCTTGTTGTTCCTCCGATTGAGCCCGGTACTAATGCATCTGTTCGTGTTAGTGGCACGGAGGAAAACACACTATGTGAAGCTTCAGGGAATCTTTCTATCACTATTTCCGCCCCGCAAAACAATGAACAAGATTCTAATGATGGTTCTTCCTCAGAAAACAACACAAACAGCACTATATCTGGAGAATCACCTTCAGCAGAGATAATAAGCCCTGATGGCCTCATTGATAGCAACGAGGAAAATGTAAAGATTCGTTTTAATAATTTACCTGATGGTGCCAAGTTCTGCCTTCTTTCTGATCAACAAGAATGCGAAAACAATGTGCTAAAAGGAAATGGAAAGTTACTAATCAGTCGAGAAGAAGCTGGAATTTCAAATAACGACGATATAACAGTATGCGGTAACAAAGATAAAAAATTAAAAACAGAATGTGATAGCGGAGACTGGTTTCATGCCGGAAGCATTTACCGAATTGGAGCTTATATTGTAAAAAATGAAGCACCTGTCCTAGTTGCTTTAGCTGAGTTTTATGTACATCACTATTATCCTGACGTAACTATTCATGAAGGTCTGGAGTTCGGATTCAATAAAGACACAGGATCCACTAGTAGAATTCTCTTTAAAAATTCTGATAAACCCCCAGGAGTTGTGGAAATATCTAACCCAATCACAGTTACTCTTTCTGGACGACAAACAGCAGGAGGAGAAAAACGCAATAATTATCAAATTGTACTTGAGGGGGTTGATAACGACTACAAATCTGGTTTCATTCATAACAGTACAGGAGAAAGATGTGTTGTTATAGGTGAAGATGGAGTAACAGAAACAATTGCAGATGAACGTAATGGAAATAGCGCTTTTCCAACAGGAAAGTATATTCTAAAAATTAACGAGCAAATTAACGATACTGGCTTTGCGAATCGATACCGTCATCTTGACCTCTGTCAGGGTGGGTTCACTTTATATGAAATTCCCATCAATATCGATAGTGAAGGCAATGCATACGTTGACACAAGATGGATAGAAGCAGATCCAAATATGTCAGAACTACAACATGCAATTAATCAGCAACAGCTTGACTCCGGCCTACCCTGCGCCCAATGGGTGAATGCAAAGGGAGAAGATGTTGATGAGACAGATCCAACTCGATTCCAGTGCGGGAAATATGAAACTGCAATTTTTGCATTCTCAACTAACCCTTTAGAGTTCATACGCGATGCAGGATCTTTCTTATTAACAATAGGTATTATGGCTGCGTTTGCACGCATTCTTTATGCAGGATATATAATTCTTACTTCAAGAGGAGATAAAGAAAAGATTAGTCGTTCTCGTGAACTAATAACTTCATCAGTTACCGGGCTCATCTTTTTGATTTTGTCCATTGCTATTCTTGAAATTATAGGTATTGACATCTTACAGATACCTGGATTTGAGCGAGGTTCTTAGCAATCAATAAGTCCCATAGTATTGATTTTAGCGCTTTTTTATGCTATAATTCCCGGTTAAGATGTAACTGTTACTGTTGTATGTAATCAGAATCATCAGTACTTTAACACGACTAGAAAGGATTCTGCTCTATTATTTCTTTCTGCAGGCGCAAATCTTTCTAAGCATCGCTTGCTATCAGGAAGGCTGGGAACCATGAAACTGTTCGTATTGATTGTTCTAGCCGCCGGTTTATTGCTCGCAGCTTGCGGAAACGATAGCAGTGCTTCTGAGAATGAGAACAGCGATGTTCAGACATCAAAGCCTGCTCAACAGAGTTCTCAATCATCTCCAGATCTGACTCTGGACGGTCGTATCAACTGTAGCAACCTAGCGACAGTGAGATATCCATCGGCTTGGTCAATCGTAAACAGCGAAGGGAACTTGATAGTTCCTGCTGGGGAACTTGAAGACAATGTTAGCATCTATTGCAGCAAACTTGTCTGGGACCACTGTGTCTGGAATTCAGACACATCTCTACCAGAGTTTGCTGACTGCTATCACCAAACATTTGCAGGGTTTGATACTCTAAGTAACGTCATAAGTCATGGAGCGTTTAATCCGCAGGAAGGTATTGCTTGGAAATTCTCCTATGACAAATCTTGGTCAAACGGGATAACAAAACATGTTCTTGTATTCTTCCCGACAACCAGTTTCGATGGATCTCCTTACATGGTGAGATTGGAACTCAGCGCTCGACCTGCGTGGTTTGAAGATTACCTCGATGACTTCGAGAAGATCTCTTTGACCTTAGCTAGCTCCTACTAGTCGTATTTAGTTTACTTGGCGCCTGCTCAAAAAGCGGGCGCCTACACCCATCAATATTGACTTTTTCCCCAAACAAAGCTTAACTTAATATTATGAAGGAAAAACTACTTTCTCTGACTCTACCCGGTGGACAAGAAGTCGTACCCCCTGAAGGTGTACCCACAACTGGTGAGGGTGGATTAGCTGGCATAATTTCCTGGGTAATTATTATTTTAACTAGTGTGGGAATTATTGCTGCACTTATCTTTCTTATTATTGGTGCTATAAAATGGATCACATCAGGGGGAGATAAAGAAAAACTTGATAGCGCTCGCAGAACAATCATATATTCTATTATTGGACTCGTTGTTATTATACTCTCTCTTGTCATTATGAATTTCATAGGAGGACTATTAGGGATAAATGTGTTTCAGTCAGCGTCCAGACCAGGTGGCGGTGGCGGAGAGCTATCACCCGTTTAATTACCTCTTGACAACTAATTCCATATATGTCCATAATCAGTTAGATATGAAATTTCTAAAAAAATCAACAGCTATATTATCTGCAACAGCACTTTATCTATTTACTTCATTTCAAGTATTTGCGCAGAACGATATCGTTCCAGGTGACGTTCCACTTGTCGACCCAGGTCCTGTTGCTACAGTTAACACTGTTGTTCGTTGGATAATTATTATATTAATTGCAATTGGTATTATTGCAGCACTAATTTTTCTACTCTGGGGAGCTATTAAATGGATCATTTCTGGCGGAGATAAGGAAAAGGTTTCTGAAGCTAGAGGCCATATAATTGCAGCAATTATAGGTCTTGTAGTGTTGCTGTTAGCAGTAGTTATTCTTAATTTTGTAATGGGACTACTCGGAGCTGGAGATATATTAAATCCTAACATTCCAACGCTTGAGTGTTATCTTAACCTAAGAGAAGGTCAAGCATTAAGTGAATGTGAGAACGCTAGGCTCTCAGGTCAATAAATTCATTCTTTAATCCAAACTACTAGTTTTCATCTTCTGATTTTGTTATAAACAATATATGGCTTTATTTACTCGTCCCTGGGATGAATCTGGGTGCTTACATGAAACTGCTTCCGGTACTCAGGTTGCAACTCTATCCTGTATATGGCCGCTTTTCTCCAACATCATTAATGCAGCAATTGTTTTATCAAGTGCAGTTGCATTAATTTTCATTATATGGAGCGGTATTCAGCTAATCACGGCTAATGGTGACCCTGAAAAGATTTCTGGTGCTAAAAAAACTTTAACTTTTGCAATTATCGGTTTTGTATTTATTGCGGTATCATTTGCGTTATTTAATGGATTTTTCGGCCTTTTAGGTGTAGATCAAAACGTCATTGTTCCTGATACTGAGACAAACTAGTTGTCCTCTTAACTTCTAATTATTTTTTCTAAGAAATCTCACAAGATTATTAAGAAGTAAAATTGTAAAGTTAATGCCAACCGGAATTAGTAATAATTGAGCTGCTTGCTTGCTATAAAGCTGTACCATTAAATTCCCATTTATAAACCGAACAGGTTCGATTAACCACTCTTCTCTCCCGGCAACAAATATTACTGAAGTAACAAAAGCAATAAAAATAAATAACCCCAACGCTCCTTCCATATCTTTTTTACTTGAGAACATCGTGTTGGTGATTACGAAAATAACATATAGGTATAAAGTAGCAAGTATAAGGTATGAGGTATCTAATGAAAAGTTTATTATCTTCGGCAAAGAATAGTAAGTTCCAAGTACTAACAAAGCTGATCCAAATAGTAAAGGTGCAACACCGATCAAAAATTGTCTAAGAATATCTGATTTAGCAACTTGCACACTTCCCAGTTTTAAACCGTTACCATGCAACTCGGGGGTCAACTCTACCTTACCTGTTCTGACAAAAAGCATCTTTGCCATCAAGTAATGTGCAAGTTCATGAATTACTGTACCGGGAAAGAAAATTAATGCTACAAATCGTATTGCAATGCTCTGCTTCCTAAATACCTTATAACTAAGAGAAAATAAAGCTTTGGAGATATAGCGTGAAGTAAAAAAAAGAAAAACCAGCTCAGAAATTAGAATTAACCAAATATATTCCTCCATGTATCTAACTTAAGTATAGAATCGTGTCAATAATGTAGCAACTATTAATGCATTTTTAACTTTTAATCGCTTATAAAGTCTTATTTTCACAATTTTTGTGACTCTTTGACCTAGTTTGAGATGCTTGAATATAAAATTTTCACGTTATACGCTTGATTATATGGAAAACCATCCAATTCCTCAGGACATTACAGGCTTTAAATTCAAGATAATCGGCTCCATGACCGTTAAACAATTTGGATATGTAGTTGTAGCTGGAATTTTTTGCACGCTTACTTTTGTCGCCATGAATAAAAGTCACCCGTTTTTGATGGTTCCATTGATGGGTATTTTTGCAGCAGCAGGAGTGGCACTGGCCTTTGTACCTGTAGGTGGTAGACCTCTAGATAAAATGCTGATATATTTTGCGCGCTCCATACCAAAAGAAAATCAGTACGTATATCGTAAACAGGGCATTGACCTCACAAAGTATCAGTTCTTACAACCTGCAAAAGCAGTACAGGCTTCAGCCACTCAACAACCAGTTCCTCAACAATCAAAAAATGAGGCAAATAGAAAAGCGCTCGCTAGCGCGCTCCGCAGCTCTTATTTCCGACCTGACGACCGGGAAATGCAGTACTTTTCTAATCTAAAAGCTTCTTTTGATAATCCAGATATGTCTGTATCTACACCTAATCCTCTCGCAAATGAAACCAGACGAGTAACTCCTCCACCTTCTCAACCAAAAATTATTAAAAGAGAGGCTGTAAAACCGGTTATGCCAGCTGTACCAGAAAAAATAGTGCAGAAAAACTCTTTACCTACAGATGTAGTAAAGCCTGCTCCTGCCCCACAACCTAAGCCAGCGGATGACATAGCAGAAATTAAAAAAGAAATTCAAGATATTAGAGTTGCAGAACAAAGTGTTGGAAAGACAGCAGACTTGGAAGCAAAAATTCGAGATCTAGAACAAAAGTTGGCAGAAGCACTTGGTCAAACGGCTACATTTCAAAAAAAGCAGGTTATGCAGCAAGCAAAACAAGTATCACAACGTCCAGCTGTCACTCCTGTAG
The DNA here is from genome assembly GCA_964537315.1 of uncultured Gammaproteobacteria bacterium. Taxonomy (GTDB): domain Bacteria; phylum Patescibacteriota; class Microgenomatia; order Levybacterales; family GWA1-39-11; genus JBDHUV01. The sequence continues at coordinate 75,578 of CAZIAP010000002.1, read as the reverse complement.
AGAAAGAGGCTCCAAAAGCAGCTACAGTAAAAAGTGTCACTCCTCAATCTAACTTAAGCTCGGGTTTCCCAACTTTGCCGGATATACCTAATATAGTTCTAGGAATAGTTAAAGACCCTCGTGGAAAAGTTTTACAAAACATATTAGTAGAGGTCGTAGACAGCAATGAAATCCCTGTCCGTGCATTCAAGACAAACGCTCTTGGACAGTTTATCTCTGCCACTCCACTCCCTAACGGAACATACAAGATGTACTTTGACGATCCAGGAAAAAAACATGAGTTTGAGAATGTTCAAATAGAAATGAAAGGCGAAATATTCAACCCGCTTGAGATTATATCAATTGATCAACGGGAAAAATTACGCAGAGAATTATTTGGAAATACACCAATTCCAACACCTAGTCCAACTATGCCTGCTGCATAGATATGCTAAGGTACTTAAGAATTTATTAGGTTTATGGCTAAAGCAAAAATACAATCAACAACACAAGGATTTACAGAAGTAGAAGATATTAAAGACGGTATCTTGTTCTTAAAAGGGAACAATGCGGCTTCAATTCTTGAAGTATCATCTGTCAATTTTTTCCTACTTTCAACAGAGGAACAGAATGCGCGAATATACGGATTCATGTCATTTCTGAACTCACTTTCATCTGCTATCCAGATTTTTATCGTTTCTAAAAAAGTTGACATGACCGAGTATCTATCTATGCTAGAATCAAAAATAGAGAAAACTCAGGATCCAAATCTATCAGAGCACCTTATTATGTACAAGCAATTCATCCAAGAGCTGGTAAAAGGTGAAAATTTGCTCGATAAAAAAATCTATGTTGTAATTCCCTTCTCTTCTCTTGAACTTGGACCAATTACCAACAAAAAGATGACCCTGCAAGACCGCATTAAAGAAGCAGTGAATAGCAAGCAGGCCGGAGTTTTAAGCCAGATTCAACGTATGGGTCTATCTGCACGACCGCTTGAATCTAGCGAGGTGGCAAAAGTACTCTACGAACTATATAACCAGGAAACAGTTTCTCTAGATTTTCAGTCAGATGACATAACAAATATAATATTATAAATTGATCATTTGAGAAATTATAAATTGTTTAGAAATTAGAATAATTAGGTTAATTAGAAATTAAGGTACCTGTCCATGTTTAACATATTTAATAAAAAATCAGAACAATCTCAACAACCTGCTACGCCTTCCGTGAATCAAGGTGGTACCGCTTTTCCTAATGGTGTACCAACTCAACCTGCTGGAAGTATACCGGTACAACAACCACAACAAGTCTCAGGGCAAGGAATGCCTCAAGCACAACCTACAATGCCCGCACAGCCTCAATCCGTACTTAATACACCTCCACCAGCGCCTGCTCAAGCACCTGCTACTCCTACTCAACCACAAGCTCCAAATATTGGACAGGCTGTAGTCATGCCAAATGGAACCACACCCCAACAAGCAGCAACTGCTCAGAGAGCTACGCTTGATGCTTTAAAACAAGGCTCTGTTTCGCTTGCTGATGTAATTGCCCCTCCGTCGGTAGAAGTTGACTTTAAGCACGTACGGGTTGGAGATAGGTATTTTAGGACTTTCTTTGTGGCTGATTATCCACGCGAAGTTTCTCCAAACTGGCTCTCAATTCTTATAGATCACAAAGAGACTATGAACATATCCATGTTTATTTACCCTGTCGAAAGCAAAGATGTACTCTCAAATCTCAGACGCAAGATAGCAGAAATGGAAGCAACTCTAGATGCCGATTACAAAGCAGGTCTGGAACCAGATCCCAAAGTTCAGGCATCTCTTGAAGACGCGATTGCTTTACGCGAGGAATTAGCTCGAGGACTAGAACGTTTTTATCAGTTTGGACTATATGTAACTATAACCGCTGACAATCCTAACGAACTGGAAGAAAAATCCAAACAATTGCAGACTCTGCTTGCCTCAAACATGTTGCTTATGAAATCAGCAACTCTACAAATGGAAGAAGGGTTTAAAACCACTATGCCCTATGGGTCAGACAAGTTGTTCATCACCCGAAATATGGACACTACATCTGTGGCATCCACTTTTCCGTTTACATCATATGAAATATCACAACCAAATGGGATTCTTTATGGCGTTAATACATTAAATAATTCTCTGGTTATCGTCGATAGATTCTCTTTTGAGAATGCTAACCAAGTAGTTTTCGGTAAGTCCGGTTCGGGTAAGTCTTTCCTAGTAAAACTTGAGATCTTGCGACAAATGATGTTTGACGCAGAGATCCTGATCATTGACCCAGAAGACGAGTATAGAACCCTGTGTGCTTCGCTTGGCGGAGAATATATTAACTTTTCGAAAAACTCAGAGGTGGCAATCAATCCATTTGCTCTTCTTTCAGAAGACCGAACGGATGCTCAACTTGGCATTAAAATTCTTTCATTACACGGACTTCTTAAAACCATGGTTGGAGAGATGACTCCTACTCAGGAAGCCATCCTTGATAGGTCGCTCGTCCTTGTATATAAACAAAAAGGCATAACTCCTGACCCTGCTACATATGATAAAGAGCCACCAATTTTAGAAGATTTGTACAAAACTCTGTTGAATATGGAAGAACAAGAAGCAAAAGAACTTGCATTTAGATTGGAAAAGTTCGTCAAAGGAGGTTTTGCAGGGCTTCTCAATGCTCAAACTAACTATGACATTCGCAGTCAGCTAACTGTTTTCTCTATTAAACAACTTGAAGATGCTTTAAGACCGATTGCAATGCACGTCATCTTAGACTTTATCTGGAGTCGTGTTCGTACTAAGCTAAAAAAACGACTGCTCATCGTTGATGAGGCTTGGTACATGATGAAGTATCCGGATTCAGCAAGCTTTTTACAAGGAATCGCCAAACGAGCTCGAAAATATTATCTGGGTATGACAACTCTTACACAAGATATTGAAGATTTTTTGAATAATGATTATGGAAAAGCTATTGTTTCTAACTCCTCAATTCAGATATTACTTAAACAAGGTACCTCAGGTGTTGAGGCTCTCGCAAAAGCATTTTTCCTTTCAGAAGGTGAGAAGCAATTTTTACTAACTGCGCAAGTTGGAGAAGGGTTGCTTTTTGCTGGACAAAATCATATCTCTGCTCAGTTTATCGCTTCCCAATTCGAGTACGATCTGATCACTTCAAAACCTCAGGATCTTTTAGAGCAGCAAGAAAAAAATGACGCAGCTTCACCTGATCCGTCTGGTTCAGGACAAGAGGCACCAATTCCTGATATCTCTACTCCTACCCCACAAGAGGAAACACACGAACAAATAGCTCCACAGGCTGCGCCTGAACTTGCAATAGACCGACCTATGGGTTTTGCAGGTAGCCAAGCCCCGACTCCACCCACCCAACCAACCGTACAACCACCTACTATAGAGCAGGCACCTGCAGACATGTCATCTATTAATGCAAACACTATTCCCGCTCAACAGACTCAGCAGCCTCAACAACCAAATACGCCACCACAACAGCCTATGCCGCCTCAACCACAAGCTCCAGGACAAGCTGCACCCGTTATGAACAACTCTGGAGGGCAAGCCACCTACCACACTGCGAATATGGCACGTTCACAAATGCCAACTGCGTCTAATTTTCCGAATCCTGCACCACCACCAACCCCTCAGACTCCGAAACCTTCTGGAACACCGCCTCCCTCCGGATCGATAAACCATGGATAATGAGAGTTCAATACTACCTGAGAGCTTGAAAAAACTTGTTAATGGATCCCCTATTCCTGAAGGGGAATTGCTTAATGTCTTTAAAAATGACTATCAACTTCCAGCACTAAACCTCTACGAAGATCCACAATTTTTAAAGTACTATTCGAGCGAAAAAGAACGGTTTAAGCAACAAGCTCCTAACAAAAGTAATCTTCCCACACTACAGGGTTTGCAGAAAATCCGTGATCAAAGAACCCACGATCATGCAATCTTTGCAGCAGAGGCTCAGATGAGAGCAAATCATCCGGATGTTTACCAGAAGTATCTTAAAAAAGGCATACATGGTGATAAAAGCCAAGGACACTTTACACCCAATCCTGACAAAGATCCAACTGTAGTTAGGTATTGGAAGAAAGCAAAAGATCATATTGAAAGGCTTAAAAAAGGTACATATGGTTCAGTACAAGAAAAAAATGACACACTTAAACAAAGATACAAAGAGACAATTGCAGATTTTAAGAACAAATCATTTCCTGAAAAAGCAGACTATTATATACCTTACGCCAAAAACCATCCGTTATTCACGCCCCCAGAAGAAATAGAACCAACATCCTGGGACGAAATAGATAACAAGGTTAGCAACTATCCTACTGATGATCCTTCTAGTTTGATCCAAGATATTGTACAAAGAGCAGTAGACAAAACCATCAATACTGTCAAACAAAGAATTCTCCCATCTGAATCACCGCATCCTAGCCGACCCTCCATGCCAACCTCACCAATTAGACAAAGAATGGATCCTAGACTTACAAGAGAACATATTCAAAGAAACATTAGAGCTAAAGCCAGAAGAAGAGCGAACTCTCTGGGGAGATTTTCTCGTATACAAAGAATGGGAAAAGGAATTCGACTTGCCTCAATGGCTGCACGTGTTGCTCCTCTTGCAGCAAGTCCATGGTTCTGGGTAGTTGTTGCGATAATTATTTTGCTTATTCTTTTCATTTTCATCTTAACTAGTACTGGACAATCTGACTACGATGACTATTATATTGCCCAACCATCTCCACCTCCTGCTTCTGTACCTGATGCGTCTCAAAGAATTACCTTAAGCAAATCTGCGCCCGCGCAAGTTGCAAATGGCGACGATATTATGTACACGATAAACGTCTCTTATAACGGGACTGGAAATGTTATGATTTATGACACTATTCCGCCTGGCACAGAGTTCGTAAGCGCATCCGGAAACTATACTCCAGATGAAAATTCTTTAGGTAATGTCACGAGAATCAGATGGTCGCTTAATGATAACCAGGCAATAATTGGTCCGGAACTTCCACGACCCTCATCTGAAACCATTGATATTAATAAATATACTCAATCACCGTATAATCTACTCCCTCCGAGTGGAGAATCTGATGCAGTTTATTCTAATGAAGATATTGCAAACGCAAACCGTCTTGGGAGTTTAATTAATCAATACCAAACATATATACTCTCTAAAGCGCCTAACAACGATCCAAAATATGTTGATCCGTTTCTTGCAGTAATATGGACTATGGCAATTGAAGGATCAAGAGCAAATCCTTACTCATGGAACTGCGATGACATTCAAGAATTAAGCCGTAACAATATCAATGCAGGTTGTATAGGTGGCTTCAACTCTGGAGATTGGCAAGTAGGAGGGGTTCAAGTCGCACAAGTCGTCGACCACCTTGCCGAAGACTTCATGGCGGTTTATGGCGCAGTCGATGCAGCAACCGTGCAACGAGTCGGACAAAGAGTAATTGATGAAGGTGGTATCACAAATCCATCTACATTTCCTGCAAAATCAATTGAAGAAATACTCCAACAAGCAGGAAGACCTGGAACACCTGGTACTCAACGACCAACCACTGCTGCAGAAGCTCAAGCACAACAACTAATAGCCATACTTCTGATGGACCCAGCGATTAACGCTATAAATAATGCCCTTGAAGTTGCAGGAGATATTGCAAGGCAAGACAACTGGAGAGCCACTATGGAAAGTTGGGGGAGCTATTACAGAGACAACCAACAGAGATTTTCAAATAGAATGCAGGCAGTAGCAGAAACTTATACAGGAAGTTTTAATGGTGGCTCACCTGGGCAAGTCAAATCTCAAACTTTCTTCCTGACTATTCGTCCTTTAAATACAGATTTTTATGTCGAAAATCAAGCTTGGGCTGAAGAAGTCGGTGCTAGTACTCCTATACACTCCGGAGGCGACACACCTGCAAATAGCGAGACTTGTGAAGGATATTACGATCTTAATAATCCTTATCACAAAGATGGCACAGGAGCAAACTTCGGAGACCCATCCTGCTCATTACTTACAAACAGACGTCCGAGCGATAAAGATAAGCTGTATACTTTACTTAAGGATCTGGACCCTCAACATGCAGATGAGTGGTTCTTTAATATCATTCCTTGCGAAGCCCCAGGTTATAATCCTAATACTTACGCGTCTCATGAAAGTATTGGGACACCTGACCCAGTTGGCGCATGGGGTCTTTACCAAATGGGTAGAGGTAGAAACGGAGAGTTTGACCATGGCGACGTGGATTGGCGAAAACAAACAACAAACGCGATAAACTATAATAAATACTTGGTCACTATCGGAAGGCAGTGGGAATATTGGGCATGCGCTGATCATTTGTGGGGAGGAAACGCTAGATGAATAAGAAAGTAACTGTATTATTTGCCATCATTGGAGTATTTATTATTACTTGTATAGTAATTGTTGTTTACATGAATTTAAGTAAACAGGACTTGCCTGATGATTCACCTACTCAGCCCACGCCAGTCCCAACATTTCAAGGAAAGGCAATTAGAGAAAACGTCTCCTATAACACTGAGGCCAAAAGAAAAACGATTGATGTTATTCAAAACCGTCAGGAATTATCTGAGCAAGGAAGATCTACAAGACAATCAATAATTGGTAGACTGAATAATACAAGTGGTATTGTTCACAAAACTGCCAAATATAGATTGGAATATATTGCATCACCTGATGTGTTCATGGCAGAAATTCTTACTACTGACATCAATCAAGCAAAGGAAGAAGTTCAAGATTACTTGAATAAGGAAGGCATTAATCAAAATGATATTTGCTACTTACCGCTAGTATTTTACTTAAGCGCATTCACGTCTCAGTCTGTTAAAGATACTAATACAGAGTTCAACCCAATGCCCTTGGGTTGTTAAGTGTAAACATGAAAAAAAGCAGCGTTATTATTTTTACAATATTTGTTTTATTCTTTTCGTTTGGTTTATCTCTTTATGCGCAAACAAGAAGCGAAAAAGTAACAACCCGTGTTGGAAATCCAACAACACAACCTCCTACTCAAGGTGGTGAAGCCCCTCCTCCACCACAAGATATTAGGCAAGGAATTATAGATGAGTTTGGTATAACAATGAATGGATTTACCCAAGAACAGCTTCAATGGGCGTGGGAAAAATATTGGGATGTATCACATACAAATTTTATCAATTTAGTTCGTGGAACTGTTGTAACAGCACATAGTGGTATGTCTGAACAAACAGGTTGTAAGACATTTCTCTTAAGAGATGAGCTGGGCATTACACGAGGAGATGCAACACTATTCAAAGTGGTTTTGATTCATGAGTTTGGTCATATTATTTACTGGTGTGGTGATGGAGAAAGAGCAACTACGGATCATGAAAATGCATTCGTTTCAGAGGGCGGAATGACAGGTTATGGTGCTTCAGGTTGTTATGGAACGCCTCCAATTACTGAAGATTACGCGGAAATGATAACATACTATTTAAATAGAAATGTACTGGAGCAAACCGGATGTGAACTGCGCGGTGTAGTACCTTTTGCTGATGGAAAATATCCTAAACACTTTGAAACTGCAAGAAAAATATTAGGAGACTATTGATATGAAAATCATTGCATTAATTGATAGATATAAAATGTGGATTCTAATCATCACAGTTGGATGTATTATTGCACTTATTGTGGGAGTTATAATCTTGTACAATTTTCGCAACAATAACCAAGTAGGTAACGAACCACCTGTCAACAATACTGAAAGAACCTCTCAAAATTATAAAATTATCCCAATGCAAAAAACAAACCCTGGTGTTACAACCAGCGACGTGATTGCTCAGCTAGGACAACCAAGAAGCGTGGAAGACACTTCTCTAGGAAAACAATATAATTATAAATCTGCAAGCTCATTAAGAGATAATCAAATCATTATTAATGGTGATACTGTGATCTATGAAAAAATCGTAACAGCTAACCCAACTGAGCAATACCCAAGTTTATCTGAACTGGTAAGCAACTTAGGAACACCTGAACGAGAGTTTACTGGATCTGAAATGTTTGGTAAGTTTCTTAAAACTTATATTTACGCTTCTCAAGGATTTGCAGTAAGAGGTAATGAGTTTAAAGATGAAGTTATGGAAATACAAGTATTTGTACCCACAACAGTAGACGGCTATATTGAAAAATGGGGATCGGATTTAAAAGATTACTCGAATCATACTGATCACATCTACTAGTCTTCTACTCCTGGACCCTAACAGGCATGATGACATGGAGAAAGCTTGTGTCTTTTTCAAGTTTAAATAATGCAGGCTCAAGTGGACCATTAATTGAAAGTGTTATTCTCTTCTCATCAACTGTTCTTAATAACTCTCCTAAAAATTTCACATTAAATGCAATCTCGTTTTCTTCTCCTGTTTGATCTACAGCAATTTGTATGTCTCCTTCACCTACACCTGAAGATCGAGAAAAAAGCCTAAGTTGTTTGTCTGCTATTTTGACTCTTACTATGTTGGCGCTTTCTCTTGCGAACACAGTCGCAAGCCTAATAGATTTTGCAAATTCATCTACATCAATCACTGCCTTTGTTGCTCCTTCTTGCGGGATTACTCGCTCATAATTGGGAAAGTTGCCCTGAATAAGCCGCCCTACCAAGACAGTGTTGTCAGCCTCAAGCAAAACTTGATTTCCCTGCTGATAAACATAAAAATCCAATGACTCGCTATTGAGTGTTAGTGCTTCAGCAATAAATTTTGATGAGACAATAATCCCGCTATCTGCTTCCAGTATTTTTTTTCCATCCACACGCTTTAGAGATAATCTATATCCATCAGTGGCTACAAAATCTACGTGATCTTCTTTTTGCGCGATATATACTCCGCTCAGCTCTGCACGTGAGTCATCAACTGATGAAGAAAAAATAACCTTAGTAAAAATGTCCTTCAGTTCGGTTTTCGTAAATGTATAAACTTTTTCACCTTTTTCTTCGAACAGATTAGGAAACTCTTCTTTAGGTATAGTTTGAAGTACGATATTTCCTCCTGCTGACTCTATGGTCACTGCTTCTTTTTCGTAAGTTAAAGTAACTTTTCCTTTCGGTAAAGAGTTTAAAATTTCAATAAACTGTTTTCCAGGAACAGTAACCGCCCCCTCTTGATCAATCTTTCCTGGAATCTTTGTTTTTATTCCCAGCTCTAAGTCGGTTGCCGAGATATACAATCCAGAGTGCGTTGCTTCAATTAATATGTTTAACAATACAGGAACAGGAGAGTGATTCGGAAGTGCTTTAGCAAGAGACGACAAGTATGGCTCTATATTTTCAACAAGTAGTTGCGCTTTCATATGATAAAACAGTTAAATGGTTGTGTGTCTTAAAATTACTTAAAAAATACAATACTGACTAACACAACAATCTTACAGTCTAGCAATAGTATCATATCTCATTGTGTATGTCATCTGAATATGTGGAAAAGCTACTTAACTAAACGTCTTTTTTTGTGGATAAACTGTGGATAACAGCGAGGAAAACGTTACTGTAAGTAGTCTTCACGCATTTTCTGTTTGATAGAACCAACCTCTTCTTGGGTTGTATCCGAATCTGACATCAGCTTAGTAATTTTATCTACAGCGTGCATAACCGTAGTATGGTCTCGACCCCCTAATAAGTTTCCGATATCAGAAAATGTAAGTCCTCCTTCTTCTTTTAAGAGGTACATACACACATGTCTAGGCCGAACAAGAGAGGCATCCCGTTTTTTCCCTTTTAACTGAGTCTGCTTAATATTGTAGTAATCACAAATTGCTTCAATAATCTGATCAGGCTTAATCGTTTGTGGTCTGTCTGCGCGCTTACCAAGTAACCGAAGTATAGCTTGCTCAGAGATATGCTTATCTGGGTTGGCGCTCATCAATGTAGAAAGGCGAAGTAAAAATCCTTCAAGCGCGCGTGTGTCTGTGATGCGCTCAGCAACCGTTTTTGCCATCTCAATTGAGAAGTCCAAATCATATTTTTCAGATTTCATAAGCAAAATTGCAGTACGCAACTCAAAGTCAGGAGGCTCAATATCCACTGTCAAACCCCCTTCGAAACGAGATGCTAGACGTGCTTCAATTTTAGGGATCTCTGACGGTGGACGGTCTGAGGTGAATACAATCTGTCCTCCTTTTTCAATCAAGCTGTTAAAGGTATGAAAAAGCTCTTCCTGAACCTTCTCTTTGCCGCTTAGGAACTGGATATCATCCAGCAAGAGTAAGTCTACATTGCGAAATTTTTTTCTCATCTGAGTTGTAGTCTTTCCCCTTATCGACTCCACCACCTCATTGGTAAACTCTTCCGTTGTAAGGTACAACACATTTACTTCGTTATTTTTTTCAAAAATAGAGTTTGCAATAGCGTGCATCAAATGGGTTTTACCCACACCTACCGTACCGTATAAAAAAACAGGATTGTATCTGTCGCCAGGATTTGCTGCGACAGTTTGTGCAGCTGTATAAGCTAATTGATTGGTTTCCGACACCGCAAATGACTCAAAAGTATAGTCCTTGTTTATCCGCTTTGGCCTTGATCGCGTAACAGTGGGAGCCTCAGAAAAGAGAGGACCAGCACTTCCTCCTTCTTCTCTTCTCTTTGCACTGGTACTGGTTAGAAAAACCAGACTTACATTCCCGTTGGTTTTTTTATCAATAATTTGCTTTATTACACCGTAATACCTTTTTTCGATATAATCGGCGATCATAATGTTAGGGGCAGAGATGGTTGCTACATTGTTTTCAAGGCTTTCGAGATTGGTACCCCGAAAGAACATGTGAAATGTAGGCTTAGTAATGTTTATTTCTATTTCAGCAAGTACAGATTTCCACAGATCATCCATATGTTTTCTATTGTGGATAACAGTATACGAATGTGGATAACTACATGTCAATACCATCAGTGATTTTATTACAATTTGTATTATACATTTGTTCTTCTCCCTCTGGGAGAAGATTAAGATGAGGGGGTCCCAATTTTACGAAGGGAGTGAGAACTCTATCTGATCATTCTTTAAGTGTGGAGTAACTGAGTCTCCTGGGAGAATCTTTCCTTCTATTATCTGTAATGCCAATTCGTCAAGCAGTTTTTCATCGACAAGTCTTTTAAGAGGTCGTGCACCAAACGTCTCGTCAAAACCTGCTGCTGCAAAATAAGCTATCAGCTCATCGGTTATTTTTATATGAATATTATTTTCAGCAAGTCGACGTTGTACCCGCTCAAGCTGCAACTTACTGATCTGCAGGATCTCATCACGCGTCAGTGGATGATACATAATTACTCTATCCAACCTATTAAGAAACTCTGGTTTAAAATGATTGCGCAGTAATTGCCACATTTTCAACTCAAGTTCTTTTTCATTTTTGCCAGCATACTCGTAAATCATTTCACTGCCAAGATTCGAGGTCATTATAACTATAGTATTGCGAAAATCAACTGTTACTCCTTTGCTGTCAGTTAGCCTACCGTCATCGAGCATCTGTAAAAATAGATTAAAAACTTGGGGGTGAGCTTTTTCAATCTCATCAAACAAGATTACGGAATAAGGCTTCCTTCTCACAGCTTCTGTAAGTTGACCTCCTTCATCGAAACCCACATATCCAGGAGGGGCTCCTATCAGACGAGCCACAGTATGCGACTCTTGGTATTCGGACATATCGATGCGAACCATTGCGTGCTCATCATTAAAAAGCAGCTGAGCTAAAGCTCTCGCAGTCTCTGTTTTCCCTACACCTGTCGGTCCTAAAAATAGGAAGCTTCCAATAGGTCGTGTTCTGTCAGAGATACCTGAACGATTACGTCTAATCGCTTTTGCGATTGCCGTAAGAGACTCTTTCTGTCCAACCACTCGCTCCTGAAGCTTATCCTCTAAATGTATTAGCTTTTCAGTTTCTGACTCCAGTATTGAGCTCACAGGAATTCCTGTCCATCGTGCTACAACTTTAGCAATATCTTCCTCATCTACTTCCTCTCTTAAAATCCTTTTTTCACGAGGAATTTTCCCCCACTCCGAGTGTAGTTCACTTAGCTTCTTTTCAATTTCTGGAAGTTTACCGTACTTTATTTCTGCAGCTTTTTCAAGATCCACAGCTCGTTCAGCACGATCCATTTCAATTCGCAAAGCATCTCTCTGAGCACGAACTGATTGCATCTGTTGCATAATATCTTTCTGCTCGTTCCAGTACTTTTCTAGTTCGTCCGCTTGTTTTTTTAACTCTTTAAGCTGTTTTTTTCCGTCGTCAAGTTTTTGTTTTGCAACTGGGGTGTTTTCTTTCTTTAAGGCTGCCTGTTCAATCTCAATCTGAGTTATTCTACGCCTAAGCTCCTCCAGCTCAGTTGGCATACTCTCTGTTTCAATTTTTATACCCGATGCAGCTTCATCAATAAGATCAATTGCTTTATCTGGTAGAAATCTATGAGGAATGTATTGGGCAGACAGTTTAACTGCAGAGATCAAAGCATTATCTGTAATACGTATCCCATGATGAAGCTCGTACTTCTCTTTTATTCCCCGTAGGATAGATACTGCGTCTTCTTGACTTGGCTCATCTACCTGAACCGGTTGGAATCTACGTGCAAGAGCTTGATCTCTTTCAATATACTTACGGTACTCCTGGATAGTAGTCGCTCCTATCATACGCAACGACCCTCGCGCAAGCGATGGCTTAAGAATGTTGGCTGCATCAACAGCTCCTTCTGATGCTCCTCCTCCAACAATGGTGTGTAATTCATCGATGAACACAATATACTTACCCTCTCCCGACTCTATGCCTTTTACTACAGCCTTCAGCCTCTCTTCAAATTCTCCACGAAACTTTGCACCAGCAAGTAGTTGGGCAAAATCAAGCGAAAGAAGTTCTTTGTCTTTTAAAGTAGTAGGCACTTCGTTATTAACAATTTTTTGAGCCAAACCCTCAACAATAGCTGTTTTACCCACACCCGGATCGCCAATTAAAACCGGGTTATTTTTCGTTCTACGGGATAAAATTTGCATTATCCTGCGGATTTCATTTTCGCGTCCGATCACAGGATCTAGCCTACCTTCTCGAGCAATTTGAGTGAAATTAATAGTGTATCTTTTTAGAGCCTCTTCCGGACTCACTGGTTTTAACAATTCTTCTACTGCTTTATTGTTATCCATAGACATATTTTAGTAGTTTTTATCAGTCATGTCAATAGACTGCTAATAAAGCCTGATGTTTCATAGTTGAAGATAAAGGCTTTTAACTTTTTGCCTTTAATAATGAGTATATTTCAGAAGCAAAATATAAGGAGCCCGTAACGATAACTTTATCATCTTGCTTTAGTGCGTACTCTAATGCTTTATCAGCACCACTTATCGCTTGAACAGGAATTACAGTTGCATATGAGGCCACTCTATCTGCAGATTCTGATATGTTTGGCATATCTTGATTTCCCACAAAAAAGTCTGTGACAACAATCTCTTTTGCATATTTTTGTAAAAGACTCATCATCTGCTTAATGTCTTTTCCGTGTTTAAATGCAACAAGAAAAACAAATTTTTCTCTTGGGTAAAGAGCACTCAAAGATTTAAGAAACGCCCTCATTTTTTGGGAGTTGTGCGCACCGTCTATCACCAACGTTTTTTGTTTATAGGTAACAACATCCATTCGTGCCGGAAATTTTAATTCTTGTAGTACTTTTGTTGTTTTATTTGATTGCATGTTCCAATTGTCACGTTGTGCTATTCTCGATACTGCTTCCAATGCAAGCATGGCATTTTCTACTTGATGCGAACCTATTAATCCGAGATGAAGTTTCTGCTTTCTTATACCGTCATAAAACTTCGTTCCTGTCTTACTTATACTTTCTACTGAGTAGTCTTTAGATTTAATAACAGCTAATTCTGCTTGCTTCACATCGCTCTCTGACTCAATTACATTTAATACATCATTTGACTGCTCAATAGTTATAACGATGTTACCTTTATGGATGATCCCTGCTTTTTGTTTTGCTATCTGAGGCAATGTTTTTCCAAGCACGGACATATGATCATGCCCAATTCTCGTTATTACAGCTAATTTTTGTGGATTTTTGATGATATTTGTCCCATCATACAAGCCTCCCATTCCTGTTTCGATTACAGCATAAGCTACTCCTTCTTTCCAAAATGAGTAGTAAGCAAGTGACACAAGAATTTCAAAATATGTAACTTGTCCAAAGTCTCCTTTAGACATTTTTTCTACAGCGGGAACTATCTCATTTAAATACTTGAGGAATTTGTGTTTATCCAACAAACTATTGTTAATTTGAATGCGTTCACGAATATCCAATACGTGTGGAGAAAGCTGAAGCCCAACTTTAAACCCCTGACTCTTAAGAAGATGGCTTACAATTGTGGCAGTCGACCCTTTTCCTGATGTTCCAGCAATATGAACAGTTTTATACTTCTCCTGCGGATTACCAAGCTCTGTGACAAGCGCATTCATACGAGCAAGACCAACCTCGCCAGGAAACATTCTGCCGGTACTTTTGGGAATGTGAGAGTATAAGTATTGTAGTGCTTGATCAAAACTTGAAATCATGGAGAGAATTAGGCTCGCTTGCGCACTTCTGATGCAACAACGACAATAAGTGAAATAAACGGTACAGCAAGCAAAGCTCCTATAATCCCAAGCAGCCTACCACCCACAATTATTCCTAATATAACGATTATCGGGTGCAAGCCTACTGCTCGTTGCATTATTCGAGGTACAAGAAAATTATTCTCGATTATCTGAATTAAAACATAAAACCCTGTAACCACGATCGCCATAGGTAAAGATACGCTTAAAGCAATTAAAATTGCCGGTATGGCTGCGATTATGGGTCCAAGAGTAGGCACAATCTCAAGCATACCTGCAAGAAGCGCCAAAGGTAGAGCATACTCCAGACCAATTAATGATAGGCCCACCCAAGTAAAAACACCAATAAATAATGATAAAAAAATCTGTCCTCTAAGCCATGCGCCAAGCTTGTACTCTACCTTGCTAAGTACCTCAATCGCTTTTTTATTAGTGCTGTTTGAGAATAAAGAGGCCACACTGTTTTTTACACGGGTATGGTCAAGTAAAAGATAAAAGCTGAGAACTATTATTGTCAATATATTAAACACACCTCCAAACACCCTTGTCGTAACCTGAAGCGCATTACTTCCTATTGCCCCAATCTGAGAAGTTATTATTTCTTGCAACTCTTCTCTACTGATATTCACACCTATCAGTTCAGTTGCATTCTGAATATATGCAGGAAGTTTTGTGAATAGCTGAGTCGTTTGATTTACTAAGAACGGGACTAAAGGAAAAATTAAGACAAATAATATAACTACGATCAGTAAGTAAACACCTGCTGCAGCCAAAGCTTTTGGAACACCATAGCCCGTCAAGCGTTCGACGATTGGCGAGATTGCGGCCATGATTATATAAGCAACAAAACCGGCTATTACTACACTAATCAGCTCTACAACCAACCAGGCAAATCCGAGTACAATTAACGCTACAATAATCTGGTTATTGAGTAAGTGCCTAAAAAAGGATTTATTTATCATAGTCTTATAGTGATTGTGATTATACACTATCTGGTAATCAAGCTACAACAGACAGAATACTGCTGATATAATACTATGTTAATGAATAAGCTGCTACGTTATATTAATATTTTTTTAATTTTATTTTTTCTTTTCCTACCAACTTCACATGCACAAGGGAAACTACTGCCTCCTGAACCTCCTGAAGAACACTACTACAAAGCTCAGGTGATTGAGGTTATAAAAGAAGAAAACAAGAAAGTAGATGGATCTATCAATTATGTTCAGACTGTAAAACTTGAGATTGAAGATGGGCCTGAAAAAGGGAAAAGTGTCACAATTGACCACGGCGGAGTAGTCAGAGTCGACTCGTCCCAAAAGCTTAAAGTTGGTGAGACTGTGGTATTGATCAAAACAATTCTACCTGACAAAACAAACTACACAGTGTTAGACCGTTACAGAATAGACACTCTCCTCTATATAGTTGCAGGATTCTTTCTGCTGGTAATCTTTGTTGCAGGAAAAAAAGGACTTGGTTCGATACTGGGGATGATAGTTAGTGTGCTAATTATTTTACAGTTCATTGTTCCTCAAATACTTCGAGGACAAGATCCACTCCTTATCACTATAGCTGGATCACTTGCAATTATGGTTATTACAATCTATCTTGCTCATGGTATTTCAAGGAGAACTACTGTAGCTCTTGCCTCCACCGCAGGATCACTATTAATTACGGGCATTCTTGCTTTTTTATTCGTAGAGATAACCAGTCTTTCAGGTGTAGGAACCGAAGATGCATATTTACTTCAGTTCGGACCAACCAGCATTAACTTAAAGGGTCTACTTCTAGGTGGAATTATTATCGGTACACTGGGAGTGCTTGACGACATAACAACCTCGCAAGCTGCAGCGGTATTTGAAATTTCACGAGCAAATAAAAAATTAGAGTTTATGGATCTTGTTACGCGTGGATATGTAGTCGGAAAAGAGCATATAGCAGCACTCGTAAACACATTGGTGCTTGCCTACGCTGGCGCTTCACTTAGCCTGTTTATTCTATTTGTGCTAAACCCATCAAACCAACCATATTGGGTCATACTTAACAGTCAGGTTATCGTAGAAGAGGTTATCAGAACGTTAGCTGGTAGTATCGGTCTAGTCCTAGCAGTTCCTATTTCCACAGTCTTATCAGCATGGGTGGCGTTGAAGTGGCGAGAATAAGATTATAATACTTTATGTCTATTGTAATCTTACAAACATCTTACCCATATCTTGAAAATGCTTTGTATAATATAGTCATAGTAAAATTATGTATACGCTTCCAGACCTTCCTTATGACTACAATGCATTAGAAAAAGCAATTGACGAAGAAACCATGAGACTTCATCATGGCAAGCATCATGCAGCTTACATAAAAAACGTCAATGACGCCCTTTCCAATCACGAGAATCTTCTTTCCATGCCAGTTGAAGAACTTATTCAAAACCTTGACCAGGTCCCAGAAGATATTAGGACAAAAGTTAGAAATAACGCAGGTGGACACGCAAATCATACTCTTTTCTGGACAGTTATGACACCTCACGAAGGCAGCAGTATGTCTGATACTCTGAAAGATAAAATAGAGTCAAAATTTGGAGATGAAGAGTCGTTTAAAACAAAATTTAACGAAGCTGCTGCAGGAGTATTTGGAAGCGGATGGGCGTGGCTAGTAGTTGAGAATGGAGAGCTTAAAATTGTTACTACTCCAAATCAAGACAGTCCTCTTATGAGTCAGACAACACCACTCTTGGGATTAGATGTTTGGGAACATGCTTACTATCTTAAATATCAAAATCGCAGACCTGAATATATTGAGGCTTGGTGGAAAGTTGTTAACTGGGAAGAAGTTTCTCGTCGCTTCGAAGAGTCCGCCTAATGCAATCCTCTGTTATTCCCGTATACAAACCGGTAGGCAGTACTCCTCTTCAAATATTGGATCTTTTAAAAAAGACCGTTCCGGAACTGGAAAATGTACCATTAGCATATGCGGGAAGACTCGATCCCATGGCAGAAGGAATATTATTAGTTTTATCAGGTGATGAGTGCAAAAAAAGAGAAAAACACCAAATGCTATCTAAAGAATATGAGGTGAGTGTAGTATTTGGTTTTGAGACAGACACATATGATCCTCTTGGATTAGTAACTAATACTTGCGATATAGATATCGGAAAAATTAAAAATATTAGCAAAATACTACATAAATTTATAGGAAAATATGATCAACCATACCCTCCTTACTCCTCAGCCAGAGTTAATGGAAAACCTTTGTTTTACTGGGCGCGTATTGACAAAATAAATGAAATTAAAGTGCCATCTAAACCAATTGAAATAACCGACATTACATTACTCGACTCAAGAACCTTGCCCGCATCAAAGCTGTTACAAGACATTCAGCAAAAAATTAATCAAGTAGAAGGAGACTTCAGGCAAGAAAAGATTCTGAGAGCATGGAATGATTTACTATACAGTAATAATAATACCTACCCCTTCATATCCTTAAGAGTTAAATCGTCTCACGGAGCATATATGAGAACCCTAGCGCATGACTTGGGAAGGACAGTCGGAAGCTGTGCAATAGCATTTGCTATTAAAAGAACCAGAGTTGGAGAATATAAGCTTGATGACTGCTTAAAATTATGAACGAACAAACTGAATAGTAATTCCCTGCTTTACCAGTTTTTCAATTTGCTTTTTCCCAAGTTTTAATACCTTATCTTTCTTAAGTTCTGTATTTACTTTTTGTTTTGCAAACAGTTTAAATTTCATAATAATAGAGAATTTTTCATGTAAATAACAAGTCCTACTGAGATTGTTGCTATTAAAACCGAGTCCATAATACAACTATAAACCTTGGATACGTGAAGAAAAGCAACATTATGTAAGGGTTATGTATAGTCTAAAATAAGCTCGTTTGTTTTCCTGCTTCAGATATCTCTTGAGGATAAGAGAAATCAATTTCTACTTTTCGAAGAGTATTCCATTTATCTAAATATTTTAAGTGTTTGTTTCTCACTCCGAAATCGTATAGATCTCTCGTAATAAGGACATCTGCTTCACAGTAGGACTGAAGTTTTGCCAGGCTTTCTGCATCACCTTTTGCAAAGTACACCACAGCATTTGTTCCCACATCACTTTTCGCAGTACCGAGTGTTTGAGATGCTAATGCATTAAGACTCAGTCTGTGACCAAGAACTTTACGAATCTCATCCAGCATGTCAAAGTGAGAAAGTTTGTTAAGTGCAAACGGTGCGTATGGCTGTAAAACAGCACTATCAAAACTAATAGAATTAAAGCCAATTATTCTGTCTGCATCATGAAGCACTTTCCAGAGATCTGCAAAGTCTTTTTCCCAATAGCTGCGCATCTGTCCTTTAATTTCCCTAAACTGTGAGTCAATCTCCCGTTGATATACAGAAACAATCGAAACACCGAGTTTTGTAACATCACGATTTTCGACTTCATGAAATAATTTTTTTGTTTCAACGTCAAAAAAAACTTCGATCATAGAACTATTCATTATAAGAAACATAAGTTTCCTAAACAACCCTTTAGAAGGTATAATATTTATTATGAATAAAACAGAGGAACTAAGAAAAATTCGTGATGAAGTTTTAAACCTCAAAGAATCACCTTTATATGAATACAGAAAGAAAAATAATTATTACCCTGTAATTGGAGAAGGAAACCATGATGCTACGATAATGTTTGCAGGTGAAGCACCAGGTAAGAACGAAGCTGAACAAGCACGACCGTTTTGTGGAGCTGCAGGCAGAATATTAGATGAAATGCTTACATCTATTAATCTTGAGCGAAAAAATGTATACATTACCAATATTGTTAAAGATAGACCCCCAGAAAACAGAGACCCCTCACCTCACGAGATTGCTCTTTACTCACCTTTTCTGGAAAAACAAATCAATATCATTCAACCAAAAGTTATAGCTACACTCGGAAGGTTTTCTATGAAATATATACTGGAAAAGTTTAACCTTCTTGAACAGACAGGTTCAATTAGCACTCTCCACGGAAAAGTCATTCCTGCTAAAGCCGCGTATGGAGATATACATATCATTCCTCTTTATCACCCTGCAGTAGCGCTTTACTCAGGCAGAAGCAAAAAAACTCTTATTGAGGATATGCAATCACTTAAACCCTTTATTTAATGTGGAAACAATGTGGATCAATATCACTAGTTAATTGGGGAAATAATGTTTACAACCAGTGAATTATCTTAATGTTATCACCAAAGATTAGACTAAGAAAACTTTATAAACATTTAATGCACAAAGATATACCTCACTTTTCCCCATTTTTTCAGGCACGCGCTTATGCTTTACTCCACTTATCAACATCACCTACTAATACTACTAATATATATATTAAGATGATGAATATTAAAACAACTATACTCTACCAGGTTTCATTCTCTTCCATACAAATAGTGCAAGAAGTGCTCCAAGAACTGCAACAAGAAGAGAAATTATATTAAAGTCTGCGGTTCCACTAAAATCAAGCTGTCCTGTTGTAAGCAGTGTTGCTATTGTTCCTCCTATAAAAGCACCCACAACTCCAACGGCGATTCTTTCAATCCAGCTCAAAGTTACAGATTTATCAAGAAAATCAGCTATAAATCCTGCAATTGCTCCAAATATTATCCATAATACTATACTCATTTTTATCGCCTCCTTTTTCAGGTTAAGCTCTTGAATTTAATACACAATACGGAATATATGTAAACTACGGATACAATTTATGTGAAGAGTTAAGTAAGAGTTTCTAGTAAAAGAGGCTAGAAACTGTATTTATTTAGTAAACTGTGCTTGAGAGAACAGCGATGAAAGATCTAAATATTCTCATACAAGCATTTTATTGCTTGAAGATAAAATACAAAGAAAAATAGTGTAAGAAATAAGAAAGTTACTTATTTTCCACCTCATAATAGATAGTTTGTATTTTTATCTTCCCATCTTTAATCAAAAAAGAGTCTGTACCCGAGGTTATCTTATTATTAGATTCAGCATTCCATACCAAGTATGCAATAGATTGCTCTACTTCTTGTTTAACGTAGATAAATTCACTATCTCCTATGTCATTTTCTAGCACATTTGCTGATTTTCTTACTCCATCATGACCATAAAATTTGCTAACACTCGAAATAATTACTATATCATCTGAGTAATTGGTCTGAATATCCTCTTCAACTTTTCCTTCTTTTCGTAATAAAAGGTGGCTTTCAAAAACTTCTTTTGTAGATCTAATTTTGTCCATTAAATAGTAACTTATCATACGAAAGTATAAATTAGATGATGGTATGGTATGATCGTAGTTAGAAAAATCTTAAGAATTATTCTGCAAATACCTCTGACTAAGTAGTTTGTAAGCATTTGAACGCATTGCTATAAGAGTAATAGTAAGTCCTATGATTCCTGCAATAATAAATACAAGAGCGATTCCTCTGTCTTGCCCAACTCCAAACCAGTGTCCAATTAGCTGTACTCCACTTCCGGTAGTCATATAAGGGATAAAGATAAACTGTGCAATGGGACCGATTAGAAATGCCGTAAGTGGTGATGCTGCTTGCTCTACACTTTGAGCGAATCCAAACACTCTTCCTTGACGTTCCTTTGGTACTACTTTTTGAATGATTGTTTGTTCAGCTGCTTCCGCGAATGGAACTAAACATATCCAAGTAAACATACCTGCGGCAAGGAGTGCTATCCAAGGTTGGATTGTGAAAAATATCGACACAGTCCACATAACAATGTTTGCTAGGAATAGTGTACGTAGAGGGTTTTTTCCTAATCCTTTTTTTGCAACAATAAGTCCACCTAATATAAAACCAAGACTTAGAAATCCCCAAAGAATGCCCCATTCTTGAACAGAAACGAGGGAAAGACCATATGGGTCCATTAGCGACATAAACACTCCACCTAAGAAGTTGTTTATCGTGGCAAATAGAATTAGTGCTAATAGTCCTGGTATCGCTTTGACTACTAAGTATGTTCCTTTTATGTCTATTTTCTTGGGTGCGTCTTGAGCATGAACAATCTTCTTCTCGGGAATATTTGTAAGGATCATATGGAAGATGGCAATAGCAGTAGTGACAATTGAAATTACAAGTACAGAATTCATTCCTCCATGAGCAAGTATAAGTCCGCTTGCTACGGAAGTAATAGCAAAGGATATACCCATCACAGTTCCTGACATTCCATTTGCTCTATCCCTGAAGTCTTCATCAATTAGAAGCGTAACAATGGTTGGAAGTGCTATATTTCTAATATTTCCTGCAATTACACCTAGCATAAGAAACAGCACGAGTACCCATAGATAAGTACTTGAAATGCTTTTAAATGCTCCATCAGGTGCTAATAAGAAAAGTAACATTCCTACTGAAAAGCATATGAGAGTAATGATGCTTGAAATCATCATTACGGTTTTCTTTTTGTTATGGTCTACTATTGAACCTAGCCAGAACCCAGATGATGCTGTGGCAACTAAATAAATACCTGCTATATATGCTGTTGCCAAAACAGATTTTGTTTCCAAATAAATCCAAAATGTGAGAGCAAACCATACAAAGTTATTTGTAAAAGCTACAATTAAGGTATTTGCCAGTACTTGATAAAACGTTTTCACTCAAGAATTATATCAGAAGACAGTACTGTCATTTTGATTGTTTTACTGAATGACTAAGCTATTTCTGAGGCTACTAGTTTGTTCTATTCTCCTTCGAAAGCGTTCTCCAATTCCTTGATATCAAACTTTTTCATGGGCATGAAAGCTTCTGTTACCCGTTTTCTTTGCTCCGGTGTGCCAACTTTTAACATATGAAATAAGGTAGTCGGAACAATTTGCCAAGATATTCCGTATTTGTCCTGTAACCAACCACACTGTTCAGCTTCAGGAACTGCAGATAACTTTTCCCAATAATAATCGATTTCTTCCTGGTCTTTACATTCCACCATGAAAGATACTGAAGGGTTGAAAGTAAATCCAGGACCGGCATTAGTTGCAATAAATCGAGTTCCTAACAGTTCAAACTCAATTGTTAAAACGTCTCCCTTTTTGTGTCCGGTAATGTTTTCTCCAATCTCAGTGTAGTAGTCCGTATTTAAAATTTTCGCATCATTAAACACTGAAAGATAAAAATCTACAGCCTCTGACGCGTTATTGTTAAACCAAAGATTTGGTATTATTTTTTGTGTCATATATATTTACCCCCTTTATATCAGATAAATCTGCCAACTGGTAATCATTCCATTATTGTCCTGGTAATAATTCCAGGACAATAATGGATTAGTTTTAGCATGATAAAATCACGCTTCTTGTAAGAGTTTTTCAAGTTTATTAAGGCTTGATTGCCATCCTTCTTGCATACCACTTTTTAACATTGCTTGGTATTGCTCTTCTGTTTCTGGTTTTGGATATTTAAGGGTGAGTTTTGTTTTTCCTTCCTCAACATCTTCAAATAAAATTGTCACTGTTTGTTCAGATGGAAAATTTGCATCTTGGCCAAAATCAGCAGGGTTCATTTTTTCACCACTCTCATCTGAAAAATAATCAGTTACTACGATCTTCTCATTTGGAACAATTTCTTTGTATACACCAGCGCTATACATTACACCTTCCCATTCAGATCCCGGTTCTCCTTGCATAGCAAATATATATTTCCCATCTACGCGGAGGTCATTCTTTATGCTTGGTGCAGAAAATCCTTCAGGTCCCCACCATTTTTTGATCATCTCAGGATCGGTCCATGCTTTCCACACAAGATCGCGCGGGGCATCAAACACTCTTTCAATTACAATTCCTTGTTCATCTGTCATTGTGCTCACCTCCTTTCAAACGATTTTCTTCTTCAAATAATTTATCTAACCTAAGAAATCTTTCTTCCCATTGTTTAGTGATTCCTTGAATCCACTTCTCTACATCTTTAATAGAAGCAGCATTTATGGTGTAAAGTCGTTGTTGTGCACGTTTCTCCACATCTACAACTTTTGCTTCTCGGAGTACTTTTAGGTGTTGAGAAATAGCGGGAGGACTAACATTAAAATTTTTTGAGATAGTTGTTGCTGGAAGTTTTCCTTTACTGGCCAGCATTTCCACTATCTGGCGTCTGGTAGGATCTGCAAGTGCTGAAAATATATCCATGATTAGATAATAAAGCATTAGCTTAATTAAGTCAATACTGAATTAAAGTTCTTGCACCTTTCTTACTTCAATATAAATTGTGCAGATAAACGTATTGTAGTATGAAGGTATGAATAAAGACTCTACTGTTACTCTTCACACGGGAAATAAAATGCCTGTAATGGGACTGGGAACATGGCAATTAATGGACCAAACAGCAGACACAGTTGCTTTTGCTATTAATAAGGGATATCGATTAATTGATACATCAAGTGATTATGGTTCTCAACCTGGAATTGGAGATGGAATAATAAAAAGTGGTGTAAGCAGAGAAGAACTTTTTATCACAACTAAAGTTGAAGAAATGGATGATGCTTATAAACGCACATTATCTAATTTAGAAGAATTGAAGTTGGAGTATGTTGATTTAATGCTTATTCATCGCCCACCACCAACAGGTGCAGGCGAAAAACTTTGGGAAGGTTTGATTAAAGCTAAAAATGAAAAACTTGTGCGTGATATAGGAGTTAGTAACTATTCTGCTGATTTAATAGATAAGCTGATTGAAGACACAGAGGAAACGCCTACTGTTAATCAGATTGAGTGGAGTCCATTTGGGTATAGCAATGAATTTAAAGCATTCTGTGATGCAAGAAATATTCTAATTCAAGCATACAGTCCTTTAACTCGGACCCAAAGACTTGATGAACCAGCTTTACAACAGATAGCAAGTAAATATCAAAAGTCACCAGCACAAATTTTAATTCGTTGGAATTTGCAATTTGGAACTGTTCCAATTCCCAAAGCAAATCATAAAAATCACATAGAAGAGAATATAAATGTATTTGATTTTGAGATAAGTGATGAAGATATGAATACTCTTTATGGTTTCAATGAAGAGTACTCTTCTCTAGGGTCATTGCCTTATGTATAGGTTGTGTTGTGATTTTGCAGTTTTTTCGGATCTGGTCAATAAATCTTATCTAGTGTTTCAGTACTTTTGCTAGTAGTACTGCTTGATTTTGTTCGGTATTTTTTGCCGAATACAATAATGTGACGGTTTTATGCTTTTTTTCAAGTGAGATTAATTCTTGCAAATATTCGTCTTTGTCTTTTAACTCTTGTCGATACCTTTTCTCAAACTCTTCCCATCTTTTAGGATCGTGTCCAAACCATGTTCTAAGATTAGTGCTGGGAGCAACTTCTCTTAACCACAGGTCAAGTTGGGCTCTGTCTTTCGATACTCCTCTTGGCCATAGTCTATCGACCAAAACTCTAAACCCATCAGATTTATCAGCTTTTTCATAAATACGTTTCAGTTTAAACATAATCTAAAGTTTTATAACACAGTGATTATTAATCAAACACTTCAAGCCATTTTTTAATTACTTTTATTAATTCCTCTTTACTTTCAGAAATTTGCTTTAAGTTTTCAAAGCTAGCCGTAGCTCTAATATTTGAATTCCACTCTAATAATCCTGTTTCATCATCAAAGATTGGTGGAGCTTTCTTATCTTCCTTCGTTTTTACTCCTGCATGAAATACTAAACGCGTAGAATTTGGGTCGAATAAATTGAAAGTTATCCTGTCGTCATGATTGAATGAGTAGCTTGGAGCGTTCCATTTAATTTGCTCCTTCAAATCGTTTTCTGCAGCAAAAATTATCTTTCTTAATGCTTCAACCTCAGATTTTCTGGGTTCTTTAAGGTCATCAAAAAATTCCTCCAACGACTTATATTTTTGCATGAGTATATTTTATCAGAAAGTTCTAATATTTAGGTCGAAGTAAGGTGTCAGATCTTTAACACTTTGAACAACTAATATTTTTCAAGTATGTTAGTAAAAGTTGTTTATGCAGTTCTTGGTGCTGTATCCATATCAAGAGCCATCATAACTTCCTCAGCGGTATTGTATGTGCCTTCAGGAAGCTTATCCATGAACGTCTGCTTGTCTTCATCTGAAAAGTCACCTAATTGGTTGCATGTCTCAATTAGCTCTTCTCTAGTAGCGGGATATTGTTGGTGCTCTCTTAAATGTGTTGCTATGTTTGCCTCATCTTTCATGTAGTTCATCACCTACTTTGTCGAAAGGATAATTAAAAATAATGATTCTGTATCGCTATAGTTGACTTGCCTACTCATATCTTCTAGGAGGCTTCTTTATTAGCAAATGTAACAAAAATCTAATAAAGTAGTATGATTTTCCTGTAATAATCATGTAGTATCAGTCTAATTCTGGACCTTTACTATACTGAAGAACTTGGACAAATGTGGGTGATATATCGTTGTGCTTTGTCTGGGCTCCACTCTCTACTATTTTTTGCTATTTAGTGCTACTGCAGCTCGGATAAGATCTTTAAATGCACGTTCATTAATTTTGTCTTCTTCATGTATGATAATCGCGCGGTAACTGTTGATAAGTCCTTTTGGGTCATGGTCTTTAAGAGCAGGTCCTTTTGCAAAAGCTAGTCTAATATGTTTTTTGTAAATTTCACCGGTAGTAATCATTCCATCTTTATACCAAACTAGAACCCCGTCAGGGTTTGATGGTGTCTTCCACTTAACATCTTCTATTATCTCTGGGTCTGCTTGCTTTATTAGTATGCGGATTTGCGTCATTACATCTCCACGCCAGTCTGCTGGAAGGTTATATTCTACTTTGTTTAGATCATCTTTACTTACCATAAATAATTTTAACATGTATAAAACATGAGATTATTTTGTTTTTTCTGCTTGATTTTTTAAGTTCAGTAATGCTTTTGTAAGTGATTGTTCTAGAAAATCTGCTTTAAACAGCTTGATTAACCGTGGGAACCAACCGGATAGTGATTCCTCAGTTGTAACTAATGTTTTATTTCCTTGTTTTTCAAACTTCCAGATATGAATTGCGTTCATTCCAAATGATTCTCCTGACCATCCAATTACTTTATTTTCAATGACCTCTTGTAACTTTGAGTTGATGTTCATACCCATAGCTTTCCAAGTAAAAGTTGTTCCTTTTGCTAACTTTCCATGAAGCTTCGCGTCTGAGATTTCTTTTTGCCATTTGGGCCAATTATTTATATCAGATTGAATTTTCCAAACGTGGTTTATAGGAGCGTTAATTAGTTCTCTTTTTTTCGCAATTAGTGGAGCATGAGAATCGATCTTCATGGGATGATTATATCAAAGGCTCTAATTAAAGACTTGGGTTATAAGAAATTTGAGGGTAAAATACAATGTTATTGCGCTCAACCTGAAAGACGAAGTCGGTACCTATTTTTATGAATGCTTCTTTACAAATGCATAGCCTAAATAAGTCTTTTATTCGCCTGCTTTTTTAATTGTTTCAAGGTCAATTTTCTTCATTGGCATAAAAGCAGCGGTTACTGCCTCAGCTTTTTGAGGATCTCTCATCATTTCATCCAAAATCCTTGGAACTACTTGCCATGTGACACCGAATTTGTCTGTGCACCACCCGCATTGTTCAGCCTCAGGAACTGCTGAAAGTTTTTCCCAGAAGAAATCTATTTCTTCTTGTGTTTCACATTCAATAATAAAAGATGTAGACCCATTAAGTTTGAATTGGTCAAGAGGACCACCATTGAGAGCCATGAAGCTTATTCCATCAATCTCGCACTCAGCTGTCAGAACTGACCCTTCAGGTCTACCTGAAACTTCTTCGCTTGCCTTAGGTGCTTTTGTGATATCTCCAAGTTTTGCTTCATGAATCCCAGGGGCTGAGTTAAAAGTGTCTACATAGTATTTTACTGCCTCTTCTCCGTCGTTGTTGACAAACCAGATGCATGTAATTAGTTTACTCATTTTATTTATTCTAACATACGTATGATCTTTTATGTTAGTTTTGTAGCTCTGCGACTAGTTTTCTTTTGAAGATTTCGCGTTTCCAGCTCAAGACTAAAGGAGTGCCTACTCTAAAGAAGCCACAAAAAAAGCCACCAAATGGTGACTTTTTCAGTAGCTCGAGGATCGTAACGTTAATATAACCAGTCAATTCGTGCGTATATTCAAAGTGTTTGAGGATTTTAGGTTCATTAGCCAACTAAAAGAAGATATGGATAAGGTACGGCCAGTAGCTATGGCAACCTAAGAATCTCTTTGGTTTTTCGTTCCAATACTCGTCTATATAGTATTCTGTGTGCCTCTATTAGATTTTTCATAAATCGCTCCCATTCTTCTGGCGTGGCGTTATCTAGATTTGTTTTAATTGTTATGTTGATTTTCTTATTAGTCATGTGTTTAGTTCTTTGATATGGGCTCATCAATATAGGCGTATTTCATCTCCATTGGATCGTTTCGCTTATTATATACATCGCTTAAACGATAATAGAGCATGTTTTTGTATGGATACCCAAAAAATAACAACCTCTTCCAAAACTTCCAATGTGTCCTACCTTTGAAATGGCAATAAAATAATGGAACATAGGCATACTCATCACCAACCGCGTCTACGTGCTCAATCCATTCATAAGGAACAATGCCAACTGGAAACGCATTAAACACATGTTCCTTTTTATTACCTTTAAATGACAAAGTGCTGTCTTTTTTTCTATATACCTCTTTTGGCGGTTCTGCGAAGAATTCGATACCATCAAATCTAGTAGTTTTAATCTCTGCTTTAATGTGGGAATAGCCCTCGAACCGCTTTTCTTTATTCGAAGGATAGTCCTTGAAATAGCGATTAATGTTTACCAAATACACCTCGCTGTTTAACTTTCTCTTTCGAATTTCAGACAATAACTCATCTGCTTTTCTCTTGATTGACTCTTTGTGTCTCAGGCGTTCTCTGTTGGAAAGTCTTTGGGATAGGAAAAATACATGGTAAGCGATAAAGCTCTGTATTAGCAGACTAATCGCCCACCCATAATTTTCTTGAAGCCAGGTTATCATGTCTTTATGAAACTAAATATTTCAAAAACTTATATATTTCAGAGTTAAATGGTGTTTTTACGCGTTTGTTAAAAACATCGTTCCAGTGTTGATACAGTACGCCAGCCATAATTTTCCCCAATAACTCACCTAATTTTACTTTATTAACTTTTACGTTGTATTTTTGACTGAACACTTTTAAGAATGGCTTATGTTGAGATAATAAACCAGCAATGTCTTTTTCATCTAGCGAAATTTTTAATTTTGTGTACTTTTTAATATAGTCATCCAAAGCACGCGTTAATATTTCAGGTGGAAATGAGCCTTCAAAATCCTGACTGAACCCAAAAGTTTTTTCAATTGTGCATTTTTTCTTAATCTTCTTAATAAATGAGTCTGATTGTCTGTCCATATCGTACGATAAGAGAACTCTTATTCCTTGCCTATTTTTTTCTTTAATAAAGTGTATTAAGTTCTGTATTTCACCCTTCCCTTTATAGCTGTAGACAGGAAAGTCAAAGTTTGCATATTTTGCAGTTAGATACAATGTCCTTATAAAACTAAGCTCGCTTTCTCCCTCTACACAAACAATTTTTTCATACAAATGCTTTCTTCTGACTAATCCCATTTCATGCCTTAAAGACTCAAGAGGTTCTACTAAATGTGTTAATGCTAAAAAGTAAGTGGGGGTATCTTTCCAATACCACGTCGCATCATTTCTTGAGAGCTGGAATTCCCATATTTTTAACGACAGAGCAGAGTCTATTAATTTACCCAATGCTCGTAAAAAGTGAAATCTCTTTGTTTTCGGGAGAGAAATAAAATAATCGTAACTTACATCAATAACATTTTTTGCAACTTTGTTTAGAAATTCAGTTTCTATATCTGGGTGTATGAAATGGCTATGAAATAAGATAAAAAGATTGTCCTTTGTTGGTTCAGGAAAATCCTTTAAAAATTGTCTAATGACTTTATCTTGCTCTAATTCGTAGTAACTCATATTTGTGTACTTCAATACTGGACACTTTTACCTACTCCTGCAATGTAGCTAATTCCAAAATTCGTTTTCATTCCTAAATCTAGGAAAATATATATCATCTTTTCGTCTTTGTGATGCGATCTTATACATGTGCTCCAAAATATTAAGAATGCTCTCAACAGATAGATATTCCATAGTTAGCCTGCAATATAGCATTGCGTCAAACGATACACTGAAAGGCCCTCGTTTGACTGTAAAGAGCCCACCATCACTTGGAACATGTGCATACAAACCCTCTTTAACTGTAAACATCGTATCTTTCTCCTTTTCGTAATCTGCGATCTGTTTATCTAGATCTTTCTCTGTTCGTTCCTCTATTATCCAATTGTTTTGTAGTAGAACTTCTTTTAGTTTTGTAACATTCAATGAGCATTTAACTAGATAATAACCAGACATTAGAAAAGTACAGTCCTTTGCTGAAAAGGGAAATATTGAGTATGGTGGTGCGGATCTTACAAAGTTGCCCTTTTCATCACTATAAAATGTGTCCCAATTGCTATGAACAAGAATTAAGTCAGTCACTCTTTTTTTAGGAGATATTTTTTTCAACTCTTCAATATCAACTTTCTGTTTATGTTCTTGAATTGCATGGAAGTTTGTTACTTCTACATTAATACACTCATCAATGTCATCAGATACAACAAATTTCTTTTCTGATTCTCTAAATAATTTCTTGACTTTATTTGTGTTGGTTTTTAAATCTAACTCAACTTCTTTTGTTTCTACATCTATGCCGTAAATTTTGGCTTTATTGGCAAACGCAATTCTTTGTAATTCTAGTAATCTTATTGCCTGTTTGCTTATTTTGGCATTGCCTGTAACTTTCTTTAGTGTGAACAAATTTTTAACTTCTTTTCCATACTTCTTAATTTCATGAATAAAAGCTATGCCATCATTAATTTCTGTTAAGTCACCAATTCTCAAGAATCTAGTTAAATCGTTAAGTATTACCAAGCTATTTAATCTTTTTGAAATCCTGTGTGCCCACATAAACTCACTCTTGAACTCTTTACTATTTACATCAATTCTCCCTGCTCCAAATCCTCGAGCAGAGGAATTTAAGAAAGTGCGATTGTAATTCAAATTCCTCCACGCAATTCCATCGCAAATAGTACGAGAAATTCTGATTAGATGTTCATGTATAAGGATATGTTCTTCTATTCCTTTTAAGTCCTTCTCTTCTTCGGATGTTAGACTGGATTTTGAATTTAACTGTTTTGCTAGATTCCTGCCTTCGCTAAGAGTGTTCCAAATATTAGTTTCAAATTTGGCTATGTTGAACTGCATTGCAAGCAACATTTCTTTATTATTCTTGTGACGCTTGCTTCTTGTTGCTCGGAGTACTTTTTCAAGATAATTTACTCGTTCTTTGTAATATGAGCTAGCAAGGGCAGCAGACAGTTTTAGTGCGTGTTCTTTTTCTAGTATGTACATAATTTTCAATACTTAAAGCCGATTGAGACATGCGGTATTTCTACATTCCCTGTTTCTGACTGCCTCTTAGGTGGAAATACCCAACATGACAATTCTGAATATCTCTCATGTCTTTCGCCTCTAGTAATAGATACTTCATCTTTTCTACTTTTACCCAAAACGCACCAAGGATCATCACTTCCTTTTGCCCAACACAACCAATATGGAGAATAACTTTCAGTCGTGCCATCAGTATAGGAGGCAATGCATTTAAAAACATTTTTCCCATCATTAAGCGTGTATGGGTGACGTACAGGTTTATTATTGGAATCCACAATTTGCAAATCTGAGATGTTGTAATGATTTCTTGTAAGATTGCGGTACTTTTCTGATTCAATGTGCCACAATTTAGTGACAAATTTAAATTTTTTTGTTTGAGGGTGTCTATAAATAAATACAGCTAAAGCAAAACCCACAACAAAAGATAAAAATGGGACGAAGACAAATCTAACAAACTCAAAATTCTCTAAAATTTCTTCCATTTACGCATTTAAAATAAGTGTGCATGATGATAATCCAACAGATTTAAAACCTTTTATCCCTAGGAGGAAAAGGATCATTGCCAAAACTATCTTTATCCCTTATTCTGCCGTCTGGGCGGTGTATTACCACCTCCGCTTTGTTATTGATTGCTATCTGCCTAGCCTCTTGATATGCTGATGATTGTGTTTTGTGTATTGAAGTGACACGACTATTTCCGGCACCTCGAACTGCCCAATCTTTGCCATATGGTACTACATGTTGTGATTTTGCCATTATTGCCTCACCTCCTTATAGATTGATATATTTATATTGCTTGACATGACTATAAATTTGTCATAAAGTTATCATAATACACTATGCAAGTCAAGCCATTAACTGATAAACAAAAAGGCGTGTTGGATTTTATCAATTCATTTGTTCATGAAAATGGGTTCTCTCCTTCATTGCGTGAAACAGCAGGTTTTTTGAACACAGAAAACCTAAGTACAGCCCAATACTACATTGAGGAATTGGAAAAAAAGGGATACCTAAAAAGAGATCCTCATAAAAATCGTGGAATTGAACCAATTACGCAAAAAAGGACAGTTCCTTTGTTGGGTTTTATAGCAGCAGGTGAACCAATCGAACCAATTGAAAATCCTGAACCCATTCAAGTTCCAAGCAATATTAAATTGAAACCAAACAATTCGTATTATGCTCTCAAGGTTAATGGGGACAGCATGATTGATATGGGCATTTTGGATGAAGATGTTGTGCTAATTAAACATCAAATGACTGCAGAAATTGGTGATACTGTGGTAGGAATTACAGAAAGAGGGGCAACCCTAAAAGTATTAGGTGAGAAAAATGGAAAGAAAATTCTTCAGCCTAGAAATTCCAAATATGAGACAATTATCCCAGAACAACTAGAGGTGAGAGGTATTTTTGTAGGTTTAATTAGAGGTAGTTCATGAATAACAAGAAATCAAAAGTAAACATTTTTCATGGAGACGCTATTGAATATTATAGTAAGTGGCCTTCTCCTTCAGTCATCATTTCAGATGGGCCATATGGCATTGGTTCTTTTGAAGGTGATCCAAACACTCCAAATGAATTGCCTCAATGGTATGAGCCACATATTAAAAGTTGGAGTAAATTATCAAATCCGGCTACTACATTATGGTTTTGGAATACAGAAATTGGATGGGCAAAAGTTCATCCGATTTTAGAAAAATATGGTTGGACTTATAAGTCATGCAATATATGGAACAAAGGGATTGCACATATTGCAGGAAATTCTAATACAAAAAATCTTTCGCATTTGCCGATCGTGACTGAAGTTTGTGTCCAGTACGTAAAAGAGCCAAGACTGGATAGTGGAGAAAACACAAATCTATCATTAAAAGAGTGGCTTAGAAGTGAGTGGGAAAGAACAGGATTGCCGTTTACAAAAACAAATGACGCGTGTGGTGTAAAGAATGCAGCTACCAGAAAATATTTCACAAAATGTCATTTATGGTATTCTCCTCCACCTGATGTTTTTGAACAGCTTGTTGAGTATGCTAATAAACATGGTGATGAATCAGGAAAGCCATACTTTTCTACAGATGGAATATCATCGTTAAACAAAGATGATTGGGCCAGGCTTCGTCCTATTTTTAAATGTCCCATTGGAATCACAAATGTTTGGGATCTTCCAGCGGTGCGTGGACAAGAGAGAATTAAAAATGGCACAAAGGCAATCCATTTAAATCAAAAGCCGCTCAAACTAATGGAAATGATTATTGAATCTTCTTCAAAAGAGCTCGATGCGATTTGGGAGCCATTTGGAGGGCTTTGTAGCGCTGGTATCGCCGCAGGAAAACTTAATAGAAGAAGTTATTGTGCAGAGATTAATGATAAATATTTTGATCTAGCTGTACTAAGATCAAAAACAGATTGGGGAGAATCACTCTTCACTCAAAGCTTCAAATAAATATTCATTGAGTTTTATTTCGTCGTCTGAGGCTATAACCTTGCTCCAATCTCGAATTGTTGCATCAGCGATTACTGTATTTAACACTTTTAACTTAAACTCTTCCAATCCTGAGTGCACGATTCTATCCATCTTAGCGAAATTCGTATCTAGCCTGTATGGGAATTGTCCTAATAAAGTTTTAAGACGACTTTGATAAGCAGGATCATAAGAAAACCTTTTTGCGTCCTTACCCCATTCAGCAACAACTTTCTCCGCTTTTTTTAGCTGTTCTTTATTACCTTGAAATTTAAATCCATTAGTATTAGTCTGTTGCAAATTTATAGTTCTTGCACTTGTATCTTCTGGCTCAAAAACTAAATAGTCAGGTGGATTATGATAATGTAAGTCTCTTGCCAAAGATAAGCTAACAGCAGAGTCTACAAAAACATCAATTATTTTTGGTTTTCCATAGAAAATATGCTCTGGCAACCACGCTATCAGAGCAACATTCGTTTGATTTTTGTCGAAATGTGATTGACTGTCTTTAAATCTTGCGGTTATTTCAGTAGCTAGAGGAAACCAAGTTTTGATCTCAATTCCAGGATTAGGATCAATGTTGCCCACGAACAACGTATCAGGAAATCCTGGATCTTGTCGAACCCATTTTCCATAACTTTTAAAATCGTCAATCGTGTTTAGATAAGTTACTAGCGAGTATTCAAGCATGTTCCCAACAAGGGGGGAAAGTTTAGATACAACTTTTGCAAGATGTTTTGCGTATTCAAGATCTTTTGGTTTGTGAATGCTTAATACGTCAATGACGTTTCCATTTAAATTTACAAGTGCTTGTGATGCCTGTGAAAGTAAGGTTTGTGTGTCCATGACGATATTTTACTTTATTTCATCATAATTTGCTTAACTTATAGGCCAAACAATTCGTTTTTAGTAGAATACAAATATATGAAAATGAAGTATGAGGATCTATCAAAACTAAAAGTAGGTATTCAAACAAAAAATGACAGAAACTTCTTAGAGCTAGCAATTCTATTTGATAAGCCAGAGTTTTTAGAATATTTACCCAAGATAAGAAAGAAATACAACATCACTAAGGTGTGTGATTTGGAAGATTACGAGCAGTTGATGGATGAATTTTTTAATAGTAAAGAATCCAAGTTTGATTTTTCAACATATGGTAATGCAAAAGAACTGATCGAATATGCAAATAAAAACGTAGTCTGGTATGAAGAAATAGAAGATGCGGACATGACTATGAATCAACGATTAGATACAGACGCTGCTATTCTGAGCTATTTGTTTCATCGGCCACCCTACTTTGCAGAACTAATAAAACAAGCTATTTTGTGCGGTGCAGTTGATGGAGATTTATTTGATACGACATCAACGACTATCGTTGAACAAGACACGCTTTATTCCACAACTGGCCACTTCCAACTCCCTCAAGTAGCTATTCTAGTTTCACCCACATCTACAGATATACAAATAAAAGAACAGGTACGTCGTGCCAGAAAACTATTTTCAGCTAATGAAAAACTTAGCTATTACAAACCAAGAGTTGATAAGGCAAATAAAATTCGAGCCTATCGTGAGTGGTACTGGAAACATTTAGAAGGAAAAACATACGTGCAAATATCAACTGAGTGGATGGATAATCCAAACATTGAAAACTCTGATTCTGGCTCTGATGATAATCGAGTTCTCAAAGGTGTGGCCTACTACAAAAAACTTCTTTCAATCTAACCTGCATTTTACGAGTTTGTAACTTTCATTAAGTTCGCCCTGCATTTCAGCGAAAATGTATTCAATATGAAAATGCAGGATGATAAATTCTTCAAAACAACTGATATCGGACTTGCCGCATATCTAATAACAGCAGGTGTTGATTTAAGCGGTATAAACAAAGATTCTAACAATCGTGGCACCTTCCTTTT
This sequence comes from uncultured Gammaproteobacteria bacterium, assembly GCA_964537315.1. Lineage (GTDB taxonomy): Bacteria > Patescibacteriota > Microgenomatia > Levybacterales > GWA1-39-11 > JBDHUV01. The sequence goes on along the minus strand of CAZIAP010000002.1, from coordinate 40,104 downwards.
TCCTAGCTCCAACACTTGTTTGAAACATGTATCAACTTTTTCTCGAATGGAAGCAAAGGTTGAGCCTACTAGATTTCAAGCATCCCTAAAACAACTGAAACATCTTTTATATCTAGGCAGCTAAATAATAGTTGTCTTTTTTAATGAATATGAGAATGAGTTACATAAGTAGAGACAATGTTCAAGTTCGGATAAAACTAAAAGATTCCGACAAAATGCTGTGCCAAGCCACAGTTATTTTCTTTGATGTGATCGAGATACATGGTTGGCGTGTAATGAAGTCAAAAAAATCTCACGAAAGATTTGGAGAACAACTGTGGATACAAGGGCCGAGCATCAATATTTGGGGTAAGTGGAAAGAAATAGTTTTCATTAATGACAGAGGCACATGGGAATTGATTCACGAAATGATTTATGACGCCTTTTGCATGGCACGAAGCAAAAAAGAAGGCCAAGAAGGTATGAAAGAAGCGGAAAAGAATGAGTCAGAAAATATTGCAGAGGAGGCAAATCCCGATGATATTCCTTTCTAAACTAACAATTTCAACAATAGTAACTATATATAACTATATTGTATATGGACTATATAAAGTAACTATTTTGTCCCTATTAAGGGTAAGTATCTATATAAAGTTACTATATGGTGCATGGTTAGTTGTTGTTAGTTGGTTATATTATCTTCCCTCTTTAATTTCGACGTTCAATAAATTTTCAAAGACTTTCATAGAGTTTGCAAGGCAGAGCGGAAAGACTATTGAGAGTCAACATTATTTGTGTCTACAACCCCGCATATATTCATTTGAGATCAATCTAAATTTTGTAAATAGGGATATTAACCCGAGCAGTAACTAACATGACAAAGATCCATAACACACCATCTAAGAATAGGAAGTACAAAGATGCCCCCGAGCCAGACATTGATAAATTGGCAGAACGATGGGTTGAGATGATGATGGAAATATTGTTAGCAAAAGATAAAGAAGGCTTACAGACGGCCAAAATATTTCATAAGCTGACTACAGACTGAGCTGCATCATTGATTATGTAACTAAAGAGAATAAATGAAAATGAAAATTGACGATGTACGACAGAATAACAAAATCTCCAAATGCCTCGGCTATGTACGTGTCAGTACTGCAAACCAGCGTGATAACGGCCTAAGTCTAGATGTTCAAAAAACGAAAATACTATCCAAGGTTGAAGAACTAGGCGGTGAGCTAGCAGAAGATATATTTGTTGATGGTGGGATTAGTGGAACTTCATTAGATAAGCGAATAGCGTTTCAAGCAATACTAGCCAGATGTACCAAAGGTGATATTGATTATGTGGTTGTGCAGGACAGTTCTAGGGTTGCTAGAAACACCTACGAATATTTGTTTATTAAGCAAACCCTCAAAAAACACAACACGTCTATTGTTCCTCTAACTGGTGCTGTTAATATTGATGACAATCCACTATCTGATGTGATGGATGAGATGATTGCGGTTGTTCATAGCATACAGCCACGACTAACCAGCTATAAGGTAAAGCAAACAGCAGCAGAAAAGTTCAAAGCAGGATATTATCCATCAGTAGCCATAGTAGGATACATGAACGTAGCCAATAAAAATCCGATTGGATCATATGACAGAAGAATAATCGTACCCGATCCACAGACAGCCCCTTTTATAACGCAAGCATTCAAAATGTATGCCACACAACAACACACCATTTATTCAATCAGAGAATATTTACACAGCAATGGTGTTAGAGGAAAAACAGGTAGGCCGATAGCCTATTCTTTGATGCATAACATACTTAAAAACCCATTTTATTGGGGATGGATGAGATATGGAGGTATGGAGGGAATGGGAAAACATGAGCCACTAATCGATAAAAAAACGTTTGAACAAGTCCAATATTACCTTTCAAGACGTGGTGAATATGGAACTAGACGACGCACACACAACTTCCTTTTACGTGGTGTAATTTTTTGTAATATGTGTGGCCGTAGGTATACAGCAGAATGGCATGTAAACGAAAAGAAGTTTAAGCATAGAGGTGGCAGAATTGGCTACTACCATTGTGCAGGTGTGGGTAGAGTTGGCAAATGTAAGTCCAAATATGTAGAAATTGAAACACTAGAGAAGAAAATTGAAAAAGAAGTTGAAAAGCTAGAATTTAGTCAGGAGTTTATAGACGCAGTTAAGAGAAATGTGCAGAAAGTATATGAAGATACCACTACCAGAAGCAAACTAGCTAAAAAGGCCGCTTACAACCGCAGAGACGCCCTAGAAATAAAGCAGGAGCGATTAGAGGAAGAGTTGCTAGCAGGATCTATAAAGCGAGATAGATATATGGCGATAAATTCCAAAATAGAATCCGATTTGCTAGATATTCAAAAAGAACTTACAGAATTGAACAAAATACGCACAATTGATGTCAAAATTGTAGAGGAAGTGATTTCACTAACGAAGGACATTATCACAACCTATAAAGAAGCAAATACCAATGCTAAACGTGCCTATTTGAGCTTCTTTTTCAAGAAAATCCTAATAGAAAACAAAAAAGTCGTTGATACCCAATATCAGCCAGTTATAGATGTTCTAAACAAGGCCAAATTGGGTATATTAACGACTAATGGGCTCCGCGACTAGGATTCGAACCTAGAACCTTGTCGTTACACTTTATCTCCCTGTTACCAGAAAGCGTGGACTATCTCATCATCCTAATTTAGGATGTGGGGCGCTAATGAAGCTTATTGGATTGGTTCCTCACTTCTAGTCTCTGCACCTTCTTGATTACTTTGATACCATTCATCAAGCTCGGCTCAGGATTATCCATTTCAGGACTTCCCTGAATTCACCCCATTTTTCCTTTCCGAATTGCTTCGGAAGGCTGCAAAAAAAGTGCTACAGCGACCTGCTCTACCATTGAGCTATCGCGGAATGTGAACGTGAATTATTTTAGCACCAATACGTATAAAAATCCAGGTTTCATGAGCGAAAAGATTTGATTACAGGATCTTTTTCAAGTTTACGCATAGCTTTCGACTCTATTTGTCTAATACGCTCGCGTGATAAACCCATTGCATCACCAATCATAGCGTAAGTCATAGGCTCCCCTTCTCCGAGACCATGTCGATATCGAATAACCGACAGTTCCTGCTCGGTTAGTGAGGAATTTTCTAGATATTTAAGTAGTTGTAATCCATTAATTCTTTTATCCACTTCTTCTGTGGAGTCTGTGCCTAAGTCTCCAGTAATAATATCTTTTAGCGGATGATTACCATTTTCACTTTGTATAGATCTGTCAAGACTGGCTGGTGATAATGAATTTTTTGCCTCCAAGATGATATTTATTTGTTCAACAGAAAGTCCAGTATGATCTGAAATCAATTCACTCGTAGCGTGTCCATGTTCAAGTTCGATCGCGTCGATTGTACGCTTTAATTTTCTGACCTTTTCATGCATGTGTATAGGCAGACGAATAGTGCTGGAAGAATTTCCTAAGTGCCTCCCAAGAAATTGTCTGATCCACCACACTGCGTAAGTAGAAAATCTGTATCCAAGCTCAGGGTCAAAATCTTCAACAGCTCTCATTAATCCAATATTTCCCTCTTGGATGAGATCTGGTAAAGAGGTGTTTCTGCGAGGGTATTTTTTCGCAATTGAGACTACCAATCTCAAATTATTCTTTATAATCAACTCTCTGACTGTCTGTAAGTTGTCTTCAAGACTTTGATATGTCTCAACGTCATTATTCTCTTCAGCGATATTTAGATTTACTTTCAATCGTTTATACGCTCTTGTAGCCATGTGTTCATCATTTTTAGAAAAAGTCAAAGACGGAGTATATATTGATAAACTTGCTGAATCCTCCAACATGGAATCAGAAATTTCATAAACAGGTATTTTATCGATAAGATATTTTGAACGTAACATTACTGCAGAAATTTCATCTTCAGTCAGAGGTAAGCTATTATTAGCCTCAATCTGAGGAATAAAAGGCTCTGCATCTTCTTCATTAGGGAGAAAGTTATTTTCGCGATATCGCTCCATGCATGGATTATATTACGAGAAAACATTGCTGGCAAGCTTAGGCTTTATTCGAGGTAGTCTTTGAGCTTATTCCCTCGAGACGGGTGACGAAGCTTGCGTAGAGCTTTGGCTTCAATTTGTCTAATGCGCTCACGAGTAACAGCAAACATACGACCCACTTCTTCAAGTGTTTTTGGTTTTCCATCTCTTAATCCAAATCTTTCTTCAATGACTCGTCGTTCTCTGTCAGAAAGGGTTCCTAGTACTGAGTTTAATTGTTCTTTTAGTAAACCGCGAGAAGCAGTATCAAAGAGAGTCGGAGCAGTAACATCATAGATAAAGTCACCAAGATACGAATCTTCCTCGTCTCCTACAGGTGTATCAAGACTAGTTGGTTGCTGAGAGATTTTAATAATCTCACGAGCTTTATCTGGATCTATTTCTAGAACCTCTGAAATTTCTTCAGGTGTTGGTTGGCGTCCGAGTTCTTGCATTAATTTTCTTTGTACTCTCATAAACCTATTGATATTCTCTACCATATGAACTGGAATTCGGATAGTTCTTGCTTGATCGGCAATAGCACGAGTAATTGCTTGCCTTATCCACCAGGTAGCATAGGTTGAAAATTTAAAACCTTTTTTCCAGTCATACTTCTCTACTGCGCGAATTAGTCCTTGATTTCCTTCCTGAATAAGATCAAGAAGCCCCATACCACGTCCAACGTATTTTTTCGCAATTGAAACTACTAAACGAAGGTTTGATTCAACCAGTTTTTTTCGAGCTGACATATCGCCTGCTTCTAAGCGTTTTGCAAGATCTACCTCTTGGTCAAAAGTTAAAAGTGGGATTCGTCCGATTTCCTTGAGATACATACGAACCGGATCTGTAACTGCTCCTCCCTGGATGATGTTAAGTGCTTCAAGCTCCTTTTCGAGGTCATCCATCGATTTTTGAGCATCTTTTTCTTCTTCAACAGTTTCGAAAATATCGATTTCTTTTTTTATTAGTTGGTCGTACAGACTATCAAGCTCTACTAAGTGGTTTTCGGGTTGTGGGAACGCAGCAAGGATTTCGTCTTGGGATATATATCCTCGCTTTTTAGCTGTTGCTAGCAGTTCTTCTATCTTGGAATTTTTAACAGGTTGAGATTGCGGCATCGCTCTATTGTAACAAAAAACTACAAGCCTATTCAAGAGGCTCGTTTAATTGCCGCGAGACGTTGAGTATATTTACTAAATTCTGTCTGCAGTGATGCAATTGTATCATCATTTGGATTTTTTTCCAACTCCTGCAGTCGCTGTGTTACTGCTTTTATTTTATGGCGAACTGCAAGAGTTGCAGTGTCGACAGCAACTTTTCTAAGTTCTTTCTCAAATGTTTGTGCGTCTTCAAACTCAGGTATGGGTGACAAGCAACAGGTGTCAAAAGCTTCAAGAAGTTCTGACGGAACTTGTTTGGCAAACTCATCTAGGGAAAAAGTCGAGTTTTTAGAAAAATTAAGCATCTCACTCCAAAGTTTTTGTAAAGATGGAGTACTAAGTTCAATCTCATTTAAAATAGGGCTGATTCTGGAGATCTCGTCAGAAGGGTTTTTTGCCTGAAGAACCAAAGACAAAAAGTATGTCTCAGTTATTTCTTCTCTGGTTTTAGACTCTCTTTTAACACTAACTGGAATAATTTTGGGTTTATCGATACTCTTATTACTCTGTCTCAGAACTGACTCATAAGAAGTATCAAGTGCTTGAGCCAGTTTTTTTAAGTAGTGTTCTTTGATAACTTCGTTATCAATCTGAGAAATTATTGGCAGAGTCTCATCAAGCACCTTTCTTTTACCTTCGGGTGTTTGTACTTCTACCACTTTTACTGCAGAATCAATAAGAAAGTCATAAACATTTACTTCATTTTTAAGGGCTTTTTTAAACAGTGTTGGGTTTTCTCGTAATAGCTCATCAGGATCTTTACCTTCAGGAGGGACTATTACCGCAGCAGACAGCCCTTCTTTTTCAAGTAATGCGATAGAACGTTTCTGGGCAGTTGTCCCTGCCACGTCTGAATCGAAGCAGAAGAGTACTTTTGCAACATATCTTTTAAGCAGCTTAATTTGTTCTTCTGTTAGTGCGGTGCCTTTTAGGGCGACTGCATGAGATATTCCTTCTTTCATACTGCTGATGACATCAAACTCTCCTTCAACAACTAAAACCTTGTTTTCTTTTCTCATTGCGTCTTTTGCAAAAAATATTCCGAACAATGAGGAACTCTTTTTGTAGATTAGCGTCTCACGGGTATTAATATATTTAGGCGTTGTCTCATTATCGAGAGCCCTTCCTGAAAAAGCGATGATATTTCCTCGTAAGTCATGAATCGGAAAAATGACACGGTTGGTAAAAAAATCTGATAGTCTACCTCTACCTGCAGACGTAAGACCAGCTGCTTGAATATCCTCTAGCTTATATTGGCGTTTCTTTACGAGATATTCAGTTAGTGCGGTCGTTTTATTAGGAGCGTACCCTAACTGGAACTTGTCAACTAACCCTGAAGGAATTCCTCGGTCTTCAGTCAAGTATTTAAGTGCATTTTTGCCAACAGCGTGCTGGGTGAGCAGATAATTATAAAACTGGGCGGCTGCAGAGTTAATAGCGTATAGAAGTTCCTTTTTTTGTTCTGATTCAGTGCGGTAAATTGGTTGAGTTATAGTAACGCCAGCTTCTTTTGCCAGTATTTTAAGGCTTTCAGCAAACTCAATTTTTTCATATTCCATGAGAAAAGAAAAAATATCTCCTCCTTTTTGACAGCCAAAACAATGCCATATTTGTCTTTCTCCTGAAACCATAAATGACGGGGATTTTTCACTATGAAACGGACACAGTCCTTTGGAGTTTCTGCCTGCTCTATTTAGATCCACGAATCGACCGATAAAATCTACAATATCAATTTTTTGTTTTATCTTATCCGTATCGTTCATGTTGATCGTATTGTATCACAGCACGTAAGCTATACACTAAATTACTAGTAGCTGACAATTATAAATTGGAGTAGTTTTGTGTATTGGAATTTTATTTACTTGTATTTATACTGAAAAATATATGGTTGCCCGTGTACTTTCATGTGCGCTGGTTGGTTTAGACGGAGTTTTTGTCCAAGTAGAGACAGATATCCTTAACGGGCTACCTGCTTTTACTATTGTCGGATTGCCTGATAAAGCTGTTGAAGAATCGCGAGAGCGTGTACGTTCTGCGCTACAGAATTCAGGAGCAGACTTACCTGCAAGGAGAATAACAGTAAACCTTGCGCCAGGTGACCTACCGAAAGAGGGCTCATTATTTGATCTACCGATAGCCGTATCTATACTTGCTGCAAGTGGTCAGTTGCAGGTTGATTTAAGTAACTACCTCTTTTTAGGAGAGCTTTCGCTTGACGGCACACTGCGTAGAACAAAAGGAGTTCTTGCTCTAGCCCTACTTGCTAAGCAGTACGGAATGAAAGCCATATTTGTTCCTTGTGAGAATGCTAAAGAAGCGGCAGTAATATCGGGAATATCTGTTTTTCCAGCAAAAGATCTTGAGTCGGTTTACTTGCATTTAACAGAGCAAAAATTGATAGAACCTGCAGATCATATTCCTTATGTTGAAGAAGGCTCTACTAACCTACACGAGTTTGACTTTAAAGATATCCAAGGACAAGAGTTTGTAAAACGTGCAGTAGAGGTGGCAGTTGCAGGTGGACACAATATTTTATTGAAAGGGTCTCCGGGTGCAGGTAAAACATTAATTGCAAAAACAATTCCTTCAATCTTGCCTCATCTATCGTTTGATGAAGCATTGGAAGTTACAAAAATTTACAGCACAGCAGGTATGCTGGAAAGTGACGAGATATTAAAAGTCCGTCCGTTTCGTAGTCCTCATCATACGAGTTCGCATGTTGGTATTATCGGCGGTTCGGCTAATCCTCGACCAGGTGAGATTTCTCTTGCTCATAGAGGAATACTTTTTTTGGATGAGTTTCCTGAATTTCCCCGAATGGTTCTTGAAGCAATGCGCCAGCCGCTTGAAGACGGGTACGTTGTAATATCTCGGGCAAGAGATAGGGTAACATTCCCGGCAAGGTTTATGTTGGTGGCAGCACTTAATCCTTGTCCCTGTGGGTATTTTGGAGATCCTTCCAGAACTTGTTTATGTACTCAGTTTCAGATCTTGAAGTATCAAAAGAAACTGTCAGGACCAATTATGGATAGAATCGATTTACACATTGATGTACCGTCCGTTAAAACCGAAAAATTAGTCGCCGACCAATCTCATGCAGAAGGTTCAGACGCTGTTCGCGCTCGTGTGGTAAGTGCAAGAAAAGTTCAACAGCAGCGGTTTGAAAAGTCTGGCATATTTACTAATAGTGAAATGAGCAGCAAGGAGATTAAAAGACTGTCTCAGCTATCAACTGAAGCAAGAGATTTGCTTGCCTCTGCTATGGAGAAACTCTCGCTTTCTGCCCGTGCATATTATAAAGTTATAAAGATAGCACGTACAGTTGCTGATCTTGACGGGTCTTCAGATATCATGGAGTCTCATGTACTTGAGGCGCTTCAGTACAGACCGAAGCTGTCTCATGTCTCCTAATGAAAAAGATTATTTTTTTTACGCCAGTTTTCTACTTAGTACTCTTACTTTTTCAAGTAGAGCGAGCATTTACTCAGGATTTAGGACGTCATTTATTGCTTGGGGAGATTATACTTGAGTGTTTCTGCGTTCCGAAAACAAACTTGTTTTCTTATACTGCACCCAATTTTCCTTTTATTAATCATCATTGGATTCCAGAAGTTATATTTTTTATAACCACACAGTTTGCTGGATTAAACACATTGTTATGGCTAAAGGTAGCAGTAATAGTTTCAACGTTTATTACTGTATACTTTTTGGCTGTTAAAAACAGTACGCAATGGATCGCACTTATCATATCTATACCCTTTATTTTTGTGTTTTCAGAAAGGTTTGACTTACGACCTGAGATATTTAGCTTTTTGTTTCTAGCCGGGTTTTTATGGTTGTTTTTACGTTATCGAGAAACAAAGGAGTTAAAATATTTGATTCCTATTCCATTTCTTCAGGTACTCTGGGTTAACTCACACATCTATTTTTTTGTTGGACTTTTACTTTTTACATTTCTAGGTATAGATTTACTGATTCGTAAAAATCTAAACAAAAAATTTATTGTAGTGTATGTGCTAACATTTATGTCTACATTACTGAATCCCAACTTTCTTGCTGGGGCGGTGTATCCTTTGCGCGTATTTGGAAATTATGGATATTCAATAGTTGAAAATCAAAACATATTCTTTCTAAACTCTTTCTTTTTTAATCCTCGAGTTCTAGTGTTTGAAATTCTTGCAGTAGCTTCGTTGGCATGCGCTATAGTCCACTTGCGTTTTCGTAACTATTTTTTTGCTTTTAGCGTAATTTTTTCAGTAATAGCAGGTTTTGTAATGATTAGAAACTTCCCATTGTTTGTGCTTATAGCGTTTCCTGCAGTAGCAGCAGCGGCACACAAGATCAGACACAAAGTATCCCCTGAAGTTAAAAAACAAATGCTTGTAATATCAATGGTTTTTACTCTACTTTTTGTATTTATTCACAGTTTTATTTTTATTTCCTCACCGTACTTTGGGCTAAAGTATATGGATGGAGCAGAAAAAGCTGTTAATTTCATTGAAGAAAATAGTATAAAAGGACCAATATTTAATAACTTTGACATTGGTAGCTATTTAATTTATCGAATGTATCCGGATGAGAAAGTTTTTGTTGACGGAAGGCCAGAGGCTTATCCAGCAGATTTTTTCGAGGAATATAAACTAATGCAGACAGACCCGGATTATTTTGAACAGCAAGTCAAAAGATATAATATTAACTCAATTTTTTTCGTGCACACGGATATTACGCCTTGGGCTCAGGAATTTATGAGGACAATTATACAAAGCGACCAGTGGATTCCTGTTTATGTGGATGAGATGGTCATTATTCTTCTAAGAAACAATCTAGAGAATAAGGATATTATAGAAAGCCGCAGGGTTGTATTGTAGCTACTTGGCGAGCAGCAATAACTTACGGTATTGTTCTTCGGGTGAGCTATGAGAAAAAATAAAACTAGTCGCTGCAAACCGAGTTGCTCCTGCTGATTTAGCTTTAGGCAATGACATTTCATTGATTCCGCCATCAACTTCAATGGGGGCTATCGTGCGTTTACGCAACTCTTTGATTTTATCTACTCTGCTTTGCAAAAAAGGAGGTCCAGAATAGCCCACTCTGTCAGATGTGTAGACAAGAAAACAGTCTACTTCTGTAAAAGGGACTGTTATTTTATCCAAGGATGTAGGTCCATCAATTGCAAGTCCTGCTTCTCCAAACTGGCGTGCTCTTTCGATAAACACACGTTGGTCTGACATTTTTTCAATTTGACCAATAAATCGCCTGAAGCCTACTTTTGCGAACTGTTCAATATATCGGATAGGTTCTTCTACCATCATATGGAGCTCAAAAAACAAAGAGCTAGTATATGGGGCAAAAGGAGCAGGGTTGAGGAATGTCTTATTATCTACAAACTGGCCATCAATAATGTCTATATGAAGTGTTTTAGCAAATTTTTGCGCGGTGAGAATCTTATTCTCTATTTCAGGCCATTGGTGTTCCAGGATTCCCGGAATAATTTCGATAGTATTAGGTTGCGTTAGCATGAGTTTTTTCTATAGCTCGTATTTTATCGAGTCGTCTGTTATGACGTTCCGTAGCCTCGTATTTTGTGCTCAAAAACTCAGAGACCATCTCTATTGCCTCGTTTTTTGGCGTATAATCTGCTGCGAGTGCAAGGATATTAATATCATCATCGTTTCTTGCTGATTTTACTTGTTCTGCGTTATATCCAAATCCTGATCTAATTCCCTTAATCTTATTTGCAGTAATACACACCCCTACACCTGAACCGCATAACAAAATCCCACGATTCTCAGGATGTTTTATTACTTCATTTGCGACGGCAAGCGCGGTGTCTGGATAGTCATCAGGTGTGCTTGGCAGTAGGTCGCCCATATCTTGTACTTGATGTCCGTGTTCTAGTAAATGCTTCTTTATTTCCTGCTTCAGTGTGAATCCACGATGATCTGAACCTAGAATAATTTTCATAAAGTTATACAACGTTTACAGTATTATAAACCTCTAATTTTTCTTTAACTACAGGAATCATTGCGTCTTTTGCTGCATCAAGGTATTTGGCAGGCGAAATCTCGTCAGGATTTTTTTCTAGAAATGTTTTAAGTCCATTTGTATATGCAACTCTTATTTCAGTAGAGATATGAACATTATTAAATCCGGTTTCAACAATTTTTTTTAAGTCATCATTTGTTATTCCTGAACCCCCATGCAAAACGAAGGTAAGGTTTTCTGGAAGAGCAGACATCAATTCTTCAATGAGGTCAAACCTTATTTTAGGGGTATTTGCAGCAATTCCATGAAGATTTCCAATAGCAGGTGCAAAACGATCAATACCAGTTTCTTTGACGTACCTAAGTGCTTCCTCTACTTTTGTATAGCTGTCTTCCGGTATTTCGATTGATTCTTTATAGATTTTTGAGGACTCTGTAGCAAGATATCCCAGTTCTCCTTCCACCTCTACTTCAGGACGTGTACTCTTCACATAATCTACTACCCGTTTAGTCTCCTCTAGATTCTCCTCAAAGGATTTCTTGGAAACATCTAAGTGTACCGAGTCATATCCAGCATCACAAGCTGCTTTTGCTGTTTCAAAACTTCTAGAATGGTCTGCATTTAAAAAAACAGGAATGTCATATGTTTCTCGATAACTACGGATGAGATAAACAGCCTGTTTCAGTCCGATACTTTCTCTTTCTCCCTCTGATGTGCCTACTAGTACAGGCGCGCGCATTTCTCTGGCGCCTTCAAGAATTCCTTTTAGCTGTGTGAGGCTTGAAAAATTGAAATGGGGAACTGCCCAGTGCTCTTTTTTTGCTTTTTGATGTAGTTCTTTTAATGTCATAAGATCTATTGACCCTTGATAATTGTTGCTTTAAAGGTATCATGTTTTTTCAAAGTATTCAATAATTCTTCTTGGGTTGCTAAGCCGCTTTGTGCTCCAACTTTCTGCACCGCCATATGTGCATTTACGCTTCCCCATCTCATTGCTTCTTCTATGGACTTGGTGTTGAAAAATCCAGCGATAAATCCCGAAGCATATGCATCACCTGCTCCTGTTTTCTCTGGAGCTTTTTCAGGTGAAAAAGTTTTGATTTTAAACATTTTATTGTTTTCATATGCATATGCACCATTCAACCCGTCTGTTATAGACACTACTTTTGGGCCGAGTTTTGAAGTATTCATAAGAATCTCTTCAATAGATTTTGATTTTAATCCGAACTTTGTCGTGATTTTAGATGCTTCATCTTTATTGATCAATATGATTTCAGAATAATGTAAGGCTGAGAAAAAAGTATCGTCTGGATCAGCCATCTGCTGTGATCCGGGAGAAAATATTATAGGAGTTCCACTTAAGGTGGCGTACTCAATTGCTGTTTGATAAACCTCTTTCCAGTAATTGCCTACTGAACTTAAAAATATATAGTCAAACCGTTGATCTTTCGGAGGATTAAAACTTTGGACTCTAGTTGGGTGATGAGAAAAAATAATTCGGTCATCATTTACATTTAAAATAAATGAAAAGTCTGACTTTGTATTACTTCGCTCAAGGATTTCGGTAATCTTTTCTTTTTTTAATTGATTTTCGATTGTTTCTGAAAAGGCATCATTACCTAAGAACGTGTAAAAGGTGACATCGACCTTAAGTCTTTTAAGACCTACCGAAATATTCATCCCGTTACCTCCAAGTGCTTGCTCTTTTATTTCAACAGGAACCTTATCTCCAATATTAAAAGTGATTGAATCATTACTAATAGAAGCAAGGTCGTTTGATTGAAGGCTTGAAAATACGTCAACGACTGAGGCACCAATTACAAGACAACGCATTAATCTATTGTATGCAATATACAAATAAAAAGAAACCTTAAGTGTTTATGTCTTTCTATTTGAGCCTGTATTGTGTATAATTCAGACAGAATTCCCATTCATACATATGGCAGTTTTCAGGCAGATTATATTAATGCTATTAATAGCATTTATTACGATAGGAGATTATGGACTCGTAATAATACAGCGGTTAATTACACTTGTACAAACAATTTTTTCCTTGCCTCAGCTTCTGCTGTCTTTTCTCAATCAAAACGCAAAAAAAACTTTTAGACGAAAAAAACAAATTAAAAAATCACGCACGCTATACAAAGCATCATCAAGTTTTCGGGTAGAACCTATAGTGAACTATTTATTCTCTCCTGTTCGATACCTATACCGATTTGTTTTAAAAATATTTAGAAAAACTGCAGAAACTACTGGAAACTTAATAAAGTTCATCACTAGCTTATTCAGACATAAAAAAAGAAAGGGTCGGCCAAAAAAAGCGAGAAAGCCTATTTACAAACCTTCTTTGTTATACAAATTCAAGTTTTTCTTCCTTGGTGCAGCAATGTCTTTTTTGTTTTTGTTTGTTCCTCTCCTTTTTTTAATATTTGTATCAGAACTTCCAGATCCAGAGAATCTATCTATTTCATATATTCCTAAGACTACAAAAATATACGATAGAAATAACGTACTTTTATATGAAATATATGCTAACCAGAATAGAACAGTTGTCCAATTGGAGGATATTCCTAAACAGCTAAAACAGGCCACAATTGCTATTGAAGACAAAGACTTTTATGATCATCCAGGTTTTGATTTGAGAGGAATAATTCGCGCCTTTGTTTCAAATATCAGCACAGATTATTTGCAAGGTGGGTCAACTATTACACAGCAGCTAATAAAATCTGCATTTTTGACACCTGAGCCAACAATAAAAAGAAAAGTGAAAGAGGTAGTTCTTGCACTTTGGTCAGAACAGAAATATTCAAAAGATCAGATTTTGGAAATGTACTTCAACTATGTTCCCTACGGAGGAACTGCTTGGGGGGTTGAGTCAGCAAGTGAAATATACTTTGGTAAAAAAGTAGGTGAACTTACATTGGCCGAAAGCGCGTTTCTAGCTGGTTTGCCTCGTGCTCCAAGTATTTACTCGCCGTTTTCCGGAGAAGGTAAGTTGTGGAAAAACAGACAAAAAGAAGTATTGGATGCAATGGTACGTGATGGTTATATCACCCAAAAACAGGCTAATGAAGCATTTCAGCAAGAGATGGTTTTTGAAAGTCCGAATGTTGCTATAAAAGCACCTCATTTTGTAATGTACGTTAAAGATATTCTAGTTCAGAAATACGGAATAAACGAAGTAGAACGTGGAGGACTCCAAGTAAGAACTAGTTTAGATTACAGCCTGCAACAGCAAGTTGAGCAGATTGTTACACAACATGTAGATGAAAACTCTTACTTAAATGTTCAGAATGGGGCAGCAATGGTAACAGACCCTCGTAATGGAGATGTCTTAGCAATGGTAGGAAGTCGCAATTATTTTGATTCAGAGAACGACGGAAATGTAAATGTTGCAACTTCTTTGCGGCAACCAGGATCAACGATTAAAATAGTTACATATACACTTGCTCTTGAGAATGGATTTACGGAAGCATCTATGCTCGATGACTCCCCTATTACAATTGCCTCTACAGATGGTGGACCATCTTATACTCCGGTTAATTATGACGGTTCATTCCATGGTAGGCAAACCTTACGTAACGCATTTGCAAACTCGTATAACATTCCAGCAGTACGTGTGGCACAACAGCTAGGTGTACACGATATTATCTCTATGGGTAGAAAAATGGGAATATCAACTTGGAAAGATCCAAGTAGATATGGACTTTCAATCACTTTAGGCGGGGGGGAAACAAAAATGACCGATTTAACTATGGTCTTTGGAACGATTGCCAATAAGGGAAAACGGGTTAATCTTAACCCTATTGTGGAGGTTAAAGATGCCTACGGTAAAAAGATATATGGAAAAGAAGTCAATGCACAGCAAGTTGTTAGCGAAGGGACAGCGTTTATTATCTCTGATATCTTGTCTGACAATAATGCGCGCTCAACTGCTTTTGGCACAAATTCTCCTCTTCATATTCCAGGAAAACGTGTTTCGGTAAAAACAGGAACAACTGACAATAAGCGTGATAATTGGACAGTGGGGTTTACATCTGAGTATGTAGTTGCAACCTGGGTTGGAAATAATGACAATACTCCGATGAGTCCAAATCTTACTTCTGGAGTTACTGGAGCTGCACCCATGTGGAACAGTATAATGACGTCTCTTCTTGATGATATTACTCAGCAAAGCTATCCAGTTCCTGACACTATCGTGACACGAAACTGCTATGGGCGTCCAACATTTTTTGTAAGAGGTACAGAAAATTCAGTAAATTGTCGTTTTTCTCCTATTCGTCCAACAGGTAATATACAGTCTCAGTAATTGCCAAGCAGTACATTATTGTGTATAAAAAGTATATGGCTGCCCTTCGCTCTGTAAGTTACTCACGAATAAAAAAGAAAACAGTCCTTGTGAGAATTGATGCTGATGTAGATGTGCAAGGAGAAAAGATTTTAGATGACACAAGACTTTTATCTTCTTTGGACACAGTACGCATGCTACTCAAGAACAAATGCAAAGTTATTCTTGTAGGTCACCTCGGCAGGCCTAATGGATATGATCTCTCATGCTCGCTTCGTATCATCGCAAAATGGTATGCTCGTGTTTTTGATATGCCTTTGCATGATTATTCATCACCATTTGGAGGATGGAAGATCGGCAACTCGCTAGTGCTATTGGAGAATATCCGTTATTTTACCGAAGAAGAACAGAATGATAGTCACTTTGCAAAAGAACTAGCAAATATAGCAGAAGTATTTGTAAATGAAGCATTTGCTGTAGCTCACCGCGCTCATGCATCTACTGTAGGCGTGGCTCGAATACTTCCAGCATACGCAGGCACACATTTTACTAAAGAAGTCCAAACTTTAGAGAAAATAATAAGTAATCCTAAGAGGCCGTTGGTGGTATTAATTGGAGGTTCAAAAATAGAAACAAAACTTCCAATGGTTCAGACAATGCACGAAGTGGCGGATTTTTTACTTGTAGGTGGTGAGGTTGCTGATCATTCTAAAGAATTAATTAAGGTTCAGCATAAACATACTAATAATAAAAGATCGGTTGTTTTAGTTGCAGACTTAATACAGTCTGGACTTGATATTACTGAAAAAAGTGCTGCAAATTTTATAGAAGTGCTTGATACAGCAAAAACAGTTGTGTGGAATGGGCCTGTGGGTAAAACAGGTCATGATCCTGTTACAGAACACTCTACACGTTTGATAGCTCGCGCTCTAGCAAATTCTCGTGCCTATACTGTTGTGGGAGGAGGGGATACAATTTCATATCTTCGTCAGCACAAGCTTTTAGATAAGTTTAACTTTATTTCTGTAGGAGGAGGAGCTATGTTAGAGTTTTTATCCGGCAAAAAACTACCTGCAATTGAACCTCTAAGAAGATAAGTATGGCTTTACAGCTTCCAAAGCATTCTTAACTGCTTGATCTTTATTAACGGAGTATGTGTTAACCACAAGATCATAATATTTTTTATCCCAGTAAACCCATTGGTCGTTATTGTTTGCGTAGAGTCTTCTCCATTTTTCTAGATTTGTTTTTTCTCTTTCTATGATTTCGTGTTTTGCTTCTTCAACGGAGATATTCTTTCTATTTACAAGTCTGTCAATTCTAATATCTAGTTGATCATTACCAGATTCATCCTCACAGACTACTAGGATTTTGTACACTCCCTTGATGTGCTGTGCGTCAAAACCAGCAAGATGACTTTGTATGACGATCTCGCTATGTTCTTTCAGCATTTTACCGATCTTTTCTTCGAACTGTAAGTCTATTTCGTCAGGGCGGAGGTTAGCGTGTGTTTCTGAGACACCGAGTTTGGAATGGTATTGCTCGAATAAAGAGCCGCCTTCAAATAGCTGCCAGCCGAGTGACATAGCAATACCATTTGCAAGTGTGGTTGTTCCGGATGCTATTCGTCCGGAAACAGTAATATTACGAACTTTTTCCATCTATAAACTATTGTGTCGAGGTTGATGAGTGTAGTTTTCCTACAAGTAGGGCTTCTTCTATTAATCTATTAGCGTACCCGAACTCATTGTCGTACCATGCGATTACTTTTACCATGTTACCGCCTACTACCTGTGTGAGTGACAGGTCGGCTATAGACGAATGAGAATTTCCAATAATATCACTGCTTACAATCGGGTCATTAGTTACTGTAAAGATACCCTTAAATCGCGTCTCTGATGCCGCTTTTTGAAGAGTTTCATTAACTTCCTCTATAGTGGTCTCTCTTTTTATTAAAAATGTAAAATCTGAAAGTGATCCAACAGGAACCGGTACGCGGATGGCAAGTCCGTTAAATATTCCTTTCAAGTCAGGAATAGCGATTGCAGCTGCTTTTGTTGCTCCTGTTGATGTGGGAATGATATTTTCAGCTGCAGCTCTTGCGCGTCGGTAATCTTTGTGCCCTCCATCCTGAATTCTCTGATCAGAGGTGTATCCATGAATTGTCGTCATCATTACTTTTTCTATACCAAATGTTTCGTGTATGATCTGAGCAACAGGAGTAATACAGTTGGTAGTGCAGGAAGCATTACTGACTATATTTTCTACGTTGGTGTTATCTTTTTGTAGATTAACCCCCAACACATAAGTCGGACCTCCGCCTTCTTCATCTTTATATGGTGCAGATAAAATAACGGATTTTGCTCCTGCAGCAACATGTTTCTTTAGGTCTTCGTGCTTTGTAAACGCTCCAGTTGATTCAATAACAACATCTACGTTTAGTTGTCCCCAAGGTAATTTGGTAGGGTCTTTCTGAGAGTAAACCGGAATCTCTTTGTCCTCTACTATTAAGTAGCCAATGATATCGCTTCCTTCTGATTCTTCCTTTCTGACGGATAAGTTTTTTGCGAGGTGTCCGTAGACTGAGTCGTATTTGAGTAAATACATCCAGCCTGCAATGTCAGTGCTGGATCCGGCGTTGATCGCTACAACCTCAATTTCTTGGGAGAATCTTTCTATAATTACTCTGTGGGCAATTCTGCCTATTCTTCCATATCCATTGATTGCCGCTTTGACCATACATTAACCGTAATATACTTTTAGTGAAATTGCAACCCTTTTATATCAAGCTGTACAATAATGTAGTAATGAAAAAAGCTTCTCGTCAAATAATGAAATTCCCGTTAGTAATTACTCTTAAGCTATTACTCGGTATTGGTGCGAGCCTACTCTCTCTATATTTATTCTTAAACTTAACAGTAAACATAAATTCAATACACGAACTAGATGTGTTTTTTAGTATTCTGATGTACGAATTAAGAACTCCTGCTTTGAATGCTGTAATGCTTTTTATAACACTCCTGGGTAATGAAATACTCCTTATCCTGTTAATAACAGTATTTTTATTTGCTGCGCTTAAAAAACATAAACGTGAAGCGTTAATGATAGTTGTGATTTTTATAATCGGTGTACTTATTAATTTGTTGTTAAAAGATCTTATTGCTCGCGACCGCCCTGTAATATCTCCTCTGTTAGACGAAAGATTTTACAGCTTTCCCTCAGGTCATGCAATGAATGCTTTTGTCTTCTACGCAACACTTGTAATTTATGTATATCGAGCTTCGAGGAGCTGGTTTTTAACCTGTATTAGCTTGGTAATAAACGGGACAATAATCATACTTGTTGGAGTAAGCAGAGTATATCTGGGAGTACATTATCTTACAGACATTATTGCAGGATATATAGCTGGATTCTGGTGGATTACTACTGCTTTAGTGGTTGAGAACTCTTTTAAGCTTTTGTTTAGGAATAAAAAGAAAGCTACTTGAGATGCAAGGTAGATTCTGATATTATACTCTTTGCTTATGTCAGAACGAATAACAAAAAACAACAAGAAAAAAGGAAATAAAAAGCACGGCTTTATTGCACGTACCTCATCTGCGTCTGGAAGAAAAGTTATTAAAAATCAGCGCGCAAAAGGCAGACATTCTATATAATGCTCAGTAAACAGCATCGTTATTCTTTTAAAGAAGGCGCTCCACGCAAATCAAGTCAATCACCCTACTTTGTTCTCCGATTTCAAGAGTCAGAGCACTTCCGTTATGGAATTGTAGTTAGTAAAAAAACAGCTGCTCACGCAGTTGATAGAAATCGATTAAAGCGCTTATTCAAGCGTACGCTTGAGAAAATAGTCTCAGACACAAACGTCGATTATGATACCGTTTTTTACCTGCGAAAAAAAAGTGCTGATGCCACTGCAAATGAAATATACGATGAGGTTAAGCAAATCTTTAAAAAAGAAGGTATAATATAATATTGTCATGGAGTTATTTAATTCATTATTTACTGTCCCTCTCACGAACATATTAGTAGCATTTTATCAGTTAATGGTCTTCTTGCAGGTCCCATACGCTGTCGGTTTTGCCGTAATTTTAATGACTGCTTTTATTCGACTACTTCTTTATCCATTAATGTCAGCTCAGATTCGTTCATCGAAAAAAATGCAGGATGTAGCACCTAAGTTGAGTGAGATAAAGGATAAGTTTAAAAATGATAAAGCTCGTCAACAGCAGGAGATGATGAAGTTATACAAAGAAAATAATATTAATCCAGCTTCAGGATGTGTTCCCGTTTTGATACAGTTTCCGATTATGATTGCCCTTTATCATAGTTTAACCAAGGTTGTTTCACTTAATTCTGCTGATGCAATTTCCAGCATCAATGATACTCTTTATTTTTCTTTTCTTCACATCAATAGTGCTTGGGACCCAACATTTTTTGGAATTTCATTAGCTCAAAGCCCCGCTCAATTGTTTCAATCCATGCCTTTGATAGTGCTGGTTCCGATTGTTACTGGTGTTTTGCAATTTTTCCTTTCTAAAATGATGATGCCAGCTGTAAAAGTAAAGAAAAATAAAGATGATTTTCAAAGCGCTATTATGACTCAATCTATGTTTATCTTTCCACTTATGATCGGTTGGTTTTCGTACTCTCTTCCTTTTGGACTCTCACTTTACTGGAATACCTTCACAGTTTTTGGTATAATTCAGCAATATATTCTAGTAGGATTTGGAGGACTAACACCTTGGATCCAAAAAATAAAATCAAATGGATAACAACTCACTTGTACAACAAATAACTGAAGACCTTTTAGCCAAAATCGAAGTGGAAGCAAAAGTTTCAGTATCTGAAGACGAAAATGGCTTTCATGTTTCATTAGATACCCCCGAGAACGCTTTGTTAATTGGAAAGCATGGAAATACTCTTTCTTCATTGGAGTATTTGTTGGGACAAATGGTAGCAGCCAAACAGGAAGAATACAAAAGGGTGATAGTAGAAGTCGGTGGATACAGAGAAGAAAGAGAATCATACTTGAATGATCTAGCTGATAGATTAAAAGAAGAAGTGATATCAAGCGGTGTTGATAAAACTATTCGTGGATTAAAACCTTGGGAGAGAAGACTTATTCATATGAAGTTGGTTGAAGATGATCAGGTTACTACAGAGTCATCCGGAGAAGACAGAGACCGTATTTTAGTTATCAAAAAGAAGTGATACAAACTACTCAGCGCATTCTTCTTTTCTTGATTCTTTTTTTTTCAATTTCTCAGCTTGGAAAACACTTTTGGCTTAATTTTTCATATGTGTCAGGTATTCGAGTAGACTATCTATCTCCTACTTTATACTTTTCAGATTTACTTATTTTTCTACTTTTTCTTATTACTCTGCCTACAGCTATTCGATCTATCAGCTCAGCTAAAAAAGAAAATTTAAAATGGTTGGTATTGGGATTACTACTAATTACACTCTCAGTTGCAGTTTCTCCACAGTCTCAACCAGCATTTTATGGTGTGATTAAGTTAGCAGAGATGGTTTTTTTGGGGTGGGTGATTTCTCGCCTTTTTAAGGCTCAGGATTTTTCTAAAATTGCCTTTGTACTTTCTTTTGCTGTGTTACTAGAAAGTGTGTTGGTAGTTTGGCAATTTATTAATCAATCATCTGTAGGTGGTCTTTTCTATTTAATTGGCGAGAGAAGTTTTTCTATTGGGACAGTTGGTATTTCTACAGTCAGTATCTTTGGAAAAGAGTACTTACGTGCATATGGGAGTTTTCCTCATCCGAATGTTTTGGCGTTTTTTATGCTTTCCGCAGTATTAATTTTAGTTGTTTATATGTTTAACCTGTCTTGGGGTTTAAAGAAAATTTGGTTTGGCGCAGCAAGCTCGCTTGCCTTCATTTGTCTATTTCTTACCTTCTCAAGGTTGACTATAGTTGTGTTCGTTCTTTCTCTTTTATGGCTAGGTTATAAAAAACTAATACCTGCTCGTTTCGTGCTTTTTGTGGTAGCAAGTAGCGTTGTCGTAATAGGAGCATTATTCCAACGGTTTTCTCTCACATCGCTAAGTACGGATTTTTTTGCTCGTATAGAATTGGCTAGCATCGCTATCTCAATTATTACTCAGTCGCCCGTATTTGGAGTAGGAATATTAAATTATTTTTCGTTTCAACTACCGCACCAAACAAAAATTACTCCTTTATTACTGCAGCCGGTTCACAATATATATTTACTTGTATTATTGCAGGTGGGTATGGTTGGGTTTCTCCTTTTCTTAAGGTTTATTATTGCATCTATAAGGCGTATGAAAAGTGTATTAGCTACTGACCACAGAATGGGATTGGTGGTGGTAATCTTGTCAGTTAATATTCTAATTATCGGCATGGCAGATCACTTTTTTATAACGCTTCAGCAAGGCATAGTTTTAGTAGCCTTTATTTTTGGATTGCTGTGGGTGAAGTACAGAGTAAAAACTACTCTGTAGTAGCTACTTCTTCTTGGGGTTGTGGGCAGCTGGCACAGTATCTATCTCCTGTAGGATCAGTAATAATCACTTCGTCTTTCTCTTCAATGTTTTCAGTCTGACCTTCTTTTGCAAGTCCTCCGGTTTCTTTATTTATAAAAACCTTTGTACGGCCAGGATCAGTTTTTGTTGGGACATGATCTTTAAGAAAATACTCGTAGTGAGTTGGACATCTGTCAGGAGTTCCTTCAGGAGGAGGAAGAAGTCCTGACATAGAGCACACAGCTCTACCTACAACGCTCTGTGGTTGTTGTAAGGGCTCTTTTTTAGTGCCTTCCAGCAACTTAGTCATAATCTTATTCCAGATTGGAGCTGCACCAGTAACACCTGACGTAACGCCTCTCATAGGAGTATTATCATTATTTCCGACCCATACAGTAACTACATAAGAAGGAGTGTAGCCGACAGTCCAGTTATCACGGTAATCATTTGTCGTTCCAGTTTTAACTGATACGGGATAATCTTTAACGCGAAGGAGAGAGTTAGAACCAAAAGCGGGTGTTCTAGCATTATTGTCTTGCAAAATATGAGATATGATAAAGGCTACTCCTTCGGGAATTGCTTTCTCACCAAAAATTGGGCTCTTGGGTGCTCGGTATTCTTCTAAAATCTTACCTGACTTATCTGTTACTTTGAGAATCGGTTGCAATGGAACCCTATATCCAGTATTGGCAAAAACACCAAATGCCTCTGACATTTCAAGCATAGTTACTTCTCCGCCTCCAAGGGTCAATGAAAGACCGTACCTTTCTGGATTCTTGAAGGAGTTTATTCCCATTGCAGAAGCTGTTGCAATCATGGCGTCCAAACCGTTCATCTGAAGCATTTTTACAGCAGGGATATTATATGAGTTTGCGAGCGCAGAGCGCATGTTAGTTACTCCATGAAAGGATCCATCATAATTGACAGGACAGTATGCTTTGCCGCCAGGATTAGGAAAACACTTCTTTTCATCAATAATCGGAGTCGCAGCAGTATATCCTTTTATAAGTCCAGTGGCATAATTAATAGGTTTGATTGAAGACCCTGGTTGTCTTTTTGCGGTTGTAACATTCACATTTCCATCATTTGCTCCATCAAAATAATTTCTACTTCCAACCATTGCTAATATTTCGCCAGTTGCAGGATTAGTTACTAAAGCTGCTCCATTTGAAACGTTACTTTCTTCTAGTTCAGCAACCTCTGAAGCCACAGTTTGTTGTGCAAAGTTTTGCATATTTAAATCAAGAGTAGTTTTTACTTGTAATCCTCCCTGTTCTACGGTTCGCAGACCATATTTTTTAACTAACAAGTCTTTAACATAAAACACAAAATGAGGGGCCTCGATTTTGTCTACTTGCTGAGAAAAAACAAGCTTAGTTTTTTTAGCTTCTGATTCCTGCTCAGGAGTAATGTAGCCTTGATTTCTCATCAATCGCAGTACTTCTTCTTTTCTTCTTTCTCCAAGTTCAGGATTTGGTCCATAAGGTGAGTATACACTCGGAGCTTCTGGAAGCCCTGCTAAAAAAGTGCCTTCAGCAAGATTTAATTCCCAGACTGGCTTATTGAAGTATACGTAACTAGCTGATTGCACGCCCCAAGCTGTTCCTCCGTATGCCACCTGATTGAGATACATCTCTAATATCTCATCTTTTGTGTATAGTCCTTCAACTACATATGCTAGTATTATTTCTTTTACTTTTCTTGAGATTGTTTGTTCAGGACTTAAAAGTGAGTTTTTGACTAATTGCTGAGTTATTGTAGATCCTCCTTGGATTTCTTTTTTAAACACAGTTGAGTAGAATGCACGTATTATTCCACGTATATCTATTGCACCGTGTTTATAGAAGTCCTTGTCCTCTGTTGCGATTGTAGCGTCCTGAATAGGTTTAGGAATTCTTTCCAACGGAACAAAGGATTGATTGCGCGTACTATAGATAGTATAAAGGAGCTCTCCATTACGATCATAAATTTTCGTTGATTGTGGAAAGTTATTTTGAGCGATTTTTGTTGCTGAAGGAATATCTTTTAGTACGAAAAAATATGCCGCACCGAGAAAGGCGGTAAGAATAATTACAAGAAATACTAAGCCTACAAATTTTTTCCCTCGGAATATCTTTTTAGGCAGTTTTATAAATTTAAGATGATGATATTTGAGTTTGTGCAGCATGGGGATTTACACTTTTCTGCTTTGTTCTGAAATCAAAAATATTATATCATAAATTGATGACCTTCTCTAATTACCTTTTGTTTTTACAAAAAATACTAGAACTTAACCCGTTTACTGTTGTTGATCTGTTTTTTTTCGTATGCTTTCTTATTTACATTGCCTCAGAAAGACAAAGAACATTTCTTCAATCTGTTTTAACTTTTCTATTGAGTGCAGGGGTTATTTTTATTTCTTTATGGAGTTACTGGATATTGTCTGAGTTTATACAGCTTCAGTTTTTTGCTACAAAAGGATTTGCAGATGGCATTAGTTTTCTAACAATTCTATTGATATTAGGAGGAATGGCTGTAGTAGGTTATCGACTACTACTATTAAACATTGATGCACACTTGGAGGAGATAAAGCTTCCTATTCTTAATATTTTGTTTGGGTCAATAACTTTCATAATTATTGTTGCTGCTCTATCCGCTGTGACACTCTCGTTTCCTTTAACACCATTCATTAAAAGAAATGTTAGCTCCAGCAATATTCTTAATATTTTGGCAGTAAACTTACAGTCCGTGGAAAGCACACAGCGCCGACTTATATCGTCTCCTTCGTATTCATTAATGAATTTTCTCACAATCAACCCTCAGGGGGAGGATTCAGTGAATATCCCTTCAGGTGAATTACATGCTACAAATGTTGAAGAAGCAGAAAACCTAATTGAGCAGATAAATACATATAGAGAATCCGCCTCAGTTTCCAAGTTGACTTTTTCAGAAGATCTTTCTCGTATTGCCCAAACGCTCACATATAACATCAGCCAAACTCAGACATTATCTAGATCTCAGGTAAATGGGTCTACTCCCTTTGACTTATTAGCACAAGCTCGTATACCCTATTCCACGGCATACTTTATTCCCTTCCACTCTCAGAGCAGTACATTGGGGTTTAATGGGATGATCCAGACTTCAGAGTATAGACAGGCAATTGTTTCACCTTCATATGCAAATATGGGAGTTGGTGTAGTTAAGATAAAAGAGCACGGGTATGTTTTTACAATCTTACTGTCTAACTAACGGTGGTGAAACTTGATAGAAGTTTTTTGATCCTTCTTAATTGAGGGTATCTGCGTTACCGCTTGACCATTATTAATCGATCCTGGAGTTACTTCTTGAGCTATTAGTTGTGAATCATAAATTACTCTTGTAGTTAACGGATAACCATTTGTTCCCGGCTGTGTTTGATAGATAAAGTTGTAGCTAAATTCTTTCAGCGGTAATTTGATATCCCGAGAATATTTAATTGTATATGATTTCTTTGTTTTCCTTGGTACAGTGAATATGAAACCTATCATTTTTTTGTCTTTGAAAACTTCTTCAAACCGCTCGGTTTGTTGTGGAACACGAAAACTTGTCGCTTCATACTGTTGAGGATTAGTAATACCATTGACAGTCTCCTCCTCTTTCCCATCAATCTGTAAACTTTCGAAGGCACTCTCAGAAGGTACTATTACTCTCAAATATACTTTATACTCTTCTTCTCCTGTGTTTTCTAAGTTTACTACTACGTTTGATGTGAGCTTGTCTGTATCGAGTACCTGAGTAATGTTCACTGTTCTATCTATATGAATATTAGCTTTATTGACACCTATATTTGCCTCATTAAGAGCAAAATAATCGTTTAATGTATTCTCCTGGTTTTCTGTGCTAGATAGAATCGTTCCCCCGTATCCTTGTACTGAAAAAGCCTCCTGTAGCAGAGGTTCTTTAATAGAGAATAGGATATGCTTTTCTTCTATAAGCGACGGCAAAAGCATCGCAACGGCAAGTGCGTTTTTAGGGTTCTGTAATTTTAAACTAAGCTGCCCCCAAATTTCTTTTAGCAAGTCTTTTTTTTGTGATGAACCAGGGAAGAAGGACTCTTCAATAGTTGACTGGATAAACTCAAAACCGTTTTGTTCATCAATTGTCCGATCAAGTGAGGGTATGTATAAAGGTCCTGTAGCTGAGATAATCGATCTGAGTACATCGTAGTCTGTAGCAATTACTCCATCGACAGTTTTACCAACTGATTGATGATAAAGTGCTGCTGCTGTAGTTGCAGTCTCTTGAAAGTCCGGAGAGAAATTGCTGTCTCTGAGATATAAATGAGGTTGCAAGAATCGGCGTACTATAAACGGAGGTTCAGAATGAGTTTTAAGTTGCCCATCAACATCATAAACGTCATGGATAACGAACGATTTCGCAAGACCTTTACTAACGGTAAGTTCTCCTACTGAACCAATAAATCCTCCGGTTGGACGAAGCTCACCATTATTCTGAAAAAGAAAGAGATATGTTTTAGGTGACCTATACCCTAGTACGTCGGGTAAAATACTTCCAAGAGAGAGAAAGTCACCTGCTGGAATGGTTGAAAGCT
Source organism: uncultured Gammaproteobacteria bacterium (assembly GCA_964537315.1). GTDB lineage: Bacteria > Patescibacteriota > Microgenomatia > Levybacterales > GWA1-39-11 > JBDHUV01. The sequence goes on along the minus strand of CAZIAP010000002.1, from coordinate 13,543 downwards.
TGTCCATGTAAGGGAGTCTGGAAATTGATTTTGAGGACTGTGCTGTAAAGTAAAGGTAATTTATATTTGCTAGTGTTTCTAAAAGCTCTTCTTGTGATAGTCCCTTGTTAATTTTATTTACCTTTTCCAATTCCGCAGCTGCAAGGTTACTTATCCTTATCCCAGAGGTAAAAGTTTTATAGCTATCGGAAAGTGGTATCTGCAACGCGTCTGCTGTTGAAAAACCAAGGTCGATCACGGGTTGTGTGATCTGGAAACAACGGTTAGCGAGTGTTAGTTGACTACTTGCCTTGGAAAAATTACCCTCTTGCAATGACTGAAGTGATTGTTTTGCCAGTATAACTCCTGTGATTGTTAATAATGTGTTAATTATCAAATAAAGTAGTACAGAGACCGTAAAAATAGTAAAGAATGATTTTGCCTGAGACTTTTTTTTTGCAATTTTCTTTACTACTCTTTTAGATTTTGAGGCTGGGTGAATGGCAATATTATCTGAATATTTGATATTACTTACACAGTTTTCAAAGCCATCCAAAATATCATTAATATATACTGGCGTGAAGTGTGTTTTTGCAGAAATCTGATTTTCAATCTGCTTATGTGTTGGATACTCCGGAAAATCTGGAATTTTTCGGTCGTACAAAATTTGCAAATCAGACTCTACTCTTTTGATAAGGTGAATTGCAGAAATAATGGTCTGTGGATGTTCGTAGTATAAAAATACCATTCTACTTTTCTCCTTTGCAAACAATAGATATTGGACACCCTTCAGCGCATCAGTAGCTGAAATAGGAAAAACTGAGACAAGGTCGTTACCTGTAAATGTAGCCTTCTTTTGTGTAAGGGCGGTATATACTATATGTGAAGCACGAGACGTATCAGATGGAATATCGTTACCGAACATCTCTCCTAAAACAGTAAAAGTAATGGATGGAATATGCTTGAGCGCGAGTACAACATCAGAAAAATCCTCCCAGTTTTTTAACTGGAAAACTACTACTGTTCTAGGCTTATCTCTTTCAAGTTTGGGAACTAGCTTCTCTAGCAATCTTTTGTCCTCAATCGTATTAAGAAAAAACACAGCGTACTCTACTCTGTCTTTCAGGTCACTGATTGTTCCAACTGCGGTATCATATACTTGAAAAAGGTTATCTTGTTTAGGAAAATGTTTTGGATTACGAAGGATAATAAGCCTGAAATCATTAACTACCGTTTGTATCAAATCATTTGTTAAAGGAGAAAGATTACCACAAATCAGCATCAACGATGTGTCTTTTTCGGATGTGCTTGGAGTAAAAACTGCAGCCATACATTCATTGTAATGAATTGTTGAGACTTCGTCTATAAAGATGCATCACTAGAGTCGAGCGCAACATTAACTAGTTTATCTGCATCCTTATTTTGTTCTCTAGGAACCGACGTGTATTTAACTTCTGCCCCAATCTCTTGCTCCAGTTTCTTTAGCGTGTTAAAGTATGGTCGCAAATTCTCGTTTTTTACTCTATATATACCCGACATTTGTCGAGCAACTAGCTCTGAATCTAGAATAATATTAATTTTTAAAATATTTTTGAGGTGCTCGTTTACCCACTCAAGTGATTTAACTACCCCCGTATACTCAGCAACATTATTTGTGGTAACTCCTATATATCCCCCTTCTTGGTGAACTATATTGTTTTCACCGTCAGTAATAATAAATCCATATGCAGCTCGACCTGGGTTTCCTCTTGATCCCCCATCTGAATGGATTGTAATCATAGTCTGTTTCATATTAGGTTTCTTAAAAATTTCAAGTCTTGTCCGTCTAAAGAAATCCGATTTTTATCATAGCATGATTTAGCGTGAAAAGCATCAAAAAAGAAAGCATGAAGTTGGTCGAAAAATTTTAGAATCTAAAGGTGAAACGTCTATTTTGGGAAGAGTTTATCTATTCTAGGTATTCTCTTTTTGCGTGTAGAAAAACAAACCACTGCTCAAAAAATGAAAAGAGACCCTTAAAAGGTGCTTCTATAAGAAGATCAAGCATTACAAGTAAAATGTTTACTTGAGAGACCCCTTCAGTAATATGACGACCTACTCTTGCTATCGGCATGAAAAAGAAATCCACAATTGGCGTAAGAAGATTTTGTTTTCGAGTTATTGTGAAAGTGTATGCTGTCTGGTGAATACGATAAATTAAGAAAAATACAATTGTCAAAAAGAAAATAAAAATTGCCTGACTTATGGGATTAAAGCCAAGTAAGTTTAATAACCAGACAATCAGTCCAAAATTAGCAAAAAATGCTCCGACCCAAAGGACAGAGAAAAGCGGGTAGAGGAATGATTTTTTCTTTTTGGAAATACGACTAAGCGACACAGGCTGAGCTCCGTAAGGATCGCTGTCATACAATAGATTATGTATACGACTTATTATTTTTTTTGTATTATCTTTACCAGGAGTTTTAATAAATATTGCTGCGATTGCGAGAATAATCGGAGGAATGATGATATTAAGCGTTATTGACCCCCACATGATCTCGCCGTATACAATACTTTCAAATGTCCCTTCAATTGATAGAGCTACAATAGTTTTTGTTAATACTAGGAAAATAAGACTGCGAATTATTGCACGTTTAATCTTTGAACGAATTGAGAGATATTTCTCGTTACAAACTGTAATAATTTCGTTATTAAGCCTATCTTCATTTTTAACCAAGTTTTCGAGTTCATTACTGTTTCTGAGTAGTACTTCTTCTAGCACAAGAAACGGCGGTGTTGCTCGTTTTATATATGAGAATATCTTATGCCTCAACGGATAGTTAAGCTGCTTTTGAATCTCGCTGTAACCCTGCATGAAGTTTTGAGAAATCTCTGACAGGGTATTCTCAGTTGGTGAGCCAAAGTACTGGATGAAGAGATGGTAATGTAAAAGTGCCAGATCATCTTTGGCAAATGCTCTTCTGGTCGCAATGAATACTTGTGCGTCTCGTGTAACTTCGGAGTCGTCTTCCAACTCTACGCTTTTTTTCATAACATGAAACATAAAATTTGCAAGAGTTTCTTGTTTATGGTTGGGTTTAAGCAGAAAAGTAAGGTGAGAAGATATAAGATGATAGATAAATGTATTGATTTTTCCTTCCTCAATTTTGTTTTTAGATATGATTTCCGAACGAAGCTTTAAGTACATATCAATGACCTTTTCAACGTCATGAACTAAAGTCTCTGCTATACTTCCATCAGGAAAATATCTCGCCCAGGTTAATTCTCTGAGTAGAGGACCTGCAATTGTTTTACCGCTACCTCCGTAAAAATGTCTTCGTTTGAGTATTCGCTCAATTGCAGCACGTAAGACAACTTCATCATCTCTATAGTCCATAGCGTTTCTGAGCTTTTCATAAAGAGTTGCAAGCTCAGAAACAATAGGATTTACTCTGATTCCACCTTGGTCGGATGACCCTGAACCATTCTGGGAAAAAACATGAATTAAGTAACTTGAAAGCTGATTGAGGCGCATAGAGTTCAGAACATATTATAGGCAGGTATGCTCTATCCTGCAAGTATTGGCTTGCTGTACTATTACCCATTTCTTATTAATAATTCATGCGCGTAATGTAAGTTTTGTATACTGGGTAATTCAAAGCGAGAAGAAGCTTTATAAGGGATTAATTATGAAACCTTTTCGCTTTGAGATAAACATTAAAAATAAAAAGTCACTGCTGACTTTCCCCGATGAGGAAATACTCATTGCTAAGCGTCAACACTGGTTTATTTTGGCCACTTCTCTCTTTATAACCGTTGTAGTTGGATTAATATTTATTCTTTTATCTATTCTCTCTTTTTGGATTATCCTTCGTGATGGGCTACTCCTTGTCCTTAGTTTACTTACTGTGATTATTATTACCAGTTCAGTAGTTATAAAAAAAATAATGAACTGGTATTTTCATGCATATATTGTTACCAATCACAAAATAATGGAATTTGACTGTAAGCCCTTCTTTTCAGAAGGAATTAGTGACATTTTGCTAGACCTAGTTCGCTGTACGGAAATTGATACTCACACGAACGGTATTATTAATCAGTTATTAAATAAAGGAGATATTTATATAACCTTTGACCGCCCCACTCACTCAGAAGGGTTTGTAGTAAAAGATATTTATGAACCAAGGCTGACAGGTGAATTATTAAATCAAGTACTTATAGCAGAGCTATCAAATCATGAATCATCTAACGCAACGTGGATTAAGAGAAAAGACGCAAAAAAAGGTAAGTATCAGTACATTGAGGATCTTATACCTCAGAAAGGAAAGGCATGGAGTTAATAAAAATCGTTCTGTATAGTTTTCTTTTGTTTATTCTTGCCGCAGCTAGTCTATTTAACTGGCTCTATAAACATCAAATGAAAAAAGCAGAGAAGACTATGTATATTGAGACAGGTCCTGTGCTGGATCGCCTGTATAGTGTCGATGCTATTATTCCTCTGGTTGTACTTCTTGTTGGTCTATTGGTGTTTATTATTAGCTTAAATTATTGATATGTTGAGCTGTACGTTGTAGCTAATTTATGCTAGAATCCAGGATATATGGATAAAGCATACGACCACAAATTGGTTGAAAAATCAATTTATGACTCTTGGGTAAAAAATGAATATTTTAAACCTGAAGTAAACCCTGAAGGTAAACCTTATACTATAATTCTTCCCCCACCAAATGCAAATGGCTCACTTCATTTTGGACATGCAATGATGGTGCTAGAAGATATCTTAGTTCGTTTTAAAAGGATGCAAGGACATGCAGCTCTGTGGGTGCCAGGCGCAGATCATGCTGGGTTTGAAACTCAGTTTGTTTTTGAAAAAAAACTCCAGGAAAAAGGAAAAACCCGCTTTGATTATGACAGAGACACATTGTATACGATGATATGGGACTATGTTCAAGAAAATAAAGGAGGAATGGAAGATCAGCTACGTAAATTGGGTTTTTCCTTAGATTGGAGTAGAGCAAAGTTTACATTAGATGAAGAAATAGTAAGCGTTGTTCATAGAACATTCAAAAAAATGTATGATGATGGGCTTATTTACAGAGCAGAAAGATTGGTTAATTATTGTACGTTTGATGGTACCTCATTTTCTGACCTTGAGGTAGTATATGAAGAAAGAAGAAGCCCACTATATTACATAAAATACGGACCATTAGTCCTTGCAACTACTCGGCCCGAAACAAAATTCGGCGATACAGCTGTGGCAGTTAATCCAAAAGATCCAAGATACACTCAATACATTGGAAAGACGATTGATATTCAGACTGTTCTTGGACCTGCAAAGATAACAGTTGTAGGTGATGAAATGGTTGATCCTGAATTCGGAACCGGAGTAGTTAAAATTACCCCGGCACACGATTTTAATGATTTTGAGGTATCACAACGACATAATTTACCCCTAAAGCAAGTCATTGGCTATGACGGAAAAATGAATGATCATGCTGGTAAATTTGCTGGTCTTTATGCAAAACAGGCAAGAAAGGCAATTGTAGAAGAAATGCAGTCGAAGGGTCTCATTGAGAAAATTGATGAGGAATATACGCACCGTGTAGGGTTGTGTTACAAGTGTAAAAATATTATTGAACCTCTTCCTCGAGAACAATGGTTTGTAAAAGTAAAACCATTAACAGAAAAAGCGCTTAAAGCTGTTGAGGACAAAGAAATTAAAATTCACCCTGCCAACTTTGAGATTCATTATCGTCAGTGGTTAGAAAATCTTAGAGACTGGAACATTTCGCGTCAAATTGTCTGGGGAATTCGTATCCCAGCTTGGCGTAATGTTCATACTGGTGAGTGGGTTGTGACTGAAGGAGAAGTGCCGGAGGGGGGAGATTGGGAACAAGACACAGACACTTTTGATACATGGTTTTCATCTGGGCAGTGGCCGTTTGCTACCTTGCAGACTACTCAAGATGGAGATTATGAAAAGTTTTATCCGACAAGCGTGATGGAAACAGGCTATGACATATTACGTGCTTGGGTATCACGTATGGTGATGCTTGGTTATTATGTAACAGGTCAAAAGCCATTTTCAGACATTGTCCTGCACGGGCTAGTCAATGATCCGTTAGGAAAGAAAATGAGTAAATCCAAAGGCAACGTGGTTAATCCACTAGAGGTAGTCGAGCAGTATGGCGCTGATGCTGTTAGGTTTGCTTTAGTGTATGGTACAGCTTTAGGACATGATCAGTCATTGTCTTATCCCAAGCTTGATGCAATGCGTAAATTTACGAACAAGTTGTGGAATATGGGGAGATTTATAGAAATGAAGAGACCTGATGATTTACAGTTCACAGTTCACAGTTCACTGACTGAATTGGAAAAAGTAGCAAAGCATAAAAATGATAAAGAAATGATTAAAAAGATGAGCGAGTTAGTTGACAATGTGACTAGGCTACTAGATAGGTATGATTTTAATCATGCATCACAAAATTTATATGATTTTGCATGGCATGAATTTGCAGATATATATATTGAGGATGTAAAAAATCGAATCGATGAAGACTCATTCACTGTTTTGAGCTCCTTATACTTAGTGATGTTAACGCTTCTTCATCCTTTTATGCCATTTGTAACAGAGGAAATAAATAAACAGCTCGGATTAACAGAAGAGTTGTTAATTATTTCACCATGGCCATCTCGATAACTATTCCCGCACAATTCCCGACCTATTACCGCAAGAGATAAGAAGGGGAGGACAACGCCTCCCCCTGTATTTTCCGTTGTGAGATGTTTACCTTAACAGTTATGTTATTGTTCTGTCGAATCAAGAATATCGTCTTGATAAGTGAAATTAACAAGATATATTTGCTGGAGGTAATAAACTTTTTGCAGGGTTGTTTGTACTTGTACTCGCATTCTCTCTAAATCGTTGAGAAGTAGTGTGAGTTCGTAACTTACTTGCTCTAAAAAATACAACTCTTTATTATCAAGTTCACCAACAAATTGTTCTTGTCCAGGGAAAATCCGAGCAAGTAAAATGGTCGGATCAATCTCTAGTCCCTTTGTCAGTGCTTCCATGTGCTTACTACCTGGTTGCCTAATCTTATTACATTCCAGTTGAGATAGATAACCCTTTGAAAGAGGTGTACCTCCCTTCTCCACTAATTTTCCATATGATAGGTTTCTGTGCAGTCGCCACGCTCGGACTACTTGACCAAGTGGAACATAAATTATTCGGAGTTCATCTGAAGTAAGAGATGTTTTTCTGTCCATATATTGAGGCATTTAATTCTCTTTCTTTATGCACACAACGGATTTCAAAGTGCCTTTCCACACACAAATCTACTACTAAAGCAGAGTGGGTATAAGTAAGAAGATTATATCAAAAATAAGGTGAGCTGGAATTAGAAGAGAATTCCCGCATATTTAACGCGCTATTACCGCAGAGTATTCTTTTTGCTCATACGGTTGTAGAGCAGATTGCACTTTAGCAAACGTCTCTTGTGGCGTGTTGCCTTCTGTGTGAATGTCTACTGCTTGATCATGTTGAAATTTCTGAAGTCTGTTTTTTACTTCCAAGTGGTGTTCATACGTAGTTACGTCTGATAACTCATTAGGATTTTCTTGTCGTTTTCTTAGTGTCTCTCTAACTTTATCTTCAGAACCTTCTACATTAAATACAACCATGGGGGTTTCGGTAGATAATGCAAGTGACATCGCATCCTCTTGGTAACTAGGTCTAGAATAGGTTGCGACTAAAGATACTGATCTTCCTTCATCAAGTGCTTTGCGGGCCAAGGTGTGATTATATGCGTAAGCAGCTTGCATTGCCTCTGAGTCACTATCGAATTCCATTTTACTTTTTAATTCCCTCTTAGCAGCGTCTACATCCAACATTAAAACGTTACTGTGTTTATTGAGAATGGTTGCTAAGGTAGTTTTACCGCAGCCTGGAGCACCTGCAAAGACAACAAGGACTTTATTATATTCTTTACGGGGCAGTTCTGGAGAACGAGCTAATTCTTCTGATATAAATTCTTCCATGAAAATAGTATATCAGAATCTATTCCCGCATAATTACCGACTTATTACCGCAGCTACTTTACAGTTACACTCTTTGCCAGATTTCTTGGCTTATCAGGATCATTACCAAGCTCTATCGCTAGGTAATACCCCAGGAGTTGTGCTACCACAACGTGCGGTATTATTGTTGCATCTCCGCAATTGCTTATGGGAATAAACGTATCGTATACCTCGTGTTTTTTGCTCGAGATACCGATAATATTCGCTCCTCGTGCTTTTACCTCATGTGCAGCATTGAGTGTGTCTTCGTATGTTTCATCTTCTGGATTAAAGACTATTACAGGTGTGCCTTTTTCAATAAGCGCAATCACACCATGCTTCAATTCTCCAGCTGCGAATCCTTCTGCATGGATATAGGACACCTCTTTTATTTTTAATGCTGATTCAAGCGCAGTGGGGTAGGACATGCCTCTTCCTAAGATGAATATATGTGGACTACTTTTAACTTTCTTTGCGAGTGTATGAATAGAATCTTTTTTAGTCAGCAGTCTTTCTATCTCGTCTGCAACTTTTAGAATATTAGTTTTACCTGTTTTAATGCTCTTGTTTAGTACATGTGCTAACAGATAAAGGTATGCGATCTTAGCGGTAAAGGATTTAGTTGCAAGGACACCTTTTTCAGGACCTGCTGTGAGAAGCAGTCTGTGGTCTGCCATACGGTATAGTGTAGAACCAAGTACATTGGTTATCGCCATAATCTTGGCTTTTTTTTCTTTTGCATCTTTAATGCTTGAGATGATATCAATGGTCTCTCCACTTTGTGAGAGTGCTACAACAAGGCTTTTGTCTTGCAAAAAATCCTTGTGGTAGGTGAATTCTGACCCCACACTGGCGTTCACATGTTTTTTAGCAATTTTAGAGAATAGATATGTTCCAGCAAGTCCGGCATAGTATGCTGTCCCACAGCCTAGGAAATAAGTACCATATGCCTTTTGTATGACAGTAGCTGCCTTTTGTATATTAGATTCCTGCTCTTGGACTATCTTACGTAGAATAAACGGCTGTTCGTGTATTTCTTTCATCATGAAATGCGGGTATTTACCGAGGTTTATATCAGTAGATGAGTACTCCAAGGTGATGAATGAAATAGTTTTGGGGTTGAGTTTTAAGTCATATACCTGGTAACCACTTCGAGATATAGTAAGTAGTTCATTATCCTCAAGAAAGTGGACTTTGTTGGTATGTGGAGTTAATGCCGCACTATCAGACGCAAGGAAAAACTCTTGATCTTTTGTACCGAAAACAAGTGGAGACCCATTCTTGATAGCAACAAATTTATCAGTATTCGGCTGGTAGACAATAATTGCGCTCAATCCCTTAGTTTGGGTAAATGTATCCAGAACAGCTTGTGGAAGATCCATTCCATTGATAATTTTTTCTTCGACTAAGTGTGCAAAGACTTCAGAGTCTGTTTCTGAAAGATATCTATGCTTACTCTGTAGTTTCTGTTTTAGTTCCGCATAATTTTCTATGATTCCATTGTGAACAATAATGATTTCACGGTTGCAGTCCAGATGAGGATGAGAATTCGATTCTGTAACTCCGCCGTGAGTTGCCCATCGAGTATGGCCAATTCCTGAAGAAGATTTAAGTAAAGGAAGAGTAGCATCACCAATTTTGCCTACATGTTTCTCAATGTGTAGTTTTCGGTTTTGCTGCTTTACTACAACTCCCCAAGAGTCGTAACCCCTGTATTCCAGTGATTTTAGCCCATCAAGGACTAAGTTTCCCGCATTGGTTTGATCACCTAAATAACCGAATATTCCGCACATATTAGATTTAATTGGTAAATATAAGTTAAACGGTTACAGTAAAGATCCACGATTCGTGAGTAGTCACGTTCGCCGCCTGTTCTAAACCCTTAGAACGTCTTAAACTATAATGCTCAACGAATAAAAACTTAAGAAGTATAGGAGAGTACGCATATACTGTTTTATTCAAAACCTTGCGATTTTGCTTTGTCAGAATATTTTAGGATGGTACTACACCCTGAAGGTTTCCGCAAATACTGTCCGATGTTACTTCGGACGTCCGATTGTCCGATGTTACTTCGGACCCTTCTCCTCGTTTCCCGACGTAACGTCGGGACTACACGCCTGTTAAACAATGAGCAACCTATACTTTCATACAGTTATACGTTGAAATGAGTCTTTTGTCAAATTTTGACAGAATATTAGACACGATATATAATGCAGGTATGCCCAAACGTACTTATTCCCGCATATTTGCCGCTGTATTACCGCAAAGAATCCAAACTCGTTTTACTAGACCTCAATTTATGCAAAGCTTAGGTATATTTATTACCGTATTTATGGTTTCTTTTACCGCAACATTAGGAATGCTATTTTATGAGACATTTAAGGATTACCGTGCAAACATGCAGGTTCAGCAGGAATATCAAGAAAGCTTGTCGTACTGGGAGTCAGTAATCGCTAAGTATCCACAGTTCCCTGCAGCTTATTACGAAGCGGCCGTCTATGCTGCTCGTTTAAGTGAGAATAATAAAGCTAGAGAATTTATTGATAAAGCTTTGTTTATTGACCCCAACTTCTTTGAAGCTGAAGTTTTGGCGAAAGAGTTAGAGTAATAACAGAGCAATTTTTAAGTGGGAATATAATAAAAAAGTATTATTCCTGAGGTTTTTCTTCTTTTGTTTCTGAAGTATCTCCGTCTGATTTTTCTGCTGCTTTATCTTCGTCTGATGCTTCTTCACTAGCGGCAGCTGCAGCGGCTTCTTCCTGGGCTTCTTGTTCGATAGCCTCTTGAGTTACAAGTTCTCCAATACGAAATACTCCTTGGCTTGGCTCATTTAAAATGGTTACGCCTGTAGGTGCTTTAATCTGCTCAACTGTAATTTGGTCATCAACTTCGGATAGTCCTGTTACATCAACGTTTAAAGATTCTGGAAGGTCAGACGGAAGTGCCTCAATTTCTGCATCATTAAGTAATTGTAATAATATCCCTTTCTTTTCGGCTACTGCGCTTGGTTCGCCATCTGCCACAATTGGTACATTAGCAGTGATCTTTTCTTTCAAATTAACGATAAAGAAATCTGCGTGTATAGGATCGTGGGTCATGGTGTTTATTGCGGTGTTGTGAATCAGTACAGGATGAGTTTTGCCATCAACTTCTAAATCTACAAGACCAGTATTTCCAACTTTACTATATACTTTTTGAAAATCTGAAAATGGAACTTGTACTGCTGTGGAGGTAAAGTTTTTACCATACACGTTACCCGGGAGGATACCGTCTTTTCGAAGTTTTTTTAGTTGCTTTCCAAATACGGTTCGTGCCTGGACAGATAGTTTTTCGTGTTGAGCCATATTAATGATGAATTTTACAGTATTGTAAATAAAAAAACAAGCAGGTTAGGTTCTTGTTTGACAAAACAAGGCTAAACTGCGATAATTCTATGAGCTATTGAAGCGGGGTAGTGTACGGCTGCACGCGAGGCTCATAATCTCGCAGACAAGGTTCAACTCCTTGCCCCGCAACATCTAAAATCTAAAGATTTCTTTCCACTTTTCCCAGTTTTCTTTCTTATCCACTTTATTTTCGTTATTTTTTTCTGATGGAGGGATAACAAATACAGGATGTTCATTCTCCTGGACCATCCCGAGTTTTTCTCTGGCTTCTCGTTCAACAAATTCATCAGTTTTAACTTGTGAAAGTCGCTGAGTTAAAAATATATGCTCTTTCTTTTTTTCGCTAAGCTCTTGTTGGAGATCTTGAACAGCACCTTCATTCTGGAGAAGACTAGTGATAGAAGTGATACTATTTCGAAGCACAAAGATTGATATAAGAACAAAAATAATAACTGCTACTTTTTTAGATTTCATGTTGACAAATTTAGGACTCGCTGATATTATAGGTTTGTCTATGGCAAATAATGTAAAACTTCGTGACGCTCATGGTAAGTTTCAGGACTACCTAAAAGGAAAAAACAAGGCATCTGCAACCATATTAGCATATGGAAAAGACATTGACCAACTTGTTTCATTTCTGGAAGAACTAGAAAAGCAGCATATCCATGAGGTCAATGACCAGGATATCCAAGCATTTTTATCTAAACTGCAGGATACAGGGTATACCCCAAAGTCACTTTCCAGAAAGCTTAACTCCACCCGCACATTTTATCGTTTTTTAAAAATTAGTGAGTATATTACCGATGATCCATCTCTCATGGTTCAGCATCCAAAATATGAGCTAAATCCTCCTAGGGTGTTAAGTCCGCTGGAATATCGAGCTCTTAGAGACACAGCATCTTCTGATCCAAGAATCTATGCGATTATTGAAATTTTACTGCAAACAGGCATCCGTATAGGGGAGCTGGCAAATTTGCGTTTAGAAGATGTAAAAGACAACTCGCTATATATTCGCGCACACGAAGGACATGAAGCAAGAGAGGTTCCTTTAAATAAAAGAGCAAAAGAGGCATTAAAACGATATATAGAAGTTAGAACAAAAACAGAAGATGACCATTTATTTGTAACTAAAACAGGTAAGCCTTTTTTGGTTAGAAATATTCGTGATGCTGTTGAGAGACACTTTAGAAAAGCAGGTATAGAGAACGCGAAAATAAATGATCTAAGACACACATTTGTTTCACACCATTTAAAGCAAGGAGTATCAATTATATTTCTTTCAAAAGTACTCGGACACAAACGTCTGTCTTCGACAGAGAGATATTTACAATATATCAAAGACAATAAAAAAGGTGAGAGTACAATCCTCCAGGAACTCTAAATTTATTTAGTCTTTTGTGAATAGCCCGCTTGCTTTTATCCCCAATATTGGTGCATCATATATATATGGATGATAATGAACAGGCAAGAGAATATCGTTCTGAGAATAGCTTTCCCGTTTACAACGATGTTCGTACATTTTTATCTTGGACTGCGCCAGGCAGACCATTCTCAAAAAAAGGTCGTCAGTTTTATGCGACTGTTATTTTGTTGATGATGCTGTGTCAAATTATTTTTTTTCTACTATCGTGGTATGAGTTGATGGTAGTGGTTCTTGCGCTTGTTTTTCTCGCGATAGTTTTATATACCATACCTCCTAAAGACTTTCATTATAAAATTACCTCAGAAGGAATTCGGGTAGAAGATCATTTTTATATTTGGTCAGAGTTATATGATTTTTATTTTAAGAAAGTTGATAATACAGATACGCTCATAATTCGGACTGAGGTGATGTTGCCTGGGGAGTTGAAAATGACTTTGGGTGATATCTCGCGTGAGCATGTAAGGAGAATACTCGTAAACTTTCTCCCGTATCGAGAGTATGTAAGACCAACATTTGTTGAACAAAGCGCTGATTGGTTGTCTCGAAATTTTCCTCTTGAAGCACGGTAGAATGCTTATTTTACCCTCAAATATGTTACAATACCCAGAGTAATACACCTCACGCTGAACTGTCTAATAGTATAAGCGAGAAGGTGACTTAATATGCTCCTGTAGTTCAACGGATAGAATGGGGGATTGCGGATCCTCTGATGTGAGTT
>CAZIAP010000001.1:444224-452838 GCA_964537315.1 uncultured Gammaproteobacteria bacterium | reverse complement strand
AGTTATTAGTTATTAGTTATTAGTTATTAGTTATTAGTTATTAGTTATTATGTATTGGGCAGACCAAGTAGCACAAAAGTTAAAAGAACGAAAACTACCCCTTGAGTGGGTTGATGACATGAAAACACCTTCGGGTAGGATTCATGTTGGCTCTCTATTGGGTGTAGTCGTCCATGGTCTTGTGCACCGTGCATTGCAAGATGCCGGAGTAAAATCTAAATACACCTACGTATTTGAAAATCATGATCCTATGGATGATATTCCTACCTACTTGCCACGTGAAGAGTATGAGAAATACCTAGGCATGCCATTATATAAAATTCCATCTCCTGAACCTGGTTTTGATAATTTTGCTGCGTATTACGCTCAGGAGTTTATAGATACTTTTAACGCGATCGGATTTCATCCCGAGATATTATGGACAAAAGATTTATATACAAGTGGAAAAATGAATGATGGAATAAAGAAAGTGCTAGATAATGCAGGAGTGATAAGAGATATTTATACTGAATTATATAAAAAAGATATTCCTAAAGATTGGTACCCGTTTCAGGTTTACTGTGAACAATGCGGAAAAGTATCTACGACCAGGGTGTATGATTGGGATGGAGAAAAAGTGAGTTATCGCTGTCCGGTAGATGCAACAAACTGGACTCCTGGATGTGGTTATGAAGGAGCAATTTCTCCGTATAGCAACGAATCTCACTTTGCAGGCAAAATGCCATGGAAAGTAGAGTGGGCTGTGAAATGGCAAGCAATCGGTGTTACAGTCGAGGGTGCAGGTAAAGATCATATGAGTAAAGGTGGGTCTCACGACCTCGCTACTTTGGTGTGTGAAAGAGTTCTTGATTATCCTGTACCATACCCAATCCCATATGAATTTTTATTAATAGGTGGTAAAAAAATGTCCTCTTCTAAAGGGAGAGGCTATGCAGCAGTTGATATGTTGCAGATTCTCCCCCCTGAGCTATTAAGGTTCCTGTTGGTAAAAATGAATATTCGCCAGCAGATGAACTTTGATCCGACAGATCCAGACACAATTCCAAAACTCTTTGATGAGTACCAAGAATATGCCCAGCATTATTTTGAAGATGCAGGTGATGATTACGCTCGAGTATTTGAATTATCTCAGATTGGAGCCCGCCCGCAATCGACTGCGTCTTCAGGCGCTGTCGGGCAGGAGATCCAAAAACCGCCTAGTATTAAATTTACAACACTCGCTCAGTGGGTTCAGATGCCAAATATGTCAGAAACAATAGAAACAGAAGGACTGCTTAACTGGGCACCCTATGCGCGATATTGGCTTGAGAACTTTGCGCCTGAGAAAGACAAATTTACAGTGCAAGAAGAAATGCCTGAAGCAGTAAGCGGGCTAAGTGAACAACAAAAAGAATATCTTCATAAACTGGTTGATCTGTTAGAGGAAATTACTACGGCTGAACAGTTGCAAGTTGCAATGTATGATCTTGCAAAAAGCATGGGACTTGGAGGGCGCGATGCATTCCAAGCAATATATACTGCAATTCTAGGAAAACCCTCTGGTCCAAAAGCAGCTTGGCTTATTACATCACTCGATCGCAAATTCGTTAAAAGAAGATTACTACTAGAGGGATAAGGATTAAAAGGATAAGTGATAAATCAAAATTAGAGGGATAAGGATTAAAAGGATAAATGATAAATCAAAATTAGAAGGATAAGGAATAAAAGGATAAGTGATAAATCAAAAAATGTGATTAAGTCATATAAAGAACTTATTTTTTGGCAAACATCACTCGAGGTTACTCAGCTGGTGATTGAGTTGTGTCGCAAGCTGCCAAAAGACAGAACGGCAGAAATTTTATCAGATCAAATAGTCAGATCATCGGCTTCAGTAGGAGCAAATATAGCTGAGGGATTTGGAAGATACAAGGGAAAAGAATATAAGAGATTTCTACAGGTTTCATTAGGATCAGCGAACGAGACAGATTACTGGTTGACTATCATTATCAAAACGTATCCTGCATTTGAAGATGAAATAAATAAAATAGTTGCAAAAAATTTAGAAACAATTAAAATGTTGGCAAGTAGTCTTCGGACTATTAATAGTAAAATAAACAAGATATAGTATAAAGAATAATATACTTATCACTTATTCTTATAGTCTTATAATCTTATGTTAGATATAAAATATATACAAGAAAACCCGGATTTAGTGCAGGATGCTGCAAAAAACAAAGGGGTTACAGTCAATATCGGTGAAGTGCTCGATACAGACAAAGAGTATCGTGAATTGTCTACACAAGTTCAAAATTTACGTGCAGAACGGAATACTGCCGCCAAAGCACGTGACATAGAAAAAGGAAGAGAGATTAAATCTCAGCTTGATACTCTTGAACCACGTCTTAAAGAGCTTGAAGAAAAACTACATGACTTACTTTGGAGCATTCCAAACCCTGCAAAAGATGATGTAAAAATCGGAAAAGATGATAGTGAAAATGAAGTTGTACGAACATATAAAGAGCCTACACAGTTTTCCTTTAAGCCTCGTGACCACATTGAGCTCGGTCAGATGCTGGACATTATTGATATAGAACGAGCCACAAAGGTGTCTGGGAGTCGTTTTTACTATCTTAAAAATGAAGGCGTTATGCTTGAACAAGCCCTTCTACGTTTTGCACTAGATACATTAATGCCAGAAGGATTTGTACCGATAATTCCTCCAGTGTTAGTTACGGAAGATACCATGAGTAGACTCGGATACATGGAAAATGGTGGAGACGAGGACATGTTCAGGCTTGAGAAAGATGGACTGATCTTAGTCGCAACTGCAGAGCAGTCAATTGTTCCGATGCACCGTGATGAAACACTCGCAGAATCAGATTTACCTAAGAGATATGTAGGGTATTCGCCATCATTTCGCAGGGAAGCAGGAAGTTACGGAAAAGATACAAGGGGAATTTTAAGAGTACATCAGTTTAATAAAGTAGAGATGGTTTCATTTGTGAAAAAAGGCGAAGATGACAAAGAGCATGAGTACTTACTCGGATTAGAAGAGAAGTTTTTTAAAGATTTAGATATTCCTTATCAGGTGGTTAAGATGTGTACTGGTGATCTTGGCTTTCCAGCGGCTCGTAAATATGATATCGAAGCCTGGATTCCGACACAGGAAAAATATCGGGAGGTAACTTCGGTATCTACGGTCACGGATTTTCAGAGTAGGAGGCTTAATACAAAGTATCGTACAAAAGATGGTACAGAGTATGTACAGATTCTTAATGGTACGGCATTTTCTATCGGTAGGCCGATTATAGCTATTCTTGAAAATTTTCAGCAGGAAGACGGAACGGTTATAATCCCTGAAGTCCTTAGAAAATATACTGGTTTTGATAAAATATCACCGTCTGCATAGCGGCTTCTTTTAATGAGCAATTTGATTCTTTATGAATCCTGACATGCATTTATTCACTGGAGTTTCAGCTTGTAGGAGTGGACATGAAGTGGTAGAATTGAGTGTTAGTTTTCACTTCTAATATTGCTATGCTAAATATTGTTTCAAAATTTTTTGACACTAATGAACGAGAAATAAAAAAGCTTCTTCCTATTGTTGAGGAAATAGACGCACTGGATAAAGATGTAAAAAAACTCAAGGACTCTGATTTCCCTAAAAAAACCCAGGAATTTCGTGAGCGGATTGCCGAAGGCGAGAGTATTTATATGCTGCTTCCGGAAGCATTTGCGCTTGTTCGTGAAGCTGCTTATCGCTCAATTGGGCTACGTCATTATGATGTGCAGCTGATGGCAGCAATTGTCCTCGCGCAAGGTAAAGTCGCAGAGCAAAAAACCGGTGAAGGAAAAACTCTTTCTGCTGTTCCTGCGCTCTACTTACATGCACTTACAGGAAAACCAGCCCACCTTGTTACCGTAAATGACTATCTTGCTCGCAGAGATGCCGGTTGGATGGGAGCAGTGTTTCACTTTTTGGGTATGAGCGTTGCTTCAATTATTAATGACGCATCGTTTATTTACGATGTAGAGTACGAGGACCAATCAACAAGTGATTATCGACTTGCTCACCTGCGATCTATTTCAAGAAAAGAAGCTTACCAAGCAGATATAGTCTATGGAATTAACTCTGAGTTTGGTTTTGATTACCTCCGTGACAATATGAAGTTCGATATTAATGAACTGGTGCAACGTGAGCATTATTTTGCTGTTGTTGATGAAGTAGACTCTGTATTGATTGATGAAGCCAGAACTCCACATATTATCTCTATGCCTGATAGTACTCCGTCAAACAAGTACTATGAGTACGCAAAAGTTGTAGAGAAACTGTCTGCTGATACTGACTTTAAAATAGATGAAAAATTTAGAACAGCTCATCTTACTGATCATGGTATATCCAAAATTGAAAAACTGTTTGGAATAAAAGATATTTATGAAAAAGACTTTGAGACTGTATATCATATTGAGGCGGCGCTAAAAGCCAAAACACTATATCACAAGGATAAAGAGTACATTGTGCGTGATGGGCAGGTTATCTTGGTTGACGAATTTACGGGACGATTACTTCCAGGACGCCGCTTGTCCGAAGGATTGCATCAAGCACTGGAGGCTAAAGAAAACGTTCAGGTACAGCAAGAGTCAAAAACACTCGCGACTGTTTCACTACAAAATTATTTTCGTATGTATGAAGTACTTGCTGGTATGACGGGTACGGCAATAACCGAAGCCGAAGAGTTTTTCAAGATTTATAAGTTAGATGTAGTATCTATTCCTACTAATAACCCCGTTCAGAGAGAGGACTTTCCTGACCAAATTTATAAAACAACCCGTGCAAAATATGCAGCAGTAGTGGCTGAGATTGAAAAAGCGCATAAAAAAGGCCAACCGGTACTGGTGGGTACGACATCGATTGATAAAAACGAGATAATCTCACAGCTTTTAAAGCATAAGAAGATCGTACACCAGGTACTGAACGCAAAGAATCACGTACACGAGGCAATGATTATTCGTGATGCAGGACGTCCGGGAGCTGTTACTGTTGCAACTAACATGGCGGGGCGTGGTGTGGACATTATTTTAGGTGGACAGGCTCCTTCTTCATTTGAGGTGGAGTATCAGGGAGAAAAAGGTAAGAAAAAATTTGAAAAAGAGTACGCGGAATGGAAAAAAGCACATGAGGAAGTAAAAAAGAGTGGTGGATTATATGTAATCGGTACAGAAAAACACGAGAGTAGACGTATTGATAATCAGCTTAGAGGTAGGTCTGGACGACAAGGTGACCCTGGTACTTCTATTTTTATCCTTTCTTTAGAAGATGACTTAATGCGTATTTTTGGAGGAGATCAGATAGCGGGTATGATGACTAGGTTTAATTTTCCTGAAGATCAGCCACTAACTCATGGCTTAGTTACAAGGGTATTGGTTCAGGCACAAGTAAAAGTCGAAGGTTTTAATTTTGAGACTCGGAAAAGAACGCTAGAGTATGATGATGTACTTAATAAACAAAGAGAGATAATTTATGGCCGTCGCCGTAAGATTTTAGAAGGTGAACGAAATCCGACAGATCTGATTATGGATAAAGTTCGTGCTTCTATAGAGAGAATTGTCAACTTCAATCTTGATATAGGAGAAGAAGCGGGTGGTTATGCAAAAATTATTGAAGACTTTGTAACTATTATTCCTTTCGATGAGGCTTCTCAAAAACAGTTGCTTACTCAAATTGAAGGTAAAAGCAATGCTGAAGTGATAGATCTCTTATATTCCGTCACAGAAAAAATTCAAGCTCAAAGAGAAAAAGATTTCAAAAAAGAGAATGTAGATCAGATTCTTAAAGCTGTATCACTACAGACCATGGATAATCTTTGGATGGAGCATCTTACTTCAATAGATGATTTGCGTACAGGTATTGGGCTAAGAGGGTTTGCCCAGAGAGATCCTATTGTAGAGTACAAGAGAGAAGCGTTTAAATTGTTTGAGACGTTGATGACTTCAATAGACGATGAAATAGTACACCGTGCATTTAGAATAAATATTCAAGTACAACATAATCATGTTCCGCATGTCCACGATAACGAGGTCGTCACAAATCAGCCTGAGACCGAGATTGGTGAAAAAGGTGTACAGAGGAATAGAGAAAGAGAGCAACAGGCAGAGAGAAAAGTACAAGGTAACGGAGCAGCAAAAACTAAAATAGGAAGAAATGATCCGTGTTGGTGCGGCTCAGGCAAGAAGTTCAAAAAATGCCATTATCCTCAACTCCCAACAGCTGCGTAATTCATATAAAAGAATCGGGATGAACTTAAACCACTTGGAAGGACAGTTTTTTTGATGGTTAGTTCAAAAAAAAGCTTGATTTGCAGTACCCTTTATGTATATGCTGAATAGAGTAACAAATCATGGGTAAAAAGAACCTTATTGCAATTGGTGTTTTGTTTGTAGTTCTGTTAGGAACAATTTTTGTAACACTTTTCCTAATCAGCTCAAACCAGGATACAAGATCCGGAGCTCAAACTCCTCCTAGTGCTTTCCCTACATTTCCTCCTGTCGTAACAGATATCCCTGTTGACGTACAAGACGGTGAAACAGATCCCGGACCTGTCGAAAATGTATCTGTTAACCATCCAGATGTAGAAGGAGATATTGTAGACTATACTTATGCAAGCTGTACTTGGGATAGTAATCCAGCCGCAGCAAAATACGACTTAACAGTTACAGAAGTCGACACGGGTCAGGTAGTACTGGATAAAGAAGTTAACAGCAATACTACAAAAGAAAAATTCCAGATTGTGGACGGTAACACATATCGCTGTGAAGTTGCAGCAGTAAACTCGTCGGGAATTGCAGGTATTAAAGGAGTTGATGAACAGGTTTGTGCGACTCCGGCTGCAGCAGAACCTACTGTTGCCCCTACTACCCCGCCTGTAGTAACAGTTGCTCCTACAGTGCCTGTATCTTCGTCGTCTGCGACTCCGATTCCTACACTCGCACCACCTGGAAGTATCGGTACAATTGCAACAGTTGGTTTAGGAGGAGTAATATTATTATTAATTGGTGGCGCGCTGTTATTCCTTTAACATTGAATAACTCGAACCAAGTATTTAAAATACTAGTATGGAAAATAACTCATCACTAACATCTCAGTCAGTACTAAATAATCAGCCAGCAGGTACGTATACTAAACGTACACTCCCTAAAAAAACCATAGGTCTATTACTTGCAGGTTTGGTCGTAGTCATTTTAGCTCTTTATTTAATCTTTAGTGTTTTCTTTGCAAAAAAATATGAGCTGACAGTAGGAGGACAAGAAATACCATCTACAGAAATAAGCGCGGCACATGATTATTACAAATCTCTGGAAGACTATAATGAGGCTGATTCGCTAAACTTTATTAAGAATTTATACATTGAAAATTATATTCTGAGGTTGGAATATGAAGCGCAGGGTAACGATCCGAAAGCACTAACTATTGATACAAATGAGAATCTAAGGGATGAAATTCCCGATTCATTATACAGAGTAGTCGAAGAAAATACTCGCATGAAGGCTGCAGTAATCCCCGGTCTAGGCATAAAGCAGCGTTCAGGCGAAGTATACAGAATCTCAGTGTCGGGTCTCAGCGATGGTGAAAAAGCTGCTCTTGAACCGTTAATATTGCAAAAGTTGGGACAGTATAGCACTCAGATCGAAACAGGCACTCCGTCCGCTCAGGTTGCAACTGCATTTCAAAACGATGCACAACTGCAAGAAGAGAAGTCTATAGAAACAGCAGTGTTAACATTCAGTGATATGAACCCTGCAAGGCCAATCATGCCTGGAGAGACTTTTGTCGAGTCTGCATTTTCTACTCTTGTAGGTGAGACTAGTAGTCCATTTATAGTAAAAGTCGGAGATATAGAGCTATATTCATTTGTATACATCACTGATGTTACAACCGGTGAGTATGACAGTTACCAAGTATGGCTTAAGGAAAAAATGGACGGAGTAGATGTGAGCGCAAATTTTTAAAAAATGAAATACTTTAATTTACTTAAAACACTACAAGGCATACTAATTGTCATCTTAGTCCTTTTCTTCACAGTCAAAATGTCAGATGTAGGAGAAGCGTATAAAGGTGGAGTATATACGAATATTTACGGATCCGGGTATGTTAGCTGTACTAGTAACTGTAATAAATTATTTATAGGAACGGCGGATTGTAAGCCAGACAGCGGGACCTGTAGCGGCAAGGACGAAAATGGAAAGCATTCTTGGTGGGTGTTGAAATATACCTGCAAGGGAAACAAGAACACAAGAGAGTGTGGAGGAGCAGGTCCAGCCCCAATTAGAGAAAAATGGCATCAAGGAACGTTGTCTGTTGATGCAGAAACTCAGTGTGGAGAAGTTGTTCAGCTTGACGTATTTACCAAAAAATGTGATGTGGGCGGAGGATGGAGTTGTACAGGATCAGACTTGAAAGGATATATGACTTGGTATGCAGGTGATTGTCCTGCACCCACTAAAGCACCTACAAAAGCACCAACTGCAGCTCCTGCATGTAACACTGACTGTTCTGCAGATCCAAATATTTGTACTCAAGCAAGCGGAGGATGTACAACCTGTGATCCTGGAACTAAAAAATGCGTAGCTCCACCTA
>CAZIAP010000001.1:217069-444124 GCA_964537315.1 uncultured Gammaproteobacteria bacterium | reverse complement strand
AGCGGAGGATGTACAACCTGTGATCCTGGAACTAAAAAATGCGTAGCTCCACCTAAATCCGGCCCTGCATGTAACACTGACTGTTCTGCAGATCCAAATATTTGTACTCAGGCAAGCGGAGGATGTACCACCTGTGATCCTGGAACTAAAAAATGCGTAGCTCCACCTACTAACAATCCACCTAACAATCCGCAGCCTCCGGCAGGAGCATGTAACGCAGATTGTTCAAGTAATCCTGCCATCTGTATGCAGGCAACTGACGGATGTACTGCATGCAATGTGCAAACAGGAAAATGTGTGCCACCGAACAACCCACCTAACAATCCGCCAAATAACCCACCAGCGGCGACAGCAACCCCTGTACCGCCAACGGCCACACCTGATCCTTTTAGAGGCGATGCGGCTTGCTCGTGTGATGGGATGACGGTATCTCAGATCATAGCTGGACAGCCTGCAGTATTCACTGCGAACGGTAAAGTTGAAGGAAATGATGTAAGATATGCTGAGATAAAAAATATTGATTTTCTTTTGGAAGCAGGAGGTACGCAGAGAATTGCAGGTCCTCAATTAGTTCCTGCAACAGTTGTATCTCAGACTAACTCCCTGGTTAAATATCAGGCACAGTGGAATGTCCAGATTCCCTCAAATGTTCAAAAAGGAGTAACTTATACTGCTCAAGCGACCGTAAAATGTACTCGAAAGACAACCGCTGGTCTACCCTATACGGCAATAGTAATGGGATCATCAGCTGAAAACAAGGGATTATTTGGCACCATAGTGGATTTCTTTGCACGATTATTCGGCAATGGCACAACACAGCAAACATCATCTACTGAAACTCCGGCTCAGCAGGATGAAATAGTCACGACTTTTGAAAAGGATAATCTCCAACTTGGTACATTTGCTCCTGCGACTGTTTTAGAACGATCTTGTAAAACAGTTAAATTCAAATTTTAATTGCCTCGTCTATGGCTGCTTCCAAATCTCAATATAATAAGCTAAAAGATAAACTTGTCAAAAGACACGAAGAAATAAAAAAAAATGTATGGGACAAGCATACGTTACCGATTTCTGACCTTGCGCATAACGCCAAGCAGGTTGCACTTGGATCTGTAGGGGGATTTATGTTGCTTACCTCGTCTATGGCAGCTGGTCCGACTGTTTCTTTGCCTACACCTCTCGAAGGAAAAGAAGTTGGTATAGACTTAGATAAAAGCGTTTTTTTTATATCTGATTTAACCTCGGCGCTGCCTGATCATGTTCGTGCTCTTAGTCCGGAAGAAGAAGCGAAAATTTCTCAGATGTTATCAGACCATTATGGAGTCAAAGTATATGCTGAAATGAATGGTCTGCGACTTAATAGAAGCTACGGGTATATAGGTGCCGAACAGCATCTTGCTCGTTATCCCGGAGACACGATGGAAACACACTTCAATCCACCAGCAGGAGGACCGGAGGATGCTGCAAAATACTGGTCATCTGGTATGGCGCCTGGACTGGGTGCATGGGGATATTTTGTGCCTGCAGGGCAGCCTATGAGCGAGCAGGATGTAATGCGGGAAAAATATTATATCGCTGTACAGACATTTCTCTCACCAAATTTCAAACAAAAAGTCAGAGAGTATAGAGATTTTTATAAATTCAAAAAAATGTTAGTTGTAAATCCCAACAATGGGAAAGCAGTAGTCGCGGTTATTGGGGATGCAGGTCCTGCTGAATGGACGGGGAAAAGCTTAGGAGGATCACCAGAAGTGATGAGTTACTTAGAACGAGTAGACGGACGGGCAAAAGGAGCAGTGTTATATTTTTTTCTTGATGACCCTGATGATAAAATACCTTTAGGACCGATCGAAAGTCATGAAGAGCAGAGCCAAGTGGAAAAAGAAGGATGAGTTAATTTATGAATAAAAATAAAAAACACTTTTATCACAATATAATTGAAACAGACTCACTTACATCGGCTTTACAAGATCTGAACTTAGACCCTGACGAGCACAAGCATCTGGAGATGCTAATTGAGTCGACAATTCATCATGAGGTTATCGATGCTATACTCTCGGAGTTGTCACAAGAGGACAAAAAAGTGTTCCTTCAACATCTAGCATCAGAAAATCATGAAAGTGTCTGGAATCATCTTATGGACAAAGTTGATAATATTGAAGAGAAAATTAAAAAAGCTGCAGAAGAGTTGAAAAATGAACTACGCAAAGACATTGAAGAAACAAGAAATGACAGTTAGATTTAAGTATCACAGAGTAACTCAATACTAAATTACTGTCTCATATCTTTCTCTTACAAATCGTATTTATAATGCTTGCTATGAGTAAAAAAATAAAGGTAGGTATAATTTTTGGTGGGAGGTCAGCAGAGCATGAAGTCTCAATTCAATCAGCGAAAAATGTATATGATGCTCTAGACAAAAATAAATACGAACCTGTACTAATTGGTATAGACCGCACAGGAACGTGGCATTTGCAACAGCCTTCTGTATTTTCTTTACAAGCCTACAACGAAGAAGTTAAAAACAGCTCTTCAACAGAATTATCTGTTATTCCTGGCGCGCAAAAGTCGCAACTAATTTCATCTAAAAAACATCCTTTTTCAGGAGGTATTGATGTAGCAGTTCCAATACTTCATGGTACATATGGGGAGGATGGCACGATCCAAGGTATGTTGAAGCTATTGGATATTCCGTTTGTCGGGGCGGGAGTTTTAGGTTCCGCAATTGGAATGGATAAAGAAGTGATGAAAAAATTGCTCAAAGCTGAAGGGTTACCGATTTGTAAATATATGACAGTAATGGACTCAGAAAAGAAAGATATTACATTCGAGATGGTTGAAGAAGTATTAGGATCTCCATTTTTTGTTAAACCTGCAAACATGGGTTCTTCAGTAGGAGTAAGCAAAGTTAAAAATCAAAAACAGTTCTCAGAAGCTCTTAAAGTCTCCTTTACCTATGATTCAAAAGTGCTAATCGAGGAGTATGTTCCTTGTGATGAGATAGAGGTTTCAGTCCTAGGTAATGATGCTCCTTTAACCTCAGTTCCGGGGAGGATAATACCATCACACGAGTTTTATTCATATGAAGCAAAATATATTGATGAAAACGGAGCAAAACTAGAAATACCTGCAAACATTTCAGAGACTGAATCAGCAAAAGTCCAGGATTTAGCAGTAAGAGCTTATAAAGCATTGTACTGTGAAGGTATGGCACGCGTAGATTTTTTCATGCACAAAGAAACACGGGAGATTTTTGTGAATGAAATCAACACAATTCCCGGTTTTACTAAGATTAGTATGTATCCACAGTTATGGAAAGCTAGTGGAATGTCTTATTCAGAGTTAATCGACCGGCTAATTGAGTTAGCCTTAGAAAGGCACAATAGAGAAAGACAACTTAAAACTACGAGGTCTTAATTTTCGAGTTTGATTGCGCCTCTGTTAACTAACACTTCAGGGTTTGCCCTTCTAATTCCTTTCAAATATCCAATATGCTCGCGGAACTCGCTGTTGAACTGATCAGGAGTCCAGAGCCTGGGTCCAGGAATTTTTTGTTCAGGAAGTCCGTCTTTCCATGCTTTTTTAAAGTGACCAGGTAGATGACTAATTAGAGGCTTGTCATCTATATATTTACCCGAAAAAACTCCTTGATGGTATTCTGCTGGATCTGCGTAATTATGTGGTGGTCCAAAAAATAATGTGTCACCTGGTTGCAAAGAATCTAAAGATTTTATTGGTAAATAGGCATTATTATCAATAAACTTTTCCCTTGAACGGTAGTATGGTGGGATTATGATTTTATGGACCATTCCCTCTGCAACATTAGCATACACCTGACAGTTTGCGTGTGTTAGCGTGTACTCCGTATCAGGTTGCATTATTTGTCCAATATCAATAACTAGTGGACTAGCTTCTTTGTAATAATGAACATTCCGAAAAAGTTCGGCTGCATTTAGTATATCTGGATGTATCTCTCCTTCTTTGCTCATAAGTCTCAGTTATTTTTTCAAACCAAGCATAAAATTTCAAGTCTTCTATCTTGTATAATACATTTATGAAAGTTACAGACAAAGCACATGCATATCTTTCCAAGGATCCAGTAATGAAAAAATTGATTGAAACCTATGAGCTTCCAGGCTGGTCATATTCGGGGAATTTATTTTTAGAAATTTGTGGATCAATAATTGGACAACAGTTGTCAGTAAAGGCAGGAAACACAATCGAGCAACGATTCTTATCTTTGTATGCTGATAAAAATCCAACACCCATGCAAGTATTAAATACAGATGATGAGAAATTGAGGACTTGTGGACTGTCTTATGCAAAAATTAAGTACGTTAAAGGAGTTTGTGAATCTATAATTAATCAAGAGATAGATTTTGAATCAATGAGGACATGGCCTGATGAGGAGGTTATTGAGAGCTTGATCAAACTAAAAGGAATTGGACGATGGACTGCTGAAATGTTCTTGATGTTTAGCTATGGTCGTGAAGACGTATTTTCATTGGGAGATTTGGGGCTACGCAATGCAGTTTCAAGACTCTATGGAGTAAATCGAGATGATTTACTTGCTATTGAGACAATCTCTCAAAAGTGGAAGCCGTATAGGAGCCTTGCAAGTAGATATTTATGGAAAAGCTTGGATAATACACCCAAGGAGTGATAGAATTGATAGACGACTGAAAAATTATGGAAAAAATAGATTTTGATGAATTTAAAAAAGTTGAGATGAAAGTAGGGCAGATAATTGAGATTAGTCGGGTTGAAGGTGCAGATAAGCTTTACAAATTGATGGTAGATGTAGGAGAGGAAGAAAACCGACAAATTGTAACCGGCCTTGTCCCATTTTACGAAGAAAACGAGCTACTGGATAAAAAAGTAATAGTTGTGACAAATCTTAAGCCAGCAAAATTCCGTGGTGAAGAATCAAACGGTATGATTTTGGCAGCAGGCGACGAAGAGAGCGGGTTCTCTGTTTTGTCTCTTGACCGTGACGCTGCTGTAGGCTCCCTCGTAAGCTAATTTCACTCCCTGTTCAGATTTCATAATGTCAGGATTTTGTCCAGCGAAGCAATCAATAACATTAAAGAATATAAATACTGAAAAGTAATTTTCTTTTAATTTACTTTCAGCATACTTATGTTAGAGAGAAGCGAAGTTGTATTTAACAACTTGGATGAAAGTTTATTAAAATCCGAAAAAGCAGAAAGTGAATTGTCTAACATCACCCCTTTTTCTCCAAAAATTGAGAATGTTCATCAAACAGAAAAATTGAATAACAGTAAGTTGCCTACTGAAGCATATTTAAGTGTAATCAACTCAGGCATGCAGACTGGGGAAAATATGTTTTTATTTAATGGTCCGGATAATAAACCTCATATGGGAAATATTCTCTACTCAGAAATGTATAACCTAAAGAGTACTGGAACAGGTGAAATTATTGGGTATTTTTTGCAATACGAAGAAGGTTATAGAGGTGGTGATGGATTTGGAATATTTCATC
Organism: uncultured Gammaproteobacteria bacterium; assembly: GCA_964537315.1. Taxonomy (GTDB): domain Bacteria; phylum Patescibacteriota; class Microgenomatia; order Levybacterales; family GWA1-39-11; genus JBDHUV01. The sequence goes on along the minus strand of CAZIAP010000001.1, from coordinate 438,621 downwards.
CAGGTAGTGTCCCAAATAGAAAGATAGTTAAAAATCATGAAGGACGTATTTATCAAGATAACAGTGAAAGAAAGGTTGGGTATAGAGGAAACGAAACAGTTAGAGTTCTTACGGTCCGATATAATCCAAATACACAGGAGGTAGAAAGAGAATATATAAAAGGCAAAGATTTGCGATATGCGCTTGATGATAAACGAAGACTGGATGAAGCTAGAAATAGTTTGAGAAAGATGAAAGAGCCGATTGAAAATGTGCTGAGTCTCTCAACTGAAGTTTCTGTTGTTGCGGATTGATTTACTTTCTCACAAATAGAATCGCGTTTGGTATATTTCTTCCGGGACCTACTTTATATCCTCCAGACCATAGAGCAGTTGAACCTCCGCTATCTAAATTGAGAGCGTTATCCATACCCATAGTATGTAATACATACGACATCTCTGCAGCAGAGGCATTGTGTACAACTCCGATATATACTGTATTACCCTTATTTCCTATAAAGCTCCGTGAACCTTTACCAGAACGCTTGATTTCGCCATCTCCGGCAAATACGTTATTTCCACCAAACACCAGCAGTGACTGGTTTGCGATCATACTATCAATTCCTGTGTCTCTACCCCATTCCATAGACTTAGATACAAAGCGTACTCCGTTCCCTGTAAAGATGACAGCTGGAACTGTACTATAGACATTATTATCGGAGTTGAAGTAGACCTTGTTTTTGTTCATCAATAAAGTATCAAAGGAGTTAGTTTTTCCTGAGCAAGACGGGTACGAAGCTGGACAGAAATATGATCCGTTAATCCCAGCAAATGCACCGTTTCGGGAAACGTAGTCACCAAGTGATAGTACAGGACAGTCATTGGCACAATTAGAGTCCGATGCTGTGTCTACAATGACGCGAGTATTACTAAGATCGGCGGATACAATATCTACCATGAAAGTTCCAATAGATGTGGGAACCTGCTGTCTAGAGTAACCTGACTGAGGAGGACTTGTGCTTTCAGTAACGTTTTGAGGAATCTTAAACTCAGCTGCTTGAGTTTGTTTCTGTTTCTCAATTTCCTGGTTCAGTACTGTAAGTGTCGCCTGTGCAGATGCATAATTCCGTTCTGAAAGCTGTCCTAGTGACTGTGCAATAAGCTCTGAAAGTCTGGTATAGTCCTTATTCGTAGGACTAATATCTAGTAGTGCCTCGTATGCAACTAAAGTTTGTTTATATGTTTTTTGTATATTTTCTATTTCCTCTTTATTTTGCAGATTAGTTTTAACCTGATCTTCGTTTTTTAGCTTATCAAGCTCCTGTTGTGTTTGAGCAAGTTGTGATCTTAGATGGTTTTCTTCGTCTGACTGTTTTGATATTTCTTGATCAGTGTTTACAGTTAGAAAGTAAAAGACAGATGATGCGAGAAGAACTGTCACTCCTGCGGCTATTAGTAATCCAAACCGTACTACTCTGGAGTATCTTCGCGAAGTAATATGCATATATCAATTATAAAAATAAATTATGATGAAATAAAGCGGGCATAAGTAATTTGCAAAATTATTGCTAGTGTGCATATAGTTATATAGACACTATTTTAAATAGCTTCCTAAATTTTATTCCATGAAAAAATTTCTTTGGCAATACGTTGTTATCTTATGTGTTGTAATGTTCTTTAGTATTGTGTTTGTCGCCAAGGCGCAAGAAAAACATCAAAATGGGATGAATTTACAAAACTTTCCATATACAGAATACACTCACCCCTTAATTATAGATGTCATGAAACATATTGCTTATCCCGGAAGCGAAATTATTATTGAAGAAGAGTTGCCTCATGGAAAGAACTATAATCGCTATGTTGCGAGTTACATCTCAGATGGTAAGAAAGTATATTCACTATTAGCGGTTCCACACAGCAAAAAATCAAGTACAGGATCACCTGCGATTGTGATGGCACACGGTTATGTACCTCCAAAAGAGTATTCTACGGGATCTTTATATACAGAGTTGGTCGATGGTCTCGCACGAAATGGTTATGTGATTTTTATGCCAGATTTTCGTGGGCACGGTAAATCTGAGGGAGAAGCTGAAGGAGCATATTTTTCTGCGGGATATACACAGGATTTTTTAAATGCTGTATCATCGATCAAGCGTTATAAAGGTGTAGACTCAACAAATATAGGTGTATGGGGACACTCGATGGGGGGAAATATCTTACTGAGAAGTATTACAGTCAATCCTGAGATAAAGAGTGCTTCAATGTGGTCTGGAGTAGTGGGTTCATATAATGACCTTTTATTTCATTGGAACGATAGTACAGTTTGGAAAACTTCAGATAATAAAGAAGTAGTCAGGCCAGAAACTTTAGAGAAACAGTTTGGATCAATTAACGAAAATCAAAAATTTTGGAATAAAATCTCTCCTACAGCTTATTTAAAAAATATTAAAATACCTGTGCAGTTACATCACGCGGTAAAAGATCCGGTTGTTCCAGTAGAGTTTTCTAAAAAATTGAGCTCACAGCTCGAGGAATATACCTATGTAGAGTTGTATGAATACCAAGGTGATGATCACGATCTAAGCGAAAAAGGACTTTACCCCGCAGTAGATAACACAGTACAATTTTTTGATAAGACACTAAAATAAAGGTAGTCGTATATGAAAAAAAAATTAAAGCCACAGCCTGAGAAACAGGAAGAGGAGAAGGTACTGAGTCTAAAAAGAGTTGGAGTTGCGGTTGCTTTGTTTGCTGTTTTAATTTTTGGAACTATTATGAGTCTTTCATATGTCAGCAATGTACTTGTTGGATATGCAGATCAGATTACAGGGGGAGAAAACGACTCAATCCCTGAACACGTTCGTTTACCTAAAGCAGAAGATAAAGATACTTTATTGAAAGTAGCTCAAGATCAGATACAAAATCTCTCAAAACAAGACTTTACAGTAGTCGGTAATGTACTAGACTTCCTCCTGGAACTGCAAGCGTCAGATAAAGGTATAGAAAAAGTTATTTGTCCCCAGATCTGTAATTGAAATAAAGTCTATACAAACTATATCCGTTACTGTACGATAAATACATGAAAAAAATTAGGAAGTTTCTTAGAGCGTTAGGACCAGGATTTATCACAGGCGCTGCAGATGATGATCCATCAGGAATCGCGACATACGCACAAACTGGTGCAAGGTTTGGTACAGGTTTGCTGTGGACTCCGTTTTTTACCTTTATTTTCATGGCAATAATTCAGGAAATGTGCGGTCGCATAGGGCTTGTTACAGGAAAAGGGTTGTCAGGCGTAATCAGACAATACTACGGTGCAAAGCTATTATATTTTTGTGTATTTTTACTGCTTGTCGCAAACACGGTAAACATCGGCGCAAATCTTGGCGCAATGGCTTCTTCAGTAAGATTATTGTGGGATATCCCTTTTACAGTTATTTTAATCAGCTTGACAGTTTTAACTCTTATATTAGAGGTTTTTGTTTCTTATAAACTGTATGCTCGTTATCTAAAGTATTTAGCATTTTCACTGCTAGCATATGTGGTTACTGCGTTCTTGGTTGATATTAACTGGAGTGAGGTCGTAATTCATACATTTGTACCAAACATTGAGTTTAGAAAGGAGTCAGTTTTTGTAGTATTGGCGATTTTAGGTGCGACAATGTCCCCGTATTTATTTTTCTGGCAAGCGAATGAAGAAGTGGATGAACTTCGCGTACATAATAAGCTGAGTTTTAAGGGCAGAGAAGCACCTAAGCCCACTCGATCAGACATTAGCAAGCTACGGGTCGATACTATTATAGGTATGCTATTTTCCAACGCAATTATGTTTTTTATAATTCTAACGACCGCTTCAACATTAGGTGTAAATGGAATACTTCAGATTGAAACAGCTACACAAGCAGCGCAGGCACTTAGACCACTAGCAGGTGACTACGCCTATATCTTATTTTCTGCAGGAATTATAGGTACAGGTTTGCTGTCAGTACCTGTTCTTGCGGGTTCAGCAGCATACGCATTGTCAGAAGCATTTAGTTGGAAAGCTGGATTATACTGGAAATTCAGACAGGCGCATGGATTCTACGGCATAATAACCGTAGCTACGCTAATTGGTTTACTCGTAAACTTTACTCCTATTGAGCCTTTTAGAATGTTATTCTATACAGCAATACTCAACGGAATTGTAGCTCCTCCTCTGTTGATTATGATTTTGATTATTACAAATAATAATAAAATAATGCAGGGGTTTACTAACTCCATTTACTCCAATATTCTGGGAATAATTATTACTGCGCTTACTATTACAGCTTCTTTGCTTATGGTGTTTCTTCTTGCAACTGGTCAGGGAATTTAATAATAAATTTACAACACAGCTAACCTTTTGTTAAAATCCAATGACATGAACGAAATTACTCAACGAGCTGAAACGGTATTGTCAAAGATTAATGTTCCGGAAAAAAAGACTCGTATCCGTGAAATTGAAGCAGAAAGTATTAATCCTGATTTTTGGAAAGACGGCGAAAGAGCTGCGAATATGATGAAAGAGATGGCAGCGCTTCAAAAAGAAATTGATGACGCGGAGCTAATTAAAGAAATGATTGAGTCTGGAGATACATACGGTCTCGAGTCGATGTTAAAAGAGCTAGAGGTACTACTATATCTATCCGGACAGTACGATAAAGATAACGCAATATTTTCGGTTCACGCTGGCCAGGGGGGCGCAGACGCAATGGATTGGGCATCAATGCTTTATCGTATGTATACTCGGTATTTTGAAAAGAAGGGTTGGCAATTTGAAACCATAGATTATACTCCAGGTGACGAAGCAGGTATAAAAAACGCAACTATACTTGTGCAAGGAAGTTTTGCATATGGCTATCTTAAAAATGAGCAGGGAGTTCATAGGCTAGTTAGACTTTCTCCATTTAACTCAGATCAGTTGAGACATACTTCCTTTTCACTCGTCGAGGTTTTGCCACAGATTGACCAATACGAAGACGTTGAGATTAAAGAGGATGATTTAGAATGGGATTTTTTCAGAGCCTCATCACATGGAGGACAGAACGTACAAAAAGTATCCTCTGCTGTTAGAGTGAAGCACGTGCCGAGCGGCATTGTTGTGACCTGTCAGTCTGAAAGATACCAAGCGCAGAATAGAGATTACGCGCTAAAGCTTTTAAAAGCAAAACTTTGGGCAAAAAAACAAGAGGAACTGCAAAAGCAAAAAGAAGAACTAAAAGGTAGTTATACTCCTCCGTCTTGGGGAAACCAAATCCGATCATATGTGTTGCATCCATATCAGATGGTTAAAGATCTTCGTAGTAAAGCTGAGACTGGAAACGTAGAAGCTGTTCTGGATGGTAATATTGATTTGTTTGTTGAGGCACAGCTTAAAGAGGAATAAAAGGGTAAGGATATACGAACAAAAAGTTGTAAAACTTACAGAAATATGGTTTACTAAAATTTGAATATGGACTCAAAAGAATCGTTAATCCACGAATTGAATACAGAATCGACAGGTACAAGTATGAATAAAAGTGTAATAATAGCATTGTTTATGTTCGTTCTTCTCGGCTTGGGAAGCGGTTTTATCATATCTAATGTAGTAAGTCCTTCTTCTGCCACTCCGACGGGTGGCTCAGACTCAATCACGACAAACGGCGTTACGGTAAATAAAGGAGACGTTATTGGATCCGAAGCCAGTGATTTTACTGATAATGCAGAGGGTACTTTAACTGAAGGCGGAATTGATGGAGAGGGAGCTTATCATTTACAGAGACCTGGAGGAGAGTCTCAGAATGTTTATCTTACATCCTCTGTTCTTGACCTCTCTCCTTTTGTCGGACGAAAAGTAAAAGTTTGGGGTCAGACTCAAACAGCACAAAGTGCTGGCTGGCTCATGGACGTAGGCAGGTTACAAGTATTGGACTAATCCTGCAAGGCAGGATCTGGGTAATAGATTCACAATGATTTTTAATAATCCAGAACTATTCTGCTCTGCAGAATAATCATCATGATTCAATTTACAAATGTAACCAAAAAATTCGGTAAAGATTTCGTTGCAGTCGAAAATGTCTCCTTTTCTCTTGAAAAGGGTGATTTTGTATACCTTGTTGGCCCTACCGGTTCGGGTAAGACTACTGTATTTCGTCTTATTATCCGTGATTTGATCGCAGATGAAGGTGAAGTTTTAGTTGGAGACATAAATGTAGCAAAGATTTCTGGTGGTAAAATTCCTCAACTTAGACGTGTAGTTGGAGTTATTTTTCAGGACCTCAAGCTTCTTATGGACAGAACTGTAATTGAGAATGTTATCCTCCCACTTCAGTTTACAGGAGTTAGTGAAAAAGACGCTAAAAAGCAAGCAGAAGAAATATTAATCCAAGTTGGGCTTTCTGATAAAAAAGAAAAGTTCCCATTACAGTTGTCAGGAGGAGAACGTCAGCGCGTAGCCATTGCCCGTGCTTTAATTTTTAACCCACACGTACTTCTGGCAGACGAACCTACAGGAAACCTGGATTCAGAAACTTCTTATCAGATTATAGATTTACTCGAAAGTATAAATAAAAGAGGCACCACAATTCTTATGACGACTCATAATAAAGAAATAATTGAGAAAGCTAAACAGCGGGTTATTACCATTGATAAAGGAAAAATTGTTTCGGATAAACCATCAACAGTGAAGAAAGAGCACAGCGAATCAAAACATACGACTCATCACTCAGAACACGAAAACAAAAAAGAAGAGGAAAAGCATGAAAAGAAAGGAGAAACTAATGAAACATCTTAAAACAGCTGGTAAATACATTCGACGATCTCCATATAAGGCGCTTTCTGCCACGCTAATAATGACGCTTACGTTTTTCGCAATTTCTATTTTTGCCGCGCTTACTATGGTTTCGGTAAACCTTATTAATTATTTTGAAACTCGTCCTCAGTTAACTATCTTTTTTAAAGATACGGCCGAAATCTCTGAGATTGACTCGTTGAGAGCGCAATTGCAGGCAACAGGAAAAACAGCTCAAGTAACTTATATATCTAAAGAAGAAGCTCTACAAATCTATAAAAATATTAATCAGGATGAGCCTGAGCTTGTTGAACTGGTTACAGCAGATATTCTACCTGCTTCACTGGAGGTGCAAGCACAACGCCCTGAAGACTTAAGAAGTCTCGCATCTGTAGTTGGTACTTCAGAGTTTGTAGATAGAGTAGTATTCCAGGAAGAAATCATTGACACATTAATCTCTTGGACAAATGCGTTTAGAATAATAGGGTTCGGAATAATTACAATTCTTGTAACTGTATCTATATTTGTTGTGGTGACTATTATTGGTATTAAAATTACTTCTCGTCGTGAAGAAATCGAGACAATGAAATTAATAGGTGCATCTAACTGGTTTATACGTACTCCATTTCTACTGGAGGGAATTATTTACGGTGCTATGGGTGCAATGATTGGTTGGTTAATTTCATACGGATTACTGTTATATACTACGCCGATTTTGGAATCGTTCCTTAAAGGAGTACCCGTATTTCCTATTCCACCTTTGGCAATTTTGCAGATACTTGGTGCAGAACTAATTATTGCTCTGTTATTAGGAATTTTTGCAAGCTACGTGGCAGTCCTTCGATACTTAAAGTAACCGATATGCAAAAATACGATAAACTACCTGCTGATTTATTTCGTAAAGCTGGCTTAAGAAGGCTAGCCTGTCTTTCAATTATTGTACTAGCTGCTTTATTTATCTTTAACCTAGACCAGGTATTTGCGAATACGCCGACCGGAACAGTAACCCCTACAGGTACACCTACGCCCACAAACAAACCAGATGATGGAAAGAAAAATGAACTTGAAGACAAAATTAAAGAGTATGAAGAAAAAATTGGTGAGCTTCAAGGTCAAGCAAAAACTCTTGATTCACAAATCAAGCTTGTAAACAATCAAATTGCTATAGCAGAGTTGAGAGTTGCGGAAACAGAGAAAAAGATTTCCGAGTTAGAGGATAGTATTGAAATTACAAAAGATAAAGTTCTAGGACTTGAGACCAATATCCAAGCCGTATCCAAAGCACTTGTGGAAAGAGTATCCGCAACATACGCTTTCGGAAAAATAGATCCGATCCAAATGTTGTTTTCATCGGATTCCATCTCTAATTTTTTGACACGTTTAAAGTATCTTGAGGTAATGCAGCTGTATGACAAACGTCAGATTTATGCAGCAGAGCAAGCAAAAAAAACTTATGCACAGGAACAATCATTGTTTGAAGAAAAACAAAACGAAGCCAAAGCGCTTCGCGAGCAGCTTGCAACATATAACAAGCAGCTGGAGTCAGAAAAAAGCAAAAAAAGAGATTTGTTAGTAGCGACTAACAATGATGAAAAAAAGTATCAAAACTTACTGGCTGAAGCAAGAGCAGAGTACGAGTCAATTCAGGGCATTATTGCAGGAAGAGGTACAGAGACTGAGGTGGGTAAAGTGAATGAAGGTGATCGGATCGCCTCAATTATACAAGGCGCTTCCTGTAACTCCAGTGGAACTCATCTACATTTTATTGTAAGTTCTGGGGGAAGGTCTCAAAATCCATTTAATTATCTTTCATCGATTGATCATACAAATAATTCCGGAGGAGATCCATTTAATCCATCAGGATCATGGAGATGGCCGATAGATCCTCGTATTCAGTATAACCAAGGATATGGAGAGACTTGGGCAGTTAGAAATACGTGGGTTGGACAGGTGTATAGATTTCATGATGGAATAGATATTGGATCTTCAGGATCACAAACAGTACGTGCTGTTAAAAGTGGAACACTATACCAAGGAAGTTACGCGGGATCAGGTGGATGCCGTTTAAGATACGTGAAAGTAAAACACGACGAGGGTGGAGTAGACACATTATATCTGCATATTAACTACTAGTTTCCTCTTCTATATACTGATAGTATAAAAACTGTAACGGATTAGTTATCTGTTAAATATTTACATGCGGTATGCATTGATATCTGCGTGCCTCTTCATATTCGGATTTTTATCCGCATATCCTGTTTACGGTCAGATTCAGATAAATGAATTTTCTTCAGCTGGTTCAGATGATTGGATTGAGCTTTATAACCCGACAGATGAGGATATATCATTAGATGGACTTTTATTAAGAGACAGTTCCGAGAGTAATAATAATAAAAAAGAGCTTCAAGGAACTGTGCCTGCAAGAGGATTTTTTGTTATTGATTGGGACAAGTTAAATCAGGATATAGACAGTATTCGTATAATTGGAGGAAAAGTTCCCGTCGCCCCTGTTAATTATGGTGTTACTGACCTTCCAGCACCCGGCTCAGGGCAGAGTGTAGGGAGAGCTCAAGACGGTGCAGATAGTTGGGTAATATTTAGTATTGGAACAAAAGGACTATCAAATGGCAACGCTCAGGTATACTTTCCTCCTACGCAGACACCAACCAAAACTCTTGCTCCAACCAAAGCTCCTACCGCAACAAAAGTTCCTACTATGGCTAAAGACCCTACATCTACGAAGGTTCCTACCTCAACTGATGTCCCGACTGGTACCAATACTCCGACTGACTTTATTGAAGAAGAATCTGATCAAGAAAGTGCAACCGATGAGGCTGTTCTTGGAAATTCTAACATAGTAGATGAAAGTGGAAATAAGAGTTCTAATAAATCTACACTTCATAAACTTGATGCCGCAGATAATATAACCGGAGGAGTTATGTTTATTTCAAGCAGCGTCTTACTTCTTTCTGCCTGTGGTATACTCCTTTTTAGGAAATATCGAAAGGTATAACAATACTTTAATAAAGATAAATTATTACTGTATATTTATTTGTATTGATGTATTAATACATTAATACAGGAGTTGGGAGTTGAGTATGAGAAAAAAAATTATTATTACAAAAAATGCGCAAGAAACTGAAAAAATTGGTGAGGAATTTGGAAAAACCTTAAACGCAGGTGACATAGTCTTTCTATATGGTGATTTAGGTTTGGGAAAAACAACATTTTCAAAAGGCGTCGCACGCGGATTAGGTATTAAGGATAGAATTATTTCTCCTACTTTTAGTCTGATTAGAACTCATCAAGTCGGCAATGGGAGCGCAACGCAGCTTTATCATATAGATTTATACAGGTTAGAGCAGGAGGAAGATTTATTGAATCTAGGCTTAATTGATATATTTTCTGATTCGAAAGGTATTGTGTTAATTGAGTGGCCAGAAAAACTTGGTAAGTATATGCCTGCTAAAAGAAAAGATATCAGATTGGAACTTCTGCCAGATGATAGTAGAAAAATAATTGTGAGTGATTAAGGTTTTTTCTTTTTAAAAGCTTACGTATCTTTGTAAAACTTATCATTCTGTTTTAGGATAATGATTGCTCTTGATTTAAGAGTACATGATTTCTTATTTTAAAAATCTTTCACACATAGGATACTTTTTTATATTTTCTGTTTTGGCTGTATCTATTATTACCTTGATAAAGGTAAATCATCAGGACGCAAGGATAAATATTCCTATCAGTGAGAAAGAAAATTCTCATTTAGGGTCTGAAGTAAATCTAAAGGGAGTAGGTGTATTAGGAGATAGTTTATCAGATGAGTACCAGGCTGATGATATCCGAGGTTCATACTTATCATTTCCTGTTTATAATTGGGTAGAGTTGCTTTCCAGATATAAAGAGGTAAATTTTGGTGAATGGAAAGATAATCGGCCTGAGCCACGTAGAGATGGATATGAATATAATTGGTCACGTTCTGGTGCAACTGCACAAACCATGATCGACTCAGGTCAGCACACTGGACTTGCACAGCAAGTGAGAGAAAATAGAGTAAATGTTGCAATAATTTATGTAGGAGCTAATGACTATGCTCCGTATACAGCAGATGGATATCCTGCGATTTATAACGGTTCTTTAACTGATGAACAGCTAGAGGAAAAAGCGAACTCAATTGTAGGAAATATTACGCAGGCAGTTGATACTCTACAAAATTCTGGAGAAGTATCAATATTACTGCTTAAAATACCAGATTGGGGAAATAAGTACTCTGTTCAACAATCTTATCCAGATAGATCTAAGCGTGAACGAGTCTCAAACGCCATAATGATTGTTAATGACAAGTTGGAAGTAGTTGCTCGAGGTAGAAACGTTTTCATTGCCGATCCTAACGAATTCTTTACAGATTTAATAGAGGAAACATCAGATAGCTTAATATCAATAGACGAAGTAATGTTTGATCTTACAACTCCAAGCAATAATCCGACAAGTGTGTTTTTAAGTGACGATATACATCTTGGAACTGTGATGAACGGATTGTTTGCCAACTATATAATCTCACATTTGAATGCTCAAGTTAGCAATGATATTGAATTATTTACTAATCAAGAACTGTTTTCAATCTCAGGAATAAATCAGTAACTTAAGCTATTTGCTTAATGATTTAGAGCTGACTGTGTTATAGATTTGTTCAATGAGATGACCCGAAATTCCCATATATAGTAGTAGTTCCATTACTTCTGACCATTCTGATATTAAGTTTACAGTTGAGTAAATAGGGTAGAGATAGTAGATTGCTGGAATTAGAAAAAGGAGTGAAAAATAATATGAAGGAACCAACAATTTAAGTCCGGTATGAAGTTTAGTTAGGTACTTTTTAATTATCCATAATAAGCCGCCTGTAAGACCAATAACTACGTAAGCGATCTCAACCATCCACTCTATTCCTCTTATGTTGTGTACGGTTATTTCTTCCTGTCTGTTAATCTCTGCCAGTGACTCCGGTGTCTCAATTCCAAGTATTCTCTGTCCCCAGGCTATTTCATCACCCGCAACAAAAAACAGCGACAATACAGCTACCGAGAAAAATAATATTTCATACAGCTTCATTTGTGATTTAAATTTAAATAAGTTTTTGAGCATGATAACTACTGCTAGTACCAATGCTAAAACTTGAAGATATTCTATTAAGCCATCTTCTTTTACTAATCCGTAATAGTAATTGTATGGCCACAGTTTAGTAATAGACAGAGTAAGGATAATTGCTAAAGGTGAAAGAAGCACTACAATTTTATAATATTTTTTCCACCACTTATTAGATTTCGCAAGCAAGAGTACGCTACCTAGAAATAAGGTAAGTAATCCCAGCCCTTGTTGATGAATACGAGTAATCGAGTATATATAGTTTTCAGGAGTGATTGCATCAATAATGCTAAGTGTGAGTGTGATAAGCAGTAAAGGCAGGAAAAGAAATAAAATAATTGTGCGATATTTCGTGATATCAAATAATTTATTCGACTTAGTAATTCTCAAATATGAAAGAATGAGAAGTGAAATGAGCAGTATGTTGCCAGAGGAAATGCCGATAGTATCTTTCACGAGAGATGTATTACCAGTAGAGTCAATCAATATTGTGATGGCAGGTACGATAAGTAGAAAGTACTGAACTAACCGTATCATATGTTGATTATACATTATTGAACATAGCATTATAACTTTTGAAAATTAGCCAAGATTCTCGTTAGCTGCTCTATTCTGATATAATTGATTAATGATCGATCCGATAGATAAAGCAACAACCGTAATAAAAAGCGGAGGAGTTGTTATTTTCCCCACTGATACTGCATTTGGAATTGGCTGTAGAATTGACAATGAGTCAGCTGTTACTAGACTATTTAATATTCGTAAACGTCCTGAAAATAAAGCAACGCCAGTATTAGTCTCGGATAAAGAAATGGCGAGTAAATGGGTTGATGAAATTAGCCCCTCAGCAAACAAACTTATAAAAAAACACTGGCCGGGTGGATTAACAATTATTTTACCCAGTCATGATGCAAGAGTCCCATCTTTGGTAAAAGGAGGAAGTGACACATTAGGAGTACGTATGCCTGACCACGAAGATATTTTGCGTATTATACAAGGAGTAGGTGTTCCAATACTTGCCCCTTCTGCAAACTTCTCTGGTGAGCAGACACCTTTTACTATTGATGAGCTTAACCCAAAGCTAGTTCGTCTCGCAGATTTCGTATTACCTGGTGAATGTAAAGTAAAAGAACCCTCAACAGTAGTTGATAGTACTGTAACTCCATATAAAGTTTTAAGAGAAGGAGCAGTGAAACTTTAAAATAGCTTGTAGAAATAACTCTAATCTAAGAACTATTAACTATTACCCATTAATCATGAACACATTACATATAGATACTCGTGATAATAAGAAAAGCATTGTATGGGTTTCAGTTGATGGTCAGGAATATAAAGCTGAGTCAGTTCCAGATGATTCCAGAGCAGATGTGGTTTTAAGATTAATTGCAAATGTATGTGACCAGGCAGGAATTACTGTGCAAAAGATTGAACGCATCTATTGTGAAAAAGGTCCCGGATCGTATACCGGACTACGTGTTGGATTTGCTATTGCAAATACGTTATCACTTGCACTTTCTATTCCACTCAATAATAATAAAATAGGTACGATTGATTATCCAATATATGGTTAATCATTTATGAAGTAGTATGACTAAACTTTACCCTTACAGTCATAACTTCGATACTACTGGCCTTTGATGATCAAATAATGAGACAAATTACAAAGCACTACTTAATCCCCCACGAGCACAATAATTTCAGATGTAAGCTATTGCACCATTCAAGCCTTATTCTATTAGTTTTAATCTTATTTATTTCCAGTGTCTCACTCAATTATTTACAGGTTGTTCGTCCGGATGTACTCGGTATATCTTACTCAATCTCTCAGCAAGAACTGCTTGATCATACCAATCGTGTACGACAAGAGCATGGTTTGGCTCCTTTACAGTTAAATGATTCACTTGTTAACGCAGCAAATGGTAAGGCTCATCACATGATGGCTAACAACTACTGGGCGCACTTCGCCCCAGACGGAACATCTCCTTGGAAATTTATAAGAGACTCAGGTTATGGGTATATTTTCGCTGGAGAGAACTTAGCAAAAGGATTTACTGACCCTAAATCGGTTGTAGATGCCTGGATGAATTCCCCGTCTCATCGCGATAATATGCTTTCTGATAAATATAGAGATATAGGGTTTGCGGTAGTCGAAGGAACATTAGAAGGTACTGAAACGGTGCTTGTTGTACAGATGTTTGGAGCATTGGATGTTCCAGTTCAGAATGAACCCGTAGTTGCTGTATCAAGTGATAGTTTAGCACCCACACCGGAAAAGGCAGAAACAATATTACCCACAGCTGCGCCAACGGTGGTAGCAACAAGTCCTGCGATTGTAACTGACGTGGAGGTAGAGACTCAGGAACTTGCGACTGTTCCTAAACCTACAATATTTATTACTCCTTCGTTTTTAAATCTTAGCGCAGAAAACTTTCCTAAAATTAACCTTAGTTCAGCCACACGGGTAATTCCAGCGATTGTTGTAGGTACTCTATTTCTTGCGCTAATTCTGGATTTTGTAATAATTCGCAGGAAAAATATTCCTCGGATTGTCGGTCATAACATAGATCATATTATGATTTTGGGAATGTTTTTGTTACTGTTATTATTACAGAGATTCGGGTCGATTTTATAATATGAAAAAACCAACATTTCATCATAACGCATACTATCTCTATCAAGGACTAGTATTTTTGTTAGGATTCTTTTTCATGTATATTTTTAGTGGAGATGTAGCGCTGCAGTTTATGATGTTAATATTCGTATTGATGTCTTATATTGTTCTTGGCTTTATTCATCATCAACTAAATCATGATTTAAAAGGAAAAATTGTGATAGAATATATTTTGATTAGTTCGATAATCTTGGTTGCATTCTTATTCTTTAATATAGGAAGGCTATAATAGAGAGAGAAATATTTGAATTATGAAAGGATTTATACTTGCAGGAGGTCTTGCTACACGTCTTCGCCCGTTAACGTGGGTTACTAATAAACATTTACTCCCTGTTTATAACAAACCTATGGTTTTTTATCCGCTCGAGTCAATGAGAAAAGCGGGAATCAAAGAAGTACTTATTTCCAGTTCTCCTCATCACGCGGGAATGTTTACCGATCTTTTACATGCGGGTGAGATGTTTGATATGAAGCTATACTTTGCTGTGCAAAAAAATCCGAAAGGTGGTATCGCAGACGCTATTTTACTGGCCGAAGAGTTTGTGAACAACGAAAAATTACTTGTAATACTTGGAGATAATATCTTCGGACACGATCTCTCGCCTTCAGTCCAGTCATTTAATCAGCAGGAAAAAGGCGCAAAAGTTTTTGGAGTTGAGATGCCGACTGAGTCAAAACAGTACGGAGTAATTGAGATGGATGAAAATGGAAAAGTTATATCAATCGAGGAGAAACCTGAAAATCCAAAATCTAATATTGCTCAGACAGGTATTTACATGTATGATGAACAAGTCTTTGATCGGATTAAAGGACTGTCGCCTTCAGCTCGGGGAGAACTGGAAGTCACAGATCTTAACAATTTTTATGTCAAAGACGGTACACTGGATTGTGAACTGATTGACTGGTGGATAGATGCAGGTTCATCTCATGATGAGTTGCTGCGTGCAAACAACCTGGTTGCAGAAAAAATAAAAAGCGGAGAGCTTGATGGAGATGTCTCAGCTTATCTACAAAGAGAATAATATGGAAAATCAAAATCTAATACAAGGAGTGGAAGTAAAAAAATTAGTTCGTCACCGTGATGATAGAGGGTTTTTTGAAGAGTTAATTCGGGTGACTGATCCATTTTTTGCTGAAGGATTTGGACAACTATCTAGATCTATGATGTTTCCCGGTGTGATAAAAGCTTGGCATATACACAAGACACAAGTTGATTGGTGGTACTGTGGGAAAGGCACACTCAAAGCTGTGCTTTACGATAAACGCGAGGATTCTCCGACATTCAAGCAGTTAAACGAATTCACAATTGGTGAAAACGGAGAGGACGTAATTGTCAAAATCCCACCTGGTGTCGCGCATGGTTGTAAAGTTATGGGGGATACTGCAGAGCTTTATTATGTAACTTCAAAGGTATATGATCCAGAGGAAGAAGGAAGAATTGAGCACGATGATCCAGAAATTGGTTATGATTGGTTGCAACGACCTCCAATTAAATAATGCAGCTTTCCAATGACAAAATTGTTATCCCGCAATACAATACTTAAAAAAGATCTCTTTACAGTCTATGAAGATCATATAGAGTTGCCTACAGGAAGTAAGAGGATATATCATAACGTTCAAAGGGCTCCTGCAGTTTCCATTTTTCCTATTACAGACGAAAACGA
This sequence comes from uncultured Gammaproteobacteria bacterium, assembly GCA_964537315.1. Classification (GTDB taxonomy): domain Bacteria; phylum Patescibacteriota; class Microgenomatia; order Levybacterales; family GWA1-39-11; genus JBDHUV01. The sequence continues at coordinate 422,382 of CAZIAP010000001.1, read as the reverse complement.
AGTATATTTAGTAAGACAATATAGATATTTGCATGAGAAATATTTAATTGAAGGTGTTGCAGGTATAATAGATGAGGGTGAAAGCGCTTTAGATGCTGCAAAAAGAGAGTTAAAAGAGGAAACAGGAATCACAGCCGAAAAGTTTATACAAATAGCTACAGTGCATGCAGCTGGTAGCATTGTTACATGGGAGCAGCCAATATATGTGGCTCAAGGATTAACTTTGGGGGATGCACAAATGGAGGAATCAGAAGATATATCTTTAATTAAAATTCCAGTTACTGAGGCTGTCGAGCTAGTGATGAGTGGAGAAGTTAATACAGGAGCAAGTATAGCAGGGATTCTCTTGCTTGATAAATGGTTAGAGAAGGGAAAATTATGAAATTATTAGTAACCGGCGGAGCCGGGTTTATTGGATCAAATTTTATTCTTTATTGGATGAAAAATCATCCTGAAGATACAATTGTAAATTTTGACAAACTAACTTACGCCGGTAATCTTGAAAATCTAAAAGAAGTAGAAAACAATCCTAATTATTCTTTCGTACAAGGAGATATATGTAATCCTTCTGAGGTATCTGCTGCGATAGCGGGTGTTGATACGGTTGTACATTTTGCGGCAGAAAGCCATGTAGACCGTTCAATCCTTGAACCGGCGGAGTTCGTAAAAACAAATGTTTTAGGTACTCAGGTATTGCTTGACGCATCACTCAAGAACAATGTCAAACACTTTCATCATATATCTACTGATGAAGTGTTCGGTGCTCTAGAAGTAGAGTCTCATGAAAAATTTAGTGAATCTACATCATATGCACCCCGTAGCCCTTATGCCGCCAGCAAAGCAGGATCAGATCATTTAGTAAGGGCATATTTTACAACTTACGGATTACCCATCACAATTACCAACTGTTCAAATAATTTTGGACCATACCATTTTCCGGAAAAACTAATTCCCTTAGCAATTACCAATGTGCTTGAGGATAAAAAAATACCAATTTACGGAGACGGACAGCAGATTAGAGACTGGTTATATGTAGAAGATCATTGCCGTGCAATTGATTTAGTTTTGCAGAAGGGAAAAATCGGAGATACATATTTAGTAGGTGGAATGATGGATTTATTACCAAATGTTGAAGTTGCAAAGAGAATCCTTAAAATTTTGGGTAAAGATGAGAGTTATATCGAGTTCGTCAAAGATAGACCAGGACATGACAGAAAATATGATGTGGATTGGACAAAAATAAAAAATGAGTTGGGTTGGGAACCTCAGCATACTTTTGAGGTGTGGCTAGAAAAAACAGTTCAGTGGTATAAAGATAATGAAGAATGGTGGAAAAAAGTAAAAACAGGAGAATATCAGGAATATTATCAAAAACAGTACGGGAAATAGGTAATACAATATTAATATGAAACTCGCAATTATTGGATCAACAGGACTTGTCGGATCCAGAATCCTTGAGCTACTTTCCAACTCATACTCCTTGGTAGAATTTAATTCTTCATCAGGAACCGATATAACAAATCCCCAGTCGCTTGAGTTACTTGCCAGTGATGAAGAAATCTCCCACGTTATTTTACTTGCAGCTAAAGCTGATGTTGATGGATGTGAGTTAGATCGTGAAGAGAATGAAAATGGAGAGGCCTGGAAAATAAATGTAGAAGGCGCAGCAAATGTTGCAAAGCTTTGTAAAGACACCCATAAAAAAATCATTTATATCTCCACAGACTTTGTTTTTGATGGAACAAAACCGGACGGTGAATTTTATGACGAGAATGATACTCCAAACCCTATCAATTGGTATGGATATACAAAGTGGAAAGGTGAACAAGCAGTAACTGAAAGCGGTGCGTCATCTGTGATAATAAGAATCGCCTATCCATATAGAGCAAAATTTGATAAAAAGAATGATTTTGTTAGGGCGATTAGTAACAGACTTAGGTCTAATCAGGAAGTTTGGGCAGTTTCTGATCATATTTTCAACCCTACATTTATAGATGATTTTGTTAACGCGCTGGATGTAGTTATTTCACAAGATGTATCAGGAATCTACCACGTAGTAGGCAGTGAATCGCTCAATCCCTACGATGCAGCGATAAAAATTGCTGATACTTTTGAGTTAGACAAATCTTTGGTTTCATCCACTACCAGAGTAGAGTATTTTTCTGGCAAGGCAGACCGGCCATTTAATTTAGCGATGAATAATGATAAAATAAAAGCCTTGGGAGTAAGAATGAGATCCTTTGAAGAAGGGCTTCAGGAAGTTAAATCACAAATTTCTAATGCCTAGTTTCTAATTAGTTATTTGTATTTAGATATTAGTAATTTAAATATATGACAATCACATTTATCGGACATGGATATGTTGGACTGGTAACTGCGTCAGTATTTGCAGACCTTGGAAACACTGTCTATGTTATCGGACACACAGAAGAAAAAATTGAAAACCTTAAGAAAGGTATTATTCCAATTTATGAACCCGGATTAGAAGAGTTAGTAAGTCGGAATGTAAAAGCAGGTAGGCTTATCCCTACACTAGACTATGATCCTGCGATAACCAAATCAAGCATAGTGTTTATTGCTGTAGGTACTCCTCCGAAAGAGGACGGTTCAGCTGACTTATCTGTAGTTTTTGATGTTGCAGAGAAGCTTGCTCCTTATCTAAATGGACACACAGTTGTAAATGTCAAAAGTACTGTTCCTGTTGGGACTAACAGAAGAGTACTGGAAGTTTTGAAAAAGTTAAAACCTGAAAACGCAGAGGTTGATATTGCTTCTGTACCCGAATTTTTGCGTGAAGGCCAAGCAATTTCAGATACTCAACATCCGGACAGGATAGTAATCGGTGTAGAAACTAAAGAAGCAAAAGATAAACTAGTAGAGCTACACGACCCAATCATTCGTAATAACGGTGACACACATCTAGTGCTCACAAATATCGAGACTGCAGAGATGATTAAGTACGCTGCAAATGCCTTTTTAGCTACAAAAATTTCATTCGCAAATGCTATTGCTCAATTATCTGAGAAAGTAGGAGCAAATGGACCGGACGTGTTGGAAGCAATAGGTTTAGATAAGCGTATAGGTCAGTATTTCCTTAATGCAGGAGCAGGATATGGTGGAAGCTGTTTTCCTAAAGATGTGAAAGCATTGATCCAGATTTCAAAACAAAACGGGTATGATTTCGAGTTGCTAGAAGAAGTAGAAGAGATAAATAAAGAGGCTATACAATCAATTGCAGATAAAGCTGAACAATTACTAGGTGATGTGTCAGGAAAAAATGTTGCGATCCTTGGATTGGCGTTTAAACCAGATACCGACGACATGAGAGAAGCACCTTCAATTAATATTATTAATTATCTGCATAGCAAAGGAGCGCGTATTAAAGCATATGATCCTGTAGCTATGGATAACTCTAAACAGATCTTTAAAGAATTAACAAACATGGAATTTTCTCAATCTGCATATGAGGCAGTTACTGATGCAGATGTAGTTATTCTTGTTACAGAATGGAATGAGTTTAAACAGTTAAGTACAGGAAAAATTATTAAACTTATGAGAACTCCTAATATAGTTGATGGCAGAAATCTATATGATCCTGAAAAAATGAGAGAACAAGGGTTTACATATATCGGTGTAGGAAGATGAAGAAAGTACTTATTACCGGAATTACCGGATTTGCAGGCAGCTTTTTAGCAGAACATCTTTCATCACGTGACGACTTAGAAATTCATGGTACATACCTCTCAGACAGTAGTCTTGAAAATGTTTCTCAGATAAAAGATAGAATTAATCTTGTAAAAATTGATCTAACTGATAGTGAAAGAGTTAATGACCTTGTTACCTCTATACAACCTGATCAAATTTATCATCTTGCTGCCTTACCTTCTCCTGCTGATAGTCATAATGATCCGGTCAAGTTTATTCATAATAATGTTGATGTACAGCTAAATATACTCGAATCTTTGAAGCTTAATAGCTTAACAAATACCCGACTGCTTATTGTATCATCCGCAGAAATTTATGGAGCTGTCTCTGTTGAAAAACTACCTATTGATGAAAATACTGAGTTTCGTCCAAATAGCCCCTATTCAGTCTCTAAAGCTACGCAAGATTTACTGGGATTGCAGTACTATCTTTCCTACAAGCTGCCTATAATCCGTGTGCGACCTTTTAATCATATTGGGCCGCGGCAGTCACCTTCTTTTGTAGTTTCAGCGTTCGCTAAGCAGATTGCCGAGATCGAAAAAGGTAAAAAAGATTCAGTGATTCAGGTAGGTAATTTAGACGCAGAGCGTGATTTTACTGATGTCCGAGATATGGTACGTGCCTATCAGATAGCCATGGAACAAGGCACACCCGGAGAGGTTTACAATATTGGAAGAGGAGAATCTTTTGTGATAAAAGATGTACTTGATAAACTTATTGCTTTGTCTGACGTATCAATGGAAGTAACAGAAGATCCTTCTCGATTACGTCCGTCTGATGTGCCGCATCTGGTGAGTAATTCCGAGAAAATTAAAAAGCTTGGGTGGAAAGTAACAATTGATTTTGAAGAGACATTAAGAAACACACTAGACTATTGGCGAGCAATAGCATAGAATTGATGTTTGATAGTGATTACGATTAAATCAGAGTTGAAATCAGATTAATAAAAAAGGTAAGATAAAACAATGAAAAAAGCACTTATTACCGGGATTACCGGTCAAGATGGATCATACTTAGCAGAATTTTTACTTTCTAAGGGTTACCAAGTATTTGGTTTAACCCGTCGTACAAGTACAGTTAACTTTGTAAATATTCAACATTTAGTGGATGAAAATAAAGTTACATTGCTTGCAGGAGATCTGCTTGATCAGACCTCACTTACTGAAGCAGTAGAAAAATCTGAACCTGATGAAGTATATAATTTAGCAGCTCAATCATTTGTAAAAACCTCTTGGAATCAACCTTTACTAACTGGTGAATTCACCGCTCTAGGGGTTACTCGTATGCTTGAAGCGGTTCGCACAGTCAATCCTAAAATCCGTTTTTATCAAGCATCATCCTCAGAGATGTATGGAAAAGTAACTGAAGTGCCTCAAAAAGAAACTACCCGTTTTCATCCTAGAAGTCCATATGGTGTAGCTAAAGTGTATGGACACTATATAACACTTAATTATCGAGAAAGTTTTGATATGTTTGCATGCTCCGGAATCCTGTTCAATCATGAATCACCTCGACGAGGTCTTGAGTTCGTAACCAGAAAAATTTCTCATGCAGTTGCGCGTATTAGTTTGGGAAAACAGGATAAACTAGAGTTAGGAACGCTTGATGCAAAAAGAGACTGGGGATTTGCGGGTGATTATGTAGAAGCAATGTGGATGATGCTTCAGCAAGAGAAAGCTGATGACTATGTTGTAGCTACAGGTGAGACACACAGTGTTCAGGAGTTTGTAGAACTTGCATTCAAATCAGTAGGGATTGATAACTGGCAAGATTATGTAGTCGCAAACAATCCTGAGTACTTAAGACCCGCAGAAGTTGATTTGCTGATTGGCGACGCTACAAAAGCCAGAGAAGAGCTGGGATGGCAGCCAAAAACATCGTTTGAAGGACTGGTTGAGATGATGGTAAATTCTGATATTGAAAGAGAAAAATCTCACTCATAAGTCTCAGGCTCTATTATGATTTTCTCCCCTGTTGTACGTATAATATAAATATGAAAGTACTTATTACCGGTGGTGCCGGGTTTATCGGATCAAATTTATCAGAGGTTCTATTACAGAAAGGACACGAAGTAGTCGCAATCGACAATCTAATTACTGGAAGTGAAGATAACATACGGCATTTATATTCAAATCCATTATTCAAATTTTTGCAGCATGATGTAGTTAAACCACTGCCCGAAGATATATCTGCTGATGTAATATTTCATCTTGCGTCGCCAGCCTCACCTAACGCAAAGAGCCCACGGAGTTATATAGCTTTTCCTGTTGAAACATTGCTCGCCAACTCTCAGGGGACATATCATTTACTAGAGCTGGCTAAGCGAAACAACTCAAAGTTTTTATTTGCCTCCACTTCTGAAATCTATGGTGATCCCGAAGTCTCTCCTCAGCCTGAAACATACTTCGGAAATGTTAATCCAAATGGTGTGCGCTCAGTATATGACGAAGCTAAGCGATTTGGTGAAGCTATTACGTTCGCATATCTCAGAAAATATGATGTAGATGTTCGTATTGTTCGCCTATTCAATACTTTTGGACCTAGAATGCAGCCCGATGATGGGAGAGTAATCTCTAACTTTATTAATCAAGCGCTCAGTAAGGAGAGTATTACTATTTATGGTGACGGATTACAGACTCGTAGCTTTTGTTATGTTAGCGATATGGTTGACGCGCTGGAAAAAGCAATGTTCACTGAGAATACAAAAGGCGCTGTATTAAATCTGGGAAATCCAGACGAGCGGACTATCAAAGAAATTGCGGAGACTGTTAAGGCAATGACAAATTCTGAATCTGATATTGTTTTTGAAGACTTACCTACAGATGATCCAAAAGTACGCAAGCCTGACATCACGCGCGCAAAGGAATTACTTTCATGGGAACCAAAAGTGCCACTGGAACAAGGACTAGAAAAAACGATAGAATATTTTAGGAGCTAACTATGAATGCAGTAATAATTATTCCAACATACAACGAGAAAGGCAATATAGAAAGGTTAATCGAAATCCTGCAAACTGAAGTCTTTCCAAAAATTAAAAATTACAATATGTCTATCCTAGTGGCTGATGATTCATCACCTGATGGGACTGAAGAAGTTATTCGAGGCTTAATGAAAAAGTGGAAGAATATTGAGATCTCTTCAGGAGAGAAAAAAGGATTAGGTGCTGCTTATGTGCGGGGAATGAAATATGCTATAGAAAAAATGAATGCTGATGTGTTGTTTGAGATGGATGCTGATCTTTTTCATGATCCACATAAAGTTCCGGAGTTTTTGAAAAAGATTGATGAGGGATATGATTTCGTTATAGGTACCAGATATAGTCATGGTGGGTCTATTCCGAAAGATTGGGGAGTTCATCGAAAACTATTCTCGATTGCAGGTAACTTGTTAGTTAGAGCAATCCTAATGAGGTTTTATATTCACGATTGGACCGGTGGTTATCGAGCAATCAGAAAAGAAGTATTTATTACGGTTGAAAAATCTCTAAACAAATATAAAGGATATACCTTTCAAGTAGCATTCCTGCATAAAGCAATTCAGAACCATTATACGGTTGTTGAAGTTCCATTCAAAGCAGTCGACAGAACTTTGGGTCGTTCAAAAATTGCTGCAGGAGATTTTATAACTAACTTACTCAAGTATGTTATTACACAGAGAATAATCGAGCTATGGCATTCTCCTTTTTCAAAATACGCGATGACGGGGTTTATCGGATACTTGATTAATGCAATCTCACTAGAGTTCTTTTATCGACAAGGTTTACATCCATCACTAGCTGGAGCAATAGGTGCAGAAATGTCTATTATTTGGAATTTTGTAGTTAATAATTTTTGGGCATTTAACCAGCAGAAAATTACTAATCCATGGAAAGTTTTGCTTAAATTTCCACAGTTTAACTTAGTTTCGTTAGGGTCATTGGGTATTATATCAACTGTACTTTTTTTTGGTACTCATGCGTTTGGAGAGCATACAAGACAGCTATTCCTTATTATCGCAATCGGATTTTTTGTAATTCCTTATAGTTATACTATGTATAATATATTTATATGGAAACGTTGGAGAATTTCTTTCCTTTCCAAACTCCAGGACTTAGTCGGTTAATGCGTTTTATAAAACATAACTTTCACATACTTTTAATTTTACTGATTGCCGCTTTCTTACGTCTTTATAGAATCGGTGATTATATGACGTTCTTAGGAGACGAAGGGAGAGATGTATTAGTAGTAAAACAGATTCTTGAGGGTGATCCCACACTTCTTGGACCTCGCGCATCAGCAGGCGATTTTTTTTTGGGTCCTATTTACTACTACTTGATGACTCCATTCTTATGGTTATGGCAGCTTGATCCAGTAGGACCTGCAATAATGGTTGCGCTTTTTGGGGTCGCAACTGTTTTTCTTGTTTACTATATAGGAGGCAAATTTTTCAATAAACCTACAGGGATTATCGCTGCATTATTATACGCAGTTTCTCCGTTAGTTATTGTTTACTCTCGGTCTTCTTGGAATCCGAATGTCATGCCCTTTTTTACCACTGCTGCGTTATTGCTCTTATATTTTGCGATCACCAAAAGTAAGTTGAAATATTTTTTGGGTGTGGGAATTTTACTCGGTATAATTATGCAGTTGCATTATCTTGGAACCTTTGTCGCGTTAATCATTGCAGTTTTTGCATGTATCGGAACATTGATTCAGAAGACTAAATCATGGGTGAGTGAGATTTCTCAGTTGGTAGTAAGGTATCTGGTTATTTTTGTTGGATTTGTTGTTGGATTCTCTCCATTTTTATTATTTGAAATAAGAAACGGATTTCCAAATCTTCAAAATATCTTTCGTTTTATATTCAATAGAGACGATCAAACAAACCGTATTGATGCGTCATACTCTGAGATAGTATCTGATGTGTTTTTTAGGGTGTTTGGAAGGTTACTTGTAAACTATCCTGAGTCACGTCATTTTGAAAATTATAATGATCTACTTCTGCAAGGATGGAAGATTGGAATAATAATTTTGGCAATCGCCTCAGTAATTATTATTTTTAAAATGAAAAATAAGATTCAGATGAGTTTGTTACTGAGCTGGCTTATTATCGGCGTAATGGCATTTGGGTTTTATAAAAAACCAATCTATGATTATTATTTTGGGTTCATGTTTCCCGTTCCTTTCTTGATGATCGGAAACTTGCTTTCTTCAGTGTACAAAGCAAAGGGTGGGTCAATATTCACCAAGATTTTTTCATTTGCATTACTCGGTCTTATATTGGTTCCTAATATTTACTTTTCACCTATACGCTACGAGCCTAATCGTCAAAAGGATCAGATACGCACAATTTCTGAGTTTGTACTTTCGCAGACAGGAGATAAGCCATTTAATTTTGCATTGGTGACAGGAGGAAACTCGGATCATGGGTACCGATATTACTTCGAATTAAATAATAAGAAGCCTGTCACTATTGAAAACGAGATAGTAGACCCTGAACGCAAGACAGTTACGGATCAATTATTGATTATATGCGAAGAAGATTGTGAACCGTTAGGCCACTCACTGTGGGAGATTGCAGGGTTTGGACAAGCCGAAATTGATGGCGAATGGGAAGTTTCAGTTGTTAAGGTTTACAGACTTATTCCACTCGATAAAGACGAATAGGTTCTCCATGCAAAAACCCGATCTGTTTTTTATATTTCAAAAAAATCAGACCGGGTTTTTGGTGTTAAAAAGAAAAAATCCTATGCGGTTGGTTTACCGATTTTGTACATTCCTGTTCCACAAACCGGACACTTTCCTTTCATAGCTGGTTTACCATTTTTCATGGTTACCGGCTCTGCATTTGGATCTTCTCTTTTATCGCGACATTTTACGCAATACATCATTGCCATATATAATTCACCACCTTTCTCTCTGTGCTTTAGTTAGATAGCAGCCGAAACCCCCTCACAGAGAATTGGGGCGGCTAAACCTCTTCTACTCTAATCCCAGTATACTCAATGGGATAATATTATTTGCATAGAGAAGGTAAATTGCCGTGTTTATCATTACAAGAATAACTGAAATCACCATGCTTTTCTTAAGATCAGCTGTTTGATGTATCCTGATGCTGGGTGATTGCTTAGGATGGGGTGAAGTCGCAGGTTTAGTTGAGGGTTCAGGAGTATAAGTAAATGTTGGACTTACATTTTGAGTAACGATATCTGGAGCAGATGAATGTTTTCTTAGATCACTCAGCTTTTTCTGCTTCAGAGTTTTTTTCTTTCTACTCATGAGTCAAAAAGTATCATATTGACAACACGGCTGTCAAGAGGCTAGAATAAATTTTGCACCTATGAATTTGAGTCCGGAGCTGATCTTATTAGGACTTTTGACAGTCTGGTTACTCCTTGTAACGGTAATTTTTTTAAGATTTTATTTATACTTTACTCGTGCGACAAAAAAAGGAGAGAAAAGTTCTCTAATCGCAGTGATAGATGAAGTTATTCGAGCTGAGAAAGAGAATAAAAAAGAGATAGAGCGAATAAATTCCGAGTATGATAAACTAAAAAAAGAGGTCTCTTTTCATGTCCAAAAACTAGGACTCTTAAGGTTTAACCCGTTTAAAGATACAGGAGGAGATCAAAGTTTTATCGTTACCCTTGTGGACGGACATGATACTGGGGTAATAATCTCAAGCTATCATACACGGGCTGGTACGAGGTGGTACGCAAAAAGTGTAAAAAATGGAAAAGGAGTTGAGCACAGTCTGTCAGCAGAAGAAGAAAGAGCACTGAAAGAAGCACAAACTTTATAAACTATGAAAACAAAAAAATTAGTAATTATCGGAGTTTTCTTATATATCATCTCTACAGTATCGTCTTATTTTCTTTTCACCAATATCCTCGGAGGATCAATTATTGAAGCTCCGGTTCCTGGTGCAGGTCGGGATGCAGACGGTAACGTGGTGTTTGACGACTCACTTCCAAAAACCGAACCCTGTCCTTTAAATGGCGCTTTGTACTCCAAGCAGCAGCGTCAGTGGTGGGAAGATCATCGTCCTGTAGGTATTATGGTTGAGAACTCCACAGATGCTCGTCCTCAGTCTGGTATCTCATTTGCTGATGTAGTATATGAGGCAGTTGCAGAGGGTGGAATCACTAGATTTCTTGCAGTATATCACTGTCAGGATGCAGAGTTTGTGGGTCCTGTAAGGTCAGCACGTACATATTTTCTTGACTTCATCTCAGAGTATGGTGAATATCCGTTATACGTACACGTAGGAGGGGCAAATACTCCTGGTCCTGCAGATGCTTTAGGGCAAATTCGTCGATATGGATGGAATCAGTACAACGATTTAGACCAGTTCAGCGTACCGTGCCCTATTCTTTGTAGATACGAATCACGTCTTCCTAATCGTGCTACAGAACACACAATGTATACCGGAACAACAAAGCTGTGGGACTTTGCAAAAGAACAAAGAGAGCTGTCAAATGTTGATGCAGACGGAAATGAGTGGACGGACAACTTCAGACCTTATAAATTTAAAGAAGACGCACCTGCATCCGGACGTCCAAATGCACAGACTATCTCATTTAATTTTTGGGATGGATATGCAGATTTCGCAGTAGACTATAAGTACGACAAGGCATCAAATACGTATCTTCGTAATAATGGAGGAGAAGCGCATATTGATTTCAATACAAAGAAGCAATTAGCGCCAAAAAATGTTGTTGTGCTATTTATGACAGAATCTCGTGCAAATGATGGCTATCCAGGTAATCTACACATGCTTTACGGTACTACAGGGACTGGAAATGCACTAGTCTTTATGGATGGCAAAGAAATTAAAGCTCGGTGGAGTAAAGCAAATAGAGAGGCAAGGCTTGTCTTAACAAGCGGAGGAAAAGAAATTGAATTTAATCCTGGACAAATCTGGTTATCTGTTGTATCTCCGGATACCAATGTTGAGGTAAATTAGTACTCGACATTTCTACCCTAAACCAATATAATAGCTACAAGATATAGCCATGTTTGAAGATCTTATTACATCCAAGACTCGCGTAAAAGTTTTATACTCATTTTTCGAAGCCCCTGAAGAAATGTTTCACGTCAGAGAAATTGTCAGACGTGTAGAAGAGGAGATTAACGCAGTTCGTCGAGAATTAATATTTTTAGAAAAAAAAGGTGTGCTTAAGAAAGAACCTCGAGCTAACAGAGTCTACTACTACCCAGACAAAAACTATCCTTTTTATTTCGACATAATCAAACTTATCAGTAAAAGCCGAGGGATTGGAGCTGACATTATCAAGAATCGAATAAAACTTGGAAAGATAAAGTATGCTATGTTATCAGGGCGTTTTGTGAGAGGAATCAGACAAAACAATGAAGAAGTTGATTTACTTGTAGTTGGGACAGTAGTACTTCCTGAGTTAACATTGTTAGTCAGAAAAGAAGAGGCACGGTTGAAAAATGAGATCAACTACACTGTCATGACAGAAGAAGAGTTTAACTTTAGGAAAAAACGTCAAGATCCTTTCATCTTGTCAATAATTTATGGAACAAGAATAATGCTTGTAGGTGATGAAGAATCACTACTAATATAAATTCATATGAGAAAACCCCGAGTATTTGTTACGCTGATACTGTTTGCCTCGCTAATACTCTTAGTACTAAATCTGCCATTTCAGTACAATTTATCAATTGATAGAGCAAGCATCCCTTTTATATCTGATCCCACACAGGAACAGCCACCTCTTCAAATCCCACTAATTCAACCGTATAAACTAGGTCTAGATTTGCAAGGCGGCGTAAGACTTACATATGACCTTAAAATGGATGAAATTCCTTTTGAAAGCAGGCAAGATGCGCTAGAGTCAACCCGTAGCATAATTGAGCAGAGAATAAACGTTTTTGGCGTCTCAGAGCCTGTGATACAGACAGTGCGAACAGGAGAAGATTATAGAGTTATCGTAGAGTTACCTGGTGTTACCGATGTGAATCAAGCGATTGATCTAATCGGAAGAACTGCACAGCTAACATTTTGGGAGCTATCAGATGAAGATCTTTCGCAGGAAGATGCAACTTCTTCAGCCTATCCGGTGGGAGCTGTATTTTTTTCACAAGGAAAAGTTCCTGTACAGACTAAGCTGACAGGACGTGATTTAGAAGCAGCAAGTGTTGGATTTAATAGCCAGACAGGTGCGACAGAAGTTGTGTTAAATTTCACCAATGAAGGAACAAAGCTTTTTGCTGATATTACAAGAAGAAATTTAGGAGAACCTGTCATGATAGTACTTGATAACGAGGTTATTCAGGCACCGGTTGTGCAAACAGAAATTCCAAATGGTGAAGCATCAATAACAGGAGGGTACACAACAGAACAGGCTAAATCGCTTTCAATTGCGCTAAATGCTGGAGCACTACCTGTTCCTTTAGAACTTGCTGCACAGTCAAACGTAGGTCCATCATTAGGTATTCAGTCGCTAAAATTAAGTTTGTTCGGTGGAGTATTAGGGTTAATTTCTGTCATTTTCTTCATGGTTTATATTTACCGAAAAGAAGGGGCAGTGGCAAGTTTGGCATTAATAGTTTATACACTGATTGTACTTTTCATTTTCAAAACGCTTCCAGTAACACTCACTTTAGCAGGAATAGCAGGGTTTATACTTTCTATAGGCATGGCTGTTGATGCTAATATTTTGATCTTTGAACGTATGAAAGAAGAGCTTGCTCAAAACAAGACAAAGGCACAAGCGATTGAGCAAGGATTCAAGCGTGCGTGGACCTCAATTAGAGACTCAAATTTTTCGAGTCTGATTACCTGTGTTATTTTATTCTACTTTGGTACAGGAATTGTGAGGGGATTTGCACTGACGTTAGCTATCGGAATCTTGGTGTCTATGTTTTCTGCAATTATTGTGACGAAGAATTTTTTAAAAGTTTTTGATAGTGGAATAAAAAAAGAACAAACCCAAGTGAGTGATAGATTGTTTCCTTTTAATCTCATTCCATCATTTAAGAAGAGGGGAGTAAAATAATTATGAATATTGTTGCCAGAAGAAAACTATTTTATATCATCTCAGCAGTAATGCTTATCCCTGGGTTTATTTCTCTTATCTTTAACGGTTTGCAGTTAGGTATAGACTTTACAGGTGGATCAAGACTGGAATTGGCAGGAATTGATAAAGTATCTCGAGAAGAGTTAGAAAATATTGTGAGTGAGCACGCAAATGTGATCACAATAGACGAAACAGATAGAAACTCCTACATTATAAGGACAGAACCAATATCTCAAAAAGTCAATGATCAAATAGTCGCAGCAGTCCAAGAAAATGATGAGAGTGCTCGTGCAATTAATTTCGAAACTGTTGGGTCGACAATCGGATCTGAGACTACTAGAAACGCATTTTTTGCTGTTTTAATCGCCTCTGCAGCAATTACTGCCTACATCGCTTATGTATTCCGTGAAGTTTCAAAACCACTTGCCTCATGGAAGTATGGGACAGTTGCTGTAGTAGGAATTTTACATGATGTTTTTTTCATTCTGGGTATCTTTTCATTATTGGGAGTGTTTTTCAATGTTGAAGTAGATGCATTATTTATTACAGCATTACTGACTACTATTGGATTTTCTGTACATGATACGATAGTTGTGTTCGATAGAATCAGGGAAAATATTAAAAATGATCTAAAGCTTCAGTATGAGGAAGTGGTTAATAAATCCTTATTGGATACGCTTATTAGATCGCTAAATACCTCCATAAGTACTTTATTAGTTTTGTTCACGTTACTTCTTTTTAGTCAAGGTTCACTGCAGTGGTTTATTCTTGCGCTTTTTCTTGGAATTTTAGTTGGAACGTATTCATCAATATTTAACGCTTCTCAGTTACTCGTCACTTGGAATAATTGGGATCAGAAGAGGAAGAAAAAGATAAACAGTTAAGACAGTTTTTCACGGACTAGAGAGCTGACTATGCTGTTATCAGCTTTCCCTTTTACTTTTGGCATAAGTGCTCCCATTACCCTTCCCATATCCTTCATTTCTGTAGCACCGGTTTGAGAAATCGCTTCATCTACTAGTGTTTTTATTTCATCTTCTGATAATTGTTCAGGTAAGTATGTTTGTAATACATCGAGTTCTTGTTGTTCTTTTTCAGCAAGCTCCGGACGACCGCCTTTTTCATATAGCTCGATTGACTCTCGGCGTTTTTTTATTTCTTTTCCAATTACTTCAATAATATCATCGTCTGTCGCAGAATATCCCGCTCCACCTTTGTTTATTTCATAATACTGAACAGCGCTTTTCAGCATACGAATTACAGAGAGTTTTTGCTCATCTTTTGCAATCATTGCAGCCTTTAAATCTTCGTGTATTTTATCTTTTAACATATCTAGTATTATACACTATTTAATTTTTCATTAATAAAGTTAGTCATGATTCGATGTATTAATACATCGAATCAAGGCGTTAAAATGGGTTCTTTTCTTTTTCAAGCTTTTTCTTTGTTGCTCTCCATACTCCTGATCCTTCTCCTCCTTTGCTAGGAAGTTCTACAATAAGCAGAGCAATGGAATGTAGAAAGTCAGTAATTGACTCCTCACTTAATAGTTCTTTAATTAACTGTTTATACTCATCTGAACTATTTTTGACGGTATTGTTAATGTGAGAGACAGTTGAAGTGCTAACTTTTAGTATCTCAGAAATTGTTCTTTGGTCGTATCCCTTTTCTAGTAGTAATGCAATACTCAGTCTTTTTGTGATCATTATTTGTTCTGTAGATGAAAATAGATCGCGTGTAAAATTCTCAGCTACATTTCTATTTTTTACATTGAGAAGAGTTTTGATGAATAAATCAAAAATTCGATCCGATACATCTTTTGAGATATATCTTTTTGAGATTTGTGACATATATGTATTGATGTATTAATACATCGAGTCAAGATTATTATTTATGTTATTCATTATTGTTGTGAATCTCATGGATACGTTTTATCAAATAGTCACGATTATTTTTTGAGAGATCTAAGTCGGTCTCTTCAAATAGTTTTTGAAGTATATAACCAATTTTCTTCCCTGGTTTTAAATTAAGTTCCTGCATTATGTCATTGCCATCAATTGCTAAGTCATTGATTGAAAAAGGAGGGTTGAGTTCTTTCTCGATCATATCTTTAAATCTTTTTAGACGCCAACTTTCTGCAGTTTGAGTACCACTACCCAGTCTATCTCCAATTCGTAAATCAATCATATCGCTTACATTTTCTACTCCAACACGACGTAAAAATTTACGAACAGCGTGATCAGTTACTGTTTCGTCTACAGAAAACATATGCCATCGAATTAGCTTAAATATTTTTTCTCTCTGCTTTTTTGTTAATCGTAGCCTGTCCGTAATTTCATTTGCTACTTTAGCTCCCACAACTTCATGATTGTGAAAGATAATCAAACCTTCCTCATCTTGGTTTGCTACATAAGGTTTTCCCACATCATGAAGAAGAGCTGCAAGCCGGACAATAGGGTCTTTTGAAGGAGTGTGCTTTAACGTAAGAAGATTATGAGTATAGACATCATGTACGTGGTGTCTTCCCGGTCGTTCTTGAGATAGACCTTTTCCTTTTCCAAGCTCAGGGATTATATATGACAACAAGCCTGCCTCGTCAAGAAGTTTTACCCCTTCATCAGGATTATCGCTTGCCAGTATTTTTAATAACTCATCACGAATTCTCTCCCAGGAGACGTTTTTTATAAGCTCTGAGTTTTGCCTGATTCCGTCCCAGGTATTCTCAGTAATCTTAAAAGAAAGTTGTACAGCAAATCGAATTGCTCGCATGAGGCGTAGTGCATCCTCTTTAAATCTTTCATCTGCGTTTCCAACAGTACGAATTACTTTGTTTTTTATATCATCAAGTCCATTGTAAGGGTCTATTATATTCTCGATATCCAACTTTCCATTCACAATCGTTAGTGCAATAGCATTGCAAGTAAAATCCCGTCGAGAAAGATCCTCTTCAATTGTTTTTCCCCACGTAACTTCAGTAGGGTGACGGTGATCTTTATAGCCTGACTCTGTGCGGTATGTTGTCAGCTCTATAAAATCCTTTTTTTCATCATTCATAGGGATTTTAACTGTGCCAAATTTATTTTCATAATATGAATCCGGAAATAACTCTTGTATCTGCTCCGGTGTAGCATTGGTAGATAAATCCCAATCTTTTACAGGTATGTCCATGAGAATATTTCGAACACACCCACCCACCAGATGTACGGAGTATCCTTTATTTTCAAGTTTTTTATATAGCTGCGATACAGTTTGTGGAACCTCAGTATTCATGATAATATTTAATACACTTTAGTTTGAGTTTTTAAATTTTATAATGGTAAATCGAGAACCGATTTATTGAAAGTATATCATGAAACAGTGGGACATTTTATATTCTCCGCAAGAAGAATCAGATAAAAATAAAGCTTTAGATTTTCAGACCATCACCGCGATATTACTTCAGAATAGAAAAATTGAGACAAAAGAGGCGATTGAAAAATTTCTATACCCTGTTTTAGAAAATATTGAGTTAGATAAACTAGGGGTAGAAAAATCAGAGGTAAAAAAAGCAAAGGAGATTATTTCTGATGTTAAAAAGCAAGATAAAACTATTGTAGTTTATGGTGACTATGATGTAGATGGGGTATGTGCGGCAGCTATACTTTGGGAAACTCTGTACAGTAAATATAAAAAATCTGTTCCTTACATCCCTCATCGAGTAGATGAAGGATACGGATTGTCTATCGTTGGCATCGACAACATTCTAGAAAAATATCCTGATACCGGACTTATTATTACCGTTGATAATGGAATATCTGCTATAGAAGCGATTACCTACGCAAAAGAAAAAGGAATAACCGTAATAGTGACTGACCATCACACAAAAGGTGACAAATTACCGGATGCTGCTGTGATAATACATACTCCTGCTGTGTGTGGTGCAGGTGTCGCATATGCTTTTTCAAAAGCGATATCAGGAAAGAAAATCGACGATGAGAAGCATCTTGAGCTTGTTGCGTTGGCAACTGTAGCTGATTGCATGCCATTACGTGACGAAAATAGAGTATTGGTAAAATATGGTCTGCAAGCATTGCGTAAAACAGAAAGATTAGGACTTTTAGAGCTGTTTACAGACGCAAAAATTGATCTTCAGTCACTTGATGTCTATCACGTAGGCTTTATGATCGCACCACGTCTAAATGCTACCGGGAGGCTGGATTCTGCTATGGATAGTTTACGATTGCTTTGTACGATGGACAGAATTAGAGCAAAAATGCTGGCCAAAAAATTATCTGGGACAAATGAAGATCGACGGCTTATTACAACTGATTTAGTAAATCACGCAAAATCTTTATATACCAATGGAGATATTAAAAAAATTCTGATTGCAGCCGATCAGTCATACAATCAGGGAGTGATCGGTCTTATTGCTTCAAAGCTTACAGAGTCATATTACAGACCGAGTATTGTGATTTCAATTGGAGACAATGGACTATCGAAAGGATCAGCACGTTCGATTCAAGGCGTAGATATAGTAACACTACTTAGATCGGTCTCTGATCACCTTGTTCATGTGGGGGGGCATGAGATGGCTGCCGGATTTACGATAGAAACAGACAAGATCGATATGTTTTCGAAAGCTTTGATGGATACTTGTGAGCAGAAAATTACTGATTCTCTTTTGCAGAGAACAATTAGAGCAGATATGGAGATGGATTTTAGTTTTATCTCTTACGATTTGTACAAACTGATACAGAAGTTTTCTCCCTTCGGTATTTCAAACCCGGAACCAACATTTATCACGAAGCAGGTAGTTATAAAAGATATAAGAATTTTAGGTAAAGAAGGTAAACATCTCAAGTTTTTACTTGAACATGATGGGAATTTCTTAGAAGCATTAGCCTTTGGTTTCGGAACTAATTTTGATGGAAAAGTGGGTGATACGATTGATATTTTATATTCAATATCCCTCAACACTTGGAATGGACGAAGTAAGGTAGAACTTCGAATTAAAGATATTCATTGAATTTTAGCTTTCTGTTTTAATTTGTCTAGCTAAAGCCTCAGCTTTTTTTGTGATATTGTAGCAATCTATTAATAGCTTAGTGTATTCATTTTTTTCATCTTCTGTAATGGAACCATTTTTTTCTGAGAGGCAGGTGAGTCTATCGAATTTTCCAGATATCTCGTATAATTTTGCGATTCTTTCACCAAGTGGCACATCCTGCGCTCTATCATAATCGTATGTTAATTCTAAAATTGTTTTTCGAAGCAAATCTTGTTGTTCTGGATCACGAATTACGTCTGTAAATCTTTCAATTCCATTTCGCTTTGCTTCTTCTTGTGATTTGTTGGGTAAATTTTCAGCTTGAGTTTCTTGAATTATTGTTTCTACATTTGATACATATGAGCTTTCCGAAGGGAATAGTACGACCTCTCCGTCAATTTTACCCGTTCTTAAACACGTTCCATCTAAACAGAATTTTACGTGTGGAGTATCCTGAAATGAGTCGACTAATTCCTCGGCTTTTTGAGGATCTAAAAATGGAATTTGTTCTGAACTTTCCCATACTGAAACTCCAGAGTTATCCTGATAATCGTATGTTTGTAAAACTTCTATATTTCTCATATTATTTCATAAAAAAAATCTCCCTTTTCTTTTGAAGTGGGAGATTTGTATAAAATTACTTACTTTGCACACAAATCCCCTACCTCATCTTGAGATCACGGGAATTATTAATTTGGCGCACACAGCAATTCATATCCACAAAAAATATACTCTATCTGATACTACTTGTCAATATGCTAAATTACGGTTAGAATACATTATTGCAACGTTTATGAAACGCACACCAGTTATACAAGCATTAGATAATGTCGGCAAGACTATAACAGTATCCGGATGGGTTCAGACTATCAGAAGTCATGGGAAAATCGCCTTCTTTGATCTTCGCGATCGTACAGGACTTCTACAGATAGGAGGGTTTGGTAAAGAACTTGCATCTCAAATCGCCTCACTTAACCCTATGGATGCAGTATCAGTCGTAGGATTGGTAAAAAAAAGAGACGAAAAATATATAAATCCTGATATGGATACAGGGACAGTTGAACTTGAGCTACAGGAGCTTTCTGTTATTTCTCATTCCGATACTATGCCATTTGATATGGGAGGAAAAGACCTCGTTGTAGAATTGCCTACGCTTCTTGACTATCGATCTCTTACGTTAAAACACCCTAAAGTTCAGATGATTTTTAAGGTACAGGCAACACTTGCAGAAGAATTTAGAAAAGCTGCAAAAGAACTTAACTGTACCGAGATTTTCGTACCTACAATTGCAGCGGGCGCAACAGAAGGCGGCTCAGAAGTGTTTTCTGTTGATTACTATGGTAACAAAGCGTTTATGACTCAGAGTCCTCAGCTTTATAAACAGATTATGGTTGGAGTACTAGAGCGGGTATTCACGATTGCCAAGGCATATCGGGCGGAACCATCAGTTACTACCCGCCATTTGTCTGAAGCAACACAGATGGATATTGAAATAGGATTTATTGATCCGTCAACTGACGGATTTGATGAGCTTCTTGATGCACTGGAGTTTGTGGGTACATCTATGATAAAAAATACCTCAGAAAAGTATGAAAAGGTCTTAAAAGAGTATGGCGTTGAAATGCCATTAGTACCAAAGAAAGTACCACGTCTTACACTGCGTGAGGCGCAAAAAATTGTTTCAGATAGGACGGGTAGAGATCTGACCAATGAGTTAGATTTAAATCCTGAGGATGAAAAAGAAATATGTGCTTGGGCTAAAGAAGAACACAAGTCTGATTTTGTTACTATCACACATTTTCCTACAAAAAAGAGAGCATTTTATACCATGCCGGACCCAGCTGATCCTGAATATAGTCTGTCTTATGATTTGCTTTTCAGAGGTCTGGAAATTTTGAGTGGTAGTCAGCGTATTCACGATTACGAGATGCTCGTTGAAGCTATGAAGAAAAAAGATGTAGATCCAAAAAACTTTGGCATGTACTTAATGGCATTCAAATACGGAATGCCTCCGGAAGGTGGCTTTTCATTTGGTTTAGAAAGACTTACAATGAAACTACTTAATCTCGCGAATGTACGTGAAGCGTCATTATTCCCGCGTGATATGGAGCGTGTTGATGAAAGACTCTCAAAAAAAGAAGAAAAAAAAGAAAAAACAGGGTAATAAAAAAAACTTCTCTCAGATCGAGAATGTTGTTCATCTCCCAAAATCAAAACTAGCAAATCTCACTGAGTACTTTTCTGCTCTCAAAAAACAATTTTTCTGGATTATTGCCTCAGTAACAATACTAAATTTACTGCTTGGGATAGGTATAATTTATCTCGTCGGACAGATGAGCAACCAACTCCAGACAAACTCATTTAAGGATATTAATGTACCAGATTTGCCTATACTTCAAATGAGTCCAGAACTCAGAGTTAGTGCTGATTCGTTGATTGTCTATGAAAAAGACTCAAGAGTTGTTGTATTTGAAAAAAATAGCTCACTCCGCTTCTCTCCTGCATCAACTACCAAAATTATGACTGCTTTAATCGCTCTTGAGACATATGAACTCGATCAATACTTATCTGCCGATGGAGTTAGCGGAGTATTAGGCTCAAAAATGGGACTTATTGAAGGTGAGCAGATACGAGTAGTAGATTTGCTATATGGTTTGATGCTTCCATCAGGTAATGACGCTGCTCATGTACTGGCAGTACATTATCCTGGAGGTAAGGAGGCATTTGTAAAAAGAATGAACGAGAAAGCAGCAGAACTTCGTTTGTCTAATACAAAATTTGTTGATCCTGCAGGATTAGAAGATGGAAACTACTCGACAGCATTTGATCTGGCGCGGCTTGCTGTATTTGCAATTCAAAATTCTGAGTTAAAAAAAATAGTTGAGACAAAATATATAACTGTTTACGATAAAACGTTCACCTACGAACATAGACTGGAGAATTTAAACCGTTTACTCTTTAACCAAGGAGTTTTCGGAGTTAAGACAGGATATACGTATGAAGCCGGTCAAGTATTGGTTACTTCATTTGAGTCAAAAGGGAAAACATATATGATTGTAGTACTAAAAAGTGATGACAGATTTTATGATACTGAGCAAATTCTCAATGAAATTGTAAAGAAAGTCCAGTTAGAATCCTTTTAGTTTGATGGGGTATATTCGCCAACCGCATTAACGTAAGCAAGAAAATCTGTGCCTG
Source organism: uncultured Gammaproteobacteria bacterium (assembly GCA_964537315.1). Taxonomy (GTDB): domain Bacteria; phylum Patescibacteriota; class Microgenomatia; order Levybacterales; family GWA1-39-11; genus JBDHUV01. The sequence goes on along the minus strand of CAZIAP010000001.1, from coordinate 400,429 downwards.
AAAAAACAAAAATAGGCATCACATATTCCGTATATGACTTAGGAATAAAGTATCCTAGTTGTACATCTGTAATGCTAATGGTTCCTTGCTCGCTATTACTTAGTATATATGCATTCCCGTTCTTTAGATCTTCGAATGCTTCTTCAGAAGACTTAATCGGATAGATCCCGTAGTCAGTAGTATCAACAGGAAAGTGCATATACACTCCAGTAATTATCTCTGTATTTTTGGATGCAGCTTTAACTAGAAATGTTTGATTCGATTTTTCCTGGTCTTCATAATATATAGGTAGAGTTTCTACTAGTACATTTTGAGTACCTCTGTAAGTAAAAGGATCAACTTTAACTTTATTTTGGTACAAGTTAACTTGAGCCAGATATGCTCTTGATGCTTCTTCGGGAATCAAGTTAATACCATCTGATCTGTAATACTCAACTTGTACACTTTCATCACTTTGGTCTATTCCTGTAGTCGATGCTCCGAGAGATTGTACAAATGACATAATCTTTAAGACTATTGCTTTTTTATCTCCTAACCTGTAGTTAGGATCATCTAAAGGGATTCCTGATGTGAGGCTAAAATTTTTGTGCAATGTATTATATGTTATAGTACCGCCTGCAGCATTGGTCCAACGATATTCACTTGGTTGTACCAGAATCTCTGTATTCAAGTCGTAACCTAGGTTATCTACGGTGTCACGTGTTTTTTGGAGTGTCAATAAATCCGGTTCGGGTTTCAAGGTTTTATATACTCTAAGTCGTGACGGAAAGTTTGGAAGTGATCCAGTTAATGTATTGGCTTGATAAGAATATGACGGCTTTTGAGTTTGAATCGGCAGAGTTGAAACTAATTCTCCGTACTTCATATCAGGAGGCGCAACTTGTGGCGGGTTCAAGCGACCTATTATAAACACAACTACTTTAAAAGAAAAGAATAAAAAAAGTATAGCTGCTAACGCTATTGCTCCGAACTTACTAATAGTTCGTGTTTCTCGGGTGATTTGTGCAAGGCTGATCATAAAATTATTTTGTAGAGATTAGTTATTGTTAATAGTTACTCAGTGGAATTTATTTGTAGTCCTCCAAGTACTACAAACTAAGAACCTATCTATATTGAGTATAGGGTAAGATTAAGGTAAAATTCAAGGAATGAGTACAGAAAATATTTCGGTTCGTACCCGAGTTGCTCCAAGCCCTACAGGCTATCCGCATATCGGAACAATTTACCAAGCACTATTTAATTTTGCTTTTGCTCGGAAAAATGACGGACAGTTTCTTGTTCGTATCGAGGATACTGATCAATCTAGATTTGTGGAAGGGGCAGAGGAAGTTATATTTCAAGCTTTAGATTGGTTTGGTTTAGAAGAAGATGAGTCACCACGTAAAGAAGGCAAATACGCACCATATCGACAGTCTCAGCGGCTTGAAACATATGCTAAGTATGCAGAAGAACTTGTAAAAAAAGGACATGCTTATTACTGCTTCTGCACAAAAGAACGTCTTGACCAGATGCGTGAGCAATTACGGTCAGAGAAGAAACCGCTTAGGTATGATAGGCACTGCAGATCATTAGATCCGCAGGAAATATCAAGAAATATGGCTGAGAACATTCCATATGTGATACGACTGAAAATTCCGGATAACCAGACGATTAATGTGCGGGATGAAATAAGGGGTGAGATTCAGTTTGATTCAGGAGAAATTGACGAACAGGTACTTCTTAAATCTGATGGATTTCCAACTTATCATCTTGGAGTAGTAGTTGATGACCACTTGATGAAAATAAGTCATGTAGTTAGAGGAGAAGAGTGGCTTACTTCTGCGCCTAAACACGTACTGCTTTATGACTACTTTGGGTGGGAAAAACCATTATTCTTTCACACGCCAGTATTGAGAAATCCAGATAAATCTAAGCTTTCTAAACGACACGGGCATACCAACGTAAGCTGGTATAAAGAATCAGGATATTTACCAGAAGCCATTTTAAATTATTTGGCGCTTATGGGATGGAGTCATCCGGAAGAAAAGGAAATATTTACACTAGATGAATTTATTTCTCTGTTTGAGCTTTCTGATCTAAAGCCAGTCGGGCCAATATTTGATTTAGTAAAGCTCACATGGATGAACGGTATGTATATTAGAGAGCTGAGTGACGCGGACTTGAAGCAAAGACTGAAAGACTTTGACGCTTCGATTTCTTCATTGGATGAACAATTAGTAAACTCATTTATTCCTTTAGCAAAAACACGCATGAAAACACTATCCGAATTTAAGACGCTTGTTTTGCCTTTTATAGAAAAACAGGATCTGACATTGTCAGAAGAGGAAAAGCAACTACAAAGCAAACTTTCTGAAGCACTGTCTTCAATAGAGGAATGGAGCACAGACAATATACTAGATACTTTAAGGTCATTTACAAAAGAACATAGCATTAGTTTTAAATTTTTGTATAAAATAGTTATAGGAACAGATCAAGGGCTACCATTAGTAGATGTATTTGCACTGCTTGGAAAAGATAGGATACTTGAGTTACTCAGATAGCAGTTAACGAAATTATATGAATTTATCAAAAATAACCCGATCATTTCGCTATGCTTTTGCAGGGTTTGCCCATATCTGGCGTGATCATCAAAATATACGTGTGCATATTTTCGCTGCAATTGGTGCACTCATTCTTTCTTATTTATTGAAAATTTCATATCTAGAATATTTGTTTATCCTCATCACTATTTTTTTTGTGATCATATGCGAAATGATGAATACCGCAATCGAGGAAATGACAAATCTTATTGTTAGAGAGCATCGCAAAGAAGCAATGATTGCAAAAGATGTGGCTGCGGCGGCAGTTTTTTTATCAGCCGCATTCTCAATAATCGTGGGGTTGATTATTTTTGCACCAAGAATTGTTGATTTAATATTTTAATTTAATTTTTAAAATTATTTTACCTTTTATAGTTCTTTTGTGCCGACAAAAGAACCAAAAACTCTCGCCAGGTCTTGTTCATGCACTCAAAATCTTTATTCGTTCACTAAAGCGCCCCAAGAGCACTTGCCATTTCATAGGGTCAATTAGGAATTAGAAATTAGTAATTAGGAATTTACCCTAGTTCTCTTCTCCTGTTTTGCTTTGGGCGAAAGTCAGAGCAAGTATCTTTGATAACTCGCTTGCGAGTTTCTTTGCATGGTCTCGGCTCATACCTATTCTTGCAACAACGTGAAACTGGTCGGTAGGTCCTACTTTTTGACAGACATCGAGAGTTGTTCCGTCTTCATTTACATTGATGTAAATCATGTCAGTATAAAGAATTTTTGTTAGCTCAGGATTTAGATTAATTGATGTATTACGTTTTGGTTGTTTATCATTCATTATAATCACCACCTACAACTTGTTATTCTTTAATCCGTTCAGCAATCTTGAGCGTTCGCTCAAGTAATTTCTTAATCTGTGATAGTCCTTTTTCGTCAACAAACATCCCTTTTTCATCTAAAAGTTCATTAGCATTGCGAATAAACACCTCCGGATACGGTATAACATATGAGTTAAGCGCAGCAAGCGCTACTCTCAGGTGTTCTTGTGAGCGAATTGTTCCTCCCATTCCGTCTGTAGCGCCCATTATTGCTACAACCTTGCGTGCAAATGAATTTTTCCCTCTTGAAGCCCAGTCTACTGCGTTTTTTAGCCCTCCAGGGATAGAGTGATTATACTCTGGGGTACAGATGAGGATGACATCTGCAGATTCAACTGCAGATTTAAACTCCATGACATTTTCAGGCATACCACTATCCTGAATGTCTTGATCGTATATTGGAAGATTTAGGTATTTAAGGTCTAAAGCAGTATATTCGATTGTGGGATTTAGTTCTTGTAAGATTTCGGCAGCTGCTGCTAATACTTTTTTATTTAGTGAGTCTTTTCGTAAGCTTCCTGCGATTCCAATTATTTTCATTAGTGTACATTATATCAGAGAACATCAACTACATTTACCTTCTTAGAACTTCCCGAGGAATTTATCAATATCACAATAGGCAACACCTACAACTTTGTCAGCTCCTCCGTAGTACACTAATAACTGTTTATCTTTAATCACTGCTCCGCAAGGGAACACAACGTGGGGTACCCATCCTTCTTGCTCATAATCTTCAACAGGTTCCAGTATTGGGTCATCAATTCTACTAATGATTTTAGTAGGGTCATCTAGATCTAACAAGATCGCGCCCAAGCGATATGCGTTGTCCCTGCTTGAAATTCCGTGATACATAAATATCCAGCCTTGATCTGTCCAGATAGGTGGTCCGGCTATACCGATTTTAAGATCGTCCCATTTTCCGGGACGAGGTGAGAGCCATGGAAATCCTTGTATATAAGTGTCGTGCGGGAAAGCAAGGTTATCAACAAAGTCTACCCAAATTCTCTTGTCAATTCGGTGATATATCATGTACTTTCCGTTTATTTTTTCAGGTAATATTGCTGCATCTTTATCATCAATACCTGGCGGCGAAATGACAATAGGCAGTGTCCAGTTGTTCCAATTTTTACTAACAAAATCTTCTACTGCAATTGATGAAAGTCCGACCTGAGGAACATTTTTTGCATCATATGCAGTGTATGTAACATAAACTCTATTATCTATCAGGGTTAATCTTCCATCTTCGCAACCGTATCCGCCAGTGTCTTTACTCGTTTCGAAGTTTGCTCGTGGTACGTAGATAGGGTCGGGAAGTCGTTCATCAATTGTAAATCCGTCTTTTGAAGAAGCATAACCCATTGTCGAAATATCATCATCTGACCAGCCTCTGTAGACAATATGCACCGTATCATCTAAAAGCAGTGCAGTGGGATTAAAAGCAGCTTTTCTTTCCCATTCATGTTCTTCAATAGGAGAGAGAATTGGGTTTTTATCGTAACGGATAAGATATTCATTTTTTCCTGAAATTATTTTAGGTTTTACACCATTAATCATTTCATCTATAAGCTCTGATACGCTACAGGTTGCCATGCAGACTCGGGTGTCTGCACCGCCGTAGTAAATTCGGAGAGTATCATCATCGATTACCGCTCCTGAAGGGAATGTAATATTTGGCACTATTCCATATAGCTCATACTCTTCGCTTGGAACAAGCAAAGGTGAGTTAGTGCGTCCGACTATCTTTGTAGGATCATTTAGGTCGAGTAATACGGCCTCGATTCCAAATATCTTGTGTTGAGAAAAATAGTTGCGAATATGCGAATAAACTAGCAACCATCCTTTATCAGTTTTAAGAGGAGGAGCACCAATTTCAACGTGATCTTCATCGCTGCGTTTTAAATTTATTGCATGGTCAGGCAGAGTCTCGTACCACTTTTTCCAGTAACTTTTGGAGGTTATTTGATCTTCATTATCAAAAAAAGCAAGCGAAATTTGTGCAGGTGGTCTGTCAGTATTTGCAGTCAACAGCATAGCGATTTTTCCATTGATTCTTTCAGGGAAAATGCAAGCAGCTTTTGCATTAAAATCAGTTACCAATGTTCTTTGTGTAATATTTTGAAAATCAGTTGTTGTTGCCATGGCCACTTTTATACCATCCGGTCCAAAAGGAAAGGTTGAGAGGGCGGTGTAGAATATATAATACTTACCTTCAAAGTACGTGATTCGTGGATCTTCACAACCATACTTATCCCAAGGGTACTCAGGTTTAATTAATTGTCTTCTACCTCCCCAATGCATGCCATCGTCGCTTGACGCATACCCGATGGATGATAGTTGCAATACATCATCACCTACCCATGATTCTTTGGAAAGGGCACGGTACAACATGTGGTACTTTCCATCTTGGTGTATAACACATCCGTTAAAAGCCGCTAAATTCTCCCAAGGATTATGAATTACAGGAGATAAAATAGGATTATTGTAATATCGCTCAGCTAGTATCATACGTATTCGGCACTAATGGAAATAGGTTGAAGTATTATTTCCTCGTGGTGTTTCAGGTGGTCTAGAAATTCGTCTAGGTTTGCCATGGCCACACACACATAACTGTCTGCGCCACCATAATATACATAAAGCATACCATCTTTAATGACTGCTCCGCAAGGGTATGCGACTCCTGCTTTAAATCCGTGATTTTCATACCACTCAGTTGGAGCAAGAATGGGTTTTTGTGTTCGGTATAAAACTTTTGTAGGATCATCAAGATCAAGAAGCATAGCACCCATTTTGTATTGTGAGTCATCTTTGTCATCTACAGCATGATAAATAAGTAGCCAACCGTCATCGGTTTTCATAGGAGGAGGTCCTGCTCCTACTTTTCGACTGTCCCAACCGTAATCGGTAGGGGAGATTTTGTGTTCGCCCTGTAAGTACTGTGTACCGTCAAACTCTAGACTATCTACGAAGTCTATTAGAATGTGGGGAAATATGCGATGAAATATCACGTATTTACCGTTAATTTTTTCCGGAAGAATACATGCATTTTTATCGACAATTCCTGGCTTTGAAATAATCACGGGCTTCTTCCATGCATCCCAGTTCTGAGCGTGGAAATCATCTTCAGGAATAGAAGAAATTGCAACCCTCGGCGGATTCATCCCATCGTATGCAACATAAGTTAAGTAGAACTTATCATCAATGTGAGTGAGTCTTGGATCTTCGCAACCACCATATCCTCCCCCTGACATAAACTTTTCTTGACTATCTACAGGTGAAACTCCGCTCCACTCAAACTTTTCTCGTGGTATATACATTGGTTTTTCAGGTCTATTATCAAAATGTATTCCATCATCGCTTGAAGCATATCCCACTACAGACAACCCAGAGTCACCTATTGCTCGGTATGCTAAATGTACTTTACCTTTCTCATAAACTGCTGCAGGATTCATTGTCGCCTGAGATTCCCAAGGTAAATGAACTCTTGAAGTAAGAATAGGATTTTTGTGGTGCTTTGAAAGTTCAGGATGCTTGCCTTTACTAATTACTTCGATCTGTCTTTTAAGGTTAAAGTTAATTGCAAAAATACCATCAGTTCCGAAGTTCCAGTACGAGTAAAATGAACCATTCATGTTGATGATTCCGATTGGGCTGACTTTAGTTTTTTTCCAATCCCGTGTCTGTTCCCACAAAGGTTCATCTGACCGCCATAAAACGTGTTCAGGGTCGTTTTTATCAAAGATTGCAGCGCCAATAAGATATCTTTTATCGACTAAGACGTAGTATAGGAGCAATATTCCTTCAGGCGTATCAAATACTCCCCCTACTTCTATATCTGTGTTATCAAAATGGGATGGGCGTGGAGCGAGAACGGGAAGACGCTTTGTTTCCCATGTTGCCAGATCTTGTGAGTATGAAATATAAATATTTGTTTCACCATAGTACATTACATATCGAGCATTATGCATAAAGTCGGGAACAACCATTCCTGTATATGCAATGTTCGGAATTTCACCAATCTTCGTCCATCTGACCAGATCTTGACTTGCTGCTGTACAGATTGCAGATAGCTTTCCGTGGGTGAATTTGTAAGTTAAGTAGTACCATTCATCTAATTTTGAGATTCTGAAGTTGGAACATTTACGTGGATCTTCACGCTCTCCGTTTTCTTTGGTTATTATGGGTTTTTGGACTAACTCTTCAAACGTGATACCGTTTTGACTGTGTGCAAGGGAAAATGAGGGTGATTTACCTTTATCTAAAGATAAGAAGAGGTATGCTGTACTATCTCTTTCACTAATACCTATATACCTCCGTTTGATTGAATCAAAATGAGTTGTCATTTTTGCAGGGAATAATATCTTTTATTAGTATGGACGATAAATCAGATAAAATCAACTTTGTTTGTAACTCCTTATCTTTTCAAACTAAATTAAAAACGTTATGATATTAAATATCCATATAATTTGATCATTATGAATAAGTTTGATACCCCAATGATGAAGCAGTACCATAGTATAAAGTCTCGGTATCCGGACTGTCTTCTTTTTTACCGAATGGGGGATTTTTATGAGCTATTTCTTGACGATGCTCATATTGGGGCCAAAGTACTGAATATCACACTTACTGGTAAATCTAATGGAAAAAACGGGAAAATTCCGATGGCGGGTGTTCCTTACCATGCTGTAGACGCATATCTTGCTAAGCTTGTGAAAGCAGGATATAAAGTGGCGATTTGTGAACAACTGAGTCCACCAAATAAAAAGGGTCTGGTAGAGCGTGATGTTGTGCGTATTGTAACTCCGGGTACTGTCGTGGATGAAAAAATTTTAGATAAAAAAGAAAACAATTTTATTGTAGGTATAGATATACAAAACTCAACTGTTTCATTTGCTTGTGCTGATATATCTACTGGTTTTTTCAGTACATACGAAGTAATATCCTCAGATCTTTTACAAACTATACGTGATGAATTTTCAAAAATTAACGCAGTAGAGTGTATTCTTCCTGATAGACTTTATAACGACCAAGAACTACTGAGGCTACTTTCAGCAGAGCGTGGTCTTAACATATTTCCCTTTGCTGATTGGTACGACGATATATCTGATGCAGAGAGTATGCTCAGAGAGCATTTCAAAGTTAAAACATTGACGTCGTTCGGAATTGCTACATCTAAGGCATCTCTTACTGTTTGTGCGTCATTACTTAGATATTTAAATGATACACAAAAAACCGCAGTTTCTCATATTAAAAAGATTTCTAACCTTTCTAACGATGATCATCTAATTCTTGATCAAGCGACAATGATCAATCTTGAACTTTTTACAACTATCCGTGATCATGATACAAAAGGTTCACTGCATTTTATTTTGGATCATACAAAAACTGCGATGGGTTCAAGAATGCTAAAATCTTGGATAAAAAAGCCCTTGATAGATAAGTCTCAGATTGATGCTCGCCTGGATGCTGTTTCTTACCTACAACAACAAGAGTTTCAAGTATTACTTACAGAAGATCTTGAACGGGTGCCTGACTTTGAGAGAATATTATCCCGACTTTCGGTTAATGCAGGAAATGCGCGAGATCTTGTAAATTTAAAATTCGCGCTTCAAGCAGTTTTAAAGATAAAAGAGATTATTTCTGATAAGGAACCTGTTCTGCTGCATGAACTTTCTACAAATATATCAGAAAATTTGACCTCAGTAATTGATCTGTTATCAGATACTATTATGGATGAACCATCTATAGATCTAAAAAATGGAGGAATAATTAAGAGTGGGGTAAATAAAAAACTGGACAAGCTTCGTTCAATTGTAGGAGGAAGTCAGGAGTGGATAGAAAAACTGGAGCAAAGTGAACGGGAAAAGACTGGAATTGCCTCTTTGAAAATAAAATTTAATAAGGTTTTCGGGTTTTATATTGAGGTATCCAAACCCAACTTGCATCTAGTTCCGGATACTTACACAAGAAAACAAACACTAGTAAACGGAGAAAGGTTTATAACACCTGAACTAAAACATCATGAAGAAATTATCCTAACAGCTCAAGAGCAGATTAATGAGTTGGAGTATGAATTGTACAGTGATATTCTCTCTAAAGTGCTTTATTTCACAGAGACGATACAAATAGCTGCTCAATCAATAGCAGTAGTTGATTGTTTGTTTAATTTCGCCGTTTTAGCACTCAAAAATGACTATATACGTCCAAAAATTGTATATTCTGGTGAGATTAAAATCCAGGAAGGGAGGCATCCGGTTATTGAAAAACTGCTGCAAGATTCTCGATTCGTTCCAAATGACGTAGTACTCGACTCAGTTTCCCGAAATCAGATGCTAATTACTGGTCCGAATATGGCTGGTAAATCTGTATATATCAGACAGGTGGCGTTGATTGTACTTATGGCTCAGATGGGGTGTTTTGTTCCTGCAAGGTCAGCGCGTATTAGTGTTGTAGACAGGATATTCGTAAGAAGTGGAGCATCTGATGTTATCACAGGCGGGTTATCTACATTTATGGTTGAGATGGTTGAAACAGCTCAGATACTCCATAATGCTACAAAAGATAGTTTAATTGTAATGGATGAAATCGGAAGAGGAACAAGTACTTATGACGGAATTAGTATTGCATGGGCCGTCGCAGAATATCTGGCTACTCACTATAAGTCTCCGCCAAAAACTTTGTTTGCAACTCACTATCACGAGCTTCAAGCTCTGGAAGAACAATACCCTGATAAAATCTGTAATTATCATATGGCGGTTGCAGACGACAAAGGTACTCCTGTTTTTCTACATACAATACAAAAGGGCGGAGCATCGCATAGCTTTGGTATCGCAGTTGCAAAGCTCGCAGGCGTACCTGGAGAAGTAGTGGCTAAAGCAAAAGAAGTATTGAAAGACCTTGAAGTTCGTTCGCATGATTATGCCAACAATAGTTCAGTGACCGATAAAGTTTACTCTACCGATTACCAACTACAGCCCACGTACTTACTTGATCGCATGATTCATAAAGAACTTGAAAATATAGATATCTCACGTATGACTCCGCTTGAGGCTCTAAATACTCTTGCAGAGATTAAAAGAAAAGTAGCTTTATTTGAAAAAAGTGAAAAACGTGTTGCCGCAGATTAATTGACTGTTATAGTATAGTACTTCTATGCCTAGAATTCAGACACTTCCAGAACATGTTATCTCTCGTATTGCTGCAGGTGAGGTAATAGAACGTCCTGTATATGCAGTTAAAGAACTTATTGAAAACTCACTAGATGCGGGGGCAGATAGTATCACTATACAGATTGAGAGAGGCGGGCTGAAGAAAATCATGATTACTGATGATGGCGAAGGGATGACAAAGGATGATTTGTTTGAATCATTTAAGCCGCATACTACCAGCAAACTTCAGGATGAATCTTTAATAGGAATAAAAACTTTAGGTTTTCGCGGTGAAGCGCTTGCAAGCATTGCAGCAATAAGTGATATGGTTTTGCAAAGTAGAGTACCTGGTAGTGCTGCCGGTGTACAGGTAATACTAAAATCAGGGACAGTTATAAAGTCGGGACCAGTAGGCATGCCAGTTGGAACCTCAATTTCAGTGCAAAACCTATTTCACACTGTCCCCGCGCGTAAAAAATTTTTGAGATCAGAAAGAACTGAGTTTCGACATATTCTGGATTTAGTTATAAAATACGCGCTTTCATATCCAACTAAACGATTTCTGCTTCTTCATAATAATCGTATTATTATAGATCTTCCAAAAAATCAGGATATATCTCAAAGATTATCGACACTTTTAGGAGACAGAATCGCGCAGCAGCTAATTCCTATTAGTGCCTCAGATGACTATCTTAAGTTACAAGGATTCATTGCTCGTCCGCAGGTATCTGTTCAATCAGGCGATAAACAGTACCTATATATCAACAACCGTTCGGTGAGTGATAGAGGTATAACAAGGGTTGTAAAAGAAGCCTTTGGGAATTTACTTGAAAATACTAGGTTCCCGGTATACGTAATGTCTATTGAGATACCACATGAAGCAGTAGATGTAAATGTACATCCAAGAAAAGAGCAGGTTAGCTTCGTAAACAACGATATGGTATACGAAGTGGTAAAATCCTCAGTATCAAACTCTTTAGCGAGTCATAATCTAACTTATCTTTCTTCTCTTTATTCCACTACCAGAGTCAGTGCTACTAATACTCCAGCTGCGCTCATGTTAAGGGAAAAAACAGAAAAGTGGAATGTGAAAGACTCTTTAAAAATCATTAACACTGATCAGATTCAACAAGTTGATAAAACTTTTTTGATTGCTCAAACCAAAAATGGAGTTTTAATGGTTGATCAGCATGCCGCACACGAAAGAATCCTATATGAACAGTATTTAGAGACATATAAAGAATTAAAACTCAAACAAGATAAATTCAAACTTCATGCTCCTATCGATTTAGATCTATCATTAAGCGATAAAGAAGTTGTAGAAGAGTACCTTGATTTGTTTGCGTCAAATGGATTTGAGATTAGAAAAAATGGGAGTAGTTTTATATTGTTATCAGTCCATAAACTCTTTATGGATCAGGATTATAATCAATTGATCCAAGAGCTACTGGGAGATATTCGCGAAATGGGTAAAATTAAGGATCTAGAGTTATTCATCAATACAATAATTTCGTATCTCGCGTGTCGAAATGCAATTAAGGCAGGAGACGTACTTACTCAAGACGAGGCGCGGCGGTTGATTGAGAAGCTCGATAATACAAATAGAAACTCCAATTGTCCTCATGGAAGACCGACTGCGGTTGAAATCAGCTTGAAAGATTTATACAGATTGTTTAAAAGAGGATAGCTAGGACTTTTTGGCGACAGGTTTATTGTTGATTGGCAGAGTAAAGAAAAATGTCGATCCTTTATTTACTTCACTCTCTACCCACATCCTACCCCCATGACGTACAACTATTTCTTTGGAGATATAAAGCCCCATACCAAGTCCTGGGAAAGTTTTTTCTTTAGAATTTCCGACTTGGTATAATTTATCAAATATTTTTTCTTGCTGGTCTTTCTCTATACCAATTCCCTCATCTTTCACGCTAATTCTTATATAATCTCTTTTCTTTTCAGCTTTCACATAAATTGATGATTTTGGGGGAGAATACTTTACAGCGTTAGTTAATAAATTAGTGATAACTTGATATATACGATACTTATCCGCTTTTATTGTTAGAGACCCCTTTGAGGAATAGATTATCTTATGTTTTGTGGTGGTATATTGCATGTCATCTGTTATATCTTGTAAAAGTTCGAAAATATCAAATTTGTCGTTGCGAAAGCGCATCTTGCCTGTTTCAATTCTAGCCATATCCAGTAGATCGTTGACAATCTCTGTTAATTTACGAGTCTGTAGTTTAATTTTCTGCACTAAGTGTTCTGTAATCTCATAATTTCCTTTTTTTACTTCTCGATTAAGTATTTCAGAAAACAAGTTTAAGCCTGTTACCGGAGTTTTTAATTCGTGTGAGGCCATTGAGATGAACTCATCTTTTCGAGTTTCAAGATCTTTTTTATCAGTAATATCCAGGAAACTTGATACTCCTGCGACTATTTTTCCGGCTTTATTTTTAATTGGTGCTCCGCTCACTAATATAATTCCGAAAGTTCCATCACCTCTTTTAACTTTAATTTCTTCATTACTAATTGTTTTCCCGCTTCTCATTGCCCTTGTAAGAGGCCATTCCTCAGGCGTGTACTCGTGTCCGTCGGGAAAATATCTTTTATACTTTTTATAATCTTCATAAGAATCAGCGTTAACACTTTTTAACCTCAAGATTTTCTTTACTTGTTTATTAACTAATATAAACTTTCCGGTTTTTGAATCAGCGATGATTACTCCGGCAGGAAGCTGCTCAAGTACTGTTTTATATTCGTTAAGTACTTTTTCTTTTTCTTCTTCAGCAAGTTTTCTATCAGTTATATCACGGAAATTAGATATGATTGCTTTAACGGCAGGATCAGATAGGAGGTTTACTCCCACGCCTTCCATCCACCTATACTCACCATTTTTATGTTTAATTCGGTATGTAAAATGAATATTTTTTTTAGGATTCTTTAAAACTACTTGCATTACTTTTTTATATCCTGTCCTGTCATCAGGGTGAATTAGTGATAGTATTTTGTGATCTAAGTACTCTTTTTTAGAATATCCGAGGAGTCTTTTTGTGGAAGGGCTTGCGTAAATTATTTTTCCATTTTTATCTATCATTCTTACTCCGTCTAAGCTGTTTTCTATAATCGACTGGAAGCGTTTTTCGATTTCTTCACGTTTCTTTCGGTTAGTAAGGTCCTTCATTATTTTTGTAAATCCACGTAATTTTTTTTCAGAGTCATATAGTGGAAAAACACGCCCGTTGCCCCAGAATCGTGATTTATCTTTTCTAACGTGCCAACGTTCGTCTATTGCTTTGCCTTTAGTTAATGCTTCGTGGAGTTCTTTTGCAGGTTCTCCATTTTTCCTATCTGCAGGGGTGAAAATTATAGAAGAGTTTTTTCCGATAATCTCTTTCTCAGTATAACCGAGCATTCTAGTCGCACCTGAATTCCAGCTACTTATCTTGCCCTCGGTATCGGTTGTAATAACAGCATACTCTTCAAGACTGTCTACTATTTGTTGAAAAAATGTATCGCTTGTGCGGAAGCTTTCGTGGAAACCGCTTCTTGCCTGATCGGAGAGCCGGGATGTGTATTTACTGGTTTGAAAGACTAGTGAAGTATTTTTTTTATTCACCAGATATGACTTCTTCTTTCTCATTTTCCGTTTAGCTCAATATACCAAAACTATATGATACGTGCAAGAAAAAAAATGTTAGAAATGTAAGAAATTGCATGTTTATTTGTATGAATCCAGTATCAAAAATCTCGTTTTTATGTAATGATCACTTGTTATACAGGCTATTATAATCAGTTTACATGATTGTAACGAAATTTATATGTTTTTATTTTCTTTAGCACCTCTTACTAATCTCTTAATACCACTTATTAATAGAAATCCATAATTTTTAGGTAAGGTATTATCAATACTACATTGCACCTGAGTATACCTATTTAATAGATAAAGTTTTAAAAGTTACGTGAACAGTTGCCTGCTTATCAGTTTTTGTGACAAATTAGTTTATAGAAGATCAGAATGCAAGCGTACAGTACGTAATAAATAAACTATGAATAACAAAGTAAAAATTCTTGGTTTTGGTGGAAGCCTTAGGCAGGGTTCATATAGTGAAATGATTTTGCAAACAAGCACAGTCTTACATGAAGCTTTAGATGTTTGTCCAGATGAAGGTGAAATATCGGTTTTTGAAGAAATTGGTGATTTTCCTTTATTTAGTCAGGACCTGGAGAACAATCCTCCGGATACTGTCAGAAAGTTTAAAGAAAGTATTAGTGAGGCTGATGCAATTTTGATCGCAACTCCCGAGTATGACTACTCAGTACCAGGGTATTTAAAAAATGCGCTGGATTGGGCGTCTCGCCCGTATGGTAGCAACAGTTTTGATGATAAGCCTGCAGCAATTCTGAGTACATCACCAGGGATACTTGGAGGAGTAAAAGCTCAGTATGCGCTAAGACAAGTGTCTGTTAGTTTGAATCTTCATCTGTTAAATAAACCTGAAGTAATAATCTCGAGTGTGCATGAAAAAATAAAAGACGGAAAACTAATAGACAAAGATACACAAGACAAAATCCAAGAATTACTGGTAGCTCTTTGTAAATGGACTACCAGGCTTAAGATACAAAATTAAACTACGAACATATTACTAGAGCTTAGAAATATAGAAATAGGGAGGTGAAGTAAAATGGCAAGAGGAGAAATAGTACCTCGATCAATATTTGACATTCCTCGTCTGTCATCATTTTTCGATGAAGATGAATGGTTATCTTTTCCACAAGCGTCTAATGCTATGTCAAATAATGTATCCATTTCAGAAGACGATAAAAATGTATATGTTGAAGCCGCGGTACCAGGTATAAATCCTGATGACATAGAAATGACTTTTGATAAAGGTTTGCTGTGGATTCGTGGAGAAAACAAAGAAGAAGAAGGTGATAAGAAGAAAAAGTATTATCGACGGGCAGTACAGTCCTTTTCTTATCGTATTGCTGTTCCTGGAGATGTAGATTTAAACGTGGAACCTGAGGCTAGCTCTGCAAACGGCGTGATTAAAGTCGTATTTGCAAAGTCTGCTCAAGCGCAACCTAAGAAAATTTCCATTAAAGCTAGTGGAAAGAGCAACGGTGGAAAAAATAAATAGATAAAAGTACAATAACTTTTTTCATCTACGGCAGGATAGCTGTCCTGCCGTATAGAGATAAGTTAGTTGTTAATAATATGATTACAGAACCTGACACGTATAAACCTCAGAATGAAATTCTTGTCTCTCACATTACACTTCAACGTAGCGGTGTTATTTTAGCAATATATCTCTTAATACTAGAAATTATTTTTTTGATTATTGGCCTTGTGATTCGTTTCCCTCTCAGTTTTTTTATTACCTCGGTTGATACTGCTGTTAATCTTTATACAATTAATACTATTATTGGAGCTTTTCTCTTTTTAGTAAGAATTGCTTTCACTCTTATCATTATCTTTCAATGGCTTAGTAATCGTTATGAAGTCTATCCTAGTAAATTAATTTATAAATCAGGATTCTTTTGGCATAAAAATCAGGAAATTTATTTTAATCAAATAAGCAAAATTGATCTTACACAAGGTTTTTTCGGAAGACTTTTCAATTTTGGAACGATAGAGCTTTATACATCAAACGATAAGGAACAATACTATTTATACAATATCCCAGATCCGCAAAGAAATGTATCATTACTTAGAAAGATGCTCACTAATCAGAATTTTTGATAGAATCTGATGTATGGTAAAAATTAACGTAAAAGTAGATTGTGGAAATGCACCGAAAAAAGAGTTTATTCGGGATTTTGAAATCGCCTATGCTAAGAAAGATAGATCTGTTATTTTGCAATCACTTGATCCAAAAATCGAATGGGTAATGGTTGGCGACAAGACGCTATCAGGAATAGACGAAGTTGAAAAGTCGTTGAATGAGATGTTTGAGATATCTTTTACAGAGTTATCAATCGAAAATCTCATGACTCATGGTAAAGTTGGTGGCGCAAATGGGACCATAACGCTTGATAATGGCGCTGTGCTGGGGTTTAGCGATATCTTTACATTTACAAGTCATGCAAAAGATGCAAAGATTAAAAAAATAAGCTCTTATGTAGTTGAAATTAAGAAGTAATATTTAGGTGTTTCTCTGCGAATTTGCCTATTGCAGTAATTATTGGCAAAATTTCTTGACCTTTTTCAGTTAGCTCATAGACTACAGACATTTTATCGAGAGTTTCCTTTTTCTTAGTTATAATTCCGTCACTTTCTAATTTATGTAATCTATCTGTAAGTGTAGTAGGGTTAATACTAAGTGCTCTTTGAAGTTCGTTAAAGCGCATACCTCCGTCACGTAGGTTGCCGATTATACAAAGCACATGATCGTCTCCGATCATTTTGATTGCTTTATTCAGATGTTGAGATAGCATAATTGGTTGTCGGTTGACATACTACAAAATATGTAGTACTATAAATTCTATAGCACTATAGAATATATAGTAATTATATCAAAAACATGAATAACACTCAATCAGTCACTAAAACTTCAAACACACAAGATTATAACGCTCTCGCGCCGAAAGAATCAATAAATAAAGCGATAGAGTCATTTAAAGAAAATAACTTTATTCCATATCATGTAACATCAAAAGAAGACGCTCTTAAGAAAGTAATTGAACTAATTCCAGAAGGTGCAACTGTCATGAACGGGGCGTCAGAAACTCTTCGAGAAATTGGATTTGTCGACTACCTTAAAGATAGTGATCACAAATGGAATAATCTTCACGAAGTAATCTTAGCTGAATCAGATCCTGAGAAACAGCAACTTCTCAGGCGCGAATCGGTAGTTTCTGACTACTATGTAGGAAGTGTTCATGCTGCAAGTGAAAGTGGGGAGTTAGTTATTGCTTCTAACTCGGGTAGTCAACTTCCACATATAGTATTTACATCACCAAATGTTATCTTTGTTGTAGGATCTCAAAAAATCGTAAAAGATCTCTCAGACGCTGTAAGTCGCTTAAAGGATCACGTAATTGAGCTTGAAGATAAAAGAATGAACGAAGCTTACGGAATGGGAACAACACACACAAAAACTGTAATCTTGCATAAAGAAAATCCAATGTCTGGACGCAAAATACATGTTATATTAGTAGACGAAAAGCTAGGATTTTAATCTAACACTGTAGCTACACACTCCGGTAACAATTTACTCACTAACAAAATATTCTTAACTCATTAAATCTTTTTAGGAAAAATCACAGATAACACAAGTGAGAGTAATAGTGCAGAGAGAATTATGCCAAATGAGATAAATGGCGAAAGATGGAAGCCAAACAACATCGAAAACATTTTAGCTCCTATAAAAATCAGGATGAACGAAAGGCCTTTTTGCAGATGATGAAATTTATGTAATACATTCTGCAGTAGAAAGAATAGAGAACGAAGACCTAAGACGGCAAATATATTTGAGGTAAATACAATAAAAGAGTCTTGTGTGACCGAAAATGCTGCTGGTATTGAGTCGATCGCAAAAATGATATCGGTAGTCTCAACCAGAAGTAAAATCATAAACAGGACAGTAACATGCAGTTTTCCCTTTTCTCTAACAAAAAACTTTCCGTTATGATGGTTAGTGGTAAAAGGCAGGTACTTTTTTGCTAATTTAAATATAGGATTTTTATTAAAATCTACGTGCTCCTCTTTCTTTTCCTTGAAAAGCTTTATACCTGTATAAATTAAAATTGCACCAAAAATATACATTACCCAGTGGAATTGACTGATGATGAACGCACCCAAAGCGATAAATATAGCTCTGAAAACGATTGCACCTAATATTCCCCAGAACAACACACGGTGATGGTACTTTTCTTCTAAATTGAAAAAACTGAAGATCAGCATTATTACGAATAGATTGTCTACAGACAACATTTTTTCAACCACATATGCCGTCATAAACAACGTTGCTTTTTCAGTGCCGATAAAAAGATATATTAAGAAGGCAAAACAAAACGAAATCACAATCCAAAAGATAGATTGAATCAATGCGGATTTTGTACCAATAGCATGTGCTTTTCGATTGAAATACCCAAGGTCAACAACTAAGAAACCTATAACTATAATCCAGAAAAAAATAAAAAGATTTTGTTGTATATCCATAATTATCTAATAAGCCAATAAAAAACCGACCTATTAATGGCCGGTTATAATTGATGATGGATCTAGGTAATAGGATGCTAATTTTTAATTAGACCTTTCACCCTATTTACTCCCCATCACCCAAGGCAATTTAAGACAATAATTATAATATCACAACTTTCATAAAAACAAAATAATGTACGGTATTTAGAGCTTAACTTTATGTAGATGGGTAGTGTGCCTATGATCTATTGGATACTTTATAAACTTTTCCACTCTGATCATAAGTTATCCATTCTCCTATAGGTTCCCCCAACTCAAAGTGGCCTGATCGTTTTAATGTTCCGTCTGGACGATACCATTCCCAGTAACCATCTGGTTTTCCATCTTTAATTTTTCCTTTTGACCAACGTGTCTTTCCATTTGCATGATACTTAATAGTATATCCGTCAATAATTTCTGTTTTCTTTTCTTTAACAGCTTTTGGTTGAGCTAGAATATCGCACTTATTTTCAGTACAGTCGTGATTATTATGGTCAGTCATAGTTTTCATTCTGTAACTTGTTTAATTAGCTCGCTAAACTTCTCTTTATCAATTTCCTCAACACTGTAAACTTTTATATGTCTAACAAATTTTCCCTTTCCTTCTAGTAACCCATGCGTATCTTTAAGCGCAGACCCGTTATAGAAACCTAACTGGACATAATCTGGTTCTGTATGGAGAAAAATACGGGGTGTATTACCATTTACAAAGCTTCCTTGCCCCCATTTGACTGTAGTTTCAAAATGTGGAGCTACATTTTTAATTAAACTATGGAGTCCATCAATAATAACCTGATTACTAGATGATTGGTCATTTCTCCACTCATCATAAGATTCATAATTTTTCATTTTTTAGATTATATAACAATATAAAGTGATTGTTCCAGATTAATGTTTAATTGTATAAAATAAGATATGAGATGAATTGGAAAATCTGAGTGCAGACCCTTACTTTGGTCGCTGAAGCCAGGCCAAGTGCTTCGCTACAGAAAATGAAAAGTTCGACGCACGAACTTTCGCCAGAAGATATTACAAAAGTCATAGAATTATTCTTGAGCAAGCAATGAACACAACATCACCGGCAGTAGAAGAATACTTCGCCAGTTTGCCTATAGAGCAGCGCGAAGCACTAGAAAGGCTGAGAAAAATAGTCAAAGCCCGAGTTCCTGAATGGCATGAAGAAATAAAAACGAACATTCCTGCCATCCGTTACAAAGGCAAAACGGTGGTAGGACTCGGCGCGTTCAAAGATCACCTTGGATTGTATGTTATGTTTGGTCAGGCAATTAAGCTTCTTGCAGATAAACTCGCACCATATGACACAGGTAATTTAGTTATTCGTTTTACTCCAGATAAGCCCATACCTGAAAGACTTGTTGAGGAAATAATTGGGATACGGCTTAAAGAAATCGGCAGCGGACGATAGTTTTAAAGCGAATTGCAGACTTGTACCTTGTTGCCGAGCAGGGATTCGAACCCCAATAAACGGATCCAGAATCCGTTGTCCTACCATTAGACGACTCGGCATTGAGTGTTAGGAGTGTTGATATTTTACTAAAATTTAGTTGTATTTCAAACTATTTGCCGTTTTTCATATCAACTCGCATGTAGCGGAGGTTTTTATGACCCCAGAGTAACACTAAAAATATTGCAGCCCCTGATACGAAGTAAGGGAGGTTTAGTACTAGCTCAGCAATGATTCCACCTGTAATAGGTCCCAGAACTCGTGCGAATGCAGCAAATGATTGAGCAACTCCCATTACCGCTCCTTGTTCTTCAGGTTTTGATTCAAGCGAAATAAGTCCTTGAAGATTTGCGTTCATCAGTGAGAAGCCAAGTGCAGAAAGCGCTCCTGAGGCGTAAAGAAAGATTTCATTAAATGCGAGACCGATACCAATGTTTGCAATTCCGAATATCAGCATTCCTATTTTTATTAGTCGTACCTCATCAAACTTTTTCAATAATACTCGGATAAACAATGCTTGTGTCAAAAATGATGCAGTACCGATTGCCATAAAGTAATAGCCAATATGAGTTGTATCCCATTGGAATCGTTGCTCGGCAAAGAGTGGTAATATTCCTATAATCAAAGCTAGGGAAAAGTTGGTAAGAAAAAACAAGAAAATAAGAAAGGAGATATTTTTTGGTGCAAGTACACTTCTCATTACCTTGATGTTAATCAACTCTATCTTTACATCTTTCTGCAATGCTTTATTTGATTCCGGTAACATGAGCATGACAAAAATTACATTAATGAGTGATAAAACAGCAGTCAGTAGGAATGGAAAATGAAGTCCATATATTCCTGATGTGACTCCACCAATAAACGGTCCGATAATAAATCCTAGTCCGAATATTGCGCCAACAAGTGCCATTCGCTTAGTACGTTCGTGAGATTCAGATGTATCAGCTATGTATGCCTGTACGACCGGCAGATTTGCAGTACCGATACCACCAAGAATTCTACCTAACATTAAAATCCAAAGATTTGGAGACAAATAGATAATTCCATATGCTAATACATTTATAAATAGCGTAATTGCCAATATAGGCTTACGTCCGAATTTGTCCGATAACCTACCCCAAATCGGGGAGAATATAAATTGAAAAAGAGAGTAGAGGCCGATAACAACCCCGACTAGAAGTGGTCCGCCTCCTGCGTCTTCTACCAATTGAGGAATTAGCGGTATGACAATACCAAATCCCGCCAGGTCAATAAACACGATAGATAATAAAATAATAAGTTGTCTGTTCATGAGAGAAAACTGTAAGTCCCACTATAAAACTAGGCGTCAAACCGCACAATTGTACAGCGCTTTTGTAAAACTATTATGAGAGGGACAACGATCAATTGTACTCCTGAAATGGAATAGTGTCAACAACTCATTCTCTTACGTGTATTTTATATTTGAAACGTATTATAATTACTCTATACCCGAAATCATTATATTTATATTTTCTTACACCATAATCTATTAATCCCGATTGTGAGTCGGGGTTGACAATTAGCAAAGAAGTTGTTACACTGCTAAAGTTAAATTATGAATCTAACTTCATCAAACAGAAAATTGATTCCAGTAATACCAATTAGAGACGGTATTGTATTTCCCCATACTGAAAGTATTTTGACTTTCGGAAGACCAAAAAGTTTGGCAGCTCTTGAGTCAGCATTTGCAGGAGAGCGTGTTGTTTGTTTTGTTCTACAGAAAAATCCACGACAAAATGATCCAAGCCCTGAAGACCTTTATTCTATGGGAACAGTATCTCATATAGAACGTATGATTCGTTCTGACGGAGAAGTAAATGCACTTGTCCGAGGTCTTAATCGATCTAAAATAATTTCATACGAAGACAAGGGTAACTACTTACTCGCAGAAATTGAAGAAATTGACGAGGGAGATACTGGTAACGCCGAAATTAAAGCACTCACCAACCACTTAATCAGTGAATTCAAAAAAGCTCTTAATTATGGAAAGCAGGCAGACTTTCTCGTGTTTATGAATATAATGTCTGAAATTACACCAGGTGAACTGGCAGATCAGATCGCATCTACACTTGATATAAAAGGTAGCGAACGACAGGAGATTTTAGAAACCATAGATGTTAAAAAACGTCTTGAAAAAGTATCAGAGTTTCTTTCCCGTGAAGTAAAAGTTCTCGAACTTGAACGAAAGATTGCTTCAAAAACCCAAGAGCAATTTGAGAAAAATGCAAAAGAAGCAATTCTAAGAGAGCGTCTAAAGACAATAGAAAAAGAGCTCGGTGAGTCAGATGAGGGAGGAGAGGTACGTGAGCTTCTCGATAAAATACGTAAGGCAGGAATGCCAAAAGATGTTGAGGACAAAGCCCGCAAAGAGTTACGCAAACTTCAGCAAACAACCCCATATAATCCAGAAGCAGGATACATCCGCAATTATTTAGAGTGGCTCGTATCCCTACCATGGAATAAAAAATCAAAGACTTCACTTGATATGAAAAAAGCAGCTGCTGTACTTGATGAAGATCACTATGGACTTGAAAAAGTAAAAGAAAGAATTATCGAGTACTTGGCAGTACACAAATTGTCAGGAAAAATGAAAGGACCAATTATATGTTTTGTAGGTCCACCAGGAGTTGGTAAAACATCTATTTGTAAATCAATCGCCAAATCACTTAACAGAAAATTTGTGAAACTATCACTTGGAGGAGTTCGTGATGAGGCAGAGATAAGAGGACATAGACGAACCTATGTAGGTGCTCTGCCAGGTCGTATGATACAAGGAATTAAGGACGCAGGTACCAAAAACCCAGTCTTCATGCTTGATGAGATTGATAAAGTAGGGGTAGATTTCCGCGGAGATCCAACAGCAGCATTACTTGAAGCACTTGATCCAGAGCAGAACAGCAAGTTTGGCGATCATTATCTTGACGTAGATTTTGATCTCTCGGATGTAATGTTTATCACAACTGCAAACATGCTTGATACTATCCCACCTGCACTTCGTGACAGATTGGAAATAATTAGGTTTGCAGGTTACACAGAAGACGAGAAGTTCCATATCGCAAAAGACTTTCTAATCAAAAAACAGCGCGAAGCACATGGTTTGAAGAAAGAGAATGTATCAATTACAGATGGTGCGTTACGGTTTATCATCCGACGTTATACTCGTGAAGCAGGAGTAAGGAGTCTTGAGAGAGAGATAGCTGCAGTAATGAGAAAAGTAGCAAAAGGAGTAGCTGAAGGAAAGAAGAAAAAAGTTGAGGTAACTGAAAGAACTGTAACCAAGTATCTCGGACCTGCAAAATTTGCATCAACAATCGCTGAGAAAAAAGATGAAGTCGGAATTGCAACAGGACTTGCATACACAGAAGTTGGAGGAGATATCTTATTCATAGAAATCGCTCTCATGCCTGGAAAGGGTAGACTTACATTAACGGGAAAACTCGGAGATGTAATGAAAGAGTCGGCACAGGCTGCTATGTCATATATTAGATCAAGAGCAAAGAAGCTTGGAATCTCAGAAGATTTCTATGACAAACTAGATGTACATATTCACGTACCTGAAGGTGCTGTACCAAAAGACGGACCATCAGCAGGCACTGCTATTACTACAGCTATTGTGTCAGCACTGACAAAAATTCCTACTAACCACTTAGTCGGTATGACCGGTGAAGTAACACTTCGAGGAAGAGTTCTTGAAATTGGTGGAGTTAAAGAAAAAGTAATTGCTGCGCACCGTGCAGGATTAAAGACTATTATTATGCCTAAAGAAAACAGAAAAGATCTGGAAGATGTGCCAAAAGAAGTATTAAATGATCTTAGGTTTGTATTCGTAAGCCACATGGATGATGTATTAAAAATCGCACTTACTAAACCTCTTCCGGGCTTTAAAGAGATTAAAGGCGAAAAACAACCAAAACAGAATTTTGTCTCCATGCAGCCTACTCCTGCAGAATAACCTATAAGAAATTAAGTTTTTATCAGCTTCGTAAGAAATTTTCTTCTTGATCTCGGTTAAACTTACAGAAATTTATTAAAATTTGTAAGAGGCACTCATATAATAATTATCCTTATAGTATATTGACAGGATATTATTTTAAGCGTATACTAAAAAGCAACCATATTAAGATCTTAGACAATTTGTATCTTAATAACGGTTGCTTTTTTTATTTTTAAAAGTAGTACATTAAAAAACTGGAATTTACTCCGTTCAAATCGGAGTTTTTTTGCAAGGGCTGCGTAAAGAGGAGGTTTTTGTCTTTTCTTTTCGCGGTCTTTGTTTGTCGGAAGTCCCGATTATGTATAAAGGCCTAGTAGAAAGGATAACTAAGTCTTTTGAGGATACATCCTAATAAGTTCGACGAAACGTAGGAGGATTAGTACGATGCAAGCATCTTATGCTTTCTCAATTGTTGGCACCTCCATTTCCGGTGTGAGGCCCGTCGAGATGGAGCCACTTTTCGAAGTGTTACGAATGCAAGCTGTTCAGACACTAAAAGAGAAGGGGTCGCGAGCGAAGCGATACCAATTAAAGAGAAAGCATGGTGCTCCTCACAGATCACGCGACCGTGATATTGATCGAAAACGCAGAATGCTATATGCATTGAAAGGACATTCCGATTAGGTTCCAGCTTGACAGGAGGTATTATCTTGGCGGTCAATGTATCGTCAAATGAAGGTACTTCCTGTTTTCTTTAGTGGGGGCGCGACTTATGCGCTCCCACACCAATATACTTTTTGTAAAAGTAAAAAAATGTGAGATCTAGTACATTAAAATTGCGAAATCCAATAAACTGCTTTATAAAGACTGCCGAAAGAGGAGAGAGTTACTCTTTTCTTCCGGCGGTCTTTGTCTGTGATATAAATCACAGGATGAGGCAGAGATCATTGATCTTAGAGAAAGGATATGCCGTGAGCCGATAGCGTTGAAACGTGCCAACTGTTGTTGTTCAGTTGTGCGCATGTCTTTACAATCCGTTATGCGTTGTCAGTAGAATAAGTGTCATTCGCTTACTCTACTGACATCTTTACCTGGAAGGGTGACGTAATGAAACAAAGGGTTCTTTCTGGCATCCATATTTAATAGTGAAGCCAGAAAGGAAACGCGCGGTGAACGACCATTTCTTAGGAAATGGCAATTCAACTGATGAGAAGCTGCCTGAATTGGTAAAGCCTGATCAGTTGACGATCTCTTTTGCCGAAGATGGCAATGAGAACGTAAGGATCGAAGACGATCCTGAAAAACTCCTTCGATACATGCAGGAAATCATTATCGGCCTTGGTTCTTTTGAAACCTCGGGGGAGGGGAAAAAATGATTCAGACGCTGGCACAGGTCTCTGTCGTTGTACGAAGCAGCGAGAAGAAGTCTCACATTAACAGTGAGATCGATTTGCAGGATGTTTTCGCTAAGCTTGAGAAGAAGTGGGAACGCAATCCGCGCATATTGCGAACCACTCTGGACTCTCTTACTCGTGAGAGTCCGTTCGGGTTGGAGATCGATAGCTCTGTTTTGAACGACATGATTGCTTTCGGCATTTTTTGCCGAAAATGTCGTTGTCTAACGTGTGATCGAGACCAGCTCCGTATGCTTCTCAACGCCTAGCCTGGTATTTCGCAATTTCTGCTTGGAAAGCAGATGCATGAGTGACAGGTTGTCATTTGTACGAATCTCCGCGATCTATGCGGAACACTTCGTCATCTGACGACTCTGACCACTTACACCGGGCGGGTCCACCCCGCCCGGTTATACAAATATCCTCATTTATTCTCAATTTAATTATTATTGACTCTCACTTTTTAACAAACTATACTTATGGCAACCAATTCACATCTTGCATATGAAGCGAGTGTGAACTGTAATTTGTTGTGAAGTGCACAACAGATCTTTAACATCTATCTGGAAGGGAAGAAACGATGCTGAAGTTTCTAGTAGTTTTTGCTGTTTGTTTGACGATAGCTCTCCCTCTTTATTTCTCTCTTGAGCTTATAGCAGTAGTATGTCTTTTGGCTATGGTCACATGTTGGAGATTGGGAATCTTTAGGAGATTACCTAAAAGATCTAGCAAAAAGAAGTTCAAAGCATATAATCCGGGAGTTAGCATAGCTTTCTTTTCACTTGGCGCTCTGTCAGGCGCGTGGTATGTTCAACATTCATTGAGCAACACACAAACGAGTGATCGTAGTAATCAAAGTCAGATTATTGACTTTAGTAAGGAGCGAGCTTTGCGGCAAAACAGAAGGGTATAGTGCGGTGTACACCGCTTTACCCCTACTTTTTTCGTCTAATGGAAGGAATAGCTAGTGGCTTTTCGGTACGGTTCCCCTGTTGCGGTCTTTCGAAGGACACCTCGAATACTCTACTTGGGTCCACGACGGAGGTATTTTAACCGCAGAAGGGAAATCATAGCGCCTTGCACGCGCAAGGTAATCCGAAAGTCTGATAAGTCCTAATCCAGGTAGAACCTGCGTCGGAGGCACGCGAGATATCGCGTGAACAACTGTTATTCAAATCTGTCGTAAGGCAGGTCGGGATCTGCAGCTCCTCCGGCGCAGATCTTTTTTTGATTTAAGATTTGAATTTGATATAATTCTCGTACCTCTAAGTTCTAATCCTTTTGTATATTAGAGTTTTTTGACGGCCCCATCGTCTAGAGGCCTAGGACACTGGGTTCTCATCCCAGAAACCGGGATTCGAATTCCCGTGGGGTCACCGAGTCAAACTCGGCTCCGCCCGGAGTAGAGTTTGATGAAGGTGAATCGAGTTTGACTCGATTACTCTTCTCCCATTTTATATTATTAATGAATAAAACGTCAGACGTTTTATCTTCTAATTTTTACGTATATATTCTCTTTAGTCTGCGTGATCACAAGTTATATACAGGCTATACCACTAATTTAAATCAAAGAATAATTGAACATGAAAAGGGGTATGTCAGTGCTACAAAGCACCGCAGACCGTTAAAGTTAATTTTCTACGAGTCATTTACTGACCAGCGTGATGCAAAAGCTAGAGAAAAATTTTTGAAAAGTGGCTTCGGTCGTGATCATATCAAACAAGCATTAAAGAAAACATTAGAAAATTTACAGTATAAAAACCTATGACCTTGTCGAACCATTCCCGTTTATCCTGGGTTTACCGAAGAGTGGGTTTCATAAAAATAGAAGAAAATAGATATACAATTTGATATCTAGAGAGGACGGGGAATCCCTCTATCGGCGTCAGGTATTAACCTTCTAAGCCCCAGACCCCTAATCCTGGTGTTCTAGATATCTGAAGAATTATAACAAATGAATAAAGCAAAAATGTAGTGTTTTGTGGGGTTATATGGGAATAGGACATTAACAGTCTTTCTAAATATTAGCCTCAAAATTTGTTAAAAAGTGTCAAGTTTTGTGTGGCTGTTTTTCCTACAAATAAGGATATTATTTCATAGCGTGAATTAACGATAAAGTAGTTATTTCCTTGTAGTACTTTTGGTAATTCCTATTTTAGTAATTCGTTTTTCTTGGATTAAATCGTCGATTACAAGAGATTCGTCAATTATTCCTCCTTTGATTAATTTGTCATTTCTTCAGTAGTTACTGATCGATTTGAATATTTTTGTAGTAGTTTTAATATGCAATTTGATACGAAAATAATAATCAGTAGTTTCATTTATTATTTATTTGTATATATGGTATAAATAAGATAATCTTCTGTTATAATGCTACTCAATGAATAATGTTCCTGTTACAAATATTCTTAATAGAATAAAAGAAAAAACATCCACAGCATATCTATATGCACTAGTCGCAAAAGTTAACTACACAATAAATCCATCAGTAAGAGAACTTGACGAATTGGGAGTTGATTACGCAATAATGAATAAAGTGGTTGGAGAAGGTCGATCAGTCGCGTCAGAAGCTCATGAAATAAAAGTCCAATTAAAAAGTGTGTCTGTATCAAGCAGTACAATGATTAAAGAAACAGATAGTTACATAGAATACCGCTTATCATCGTCTATTGAACCAATAGGTTTTGGAAATTTTTATATATTCCTGATATGTTTGCCTGAAAGTGAATCTTATGAAACTTGGGTGGAACTTAATCATGATCATATCCTGATCAAAAAATGTGCCTATTACTACAAGGTTGATCAAAGGATTGAAGCTGGGTTGATTAAAATACCTAAAACGAACATATTAAATGAAAATACAATTACAACATTATTTTAGCAATATGAATACAACTGAACCAATTAAGATAAGTAGTTTTAAGGACGCATTTAGAAGGACAAATTGGAGTAGGATCGAATCTACAAATGAATATGAAAAGTGGGTCTTTAACGAGCAAAGTGACCTATGGACGATACTTCCTAAAGGAGAAAATTCGAATAATTATAAATATTACCAACAGAAGAATATAAAACTTTTGTTATATACTCTTAAATTACCAGAAAATGATGAAAATTTCATTGAAATCTATAACCAGCTTTCAGGATATAACTATAAATTAATTAATAGGATTGTAAATAATGGTAACTATAAAGGTAGTGCCATACCATTTGAAGTAGCAAATAATGTGCCACAAAAGAATATAAATAGTTTCAGAATTTTTTATTCATCTAGGAGGAGTAAATTTGTACCGATTGAACATTTTGAATTTAATCATACACAAAATGGTAGTTTTATAATTCCAATATCAATAAAAGCAGAACAGCAAGCGGATATGTTATGGGAAGAACCATCGCCTACAAACAAGGTTATTCGGGAGTATCTAGATACAGTTGAAAGAATGTTAACTATTAAAATCACAAATGAAGAAGCTTTTGCTAAAGAAGCTATGGAGCAAGAAATTGACTCAAGAATCATTAAAAGCTTTTTGTCAGAAAGTATAGGAATAGCAAAATATATAAGAAAATATGAATCAAGTATTGATGAGATATCAATTACAAGCCACGGTAATCCCTTTTTGGACTTTAATTTATCTGACCATCAAAAAAAATTTAAGAAGATTGAACTCAATGAAGTTATGACCATTCCAGATAATTTCATCACATATTTAGAAAAAAAAGAGGATGAAGCGAATGATGAAACTATTGAAGCAAGTAATGCAACAGTTGATGTGATAGTTGACCTAGTTTCTTCTAACGGTAAAGCACAATTTTCTGTTGTAGCAATAAATAAAAAACCAGTTAAGAAGCCATTTGTAGCTATCTCACATCAATTAACTAAAGCAAGAATTAATTTTGTAGCAGATAGTTTGAAATCTCAAAATATTATTGAAGTCCATGGCGATATTTTTAAAGCAAAAGGTAAAGCGGGTGTAATTGTAATTGATGATATAAAAGAATCTATAATGAATCAAATGTCTTTTGAAGATGATGAAAACAAAGATTAATATTCAGTATTAATGCAAATACCCGCACTTAGCAATCTTTATTAAAAGTATTAAGTGGATAGTTAAACATAGAAAGAGAGTCAATAGTGATTAGCTAGCTCAACACATTTCTAGGATAAATTTAGTACCTCCCAAGAGTCTTTATATTTTTCAATATTTTCTTCTACACGTGTATCGTGTTTTAGATATGTTTCACCATTACGCTGGAAAATTTTGAAATGGTAGTTTGCGGTTCTAGTTCTTCCCACAAAATTGTACAAATCATTTTTAGTGAATATATACAATTCTTTTACTTCTTTCTTCCCTTTAAAGTATTTAAGCACCATAAACAGAAATGCAGGGTTGAAAGAGGAGTTGTCCATAAAGTTAATTGAGTCGACATGTAATTTACCATTTGATAGGGAAACATGCTTTACTTGAATGTAATAACCTCTTCCATCCCTTACAGCAAAAATATCTAATCCTTCATCGTATAGTAATTTAGATGGTGTATAACCCTTAAATAATAATTCTGCCATTACATAGTATTCTGCTGCAGTTCCATTTCTTTCATTTCTTCGAGGTCCTTTTTTATTGATTTCATCTTCTGTTGCAATTCCTAAGTCAATTAAAGCTATATGGAATACGTATTTGATGTTTTTATACTTTGGGTCTGCTCTTAATTGCTTAAAATGATGCGTTATGCTTTTTTCTACTTGGTTACCAGTTACTAGTTCATTATCAATTAAGAAATCTTCTTCTTTAAGTAATTTTCTTATTTCTTTTATTGTTGGAATTGACTGATGATTTTCTATTGATTTTTCGTATGCCTTACTAAGTATCTCTGAAATCTGTTCTCTTGTAAGAAGTCTGGAATAATCAGGTTTCATTTACCTGATTGTATCAAATAGCATGCAATAAATAAATTGATAATTCAAATACCTATACGGAGTAGGTTTGAGTAGAAATATTTAGCTTTGACAGCTCAACAGAGAAGAGTCTATAATAATTTACAAGATCAGGAATGATACTTTTCCGTATCTGGACACCTTGGGTCACTTGAGGGACACAGATCAAGAAACCTCTACTGAAGGTTGGAGAGTTCTGAAAATTAATTCTCTGTTTTATGTCTTTTTGGTCTTTTAGTCATCATTATCGCTAAAAGCGTAGTTGAAGGAATTGCAAGTATTAACCCAATACTTCCAATTAATGCTATTACAATCGGGATGAGGACAACTTCACTGTTCATAAGTACTTTGATTGGGCGTGGAAACTCAGTAAATAGAAGTAGTGTGGTTAGTGATCCACCCACATATACAAGAATTAACGTATTAATCACAGAGGCAATATGATCGCGTCCTACATTCATTGCTTTATGAAATATTTCTTTTCTGGATAGTGTCTTTTCGTGTCGATGAAACTCTTCTACTACAGAAGCTTGAGTCATAGATACATCATCAATTACGCCTAATGCTCCCATAAGTATTCCAGCAAGCAAAACTCCTTGCATATCAAAGTTTCCTTCCTTCAGATAGAGTAATGTTTCTACCTCACCGTTTGTGAGTCCCGTAAGTCGCATGAGCTTAACAAAAATGACAGCCAATAACGCTGTCAGTGTTAACGTAATTGCTGTACCTAGAACAGCAGAGGTAGTTTTTTTATTTACACCATGAGAGACATAAAACAAGATAGGAACCATAACTAGCATTCCAAGTATTGAAACAACTAAAGGATTTGAACCATTAACAATTGCTGGAAGTATAAATAGTGTCAGGATAAGAATTGACATTGACATGCCCAAAAGTGAGTAAATACTTTTTTTCTTGGCAACTAGCACGGAAATAACAAGAAATATCGTTATAAGCAATAAAAGGGGGGTAGATCGGTTATAGCTTATTACATAAAAATTTTCGTTGTTAGCGCCTCCATTGATATATCCAATAAGAAGTCTGTCACCTTGTTTATACTTAGTATTGCTAAATTTTGGAGTATAAGAAGTTTCTACCGTTACTATACGATTCTTAATTGATCCTGATGTAATCTCAACCTGAAGATCTTGGGATAAATACTCTCTGTTATCAAAATTAGTTATTTCTGCTTTCAACTCACTTAAAACTAGTCCCTCTAAAATTTCTTCATTGTTTTTTTCTTCTGTGCTCTCTTTTGTTAAAGTCTAAATCTGGAAGAATGATATTAGAAGAACTCCAGTAATAAGGAATACCGGTAGGATCTTTTTTATAATTGATAGCATAAATCAATTATAGCGAATTGGTTGGAGGTTACAAAAATACGAGAAATTGAGGTTTTATTTTCTTCTTTTTCTAAAGTGTGCACTGATGGATAGTCCGAGTGCTATTAAACTTACTAATAAGACATGGTGAACAGAAACCTGAGGTAGTAAACTTTCTTCGACCATTTCTGATGGGTCTGCATTTTTTACAATTTTTGTAATAGAATATGGAGTTTGTTCTCCTTCCTTGGTTTTCGGATCAAAAATCCATTCTACGACACTACCATCTTCATAAGTTTGATAAGCTTTCCATGCGACTTCACCTTCTTGTGCAGGAGCTTGAGCGCTGAAGTTAAACTCTTCACGGTATCCCGGTGGGATGTAACCCTTCCAAACTAGTTCTTTAACTGAACTTTGTTCTTCATCTAATTCTCTAATGACTTCCCAACCATTTTTCATGTTTGGAGTTACATGTTTTAATCCATTAGGAATTTCCAGTCTAATTTCTACAGTCCCGATTTCCTTTTCTACAGGGACGCTTACAGTAAATGTTTGAAATTTTGCAGTCACAACTGATTCTGGTTTTACAGTTACATGCGCAGAAGCATGATTTATAGTAAAGATGAAGAGTACGAAGATGAATGTGAAGATTTTTATAAATTTTTTCATCTCTTTTTTTTGCGTATAAACCCTATATAAAATAGTATTATCAAAATTACTGCCAAGATACAACCAGCTAAAATGATAGGAAAGCTATCTTGAGTTTTTTGTACTTCTTCTACAGGTTTTTGCCTTTCTTCAACATACGTAGCGAAGTTTAAAGAGAATTCTTTATGCTCATCGTTATCATGAACTGTTCCTGAAAGAATTATATCGTAGGCGCCTTCACTAGGAAATTTAAGTGGGACATAAGCATTATACAGAGTTGCGTCTTCTCCGAAATTTTCAACAATTTTATACTTAAGTACTTCTTCTCCGTCTTTTATTATGGTGACGATGCAGCTACAATTTGGCACATATATATTTTCATTATTATCCTGAATTCCTAAATGTATTACTGCCTCTTCATTGGCTATTGGTTTGTCATCAGGCGAGATATGAATTAACGCGCTAATGTCTCCACTTCTTTCGTGAACATGGGCGTAAGATTTAGGGATAGCTAGCATATATAAATTGTAGCAGTTATATCTCTTTGTATCAAAATACAGTCTTGGTAATTTGCCAAATCGTTTCTACTCTTCCATGAATCTTACTGAGCTCATATTTTATTATAAGTTGGGCGATATACTATCCGTATTCTATGGAAATATTTGGAGTATCGGTAGAGAACTTACTTCTTTGGGGAGTTTTTGGCATTATTGCAGGAATTATTATCCAAGCGATAGATAAAGGAAACGTCAGGGGAGGACTTTTGGGGACCATGCTTCTTGGGATTGCCGGTGCGCTAATAGGTGGTTATCTTGCCCGAACTTTTTTAGGTATCGCAGATCGTGGATTTAGTCTTGAGGGGATAGTGATAGCTGTTATAGGTGGACTTCTTCTTTCATATTTATATCGACTGCTTTTTAAAGATCGAAGCAATATTAAAACTACAACAACTAAGATGTAACACAATATGACAGTCAAAGCAAAAACAGTTATCGGCCTTCCGGTATTTACCCTCAAAGAGGGAACAAAGATGGATGAAACAATTCAGGACGTCGTATATGATCCGCAGACAAACAAAGTGGAAGGGTTTGTCTTAGACGAAGGTGGATGGTTTTCTGACACAAAAATTGTATTAACACGGGATATTCACAGTATAGGAAAAGATGCTGTTTTAATTGAAAATGAAGATAAAATTTCCACTGCGTCTGACGTAACAGCGAAAGTTGCGAGTATAGCTGAAGGGGATAATTACCTAACCTCTGATAAAGTGATTACAGAACAAGGTGAGGAACTTGGGAGAATTAGTGATCTCATCTTTGA
The DNA here is from genome assembly GCA_964537315.1 of uncultured Gammaproteobacteria bacterium. Classification (GTDB taxonomy): domain Bacteria; phylum Patescibacteriota; class Microgenomatia; order Levybacterales; family GWA1-39-11; genus JBDHUV01. Next base: position 366,656 of record CAZIAP010000001.1, on the reverse strand, counting down.
TGCTAAAAGTGGAAAGGTTGAAGCATTTGAAGTAAGCCAAGGGGCATTACAAACCGTCGGTTCTGGAAAAAAGACTTTTAATACGAAAGACATCATAACTGTAGGTGATGACGCCATCATAGTACGTGAGTATGTTAACGCAGAGTTTGAAAAACAAGCACAAGGTCAAGGGGTTACAGGATCTGTGAATAGAGCCCGAACTGAAGCTCCTTCGATTCTCGAAACTGCTAAGAAAAAAACTCAAGAACTGACACAAAAAACTCGAGAGAGAATTGAGGAAACTCGTGATGATCAAAAGACGCAGGACATGGTTCAGCAGGTGAAAGACAGAGCAGGCGAAGTTGAGAGTAAAAGCCGTCGTAAGATAGCCCAAGAACAGAAGGAGGCTCAGGAGAGAAAAGAAGCAGAGGTGGTAGGCCAGTACGTGACTAGAAATATTGTTTCCCAAAATGACACAATTCTAGCCAAACGGGGAGATATGATTACACATCAATTAATAGAACAGGCAAAGAAAAATGATGTGCTGGAACAGGTATTAAATAACACTACCAATGAGCCACTCTCCGATCAAGAGTTACAAGAACAGGCAACTGGTTCAGCTGAGCGCAGACCAGACTTTGAAGCTGTTGTGATCGAGGCAGTTGAAGAAACACTCCCATCAGGTACAACAGACGAAACTCGTGCTATGTATGGTGTGCTCGGGGGTAGAGCTGAGCAGTCTCAGAAGTCTAAAAATAAAACTAAAACCAGAAAGAGTAAAAAGATGTAACCGAATCAAATTATTTTCCTATTATTTATACACTCCATATCAAAAAATTAACTCAGAAAACCAATCAATAAAAAGCCCATAATAAAGTAGTCGGAATACAGAATTGCTTGCCAGTCCGGAGATAACTGAAACTTCAGAGTCTATCTCAACAATGGAGGCAACTGTCACACCGAATGTTCAGCCTACAGATACAGCAACTGAATACCAGGAAGAGGTAGCTCCTATTATAGGTTTACCTGAGGACAGGCAGTTTTTGGGTGTTTATGATGTTTGGACAAAAGGATTGGATTTAACTGATCTTGATGCAGAGATTAATTATTTTGACTGGGAAGATTCAGAGGGTATGTATGAGTTCATCGATACCTCATTAAGTAAGCAGAGAGTTCCTGTCGTATCAGTAGAGCCCTTTACTACTTTTTCCAATAACCCGGACAACCTGATTCAAGATACCTTGGACGGCTTAAACGACGAGGTTATTAGGGAAAATGTTAGGGTGATAAAAAGTTATAAGGAACAGATGATTCAGTACGTTTTGCTCATGAAATGGAGTTGCCGGAGAGTCAGAGCATAAAAGAGCATGGCTTGCTGACGCTTATGGTGTCTTAGGTAACTACCCGCTGCTTGAAGGTGTGATTTATTTTAACTCACTAAACGCGGAAAACGCATGGATGGGAGATGTCCCAGATTGGAGAATCTCTACGGACATGTTATGGAAAAGAGATGACTTGCCAAAGAAGTAATTAACAATTACCTGATTTTTGCTTACCTTACTTTTGGTTAAAGGAGGATATAGACGGTGAAGTGAGGGTAATTACAACAATTCTGGCGTTTGGTTCAATTTTTGAATAAAGTATTCAAACAATTTGACTAAATGTTCAGAGTAATTTCCCTCTTGTCACCGTCTTTTTTTCAATCATCAGTATTAGCATTTATTGATATTATTATGCATTGAACTGCTATTTCTGTAACTATTATAATTTTTTCAATTACCCCATCTTGCCTGTAATTACTCTTATTTAAAAAGACTTTAATTGGTTAATCCCCCACTTACGACTAGTTGCCTTGAATGTTCAACATATTCTCGCTATACTACGTAGTCAAATTGCTTGTTTTTATGTCATTAGAACGAAGAATTTCAAGAAGAGATTTACTAAAATATGCCGGTCTTACCGCGGCAGGTCTCGCATTGCCTTCAAACTTACTGGAAAGAGAAGTATCTGAAAAGTATTTTTTCCATAACGAACATATCGGGATTGAGATGTCAAAATTTCTACCGGGTATCATCGATTTAAAATATTTTAATGAAGATAATGGGGAGTGGGAATTATATAACAATATAGTACCTGAGGTTGTAGCAAATGGCCGGATGAATAATGCAGAAATGTTTAGTCTAGGTACTAATATAAAATTTTCATCTAACAGCCAGGGTGAGCAACAAATAGAAATCGAGTATGATCGGTTTAACGGTACAGTCCAAGTAGGAGATTATCCCTTTGAAGGAAATGGTTCTCATTTTTCTGTGATTGCCAATATAGCAAAAGACTCTCCTGAGATTTCTTTTAGAGTTAAACAACACGAAGACTCATCTAGTATAGAATCAGTTTCTTTAGGTAATTTTTTTGGACTAAAAACTCACCTGAGATATCTTGAAAGTGATGGTCAGGTTATGGATATCTTAAATGATTTTGATACACCTCAGGATGGTAATTATATTACCGGCGATTTTTACCACTATAATCCGCCGTCTTCAGGACTTGTCCGTTTTTGGAGTGAGGAAAATCCGATGATTCAATATCAAAAAATTAATACATCAGGTTCATTGCTGCGAATTGAGAAAAGATCTACTCCCTGGAGACCTGAACATAGTGATCCAGAACACGAGTTTTACCCTAAGCATCCTTGGCTTGAGTTGGTAAGTGTTTTTCAGGAATACTCACCTGAAGCAACTTGGACATTTGGATACGAAGTCAATAAAATAACAAAAAAATAACAAGGGTTTATATCAAAGGTTGAACCTCTGTTAAGCACGAGAAATCACTTATAAAGGATCAACCTTGACTAGGCATGAAAAATTACTAATAAAGGTTCAACCTTTGATAACGATATTCTGTTCGGTCAACATGACTTGAACAATAATCTTACATCTTTATATCATGAGAAGTGATAATTTCGTGGTAGAATGTCTACATGACTAGTGGGATCCATCATATTACTGCAATTGCTTCAAACGCACAGGAAAATATAGATTTTTATACTAAAACTGTTGGCTTACGACTTGTGAAAAAAACTGTAAATCAAGATGACGTAGAAACTTATCATCTTTTTTTTGGAGACAAGCTAGGACATCCAGGCATGGATCTCACATTTTTCATTTTTCAGCCATCAGTTCAGGGTAGGCGAGGTAATGGATTAGTTACAAATATTTCATTGACAGTTCCAGAAGATTCACTGGAGTTTTGGAAAGCAAGATTTGAATCTTTGTCTGTAAAACATGAACAGATTATCGAAAGATTCGGTAGAAAAAGAATCCTCTTTTACGATAATGATGATCAGCAATTAGAGCTGGTAGGAGTACCCAAGATGGAATTAGACAAAGATTCTGATGTGTGGGTTACTGATGAGGTAACAAAAGAAAATGCAGTTCGCAGCTTTTACTCTGCTTCTTTGTCAGTAATAAGTTTTGCCACAGTCGAGCCAATTCTGAACCACGTTTTTAACTATGAAAAAGTGGATGTAGATGATCACATTCATCTTTTTGCCGTACCGGGCTCAAAGCGAGCTAATTTTTTGGAAGTGCACGAGCTACCTTCCGAAGAGGTGGGATATAACGCAGCTGGAACTGTACACCATATAGCTTTTCGGGCTCGTGATGAAGAAGAACAACAAAAAATGCGAGATAAAGTTGCTAGCCTCGGGTTGTACCCAACCGAAGTAATAGATCGCTTCTATTTTAAATCAGTGTATTTTAGAACTCCTGCTGGAATTCTGTTTGAAATCGCGACTGATGGACCTGGCTTTACAGCAGATGAAAAAGAAGGAGATCTTGGTAAAAAGCTTGCACTACCTCCGTTTCTTGAACCGGAACGGGAGATGATTGAGGCTAATTTGCCTAAGATTTCATCAGATTAATTTTACTATGGAAGAAAGTTTAGGAACCTTTAAATACTCACAAATAGATAATGGAGCGAAAAAAACGCTATTTTTACTTCATGGAACTGGCGGAGATGAGCATGACTTATTATTTTTAGATGAGTTTTTAGACAAAAAATATAATCTAGTAGGCTTGAGGGGAAATGTTCAAGAAAAAGGGATGAATCGGTTTTTCAGAAGAATATCATTCGGAGTTTTTGATCAGGAGAATATTAAAGAAGAGGCAGGAAAGTTAGGAACATTTATACGTTCTTGGATGGAAAAACATAAAGTTTCATCAGAAGATTTGACTTTTTTAGGATACTCAAATGGCGCAAATATGCTTTGTGCGATGCTATTTTACTACCCACAATTAATGAAAAATCTAGTTCTATTACATCCTATGCTTCCGTTTGAGCCTGAATTCAATCAGAAATATAGTGACACTCGTGCATTTGTGAGTATCGGACTTCAGGATCATATGATTTCACCTTCAGAAAGTAAAAAAGTAGTTGATACGCTTGAAAGGCTTGGTGTAGAGTGCACTATCAAAGAATACGATTCAGGACACGGAGTTACCGAGCAGGAAATAAGAGATATCGTTGGATATTTAGTTAATAGTTAAGAGTTCATAGTTGGTAGCTCTTCGCTAACAGTTTACGGTTTGAAGTAAAAGTGTCTAGATCGGTTCTTGACACATATTGATTTCTAGCTTCTAAATGTATATATATGTCAAGATCGGTTCTTGACATATTGGTACACAGTATAGCTTGATATCTGCAGACTCTCTACTTAATGCTTAATACCTGATATTTGATACTTCATACTGAATACTTGGTATTTTCCGCCAATTGGAGGATTATCCTCTAGTATTGACAAATCGCGTAAGTTAGCATATAATACATATATTCCGCGGCAGATTGTGATCATACATCTGCTTATATTCGAGAATTTTTGAACTCTAAAGATAAAGACACCTGCCTATTTATACGTGTCTTTGATTCGATTCACATTCTACGTTAAAATTTAAGCAGTTTTATGGTTTCAATCCGCATATTTGCGTCGAGAAATTATTATGGAAAAACAAAATAAGAAAAAATTTGATTCGCCTTTTGGTAAGTACTTCAAACAGTTAGATAAGGTAGACAGTGATCTAAAAAACTCAAAAGAGTTTGGATCAATACTTATTCTATCATTAGTAGAAGAAGTTGGTGAGATGGCCAGAGCATATCTGGCAAAACATGGTCGAAAAAGTTCAAATCTTGCAGCTCAAAATGACGAAACATACGAACAGGAGCTCGGGGATATTTTAGTAACCATTATCCGTTTTGCGCATATTAAAGAGATTGATTTAGATAAGCGCATACAGTATACAATTGAGAAAATAAAAAAACGCAAAGTTACTCCTAAGATTTAACTGAATTAATTAGTTTTTCTGTTAATTTTAGAGGGAGTCCGGTTACGCTGTCTATATCACCTGAAATACTTTTTATATACGGTTTAATCAGGGGATGTTCCACAATTATTCCACCAGCAGCATTTAGTACTTTACCCTCATCAAGAAGCTTATCTATTACACTATCTGGAATTGGATGAAAGTTTACTGTAACGATATCAAGTCCTTCTGCTTGTTTTTTAGTTTTTAGATTTGTAACGACTACAGCAGTATATGTATGAATAGGGAATTTGCTGGAGGTTTCTAAATATTCTCTTGCTTGCTGAATATTTTCAGGTTTTTCTCTTAGTTCTTCATTACACACTGCTACTTGATCTGATGTAATCAGTAAAGCATCTTCTTTTATTTGATCTACTAAAATTTTTGCCTTTGCTTGAGCTAATAGTAAAGGAAGTTCTCTATAATCATCAGATCGGATTTTCTTTTCGTCTATGTCTGCTGGAATCACAGTAAATTTATAGCCAGCCTTTTCAAGCACTTGTCTTCGTCCGATAGATTGGGAACCTAGTATCAATTTCATTATTTATAAATATATACTTTGACATTTTATAATATTTTTGACATTATTCAGATAACTACACGGTATGTCGAAAGAGAGATTGCGAGCATTTGTATTTCCTGGACAGGGTAGCCAAAAAATTGGTATGGGTGAAAACCTCGTAAATCACCCCGACCCTCAACTCTCAAAGATCGCTAAAAGAACATTTGAAGAAGCGAGTGATTTACTGCAAGTAGATTACTCAGAAATTTGCTTTAAAGATCCTAACAAGTTACTAAACTTTACTCGTATCACTCAGCCAGCACTTCTTATAACAAGTATATCTGCTTTAAGGATGTTGAATCATCAAGATGTTTACCCTGATATAGTGGCAGGGCATAGTATGGGGGAATATTCAGCGTTGGTAGCTGCAAATAAGCTCAGTTTTGAACAAGCTTTACGTTTAGTAAAAGCAAGGGGGGAGTACATGGAAGAAGCAGGCGAAATAAATCCAGGTAAAATGGCTGCAATCCTCAAACTTAGTGTTGAGCAAGTGCAAGAAATTTGCGAAGAGACTTTGGTGAGCATCGCAAACTATAATTCGCCCGAGCAGCATGTGATATCAGGAGAATCAGAAAATGTTTTGTTTGCGGTATCAAGGGTTAAAGAAAAACAAGGAAAGGCAGTTGTACTTCCTATAAGTATTGCGTCACACTGCGTGCTTATGGAACCAGCAAAAGAAAAGATGATACCTGAATTAGATAAAACAGATTTTATGGAATCAGATATTGATGTAGTTGCAAATGTTAGCGCGGACCTTGTATTTACAGCAGAAGAAATTAGAAGATCACTCGCAAATCAAATGACAGGAAGCGTTAGGTGGACAGAGAGTATAAAGTATATCAGAGAAAAAGGAGCGGATTTATTTATTGAAGTAGGTCCGGGTGAGGTTCTGTCTAATTTAATAAAACGGATCGATCAGTCAGCTATAACAAATTGCGCTGAAAAAGTTCTTTTCGAAAATAAAGTGCTTTATGAACCGGTCAATGATCACTACGCATCTGCAAACCTGCTCAGTGAGTAAAGCTAATTATCATGAACAGCTTCTACTAACAATAAGTATATTCAATCCTCTAATGAATTTTGTATAATAAAGCAGTCATATGCAAAAAATATCTTTATCGGTAGTGATCCCATCATACAACGAAATGGCCAATCTTCAGAAAGGAACACTAGATAAGGTTAAAAGATATCTGGATGAACAATCTTATGTTTATGAGGTTATTGTAGTTGATGACGGATCCAATGACGGAAGTCGTGAATTTGTTAAAAAGTTTACTAGCGCAAACAAGCCATTTAAATTGATTGAAAATAATCACACCGGAAAAGCAGGTGCAGTAACTGCCGGAATGCTTGCTGCATCAGGTGATTATATTTTGTTCACTGATATGGATCAGGCTACTCCGATTGAAGAGATTAAAAAAATGATTGATCACCTAAAAGAAGGAAGTGATATTGTAATAGGTTCGCGAAGTGAAAGAAAAGGAGCACCTCTTTCCAGAAAAATCATGTCTCGTAGTGCTATACTTCTTCGAAAAATATTAGTGGGGTTGCCTGAAATTGAAGATACTCAGTGTGGTTTCAAAGTTTTTAAAAAGAAAGCTGCTAAAGACATATTCACAAAAATAAAGAAAGTACACAATGGATTTAAAGAGATAAAAGGGTCTGCAGTTACCTCAGGTTTTGATGTAGAGCTTTTGTACCTTTCAAAAAAAGCAAATTACTCTATCAAAGAAGTCCCTGTTCGCTGGCTTTACGTTGAAACTAGGAGGGTAAACCCAATAAACGATTCAATAAACGGAGTTAAGGACCTGCTGAAAATCAGATACAATATTAGTAAGGGCATTTATAATTAATTTAATTCTTTAACCCGTTAATAAGTAATTAATATATCTGTAATCTATGAACTTATTATAACTATGATTAAGCGACTCCTTCTCCCTCTTTGGATTTTGGCAGCTGGTGTTCTAACCTTATACTCATTTACTCAGGTTAGCCTTAGTCTCACACTTACTCAGGCATCGGTTTGGCAAGATATACAGAAATTATTTCAGTACATCGGATACTTTAATCGACCTTTATCTACATCTCTGTATATTATTTTAATGCTAGTATTGTCTTTGCTGTATCTTCTAACGCTAAAGCATATACGCGCAAAGAAAATTTCGGCAAGGAACTTCAAATATATATTAGTTGCGGTTTGCGGTATTTTACTTTTTTCTTATAACGCATTTTCTCACGATATCTTTAACTATATTTTTGATGCAAAAATTTTCACTGCGTACCAGAAAAACCCTTATATGTTTCGCGCACTGGACTTCACCGGAGATCCAATGCTTTCATTTATGCAATGGACTCATAGAACATATCCATACGGACCTGTCTGGCTTGCTATAACTGTACCGTTTTCCTACATAGGCATGCAGTACTTTCTTCCTACGTTTTACTTATTTAAGTTACTGGCAGTATTTGCTTACTTAGGTACTGCATGGGGAATTTATAAAATTGTTTATATGAAGAAAAAAGAATACGCGTTATTTTCAGCTGCTTTTTTTGCTCTAAATCCATTGATGATAATTGAGTTTTTGGTATCAGGACATAACGATATTGTTATGATGTTTCTGGCAGTACTAGCGATGTATTTATTCGTGGCTGGTAAAAAAATACTTGCCTTTCCTTTAGCCGTGCTTTCTGTTGGTGTTAAGTATGCTTCGGGTTTTTTAGCTCCTATGGCATTATTTTTGCTAGCTCGTCCAAAGCAGTGGGAAACTGGAGTAATGATTGGAGTTGTCAGTATGGCAGCTGCAGTTGTAGCAGCCTCTATAAACAGCGGTAACTTTCAACCATGGTATTTGTCATTTATGTTTATTATTGGTGCGCTGATCTCATATAAAAAATATATATCAGTCCCACTTGGTATCCTTTCGCTATTTGCCTTATTACATTACGTTCCTTATTTATACATAGGAAACTGGGACGCACCGATTCCTACCATTCTCCGTACAGGACTAATAATTGCGGTAGCGATTTCAGGCATTATATTTTTATACTATCTTTTAAGACCAATCATAAAGCGAAGTGAGGTATAATACATTAATGCGAAAGTTTGCAAAGTCCCATTCCATACTGATTCTTCTATTATTATTTTATGGTACTACCCGTCTAGTCAACTTAACAGTACTTCCTATATTTACTGATGAATCAATTTACATATATTGGGCAAAAATTATTGAGTCAACACACTCTCAATGGTTTATTTCGCTCACTGATGGAAAGCCGCCTTTACTTGTCTGGATGACTGCATTTTTTTTAACAGTTCTTCCTGATGGATGGTATTTGATTGCAGGACGTCTTTCTGCTGTCATTGCCGGTGCAGTGAGTGTGGTTGCAATTTTCAAACTCACAGAGTTACTTTTTGAAGACGTTAAAGTAGCTATAGTAACGACACTTCTGTATATTATTTTCCCATTTGCGCTTTTGTACGATAGAATGGCCTTATTTGATCCATTACTTCAAGCAACTTTACTATCTTCTGCTTATTTTGCAATTAAGACTGCAAAAACTTTGTCTGTAAAATACGCTCTACTTTGGGGTTTTTCACTTGGACTAGCATTTCTTTCGAAGCCAACAGCTATTTTATTTATGGGACTCCTGCCATTAGGTTACCTTATGTTTTCTTTTGAAAAAATTAAAAAACACTGGAAAAAAGTTGTGGGTTTAGGGTTATTGGCTGTTGTGGTTGCCGAAATAATTAACAATTTACAGCGGGTATCTAGTGTGTATTTTATGGCAGGAATAAAAAATGCTCAGTTTCAACAACCCGTAGAAGAGCTGCTGAGAAATCCGTTTGCTTTGACAATCGGCAATATGCAGGGTTTCATTAGTTGGATTCACGGATACTATACTTTGCCTATTTTATTAATTGGGTTGATTGGTTTTATTGCTTTAGTATACAGGCATTTTAGGATCGGTGTTTTATTAGTAGCGTTATGGATCGTTCCCATAATAGCATTGGCTACAGTCGGTAGAGAAATATTTCCCCGCTACATGCTTTTTACAGTTCCGTATTTCCTGATCGCGCTTGGGTACATTATATTTCAAGCATTTACTTACGCAGGTAAAAAATTTTGGGTTGTGGGCATTGCTGTGCTTGTATTAATATTTCCGTTATTGCGCATGGATTACTATCTTCTGACCTCTCCTGAAAAAGCCTCACTGCCGCAAACAGATTATGATCAATTGGTCGGAACTCACCCATCAGGATATGGACTGGACCAGGCATACAATTTCATAAATGATCAGATCTCTCAAGGACAGCACGTAACCCTTGTTACCCAGGGAACATTTGGGCTATATCCATACGCGTTCCAGTTAGAGTATTGGGATGATCCGAGAATTACTATACTACCGAAGTGGCCATTAGATTCTATAGACGACGAGATACTTGCTGCACAAGAAAGTAGCAGGGTCATAATCATTCTTAAAGAACACAGTGAAATTCCTGAAAAATTACCACTTAATCTCATAAAAAAAATTGAAAAACCGAGTGGGGAGTACCCACTCTTGCTAACTGAACTGCAGCAATGATCAAAGAAATTTTTAAAAAACATCGAGATATTATTCCTGTAGTGTCTCTGGCTATCTTGTCCATTCTTGTACTACTACCTTTTTTCAAAGATGGTTTTTTTCCTACACACGATGGTGAATGGACTGTAGTAAGACTTGCTGATATGTTTCGGACTCTAAGAGATGGACAGTTTCCCGCCAGATATAGTGGTTATCTAAATAATCAATACGGATATCCGTTATTCAATTTTGCCTATCCTTTGCCTTATTACATCGGAATGGTTCCAGTATTTTTAAAGTTTGGTTTTTTGAACAGCATAAAACTTCTATTTGTCCTCAGTACGGTGGTTTCTATAATTGGAATGTATTTTCTTTCCAGCAGGGTTTGGAAAAGTACATCAGCAGGATTTGTATCGGCAATCTTATTTTTGTTTCTACCATATAGAATGGTTGATTTATATGTCAGAGGCTCACTGGGAGAAGTAATGGCACTGGCAATTATTCCATTACTTTTTTTGACTGGATATAGTGCGGTACAGAAAAAATCATTAATTTTTTCCACACTGTCAGGAATATTACTCGGATTATTAATACCTACACATAATATAATGTCTCTGCTTTTCGTACCGATATTCTTTGTTTTTACATCAGTTATCGCGTTAAAAACTGATAAAAAAAGTATATTATATGTACTGTTATCCCTAATTTTAGGAGTTGGAATTTCTGCGTTTTTTTGGCTACCTGCAATTGCAGAAAAAAGTCTCATATTGCTATCTGTGGTTCCGATAGCTGATCGAGGACTTTATTTCGTTTCACTTAACCAGCTATTACTTCCTTCCTGGGGTTTCGGGGTTCCAACAGACTCTCAAGACTCATTTACCTATCATATTGGAGTGGCACACGTTATAGGATTTCTGTTAAGTATATATTTCTTGGTGTATGCGTTTATGCACGCTAAAAAAAGAAACATAAAGACATACATCGCTTTAACATCTATTGGCATGGCTGTGATTTCACTGTTATTGATGTTTGAGTTTTCGTCATTTGTTTGGGAGCATGTTCCATTGCTATCCGAAATAAACTATCCCTGGACATTGATTGCCCCAGTTGGATTTCTGATCTCACTAGTCATTGGTTTTGCAGCTTCTCAGAATTATCGTATGAGAAACTTTACTCTTATTCTTGCTTTCTTGTCAGTCGGTATGGTGCTGCAGTATGCACATCCAAGTGAATATCTTGATCGGGATGACAACTTTTATGTAACAAATGCTGCGACAACTACATCTTCTCAAGAATACACGCCTCTATGGGTTTCAGACCTTCCTGTCAAAAGTCCGGAACAGAAGATAGAGGTTGCCTCAGGAGAAGCTGGTATAGAAGTTGCCAAAATTCAGTCAAACAAAATTGAGGTATTAATAAACGCGCAAACAGATACAGTTATACGCATGAACACAATCTATTATCCCGGTTGGGAGGTAACAGTAGACGGGTCAGTCGCTGAGTTTTCCTATGACAATAGTCAGGGAGTTATGGATGTATTGGTTCCCTCTGGAAATCATACAGTAACTGCTCAGTTTTCAGAGACTCCTCTGCGGGCAGTTGCAAATGGAGTTACCCTAGTAAGCATAATTGCGTCCGTACTGATCATCGTATCTCAGGTTGTAAGGAAAAAATATGCAAAAACTTAAAGTTTTACTTCCGTATATAGTCATAATAGCTATTTTGCTCGGAACTGTATTGTCTCTTTTTCAATCAGGTTTTTTTGCCATGCACGACGATACACAGGTATCTCGTATTTATCTGATGTCAAAGTCACTTGCAGACGGCCTGTTTCCTGTGCGTTGGGTAGAAGATCTTGGTTATGGATATGGATACCCTATCTTTAACTTTTATGCTCCATTTCCATACTATCTTGGAGGTATTTTTACTTTAATTCTAGGCAATTCTCTGACAGCAACAAAATTAATATTTGGTATAGCGATGGTTGGGGCGGGACTAAGCATGTATTATTTTGTCAGAAAATTTCTTGGTGTTTTTGCTGGAATAACCGCTGGAGTTTTATATGCCTATTTTCCGTACCACGCAGTCAATATGTATGTTAGAGGTAATCTAAGTGAACTATACGCATATATTTTTATTCCACTTTTTTTATCCTCAGTTTATTCGCTTTACTACGCCAAAGAAAAAAAACTTTTCGATAATTTCTGGAACATAGTACTTCTTGCACTAACTCTTGCCTTAATTATTATTTCGCATAACCTTAGTGCGTATATGACTTTACTTCTTTCCAGTCTTTTAATATTGGCTTCGCTATTGATACGTAAAAAAAAGAAAATTTATTTTCTATCTATCGTAGTCGGAATAGTTGGCGGAGTATTGTTATCAGCATTTTACTGGCTACCTGCATTACTCGAAATGCGGTTTACCGATGTGAACTCTCAGATTGGAGGAGGTTCAGATTTCCGTGATCATTTTGTGTGTGTGGCCCAGTTATGGCAAAGCAATTGGGGATTTGGAGGGTCCGTTCCTGGTTGCACAGACGGAATGAGTTTTATGCTGGGAAAGAGCAATATATTTATCCTGATACTATCAGCAATTGTGATAATTTTTGCGACAATTAAGCGCAAGATTGCATACAGATTTTTTGTTGTATCGTCAATAGGACTTCTGGCATTAAGTCTGTTGCTAGTTACACCAATCTCTAGACCTATTTGGGATGTTATCCCTGGCATGGAGTATCTACAGTTCCCATGGAGATTTTTAAACTTTGTAGGATTATATATTGCAGTTCTTGGAGGATTTTTAGTTTGGGTGACTACAAAAATATCGTCGAAGAAAGCTGTATTGGTAGTTACGGTGACTATCATTGTCGTAACTATACTTATAAATCATCGATATTTTGCTCCACAGGAAATTTTTGATAGGGATGATAATTTTTATACTAACAGAGAGTATATTTCGTTTGATGTAACGAAAAGATCAGATGAATATTTACCGCCGGATTTTAATGTTCCAGAATCAAAAACTGAGATTCCCGAAGAAAAAATAAGCGTACCCGAATATGTCACTGTCAACGAGTGGCAAAGTAAGACAGGACTATATGAAGCTGAGATAGTTGCAAGCAGTGCTGCTCGACTGCATTTTAATATAGCGTATTATCCTGCCTGGCATGTATTTATTAACAATGAGGAAGTATCCGTTACGCGCACGTCGCAAGGTTTTACCGCACGCGTTCCGGAAGGCACGTATGTAATTCGTGCAGAATTTATACAAACGCCTGTACAACGAGCAGGCAATTATATCTCATTATTAGGGTTGATTTTGTTATTTGCTGGTATAATACGAAAGCAAACATATGACAGACAACATGCTTCCTGAGCTATCGGTATTTTTTCCGTTCTGGAATGAAGAAAAAAACATAGAAAAAGTTGTGAGTAACGCTTTGCCTGTGGTGAAACAGCATGCAAAAAAATCGGAGATTTTGCTAATAGACGATGGCTCGACTGATAAAACACTGGAAAAAGCCAAGCAGCTTGCCAGGAAGTACCGCAATGTAAGAGTTATTTCACATACTCCAAATAGAGGGTATGGCGCAGCATTGAAAGAAGGATTCGAAAATTCAAAGTACAAGTATATTGTGTTTACAGATGGCGACGGACAGTTTGACCTGAAGGAACTCCCTGTTTTTATTGAAAATATACGTGAGTATGATGTTGTGATCGGGTTTCGTCAGCAACGTAAGGACGATTTCGGGAGACATGTGCTGATGAATTTACTAAAAGTTTGGGATTATCTATTTTTCAGATTTTATTATAAAGATATTGATTGTGGGTTCAAAATGTTTAAGAAAAGCTCAATAGAACAGATTAGTCCGCTGCGTTCAGAAGGAGCGATGATTACAACTGAGATTCTAGCCAAAGCAAAAGCAAAAAATTTAAAAATCGCACAGGTAGGTGTGAGTCATTATCCAAGAAAATTTGGCAAACAAAGTGGAGCAAATGTTCAGGTAGTTGTGAGAGCTATATTTGAGAGTTTGATTTTGTGGTGGGATATTCGAAATAATAGATTTTAGTATGGATGAACAGCTTGACATTCAAATGATCGCAAAGCGGTCAATCAAAGGAGTCTCTGCACTTATCTCACGTACGTTTTTAGTGCAGGTTCTGGGAATAATTGCCAGTTTTATCCTAACTGTTTACCTTGATCCAGAAAGTTTTGGAATTTTTTTCCTTGTTTCATCAATCATAGTATTTTTTAATTATTTTTCTGATATTGGTCTTGCAGCTTCTTTGATACAGAAAAAACAAGAACCTACCCTTGAGGAGTACCGCAATGTATTTACGACACAACAAATACTTGTTTTGTGTCTAATTGTTCCGGCAATGATTTTTGCTCCTCGTATAGCCGATTTCTATAATCTTGATGCACCTGGGCTTTATTTACTTTACGCATTTTTTATATCTTTTTTGCTTTCGTCTTTAAAAACAATTCCAACTGTGATGCTTGAACGGCATCTAAAATTTGAGCGTTTGGTTATTCCTCAGATTATTGAAAACGTAGTGTACAATGTTGCGCTTATTGTACTGGTAGTATCAGGATGGGGAGTAAATAGCTTTACCGTCGCTGTCCTACTTAGGGGAATCGTTGGATTGATCGCAACCTACTATGTACATCCTTGGAAAGTAGGTTTTGCATTTTCGCTTCCGGTAGTTAAATCTTTAATGCGGTTTGGAGTTCCTTTTCAGATGAATAGTATTCTTGCGCTGCTTAAAGATGATCTTTTGGCTGTGTTTATTGCAAAGATTTTACCTTTGACCGCGGTAGGATACATAGGTTTTGCACAGAAATGGGCGTTCTTACCACTGAGACTTGTGATGGATAATGTTATAAAAGTAACTTTCCCTTCATTTAGCAGATTACAACACGATAAGAAAGCACTTGCGCGAGGAGTAGAGAAAACATTGTTTCTAATTTCATTATTTATTTTTCCGGTTGTAGCCGGAATCATTACGCTTGCGCCTCCACTGGTTGAGTATATTCCGCGTTACCAAAAATGGGAGCCTGCGATTCTTGCTCTTACTCTCTACAGTCTTAACGCGTTAGTTGCTAGTGTAAGTGTGCCGTTAACTAATTTCTTGAACGCTATAGGAAAAATAAAAACTACTTTATACGTAATGATTTACATGACTGCGCTCACGTGGATGTTGACACTCTTGTTAATTAATCCGTTTGGGTATAATGGTGTGGCAGCAGCGTCATTTCTTGTCGCAGCAAGCGGATTGGGAGTAGTATATTTTGTAAAGAAATATATTGAGTTTTCTTTCATTCGACAAGTATATAAACAGCTTATTGCAGCAATTTTGATGGGTGCATTCATTTTGATTTCTTCTCCTTTCATGACATCACTTACTATGGTTATTTTAATTGGTTTATTATCAGGAGTTGTGTATGTTTTGTTTGTATTTGCGTTGGCAAAAGATGATTTGCTTAAAACAGTACGTTTTGTATACCAGTCAATACGAGAACGATCATGAAGAAAGTAGCTATTTCAATTATTAACTATAACTCATCTGAAAAGACAGTTCGCTGTCTGGATTCACTGCTTGAGATGAAACAAGAAGGGGTTAATTTAATTGTAAGAGTAGTTGATAATCATTCAAAAATACCTTTTGAGGTATCAACTAAAAAATATGAAAAGCTTAATCTGTCGATTGATCATTCATCTAAGAACCTCGGATTTTCAGGTGGTCATAATCGTGGGATAGTTTTTGCGAAAGAACAAAATGCTGATTATGTACTGATACTAAACAATGATACGACGGCTGATAAAAACTTAGTTACTAATCTTGTAAATGAAATTAAAAAACTGGAAGATGCTGTTGCTGTCGCACCAAAAATATATTTTACTGCCGGGCAAGAGTTCCATAGCGATAGATATAAAAAGTCTGAGCAGGGAAAAGTAATCTGGTACGCTGGTGGTAAAATGGATTGGAAAAATATTGTCGGTCATCATAGAGGAGTCGACGAAGTTGATAAGGGTCAGTACGACAAAACTGAAAAAACAGAGTTTGGAACCGGAGCATGCTTATTAATTCGTACCGACATACTGGGTAAATCCGGCAACTTTGATGAGAACTATTTTCTGTATTATGAGGACAATGATCTATGTATGAAACTTAAAGACTACGGGAACATTTATTTTGTTCCATCTGCGATTTTATGGCACGATAACGCTGGGTCAACCGGCGGATCAGGATCTGATCTACAAGATTATTATATCTCTCGTAATAGGATGCTATTTGGTATGCGGTATGCAAGTGTTAGAACAAAAGTTGCACTTATACGGGAAAGTTTGAGAATTTTACGAAACGGACGTAAATGGCAAAAGCTTGGGGTCAAAGATTTCTATCTCAGAAAATTTGGAAGAGGAAGCTATCCTGTATCGGATTAGGTTGGTTCACTGTTATTGGTTCACGGTTCGCAGTAAAAGCAAAAAAAGAAGTCTGTGAACAGAGAACGGTGAACTGTGAACGAAAATTATGTTATCTGTAATCATCTTAACCAAAAACTCAGAATTTACTTTAGCCGATTGTATCGGAAATATAAAACCTATTGCAGACGAGGTTATTGTTGTTGATTCAGAGTCTACTGACAGGACAGTTGAAGTAGCAAAAATTGCAGGAGCAAAAGTTATCAGACGCGGCTTGAAAAATTTTGCAGATCAAAGAGACTTTGCTTTTAGACAAGCAAAAGGAGATTGGGTACTGTATTTGGATTCAGATGAGTTCGCAACTAAGCGATTTTGCGCAGAAGTAAAAAAGATAATATCTGAATATGATCCAAGTTCTGATATCGGCGGATACTACATAAAAAGAAAAACATATTATTACGGTAAAGACTGGGGAATGACGGATCAGGTGCAGCGATTGTTTGTTAGAAAGCGATTTATTAAGTGGTACGGAACAGTTCACGAGACTCCTGAAATTAATGGTATGTACGGACATATCGAAAGTCCGGTACATCACTTTACCCATCAGAATCTGTCACAGATGCTATACAAAACTATAGAGTGGTCAGATTATGAAGCGCAGTTGAGGTATGACGCAAAACATCCACCGATGACGCCGCTTCGTTTTATCAGAGTAATGATTACAGGTTTTTTCAGCTCGTATATAAAAGACCACGGGTATAGAAATGGAACGGAAGGATTTATAGAAGCAATTTACCAAACCTACTCAATGTTTATTACCTACGCGAAGCTTTGGGAATTACAAAACAAAAAGAACTAGTTCTTTTTGTTGTTAATAGTTAATAGTTCATTGTTCATAGTATGGACTCAAAAGAAAAATTTAAATTTGAAGACCTAAGAGTGTATCAAGATGCATTAAAAATTTGTAATGAAATATATCAGATTACAAAAAAATTTCCAAAAGAAGAACAGTTTGGGTTAACAAATCAACTTCAGAGAGCTGCAGTATCTATCACACTTAATATAGCAGAGGGAACTAGTAGAACAAAGAAAGATTTTCGGCATTTCCTGGATATAGCAAAAGGATCTTGCTTTGAATGTGTGGCAATACTTACTATAGCTAATAATCAAAAGTATTTATCAGAAGAGAAATATAAGCGTATATATATGAAATGTTTGTCACTTACGAAAATGATTAATGCTTTGAAGCTTTCTTTGAATTAACCATGTACCACGAACCATGAACCAATAACCGCGAACAATTTATTGAAGCTTTACTGTGAACCAATAACCATGAACTGTGAACCACGAACTATTAACCAATAACTAACTTACTTTTTCTTCGAGGTGGGTTTGCTTTGTACCCAGCTGCGAATTTCATCGAGGGTAAGTGGGTTTTTAGCAAACTTTACCAGATAAATTATTTCAAGAATACCTGCTGTATTAATCGGAATAAAGAACGCGATGAACCAATTTCTTTGACCGCTTCTGGCAGCTCTCCACGAAGCAAGAGCTCTCCATAGAGTAGTCCAAATCACTAGCGCAAGAAAAATAGGCGAATTTACAAGTGGGCTCATTACTCTCATTATCCCACAGCTTTTTTTCATATGCAAGCTCTGATAGAATCAAGACAGTATAAAGTATCGAGAATCGAGTATACAGTATGTGAAATAATATCTGAATACCGAATACAGAATACTGCATACTGAAATATGAAAATAGCTATATATGACCCTTACTTAGATACATTAGGTGGGGGAGAAAAGTACATGCTAACGGCTGCCGAGTGTCTGTCAAAAAACCACGAGGTAATAATGTTGTGGGATGATGAGAAGGATATTGAAAAAAATGAAGAACGCTTTGGATTAGATTTATCCAAGGTTCGTTGTGAAAAAAACATTTTTGGCCCAGGTGTCTCATTTACCCAACGAATATCTGCAAGTCGAAAATATGATGTAATTTTTTATTTAAGTGATGGAAGCATACCTGTTGTGTTTTCTAAAAAACTATATCTTCATATGCAATTTCCGGTTGAATGGGTACGGGTAGATCTAAAAACAAAAATTAAATTACGAAAAGTATCAGGTGTTATCTGTAATTCTCAATTTACAAAAGAGTTAATAGACAAGAAGCTGAGTATAAACAGCCAGATATTATATCCTCCGGTCAATATACAAAAAGAAAGTGCTCAAAAAGAAAATGTGATTCTTCATGTGGGAAGATTTATGAAATCAGGTGTTGAGGGATCAGATTACAAAAAGCAGTACTTCATGATCGATACTTTCAAAAAGCTTGTGGATGCAGGATTAAAAGACTGGAAACTTGTTATTGCAGCAAGTGTTCGTACTCATGACCTAGCTGATTTTCAAAAAATGCAAGCAACGGCAGCAGGTTATCCGATCTCATTTATCATAAATGCAATAAATAAAGATTTGTGGAAAGAGTACAATAAGGCAAAAATATACTGGCATGCATCAGGGTTTGGAGAGGATCTTGAGAAACATCCTGAGCGAGCAGAGCACTTCGGTATCTCAACTGTTGAGGCAATGGGGGCAGGCGCAGTGCCAGTAGTAATTAATGCAGGAGGTCAGGTTGAGATAGTCGAACATGAAAAAAATGGATTATTATGGAATACTCAAGAAGAACTGATGAGTTACACAAATCTTCTGATAAAAAATGAAATGAAACTGAAAGATTATTCTGCCTCGGCTATAAAGTCCTCAGATAGATTTAGTATAGAGGAATTTTGCAAAAGGATTAACCAACTATTGATATCATGAGAGAAGTTATTACCAAGTATTTTTATCCTTTTCTTTTAGTCTGCACAGTACTTGCACTCTTTCATCAAACAATCCTACACGGTCTTATCCCTGTTCCTGCGGATACAATTATCGGTCTATATCACCCATACCGTGATCTGTATGCTGCCGATTATCCTAACGGAATTCCATTTAAAAATTTTTTAATCACTGACCCTGTTCGACAGATAATTCCTTGGAAGATGCTAGTTATGGATTCTTGGCGTGCACTAGAACTTCCATTGTGGAATCCTTATGAAATGACTGGAAAACCACTGCTTGCCAATTTTCAGTCAGGAGCATTTTATCCATTAAACATTTTATTGATAGGAAAGAATTTTATTTTAGGGTGGACTGCATTTATTATGCTACAGCAGATACTGGGGGCAGTTTTCTTTTATCTATATACCCGTAACTTAAATCTTTCTCGATCAGCATCTGCGTTTGGAGCATTAGCTTTTGTTTTTTCCGGATTTTTTATTGCTTGGCTTGAGTGGGGAAATATTATACACACTGTGTTGTGGCTACCATTGATACTTTTATCAATAGATAAAAGTAGTAGTTGGTTATTAGCTAATAGTTCATGGCTAAAATCTAAACATAGTAAGAAACCATCCGTCACAAACTACAAACTAATTGTTCTCTGGAGTTTAATTCTTTCTTATTCTCTGTCCTTTTCGTTATTTGCTGGACACTTACAAACCCACTTTTATGTAGTCGCATTTTCTTTGTTATATTTGCTGGCTCGAGCAATTCAGGCTAAAAATTTAAAGCTATTACTCTTTTTCTTCATACCCTATACACTGTACTTATTACTAACTGCTATTCAATGGATTCCTACATTACAGTTTATTTTACTTTCAGCACGACAGACAGATCAGTTATATTCACAGCAAGAGGGTTGGTTCATCCCCATCCAACATTTGATACAATTTGTGGCGCCTGATTTTTTTGGAAATCCTACAACTCTAAATTACTGGGGGACGTGGAATTATGGAGAGTTAGTTGGTTATGTTGGGATCGTTCCATTATTGTTTGCGGGTATTGCTGTCATTTTCTATAAAAGTAAAAGGACTATATTTTTTACTGTAACGTTGTTAATGTCATTGTTGTTTGCGACTGATAATATGATCGCAAGACTTCCCTACATGCTAGAAATTCCTCTACTGTCCACAGCACAGCCAACTCGACTATTATTTATTTCTACATTTTCATTCTCCGTATTGGCGTCGTTTGGTTTAGAGTATTTTACAGCACGTCTCAATAAAGGAAGAAAGACATATTATCAGTTTTACACTGTTTTATTTTTAGTGGGCGCTATTCTGTTGGCTCTTTGGGTATTAGTATTTTTTAAAGTAGGCTGGCTTGGTGCGCAGAGTTTGGAGAACTGGGTTGTAGCGCAAAAAAACTTGATTCTTCCAACAGCTCTTTTTGCAGCAGCAGTATGTTCAGCATTTTTTGCACATGTGTTTTCAGGCAATCGGTCAAAACTTGTGGTTCCGCTCCTGTTTTTTGGTATTGCAGCGCTAGACTTACTAAGATTTTCAGATAAATTCTTGCCATTTACACGTCCAGAATATCTTTTTCCAAATACTCAGACCATCTCATATTTAGAAAATCAGCATGATCCATTTAGAGTTGCATCTTTAAATTCTGAAGTAATGCCTGCAAATTTTTTAACAACCTATAAACTTGCATCAGTTGACGGATACGATCCTTTATATACTACATGGTACGGAAAATATGTTTCAGCTCTAGAGAGAGGAGAGGGAGAGACCAATACATTAATTGAGTTTAATCGAATCGTTACGCCTCGTCGTATGAACACCGACCTGATGCATTTATTGAATACAAGATTTATTCTTGCCACCTCCCAATCAGTTCCTGAATATTTAGAAAAAGTTGCAGAAGAAGGACAAACAATTGTTTATCAAAATAGTCGTGCATTACCGAGAGTATTTTTTGTATCCCAGATCCATAGCTATTCCACACAAGAAGCTGAGTTGTCTGCCTTATACTCACATGACTTAACTTCTGAAGCAGTAGTAGGCAGAGATATACAAACACAAACATTTGCATCTGGTTCAGCGCGTATAATACGGTATGATACTAATAGGGTAGATATTCAAACAAATAGTGATAGTGAAGGATACCTGGTTTTTACTGATGCATACTATCCTACATGGAGCGCTAGTATTAACGGAAAAGAAACTGAAATTTATCGTACAAACTATGCTTTCCGCGGTGTAATTGTTCCTGCAGGAAGACATACAGTGATATTTGAGAATAAACTATTTAAGTTTTAAGACTGAATCACGTACGAATTAATGCTTAACTGAAACTTAATTACTTATGAAAATTGATGTAATTATTCCTAACTATAACGGATCAAAAATAATCGAAAAAAATCTTAATTCGGTAGTCCGTGCTGTTAAAAAACATGATGCCGGAATTATCATT
This sequence comes from uncultured Gammaproteobacteria bacterium, assembly GCA_964537315.1. Lineage (GTDB taxonomy): Bacteria > Patescibacteriota > Microgenomatia > Levybacterales > GWA1-39-11 > JBDHUV01. Next base: position 344,471 of record CAZIAP010000001.1, on the reverse strand, counting down.
GTTGATGATCACTCAAAAATTGAGGATTATGAGGCTCTTGAATCATTTATTGCGCGCTTCAGAAAAACTGACTCAATTCCTATATCCCTGATTAGAAATAAAAGAAACTACGGGTTTTCTAAAACTGTTAATGTTGGTGCTGGGCAAAGTAGTGCTGATCTATTAGTTTTATTAAATAGCGATGTAATTCCTGAAGAAAACTTTTTAGACTCAGTAATTCCACAATTTGAGGAGCAAGAAAGTTTGTTTGCAGTCGGATGTATGGATAGAAGCATAGAGGGAGGGAAAGAGGTTTTGCGTGGAAGAGGGCTAGGTAAATTTGAACAGGGATTTTTGATGCACAGGAAGGGAAGTGTAGACGACACAAACACATTATGGGTATCCGGAGGAAGTAGTATAGTTAGAGCTTCAATTTTTCAAAAACTTGGGGGTTTTGATGAGATATATAATCCATTTTATTGGGAGGATATCGATCTATCTTATCGAGCTTTAAAGTCAGGTTATAAGATAAAATTCGATAGAAAAAGTGTAGTTGAGCACCGTCACGAAGAGGGGGCTATTAAACAAAACTTTACCAGAGATCAAGTTAAAAAGATTGCGTATCGTAATCAAATAATTTTTGTCTGGAAAAATATTACCGACGTTATGTATCTCCTTTCACATCTATGGTACTTCCCATATTATGTTTTAAGATTTACACTCTCCCGAGATTGGATGTTTTTTAGTGGACTTTTTCTCGCAATAGTCAGCTTACCTGAAATTCTTAGTAAACGTAAAAGAAGTAAGCAGCTGTTTGTCTTATCAGATAAAGAAGTCTTTCATAATGTACTGTTATAGCAAGCAATTTACTGATATAATTTATCAGTAGATGAAATTATCCATAATTATTCCTGTTTTTAACGAAGAAAAAACAGTAGAGCAAGTAATTAGAAAAGTCTCCTCTGTAGATATTTCACCGTCAGACAAAGAAATTGTAATAGTAAACGATTACTCATCAGACAATACAGGAAAAATTTTAACAAGCTTGGAAAAAAAGATCCCAAATCTGACTGTATTAACACATCAAAAAAACAAAGGAAAAGGAGCTGCTGTACGTACCGGTATGGGAGCAGCTACCGGAGACTACTTCGTAATTCAGGATGCGGATCTAGAGTATAATCCTTCTGATTTGAAAAAACTATTTCGTCCTATTCAGGAAGGAAAGGCAGAAGTAGTTTATGGTACACGTTTGAAGCGCTTGCCTCATCTTAGAGGAGAGGAGTCACGTCCAAGATTTCTTATCCATTATCTTGGTAACAGATTTTTGAGTTTAATTACCAGTATTCTATACTTGCAATGGGTTACAGATATGGAGACTTGTTATAAAATTTTTCCTAAAAAATTTATTCAAAAAACTAAGATAATGGGAAATGGATTTAACTTTGAACCGGAAGTTACCGCAAAACTGATCAAAGCAGGCTATAAAATACACGAGATATCAATACGTACTACGCCACGTGGATATGAGGAAGGAAAAAAACTTCAGACTATTCCTGAAGGTATAGAAGCACTAAAAACACTCATCAAGTATCGGTTTAGAGATTAGATATATGAATTATGATTATAGATAAATACTGAATACAGATTACTGTGAAACTTAAACTGGCTTTATTCTTGATTATTATAATTGCTTCAGCTCTCAGGCTTTGGCAGCTTGGAAGTGTGCCGGTATCGATTTACTGGGATGAGGCTTCTATCGGATACAATGCTTTTTCAATTGCCCAGACTTTTCGTGATGAACATGGTGTGTTCCTCCCTACTTTATTTGAGGCATTTGGTGATTACAAAATGCCCGGCTACATATATTCGGCGGCATTAGTTATAAAATTACTTGGGTTAAATGAGTTTACCACTCGTCTCCCTTCAGCGCTATTTGGAATTGGTACAGTTATAGCAACTTTCTTTTTAACTAGGGAACTACTACGGCATTTTGAGTTTTCAAAAATAAAAGAACCAATTTCACTTCTATCTGCAGGGCTTTTAGCAATCTCTCCATGGCACATTCAGTTTTCGCGTGCTGCATACGAAGCAAATGGAGGATTGTTTTTTGTAGTTCTGGGACTTACATTTTTGATGCGAGCTATACGCATGGGATCGTATAACTATATAATCTCAGCTACATTCTTGGGAGTTAGTCTTTACTTTTATAGAAGTATCCATTTGTTTCTTCCACTCTTACTACTAGTAATTGGGGTAGTATTTTTGAAACAAATACTTGCCAAGAAAAATATAACCTGGTTAATAATTGCTTCGATACTGTTTGTAGTATTAGCTATTCCTGTCATCCAACAAGTCTATATATCTGATGGATCATCTCGAGCGAATGATGTTCTCGTATTTAATAATCTTGATGAAAAAGTTTCGCTATTTCAGATGTGGGCAATTCAGTCGGGAAATGGATATTTAGGGAATATTTTTTATAATGAGAGGGTAGTATATTTTAATGAGATCGTAAGTAACTACCTATCTCACTTCAGTCCAAGTTTTCTTTTTACTTCCGGAGATCCTAATCCCCGTCATAGCCCTCGGAATATGGGAGTGATGTATTTGTGGGAACTTCCTTTGTTGATATACGGTGGATATATACTTGCTAGGTCAAGAGGAAAAGCTAAGTACGTAATATTTGGTTGGTTGTTATTGGCGCCGTTGCCAGCTGCTCTCTCGATTTTTGCTCCCCACGCGCTTCGTACACTGAATCTGCTTCCGGTACCACAGATTTTAGTCGCAATTGGAGTTATATTTTTATTTCAACATTTAAAATCACGCGTTCGGATTCCGGTTGCTGCGGTAGGTATGACTATTGCCTTATTTTGGGTTAGTACGTATTTGTTTAATTATTTTACGACCAGTACTTTTCTCACCGCAAAGGATTGGGGAGACGGGTATAAACAGTTGAATGAGTATGTACAAGAAAATCATTCGAAGTATGAATCTGTAATAATTTCAGGGCACTACTGGCAACCGTATATTTATACATTATTTTACACTCAGTACGATCCAAAAGAGTATCAAGAAAATGGCACTCCGTATCAATTTGGTAAATATAAATTTGGAGGCACCTCGTGGATAAAAGAAGGACCGAGCGAACTGGGATCAGTAAACTTAATTGATTACTCGGGTGCAAAAAATGCGTTAGTTATCCTATCACCGGAAGAATACCAAGAACAAACGCAACCACCTGGTCTTATTTCGGAAATTAAGGATATTAACAATAATGTCATATACTTTGTTGGACAGGTTCAAAAAACGGAATATTAAATGTTAAAAAGTTGGAAGGTTAATAAGTAACATATAAACATGAAATACAAGTTAATTTTATTAGCAATAATAGTCATAGCAGCAGTTTTGAGATTCTATGCTCTTGGAACAAATCCTCCTTCTCTTAATTGGGATGAAGCCGCATGGGGATATAACGCTTACACTTTAGGAATTGATGGACGAGATGAGTTTGGTGAGTTTTTACCATATAAATATCTTGAATCATATGGTGATTTTAAGCCGCCGTTATATGCTTACTTGGCGGTAGTTCCGGTAAAAATTTTAGGACTTACAGAGTTTGCTGTACGTCTTCCATCAGCATTGTTCGGAGTACTAACAGTACTGGCAACTTACTTTTTAGTCAAAGAAATTTTTCACTTTAAACGTGACAAAGATGCAAAGAGAATAGAGTTGATTGCATTATTTTCCTCATTATTTTTAGCTGTATCTCCTTGGCATATCATGCTATCACGCGCTGCGTTTGAAGCAAATGTGGCGAGTTTTTTCATAGTATTTGGAGTTTACGCATTTATAAAAGCAGTTAACACGAAACCTTGGTATTTAACTTTATCAGCTATCTCATTTGCACTCTCGTTTTATACATTTAACACCACGCGCATTGTTGCTCCACTTCTAGTTTTTGTATTAGTAATCGTATTTTGGCGTAAACTTTGGGAGAACAAAAAATCAACGCTTATTGCAGGTCTTGTAGGAGGACTGTTAGTGTTGCCGCTTATTCCCTTTCTTCTTTCACCACAAGCAAATTTAAGATTTCGGGAGGTCAATATATTTAGTGACATTAGAATCGTAGAAGAGGCGAATCAAAAGATAGCAAACGATGACAACGCGTGGTGGTCAAAAATAATTAATAACCGTAGAGTTGGGTATACTCGCGAATACATAAAACATTATCTTGACCATATTGATCCACAGTTTTTGTTTATCTCAGGAGATGTGAATCCGCGGTTTTCAACACAAGAAGTTGGGCAGTTGTATCTTTGGGATATTGTGTTTGTGGGTTTGGGAATATTTCTTTTGGTTCGTAGAAAGGAAGGTCATTGGTGGTTGATTCCGGTTTGGTTTGCAGTTGGCATAATTCCGGCTGCGACTGCTCGAGAAACTCCTCATGCGTTGCGTATCGAGACTGTACTTCCTACAGTACAGATTATAGCAGCGTATGGTTTTGTATCTGCACTTGCGTTTTTTAAGCGACAGCGGGTTATAGGAGCAATGTTACTTGTATTGCTGGCAATAAATCTCTGGTACTTTTTGTATGGATATTCACAGAACTACGCTGAAAAATACTCAGGTGAATGGCAGTATGGGTATAAAGAAGCAGCCCAGTATATTGAACAAAAAAAGGATGACTATGACGCGGTGTATATAACATCGCAGCTCGGAAGACCATATATCTACTTTCTCTTGTATCACCAGGTAGATCCGAATAGTTTTAGAACTAATGCTGATATACATAGAGACTCATTTGGATTTGTCTCTGTAAATCGTTATGAAAATCTCCATTTTGGAAAAGACTTACCGCATACAGTAGAAGGCAGCAATCTTTATATCAATGTCCCGGAGCTGGTACCAGAGGATGCAAATATTCAGAAAGAAATCAAATTAATGAATGGAAAAACTGTTTTTATTGTATACACTGTGGACATTTAGTAAGCGGGGCAAACTTAACCGTCTCAAGATACGGAATTCTTTTCTAACTAAATACTGTATACACTATACTGGATACTGATTTATATGAAATATAAATTAATTTTATTTTTTGTCATTTTGATTGCCGCGGTTCTAAGATTGTGGCAGCTCGGGAATATTCCTGTATCTCTTGATTGGGATGAGGCAGCGCTAGGATATAACGCATACTCAATTTTGCAAACAGGTAGAGATGAATATGGAGAGTTTTTACCCCTAACAATTCGGTCATTTGGGGATTTTAAACCTGCATTGTATGTCTATTTTATTATTCCACTCATTGCATTATTTGGGTTGTCTGACATTGCAGTAAGACTTCCATCAGCATTGCTTGGGATTACAGCTGTAATCGCTACTTATTTCTTGGTAAAAGAATTTCTGTCTCTGAGATTTTTAAAGGTTAAAAACAAATCAGATGATAGTCCACTAGTCGGCAAATGGGCAGCAATAACCCCAATAGTCGCTGCAGGACTTTTGGCTATTTCTCCTTGGCATATTCAGTTTTCTCGAGTAGCCTTTGAAGCGAATGCGGCAGTTACATTTAATATTTTAGGTTTTTTGTTTTTTTTCGCAGGACTTCGCAAAAATAAATTATTTCCACTTAGTGTGGTGTTTCTAGGTTCTGCGCTTTATCTATACCAGAGTGAGAAGCTATTTGTACCGTTAATGGTGATATTGTTACTCACTTTATTTTGGAAAAAAATATTATCAAGTGTTTCCAGACCAGTACTTATTTTAACTGTTGTAATCGGTGCTATCATTGTTTTTCCTTTTGTCTCAAGCACACTTACCAATCCAGATTCGTTGAGCAGAGCACGTGGGGTAAGCGTATTTGCACGAGAGTATCCTCAGGTTCAAGAAGCATATGCACGTACAGCACAAAACCGTATGCAAGGTGACTATCTTGGAATAATATTTAATAACGCGAGGGTAGTACACACAAAAATAATAATTGGTAATTACCTTGCGCACTTTAATCCGAACTGGCTTTTCGTAACAGGGGATACTATCGAAAGACATCATGCGCCTTCAATGGGAAACCTTTACATATGGACTCTACCATTCATTCTTATCGGAATCTATACACTATTACTTAGCGGTATATCAAGAAGCATTAAACTTTTTATTTTCGGATGGTTTTTATTGGTTCCAGTTCCTGCAGCAGTTACCTGGGATGTTCCCAGTAGTGTTCGAACCTTGAATTTTTTGCCACTATTTCAAATCTTTGGAGCAGTTGGTTTGGTGCAAACATTCCTTTTTATATCAAGGTATAAAGTATCAGGTATGAAGTATCAGGTATTAAGTCCGTTACTTTATACTTTATTCTTTATTCTTACTACTGTAAGCGGAGCTTACTATCTCAATCAATACTTTTCGCAGTACAACCACTTTTCATCACAGGAATGGCAGTATGGATATAAACAAGTAGTGGAATACACAGAAAAAAATAAACATAGGTATGACAAAATAGTAGTTGCAGACCAGTCACCGCTTGATCAATCATATATTTTCTTTTTATATCACTTGCAGTATCCTCCTAAAAAATATCATGAAGATGTCAAAAAATATCTTGAAGGTGGGTATAGGGAATTTGATTCATATGTTTTCAAGCCGATTGAGTATGAAAGAAGCGAAGGAAATGTGTTGCATGTCGGACGCACTCAGGACTTTCTGGAATCTGTTTTGCCTGTATATATAGTTGAGTATTTAAATGGTGAAGTTGCAGTTAAAATGGTTGAGTAAGGTATGTTACAATAAATTTGAAATTATTTTCTGATATGAGAAAGCGTATTACTAGGGTTCTTTCATACATAAAAGAAAGAAACGTTTTGGTAACACTAATATTTTTTGGTGTTATTCTCTTTTTGTTATTAACCAATACTCTGCACGAAAGTTATCCTGACGAGTTCGATAATATTCTTGGTGGGTGGTATACCTTACAAGGCAAGCTAATATATCGGGATTGGTTTACTCATCATAACCCGATAGCCTATTGGATCGCTGCTGCAATCGAAATATTTAGCGGACAGTCATTTGTAAAGTTTAGATTTATTTACGCGGGTTTGCTTTTTGCTTTTTTCCTCGGAACTTATCTATACTTTAAACGTTATTTTGGGTATGAGATCGGAAGAGTATACCTGGTATTTTTAGTTGTCCTGTCAGTAGCATCGACATATTTTTGGGGACAGATGTTGCTTGCGGACAACATAGCTGCCTATCTACTCACCCCTGTATTTGGGATTTTATTTTATAGAACAGTTACCAAAAAACCATTACTTCGTCTTGATCTAATCATCATCTCTGTTTTTACGTTTTTAGCGCTCTTTAGTTCTTTGACATACGCGTTTCTAGTGGCAGGCATTTATCTGTATACCGCTTATTACTATCTTGTACAGACTAAGTGGAAACTTTCTAAAAGTTTGTTGTCACCGATACTCATTTTTGCTATTCCATATCTTTTATTATTTTTCTATTTCATTGTAACCGGTAGCTTGACTGATTATCTATTTCAAGCAATTGAGTTTAACGGTAAGTATTACGTGTATAACTATCCCGGACATCAAGAAGGGCAAAACAACATAAATCCGATACGGTACGCAATTGTAATTTTTTATAATTTCTTTAGTAACTTTACTGTTTTACTCAATCAAGCATCTAGCTTCAATTTCTCATTCCCATTCAATATAACCTTAGCTCTGGCAAATAGTGTAATGATTGTGTATTTGATACTAAGAAAAAAGTTTGTTTTGGCTGCATTCCTCTTTTTTTACATGGTTTACTCAAATGTGAGAAGTAATCCTCTAACCTCTAAAGAAACGGATTATCAATCTGCAGTCTATATTGTGCTTTCACTTTTTAACGGTGTTTTTGTGCTTTACGAAATGTATCAGTTCTTAAAAACTAGAGTATTTGACGTGAGGAAAATAATTGTGGCAGCTCTATTTATAGTGTTGGGAATATATAGCTTCTTTACCTCAGCGTACCTCTTAAGAGCATATGGTGAGAAAACATACAACAAATTTATGGGGTTTGCACCGGCTATTTATGACCGACCTACAACCGCTCCAATACTAAATTCTATTACGAACGATGATGAGTATGTATGGATCGGACCGTTTGAGTTTGAAGAACTATTTTACACAAATCGAGAAGTACCATCACGTTTCCAAATTATAATTCCTGGTCTGGGGATTAACTCCGAGACTCAAAGACAGATTATTCAAGACTTTGATAAAAATAAGCCAGTCGTGATGTACTACAATAGAAACTTTTTTATTCATGGTCGAAGTCCTGCAACTTATGCCACAGAGTTTAATAAATTTGTCGATGAAAATTATACAAACATCGCAGATATTGAAAACAGAGAGTTACAAGCTATTTCTGTTCACGAAAATTATGATTTACAGACAAATCTGTACATTAGAAATGATATGGTTGAAGAAGTTGTAGAAAGAATGACAGAACATGGCTTCTTAACCAATTTATAGTCTCATATTTTGAAAGTACTGCGCACCTATTTCACATTACCGAAGGTTATATTAATTTCCATCTTGCTGGTTGGGGTAATTTTGAGATTTCATAATACTCCACAACGATATGGATTTGATTATGACGCTACACGAGACGCATTGATTGCTGTATATGGCGCAAATGTTTTTCAATTGCCGATGCATGGTCCGGCATCTGCGCTAGGAAATTTCAACTTCGGACCATGGTATTATTATCAGCTTATCGGTTTTCAATTTTTTGTTCCTTATCAATATGCTCCTTGGGTTTCTGTTTCGCTACTTTCTATACTAGGAATATTTTTTATGTATAAGCTTGGTGAAACTATCGGTGATTGGCGTCTGGGAGGAATACTAGCACTTCTTACCGCGATTTCTCCTGCTCAGATTATTGCCGGAACCGGACTGAGTAATCCTGATATGGTGTTTGTTTGTTGTGCATTTGTGCTCTGGGTATTCGCAAAAGCTATAAAAGAGAAAATATCATTATGGTGGGCATTTTTCTTTGGGCTCGTACTTGGTATCGGTATTAATTATCACTTCCAAACACTTACATTTTTATTATTCTTACCACTTTTGTTTGTCGCACAAAAACATCAGAGATTTAAATTTATTTATGTTTCTTTAATAGGATTGATTACTTCGTTTATCCCTTTAATATTCTTCAACGCTATCAATCATTGGCACACAGTAAGGGGATTTTTCTTTTATCTTACAGACGGTAAAAACTCAGTATATATACCAAACAGTTGGACAATTTACCTGAGAGATTTTTGGCCAGAGTTTTGGGCATATGTTATCGGAGTTCCTGTTATTCCCGGACTCATCATTGGAGTTTTGACGGCTGGGATTATTGTATGGAGTATAGTGACAAAAAAAATTGAGAAGTCGATGTTACTGCTCATTGTTGCTTTTATTATTCAATTTTTATATCTGAGATATCATACAGGATCACGTGAGTCATATTACTTGCTGTATCTTCATCCATTCATATTTTTGTTTGTTGGTTATGCCTTTTGGCGTGTGTTGCAGCTAAAAAAAGGTTTAGTACTTGGATTATTAGCACTGATTACTCTGGTTGGTGTGGTAATTCCGAAAAGTTTTGCAGTAGGACATACTATGGAATCGCACGTTAATTACAAAGCTGATATTGAGTTTTTAAAGTCAAGCTATCCTGATCAAGAGTTCTCGATATTGGATTGTGGTAGGCAGGATAGGAATAGATCACAAGCTTATGCATTCTTGCTACATTCTGAGCATTTGTTAAGTGATAACGGCGTGCCGATAGGTGTATACGACGATTCCTGCTATACGGTTGATGGTGATGATCGTGTATATTCAGATAAAAACATTATCGATCTAGGTGGGTATTCAAAAGATGAAATCACGGATGCAGGTTGGACACCGATCTCTCCGGAAACTGTATACAAACGTGAGTTGAAGTGGTGGTATGAGGAAAAACCATAATTATGCATAAGATTATCAAAAAATATCTCACCATAAAGTCTTTAGTTATTGCTTTGGCGGTTGCTGGATTGTACTCGGCGCTGTTCGTACTTTACTACTCTCAATTTACTTCATTTATTTTTTTTGATGAGGTAGCCAATATTGTGGCGGGGCATTTTTTCATTCAAGGAAAATTGCTGTACTCTGAGCAGTTCTTTAATCATCAGATGCTTCCGGTATATCTAAGCTCTCTTATTCAGCTGGCTACTCAGCCTGATTCTCTGTACCAGGTAATTATGTACCATCGTATCTTTGTATTTTTAGTTTCTGCTATTGCAGGTGTTTTTTTGATATTACGATTAAGGTGGGTAGGTGTAGGGGTGATAATTGTGTATGAGCTAATTAAATATTATTTTTTCGGGTACTTATTTTTAGCTGAAGGAATAATCGTATATATACATATATTTCTATTCTATTTAGGTTGGAAAAAACTTCTCCATAAGACCATTTCAACAACTGATCTTATACTTGCCTCGCTTGGCACATGGTTTGTTGTCTGGAGCCGAGAACCATATGTACCGCTCGCAATTGTAATGTTTGTATTTCTCCTGATAGAGAAAAAACTTTCAAAAAAACAGTTGTACTCCTTTGGAGTATTTTTAATTCTCTCTCTTATAACTTTTATAACTGTGCCAATTCAGGAGTACCTATACCAAGTAGTATATGTAAATTACGAGACTGTATTTAGTTATCAGCTTGAGTCAAACGCGCAGTCAAACCTAGGATTATTTTCTATGTTTTTTTATCCAGTATTTGTATTTTTTTCAGGGGAAAGCAATTTTCTAAGGATATTTTTGATAGGGATAAGCGGAGTATTTTTACTATCTTTGAGTTATTTTTTCTACAGAACAAAGAATTGGAAATTGATAATTTATATTCTAATTATTTTAGGTGTAGCAAATGTGCGAATGGTTCAACCGGGAACGATGTACTATAGCGCTTTTTATCAGATTCAATGGATTGGAATCTTTCTAATAGCAATATTTTTATTGATCAGAGAGATATTCAAATTAAATAAAAAACTTTCAGTTGGATTAATCTTAGTTATTACTGGTTTTGTTGGTTATACTGCGGTGCAGTCTGATTCGTATATTACTAGGTCTGTTGATAGAAACGCTCTTTTTGCATTTCAGTATGACAAATATCTCGTAACTGGAAAAACTGTAGACTTGCTTGCGTCTCCAGGTGACACACTACATGTAGATTTTTCAGAAAGCCTTTTATACTGGCAGTCAAAAACGCCTCCTGCGTTTGAGTATCAGGTATATTATCCGGTAATGCATGATATCGACAAGTACAGGAAGCAGCGACTTTCAATGTTTGAGAATAATCCGCCAACCTTTTATTACTTCAATTGTTTTGAGGCAAAGTCGTTATTCAATAGCCTACCTGAAAGAGTTCGTTTTGAGTATGCGCCAATACAATTTACTGATCAATCAAGCTGTCTGTATATTTTAAAAAGCAGGGCACGACAGTTAAATCAACAGCAGCTTGAAGAAATTCAGCAGTACGGGTATCGTCTTGATCCGTCTGCGATAGAATAAACAATTTAGTATTAAATATTTAAGAATTACTCGTTAACTAGTTAATACTATTGTTATAATAAAGAAATGGGAAAGTTATCAGTAGTTCTTGCCACATTTAATGAAGAAGAAAACTTAGCTCGATGTCTTGAGTCAGTAAAAGACATTGCAGATGAGATAGTGATTGTTGATGGAACATCAACAGACAAAACTGTAGAGATTGCAAAGCAGTATGGTGCAAAAGTTACCGTGACTGACAATCCTCCTAACTTTCATATAAACAAACAGAAGTCGATTGATAAAGCAACAGGTGATTGGATTCTTCAGATGGATGCAGATGAAGTTATTTCTCCTGAACTTGCAGAAGAAATTAAACAAGTCTTAGGACGTGGAAGCAAGAGTCAAGATTCACGAGCAAAGAAGCAAAAACCAAAAACTTTGAACCATGAACTAATAACTGAGCCTAATGGCTACTGGATGCCTCGTAAAAATTATTTTCTTGGCAGATTCCTCATGAAAGGAGGACAGTATCCTGACTATACAGTGAGATTATATAAAAGAGGGAAGGGAAAACTGCCACAAAAGGACGTACACGAGCAAGCAGTAATCGAAGGAAAGGTAGGTTACTTAGATCACGCTCTTTTGCACTATCCATATAAAAATTTTTCTGCTTATCTGCAAAAATGGAAAAGATATAATGCATTATTTGCCAACGAAATTAAAACAGAGCGGAAAAAGATGAATTCTTTTCAGATATTTACCCAGGCAATCGGATATCTTATCGCACGCCCTGGACACTGGTTTGTGACAACGTACGGTAGACACAAAGGATTCATGGATGGGTGGTCGGGTTTTGTATTCTCTCTGTTCTCAGCACTAAGATTCCCTGTGTCATATATTCAATCATTTAAATAAATTTTATAGATGAAAAAAAGAATAGCGTTATACATTTTATCAATCGCACTGTTAATAAGTAGTTTATATTACTCAAGTTTGCACCTTATACATGGTGATGTTCTTTTTCACACTGATACAGCAAGGGACTTGTTATTAATAGAAGATATGGTAAACACACGTAGTCCAGACTTAATAGGACCTAGAGCAGGAGGAATATCGGGAGTATACTTTGGTCCTATTTGGTATTATGCTGCAACCCCGTTTTTCGTTATTGGAAAAGGAAACCCTATTTTTATAGGGGTATTTTGGTTACTGGCAGTATGTTTGTCTATAATATCAGTATATTGGGTATCAAGAAAGCTGTTCGGTAACGATACGGGTATTCTTACTGCTGTCATGTATTCTGTTGCTGTCATACCTACCGCGAAAGGATTTACGCAAAGTTTTGGGTCATTAATTTTATCGCCAATTATTTGGTATTTGCTGTTTAAAATTACTGAGTCTACAGATAAAAAATATCTAATTGCGCTTATATTAATTTTAGGCGTACTTTTTCATCTACAACCTGCTTTTGCTATGCTGACAATATTTATGTCAATAGTATATACATCCATAATCCTGTATAGAAGACAGCAGTTTAAATATATTTTATTTTACTTACTTATGATATTACCTTTATCAAACTATATAGTTTTTGAAATAAGAAATAACTTCTTACACATTAATTCAATAATTGGTTTTTTAACAAATCCTCCTACTGACAGGACGAAATTAAGTATTGTCGAAATAATCTTAAATAGAATGGAGGGCTTTGTTAGCAGACTTCAGTTAATAGGATCAGGTATTCTAAATAGTTTAGCTTTTCTAGGTTTAAATGTATTTATTATATTCAAAACGATTACTGACACACGACTTAAAAGTAGGAACTTCTATTTTATATTCTTTGGATTCTATACTGGATTCTGGATTTTAAGCATATTGTTCAAAGGATTAGTTTGGGATTATTATCACTGGGCATTTCTGCCTTTAGTTATTATTGTTTTTGTATCACTTTATCGAATAATTCCCAAACAAGTTTTTTTTGCAGTTTATTTCATTGTTTTTACTTTATTATTTATTCAGAGCAAAAATGTTGCATTAGGTTGGCTGAGTAGTGAATCAAACTATGACAGCTCATCTTGGATTTTAAATAAAAACATTGCCGAATATATTTATCAAGATTCTGAAGAAGCAGAAATTGGTTACTATGTATACTCTCCGGATGAATTTGGGTATTCTGTTAAATATGCGATGAATTACCTGCAAGATGATTATATCTCTAGAGCAGATTTATGCAAAAAGTTACCAATTACGTATTTAATTTACTACCCAACACCTGAAGAATATGCTAAGACTGATCCTGTATTTTGGAAAAAAATACGGGTTGGTTTAGAAAAGGATCCTATTAAAGTAACAACATTTGGAAAGGGTGTATTGGTTGAAAAATATATTCTTGATCCTGAAGAAATATTGGTTGAATCTGATCCAAATCTTATATGTAACCTACATTTTAGATAAGATATATGAATATCTAATATTTAGCAGTACATTTTGGTAAAATATTATTATGGATAAACTTAATATTCTGGTTACAGGTGGGGCCCGCCCGCAACGACTATGCAAGGTTGTCTTGCGTGTCGGGCGAGCTGATAAAAAAAAGGTATACTGGTGTAATGTGGAGGTATTAAAATGAGTAAGATTTTGGTCACTGGTGGGGCGGGGTATATTGGTAGTACTACGGTTAAGAGGTTGCTTGAACAAGGACACGAAGTAACTATCTACGATAATTTGGTTTATGGTCATAGAGAGTCTGTGTCGTGCGAGTTGATTCAGGGAGATTTAGTAGATAAGGATTTTCTTTTTGAATCCCTCTCAGGTAAAAATTTTGACGCAGTTATTCATTTTGCGGCATACGCTCAGGCAGGCGAGTCAATGCAGGATCCATATAAGTATTTTTACAACAATATTACTGGTGGGCTAAATCTATTGGAGCTAATGAAAAAAGAGGGGATAAAATACATTATCTTTTCTTCAACTTGCGCAATTTTCGGAACACCTGACCAGTTACCTGTTACTGAAGAGTCACCAAAACACCCGGAGAGCACATATGGTGAATCCAAGCTGATGTTTGAGACTATCCTGGATTGGTATGACAAGATTCATGGCATCAAACATATAAATCTTCGATATTTTAATGCGGCAGGGGCGGGTTTAGAAGGTGATCTGGGTGAACAGCATGATCCGGAAACACATATTATCCCAATAGCAATAGAAGCAGCTCTCGGAAAAAGAGAAAGTTTCTCACTTTTTGGAAATGATTACCCGACAGAAGACGGGACATGTATTAGAGATTATATTCATATTGAAGACTTGGCGACAGGGCATATTCAGGCATTAGATTATGTAATGAAGGAGAACAAAAGCGACTCATTCAATCTTGGAACTGGACAAGGACATTCAAACAGAGAGGTCATTGATATGGTCAAAAAAGTAAGTGGAGTGGATTTCATGGTAGATGAAAAGCCAAAAAGACCGGGAGACCCGCCTATGATTTATGCAGACAACACCAAGGCAAAAACAGTTCTGGGATTTGATCCAAAGCACTCAGATTTGGAAACGATTGTCAGATCTGCCTGGAATTGGCATAAGAAACAGGCATGAAAGGAAAATCTTTTTCGTTAATTATTTTTTTTGCTATTGTATGTTTAATAGCTGCAACAGTATTTCTTACTTTATTAGAGAATAGCAATAACTACTTATCATTCGATTTTTGGGATCGTTACCCACTATTAAAAGACGACTATGGATCATCACAATATGTAGTGAAAAATCCAACAGAATGGATTCCAGACGTAACAGTTAACTCATATGCCGGAGCAGCATATATTAAAGAGGGAGTTTTACCAATTATAATAGCTGCAGACACTCCACCTTTCGGAAGATATTTAATTGGATATTCTGCACTATTAACCGGAAACGAAAACTTGTTTATTCTTATCTCTGCAGTAGGTTCACTAATTTTGATGTATATGATTGGAATGAAAGTATTTGCGTCAAGGCTATTTGCGATTATCCCAGTCTTTCTACTCAGCCTAGAGCCAATTTTTAGAAATCAGCTAATACACGTACCATTGCTTGATATTATGCAGTTGTTTTTTTTACTCCTGGCTTTTTTCTTTTTTATAAAAGGTTTAGAAAAAAAAGTCACTACAAAACAAGTCGTAATATTTTTCTCACTCGCCTCTCTCTTTCTTGGTATGTTTATATCAACAAAATTTTATGCAACTGGAGCAACAATCGTTGCAGCATGGTATGGTGTGTTAATTTGGAATAAAGATTATAAAAAGGCTCTGTATTTAACGTTTACATTACCAATAAGTGTTTTATTTTTACTTCTTAACTATGTTCAATTATTATTTAATGGATACGATTTAAGAGAATTTATTGGTGTGCAAAAATATATTTTGGAATACCATAAAAGTCAGCTAATAAAACCTTTTACCATTTGGCCATTACTTTTGTTAAATCATTGGCATGTGTGGTGGGGCAATAAACCTATTTTATCTGATTCGCAATGGTTAATTACTTGGCCTATACTTACTGTAAATATGGTAGTACTGGTACTTTTACACTTCTTTAGAAAAGTGTCTCATAATAGACAACTTGAGCCACTTTTGTTTTGGGCAATAATTTATATTCTTTTCTTCAGTTTTGGACAAGTTGCAGCTCGATATTTTGTGATTTTGATTCCCATCTTATACATACTTATGTTTTATTCAATTCAGACCTTATATAAAACTGTTAAAGTTAAACAATGAAGATAGCAATTGACACATCCCCATTACAATCTGGACACAAAATTCGTGGTGTTGGTTTTTATGTTCAAAACCTTAAAAAGCATCTTGTTGAGTACGATAAAAACAATGAGTATGTGTTTTCTAATAACATCAACGAGCTTAATAGTAATAATAAGGTAGATTTACTTCATATCCCATACTTTGATCCTTTTTTTGTACACTTACCTTTAATAAAAAAATCGAAGCTGGTTGTTACAGTCCATGATCTGACTCCGCTCGTGTTTCCTCATCAGTTTCCGTCAGGTGTAAAAGGAAGTATAAAGTGGCAAATACAAAAGAAATTACTTACACAAGCTGACTCAATAATAACCGATTCTAACTCTTCTGCAAATGACATAGCACGAATCACCGGAATCTCAAAAAATAAAATAAATACAGTATACCTAGCAGCAGGTCCTGAATTTAAACAGCTTAATATACCAAGAACTATGGACCGTGAACTGAGAACTAAATACGGTCTTCCAGACCGTTTCGTACTTTATGTTGGAGACGTGACAGCAAATAAGAATCTGCCTAGACTGATTGATGCTATCAAACAGATTAATCTTACTTTAGTGCTTGTTGGTAAATCTATCGGATCTACAGACTATGATAAATCAAATCCTTGGAACCGTGATCTTGCTCTGGTACAGGAGAAGATGAAAGGAGACAAACGATTTATACCTCTAGGTTTTGTTGATCAGGAGGACCTTGTGAAGCTTTATAATATTGCTGATGTATTTGTAATGCCAAGCATATATGAAGGCTTTGGGTTGCCAGTACTGGAAGCGATGCAATCAGGTTGTCCGGTTGTGACTACCAGAGGTGGGTCACTATCTGAAATTGCCGGTGACGCGGCATTTTATGTAGATGAAAATGATACAACAAGTATCGCGAATGGAGTAGGCGAAGTATTTTTTACAAAAAAACTCAGGGATGGTTTAATAGAAAAAGGTTTACAACAAGCAAAAAAATTTACTTGGAAAAAAACAATATCTGGTACAACCCGAGTATATCAGCAGGTTTATAAATTTTAACTAACCAACTTTATGAACTTTATAAACTTTAAAACTTTACAAGTTGTCTTAAAGCATCCACTAATATCAGGAAGTAGTATTGTATTTTTAGGATCATTTGGTGCTAGCATGTTTGCTTATCTTTTCAATCTTGTTATGGGAAGACTGCTCCAAGTTTCTGAATTTGGACTTTTAACCGCATTAACGTCACTAGGTGTTTTATTTGGAGTATTTCAGATGTCTCTACTTGGGATTTTTGCAAAGTTCTCCGCGCGTTATCATGCTTCAAATGATAACCAAGGATTTTCACTATTGTTTCATTCCGGGTTTCGTTTTGTATTCATTTTCTCAGGTATATTAGTTCTTTTATTACTAGTAAGCATCCCGTTTACCTCAACTGTACTAAAGGTAGAAGATCCCGTTCTGTTGATTTTAATTATCTTTTCAATTGGGTTATCAGTTCTTTACTCGTTTCCTGCAGGTATGCTACAGGGTGAACTACAATTTAAAACTCTCTCCGTACTTTCTATTTTAGGACCAACTTTAAAATTGATCTTGTCGGTAGTATTTATTATTCTTGGATTTAAATTAATTGGTGTATTATTTGCTATATTTTTATCTTCGTTGTTACCGCTAGTAGCTGGAATGGTAATAATACGGAAGCGTCACAGAATAGAGAAAAGTACTTCAAAGCATTCTCCGATATTCTTGAATGAATTGAAGAGTTATAGTATTCCATTTTTTTTTGCTACATTAGGTCTAATTATAATTTCACATGCTGATATATTACTTGTGAGGTTTTACTTCGAGCCGATTATTTCAGGTCAGTACGCAGCTTTATCCTTGATGGGAAAAGCTATTTTTTATCTAACTTCACCCTTACAGTTTGTTCTGTTTCCACTAATCGCGCAGAAACGTGAGAAAAACGAAAATGTATTAAAAACTCTTATGCTAGCATTTGCTTTAGTTACTTCAATTTCCTTAGCAATATCATTTGGATACTTCCTCTTTCCACATTTGGTGTTATCCGTTTTTTTTCCTTCACCAGAGTATCAAGTGTTAGCACAGTACTTAGGTCCATTTTCTCTGTTTATTATTTTATTTTCTCTAGTTAACCTGTTTAATAACTATTTCCTATCAATAGGAAAAACTGGGATATATAAAATAAATTTGTTAGGAGCAGGTCTTTTTATATTATTGTTTTCCTTCTTTCATAATAGTTTGTATCAGGTAATCGGGGTTCTGTTTGTGAGCTCGATGTTTATACTTTTTAGCTATATATTATATTATTTAAAAACACAAGATAAATAACACCAAAAATATGAAGAAAATACTTATTTCATTAATAATACCCGCGTACAAACAAGAAAAAACTATTGAGCAGGATTTGATACGAATAAAATCAGTAATGGACCAGTTGAGATATGAATATGAAATAATTCTAGTTGTGGACGGCCAGTTAGATTCTACTCGTAAAAACGCAAAAAAAGTTAAGAATTCAAATATTAAAGTAGTAGGTTATGAAGATAACATGGGTAAGGGATATGCAATTCAATATGGTATGAAAAAAGCAAAAGGAAATATTCTGGCTTTTATCGACTCGGGAATGGATATCAACCCTAATGGATTATCGATGTTATTAGAACATTTTGAATGGTACAACGCTGATATTATTGTAGGTAGTAAACTACATCCAGTTTCTAAAATACACTATCCATTTGTTAGGAGAGTAATGTCATTCTGCTATAGGATTTTAGTTAAAATTCTTTTTGGACTCTCAATAAGAGACACACAGGTAGGGTTGAAGTTTTACAAGAGGAAAGTTTTACAAGATGTTCTCCCTAGATTGCAAGTTAAAAGCTTTGCTTTCGATATTGAAGTTTTGGCAGTAGCTCATAACTTGGGTTATACCCGTATATATGAAGCGCCAGTAGAACTTAACTTTACTGGGATTAGTAGTGTAAGTAGTGTTGCATCAAGGAAATTTTGGAAAATAATATTATCTATGTTAATGGATACCGTTATGGTATTTTACAGAATAAAATTTACAAAATATTATAACACTAAGAATAAATTATAGTTATAATTGAGAGCATATAAAAACATTGCAGATTCTGTAATTGATGACTATACTATTGAAACAGTATGATTGATCTTCAAGATAAAAAAATTCTAGTTACGGGCGGTTCAGGGTTTCTTGGTTCTCACGTTGTACAAAAATTACGTGAAAGAGGATGTGACGACTCATCCCTTGTTATTCCTAGGTCAAGTGAAGTTGATTTAAGAGAAAAAGAAAATGCTAGAGAGGTAGTTAAGGGAGTAGATATAGTGATTCATTTGGCCGCGAACGTTGGTGGAATAGGATATAACCAACAATACCCAGGCTCCTTGTTCTACGATAACTTAACGATGGGAGTGAATTTGATGGAAGAGGCAAGAAAAGCCAATGTACAAAAATTTGTTGCTATAGGGACAGTTTGCGCTTACCCAAAGCATACACCAGTTCCTTTTAAAGAAGAAGATTTGTGGAATGGTTATCCAGAAGAGACTAATGCGCCATACGGAATTGCAAAGAAAATGCTATTAGTACAAGCTCAGGCATACAGAGATCAGTATAATCTAAATTCTATTTTTTTGCTTCCTGTTAACCTATATGGCCCTAAAGACAATTTTGATCCTCGCTCTTCTCACGTTATCCCTGCGTTAATTAGGAAATTTATCGAAGCTAAAGAAAAAGGAGTTTTAGAAGTAGAAGTTTGGGGAACAGGAAAGGCAACAAGAGAATTCCTGTATGTTGAGGATGCGGCAGAAGGAATAGTGCTTGCAACAGAAAAATACGATGGCAGAGATCCGATTAACTTAGGATCATCTTTTGAGATTAGTATAAAAGAGCTTGCTAATTTAATAAAAGATATCGTGGGGTTTGATGGAAATATTATTTGGGATATCACAAAGCCGGATGGACAGCCGAGAAGAAAGTTAGACACAGAGAAAGCGTATAAAAATTTTGGGTTTAAATCCCAAACTGACTTCAAAGAAGGGCTTACAAAAACAGTAGAATGGTATTATCAAAATCGCTAAAAATGAAATCTCCTCTGGTTTCAGTGCTTATGCCCGCGTATAATGCTGAAAGATATATTTCTCAATCAATAGAGAGCATACTTAACCAAAGTTATAAAGAATTTATATTTATCATTCTAGATGATGCAAGCACAGACGGTACGTTAAATATAATTAAAAAATATGAAAAAGCAGATAATCGGATAAGAGTAATCCAAAATAAGAAAAATAGTTATATTGCTGCTTGTAGAAATACCCTGATATTATCAGCTAAAACAAAATATATTGCGTGGCAAGATGCTGATGATATATCAATGCCTGATCGTCTTAAAGTACAAGTAGACTACATGGAACATAATCCTGATGTAGGAATAGTAGGTGGATATATTGAATTCTTTGATGAAAAAGGGAATAAGAGTCTTAGAACTTACGAGAAGGAAGATAGAAAAATAAGAAAAAATGTTTTTAAGTTTTCACCTGTCGCACAACCAACTGCAATGATAAGAAAAGAGTGCTTTGATCAAATTGGATTATATAATCTTAAATACCCTCCTGCAGAAGATATTGATATTAGTTTTAGGATTGGAACCAAATATAAGTTTGCAAATCTACAGCAAGTTTTATTGAAATATAGGGAATCTGAATCATCTGCAACATATAAAAAGTTAAGAAAAATGGAGTTGAGCACATTGGAAGTAAGAAGTAAATATTTTTTACACCCTGCTTACTCTTGGACAATTCTTGATTTAATATATAATCTCCTTCAATTTTTTTCAGTATATTTAATTCCTACTAAGCTTAAGATTCAGATATTTAAAAAAATAAGAAATGAAAAAAATTAAGAGTAATAATGTAGTTATTGTAGCTCATAAATTTGTAACACACCCAGATGATGAGCTTGTAGCTTATTTAAATAAAAATAAAATTAGCAATTTACTACATATTGGGCATAGTTTTTATGAAGCACCAGATCGTAGAAGCTATTACGTTTGGTACAAAAATGGATTGAAGTATAAAGAAAAAAGAACACTTGATTATAGTTTCCTGCCTTCACCGTTATTATATGCAAAAGAGATCTTTTTTACTATTTGGTGGGTGTTTTCATCTAGGATTAGATGGGATAATTTTATAGGAATGGATGGTTTATGCGTCCTAGCGGGAAATATCTTAAAAAGTTTAGGTAGTGTACGGAGAACTATATATTGGGCAATAGACTTTGTTCCAACAAACAGGTTTACATCAA
This sequence comes from uncultured Gammaproteobacteria bacterium, assembly GCA_964537315.1. Lineage (GTDB taxonomy): Bacteria > Patescibacteriota > Microgenomatia > Levybacterales > GWA1-39-11 > JBDHUV01. The sequence goes on along the minus strand of CAZIAP010000001.1, from coordinate 322,844 downwards.
ATATTGTAAATATACTCTATCATAGGGTTAATATTCATGGCTATAAAAATTCTGATGAAATGTGGGATTTATCACCAAGAATGGCAGAAGCTCGAGATAAGTTTCTGGGTATTAAGAAATCTGACTATAAGAGTTTAAGAGTGGTTCAGTATGGAATGTGGGTGGATAGAATTAAGAAATATGACTATAAAGACTGTGATAAGAATACCCTTGTATTTATGGGTAGGCTTATAGAAAGTCAGGGGGTTCAACTTATTCTAGAAGCTATGCCTGAAGTAATAAAAAGAAACCCAAAGTTACGATTTAAAGTAATTGGTACTGGTCCCTATAGGGATGAGCTAATAAAGTATGCAAAGAAATTAAAAATTTATGAATGGTGTGATTTTAAAGGAAAAATATCAGATCATAGAGAAGTAGAAAGTGAAATTGCTAGATCGTCTATCGCAGTTGCTCCATACATTAAAAGTTTAGATAAATGGACATACTATGCAGATCCCGGAAAAGTTAAAACTTATCTTGCATGTGGTGTACCAGTACTACTTACAGAGTTACCATGGAATGCGCGAGACATTGTTAACTATAAATGTGGAGTTATTATAAATGAAAATCCCAATATTATAGCAAAGTACATTCTTAATGCAATGAAACCCAAGTTTAATAATGAGTTTCGTAAAAATGCGATTAATTATGCAAGAAAATTTAATTACACAGTAATTTTTGAAAATCTAGAAATATAACTGACATGAGAATTCTATATCACATTCCGTCATTAGCCACAATTTATGCGGGTAGGACCATATTTTTTGGATATAAGAATGCTTTTGAAGATCTGGGACACAAATTTTATGTTCTAACAGCAGATGACGATCAGGAAGAAGTTTTTCAGAGAATAAAACCTCACATATTTATGTCATCTCTTTCACATTATAATTTAAAATTTTTAAACATTGAACAATTTAACTTATCACGAAAAAAAGGCATGAAAGCTTTCATGAGCACACACGCATGGAATTCAGCATTTTCTCGGACTAGAATCAACGAACCACAATCTCTTAAGAATCAAATTAATCTAGTAAAAATGATAAAAAAAAATGAACTTGGTGATGTTTTTCATAACCCATATGAGCAGGGAGATTTTAGAATGGAAGGATTTAGTAAGACTACAGGGTTTCCACATACAACCATTCGTTTAGCTGCTGACAAAACGATGCACTTTCCAGAATACGATGAGCGGTTCAGGTCGGATGTCTCGTTCATTGGTACGTATTTACCTGAAAAAAGAAAATTTATTGAAGAATATGTTTACCCTCTACGGAAGAGATATAACCTTTGTCTCTACGGTCAAGATTGGACATACTGGCAACGCTTACTTGGTACGATACAACGTGGTGGGCAATATTTTAATTTACCCTTTCTTCGTTCAATCCAAAAAGCAAAACTTGCATTAGAAGATGAACGGAAGATATACAATTCGTCACTAATATCAATTAATATTCATGAGGCATATCAAAAGAAACTAGGTGGGGATTGTAATGAACGGACATTTAAAATACCATTGTGTGGTGGATTTGAAATTACTGATGATGTTGCCTGTATTAGGGATCTTTTCGTTCCAGAAAAAGAGATTATAATAGCTAAAAATAAACAGGATTGGTTCGACAAAATTGATTATTATATAAAAAATCCTGAAAAAAGAGAGCCAATTATAAAAGCAGGAAGAAGGAAGGTAATGCAAGAACACACTTACCACAATCGAGTTAAGCAGATAATTGCCATATATAAAGAGTTATTATGATGTTTATAATTTTTATATCACTTTTGCTTGTTGCGTTTTTATATTACTATAAACATCAGGTTAAAATAACCATTATTGAAATAATTATTTTTGCATTTATTGTTAGACTTATATTTGTTTTCTTGTCAAATGGAATATCGAATTTTGATTTAGATTCTTATCATTTAATAGGTGAATTGACACTTCAGAAATATAACATCTATCCAACTGTAGCACCATTACATCATCCGTATTTTCCAGTATTTCTATATCTAGAAGCGATAGCTATGTATATTCAAAAACTGAATATTTCATATGTACTATTTTTAAAGACTATTTTCATTATTTTCGATGTGGGAGTAGTTTATATGTTATATATATTGAGTTATAAGAATCTACAAAAAGCATTTTTATACGCTATTAATCCTATAAGCGCATCTATCGTTGCATTTCATGGTCAGTTTGATTCAATACCAATATTTCTAATTTTACTATCATATTTTTTAACTGAAAACTCAAAAAATTTTTATAGTGCAATCTTTGCTTCTTTGGCAATAGTCACTAAGACTTGGCCAATTTTGTTTGCAATTCCTGTAATTAAGAGAATCAAGATCTATTATGTTCCTTTACTTCTACTGTTTCCAATTTTGTCTGTATTGGTATACCATATGTTTTTTGCATCATCTATTCAATCAATATTGTGGACTATTTATTCATATCGAGGCATATCAGGAAACTATGGGTTGGGGTTGATTATCCAAAAAATACCTACTGAGTTTGGATATTACATTAAAGGATTCTCATATGGATTGTTGTTGCTAGGGATAATATTTATTTTTGTTAAGCAAAAAATTACAATTAATAAAGAAGTAATTGGAATATGCCTCTTGTTTTTTGCTTTAACACTTGGGTTTGGTGTCCAGTGGTTTTTATGGTTAATACCATTTCTGATTCTTATGCATGTAAATTTTAGTAGAATATTTATTTTGCTTGCAACGTCATATATTGGAATCACTTATTTTTCTTGGATTACAAAAGCAGATTTTTCATTATACATACAAATATTTAGTATACTAACTTGGTTGTCCATTTTACTCATGACTTTTACGTTTTTTTATAAGGAATATTTTAATAAAATGAAACCTAATGAAATTTAAAATAATAAAATTTGCTTATATTATATATAGTCTGTACCCAATCTATATTATTGTAAATGGTATAAGATATATTGGAAAAAACATATCCTTTCATTCATTTATATTAACAAAGGATATTGGAAAAGGTGTTGTAATTATGGGAGGAGTATATGTTGATGAAAATTCTAAAATAGGAGATTATAGTTACATTTCGGGAGATAATTTGGGTCTAAGCTGTACAAAAATAAATTTCACATCTATAGGTAAATATACGTCTATCGCCCAAAATTTCATAACTCTACCTCAATCGCATAAGTACAGTACAGTTTCGACATATCCGTTTAATAATCTATCTCTATCAGGAGACGATAGTATTACTCGTCCGATTAAGATTGGCAATGATGTCTATATAGGGTCAAATGTTATAATATTAGGTGGTGTAAATATTGGTGATGGTGTTGTTATAGGCGCTGGTTCTGTGGTGACTAAAGACGTACCACCTTATGCTATTGTTGTTGGAAATCCAGCGAGAATTATAAAATATCGATTTTCTGACGATATTGTGAAAAAGCTTTTAAAGTTAAAGTGGTGGAATCAGGACAATGTAGAAATGGTTAAAGATATAAAACAAAATATCTCTATCGAGAATTTTATTAAAAAATACAGTTAATGAAAGATATTCTTCATTTAGGGTGTGGAAAAACAAAAATACCGAATTCTATCGGCGTTGATTTAGTGAATATAAAAGGGGTTGTTGATGTTGTTCATGATCTAAACATTCTACCTTACCCATTTAAGTCATCGAGTATTAAGGAAGTACATATGTACCATGTACTTGAACACTTGGATAACCCATTACAGGTGCTTGAAGAGATTCACAGAATTCTGAAACCAGGAGGAATAATAAATATTCGTGTTCCACATTTTTCATCAATGGGATCGTTTAGTGATATTACTCATAAAAGACCTTTTGGCATAACAAGCTTTGATTGCTTTGAAAAAAATCATTATCAACACTTTTATACAAAAAAATCTTATTCTATCCTCAAGAAAGAGATTAAGTATCTCGGCTTATATCCAAATAGTGGTTTATATGAAAAATATATCCATCCTAATTCATGTCCCTTGGTAGCTAGACCTTTTGTGAGACTTATGGATAAATGTATAAATGCGTCACCTACATTTTTTGAAAGAATCTGGTGTTATTGGGTAGGTGGGGCCACTGAGATTGTTGTAACACTTAAAAAATGATTAGTAATCTTCTTACAATAGCTACAGTTACTGCTAATCGTCCGAACGAATTTCTGGATGCAATTAATAGTATCAAAAGTCTTCAATATCCTAAATTTTCTGTAATAATTGGGGATGATAGTAATAACAATGTTTCTGAATCCATCTCAAAAAAAATAATCCCCACTGCGAAATATTATAGAAATTCTCCTGCACTTGGTGAGATATTAAATACGAATAAGTGCATTTCTCTTGCAAAAACTAAATATGTTTGTTTATTTCATGATGATGATAAATTTGAAAAGGAATACTTCAATCAAATAATTGAATATATGGATAAGAATCCACAAATAGATTTAGCATACACAGGAAGAATAATGGTGGATCAAAATAATCTAGAGCTTGCAAGACAGGTTATAAATAGTGATAAGACTTCGTTCATATATAATGCACGAGATATATTAGACTATATGGTACTAGGGAAAAAAATAAATAATTATAGAGTTTATATTAACACACCTGGGCTAGTTTTTAGAAAAGAAATATTCGATGCAGTAGGTGGATTTGATGCCAACGTTGATACTCATTGTGACACTGATTTTTTGCTAAAAATATTACTGGTATCAAATAAGGTTCTTTTTATTAATAGACCTCTTTATATAAATAAAATTTGGTATGGCTTATCAGGGAGGACTAAATCATCAGAGAGAGGTAACGTACTTTTTGCAGAGCTAGGCGTAATTAATAATTTTATTAAATTTGCTGAAAGTAAAAATAAATATAGGTATATAAAAAATAAAAATAAAATTTATGAAAAGTTTTCTAATGACGCGATTGCAATAAATGGCCCGTTTAGCTGGATATCATTAAGATTTAAAGGCACATATATAGATAAGGTCAGAGCAATGATATTTACTGCACAAAAAGTTATTTCGATGAATAAAAGAATATTAATTAATCCTAAATTTTACTTCGTGTTCATAGGAAATATATTGCTTCCTCGAACTATGCGTAATGCAATACATAGAATGGTTTTGAAATTTTACTTGAACAAAAAGTAATGTTTATTGTTATGGGCAAAAAAAACATCTTACTTTTTATACCTTTCATAGTTCTAATATTTTTTTTTACCACCCTAGTATATGTAGCGAACGGTGATTTTTTGTCAGTGCATGACAGTTCACTACTGCTTCTGAAAAGTGAATTGCAAAACGGTCTGTTATTTTTTTGGAACGATTTAAATTTTGGTGTTACTTCATATTTAAATGTTATAGCAGGATTTTATGCAATAACATTTAGCTACATTTTTTTATCTCTTGGTATATCAACTAAAATTATGCAATTAATATTTTATATTTTGATTTCATCGTTAATATTTTACTCTGCTTGGTATTTCTTTTATAAAGCAATAAATTTATTAAAATTTCCGAACTCAGGAATCGCTTCATTAATCGGCGCATGTTTTTACTCTTTTAACTTATACACTATAACTTTCTGGCATGGAGGAGTTATTGATGGAACATTTTTTGTGTTTTGTATAGCGCCGTTAATTTTATACATCATTATTTCAAGTTTAATAGAAAAACTAAATTTACAGAAAACATTAATAATTATTTTGTGCATTTTTTTTACAATTAATACTGGACCATATGCAATTGCTCTTTATTTATCATTGTTTCTTCCTTGGCTATTAATTAGCTTTAGGAAAGATTTACTTCCCAAAAGGATGCCTCAAATATTAAGAGCAACTTTAATTGCATTATTACTATCACTTGTTTTTATCGTCCCACTTGGAATGCAAATTGTACGTAATGATTTTTATGCTGTATCTACTGGGCTTAGTAATTATGCATTTTCTTCGAATGGGATAATCGGAATGTTTAGGCTATTCTTTGAGTGGACCATCAGTGAATCATGGGGGGGAAGATACTTTCACTCATATTATCCTTATTTTGCATCACCAATTGCAATAATAACCATATTTCTTATTTGGATAATATCATTCATATCATTAATAAAATTTAAAAAAAATAAAAAAAATATTCAGATATTTCTTATTATATCGTTACTGATAAGTATATTTATTGCGAAAGCTAATCAGCAACCGTTTGGGATAATCAATGATTTTTTTTATAGTTACGTTCCCTTGTTTGGCATTTTTCGTACACCCGATACGAAATTTGGTTTACCTATAATATTAGTACTTTCATTTCTTATAACGTATTCAATAACAGTTCAAAGAAATAAGATTATAAATATACTAATTGTTACTTGTGTTATTCTTCAAACGTGGATTTTTTTTTCAATGGTTCCAATTCTAGAAGTTAAGATAGGTGATAGTTATCAAAGGATTGTAAAAATCCCAAGCGAGTATAAGGAAGTAGCAAAAATTGTAAACAACGATGAAGCAGAAGGGAGAATTCTGTTTTACCCGGGGCTAAGTTACACAAATTATGACTTCATGAATGGATATGGAATTACTGGTCAGGATATTTTAGGGAAAATGATAGATAGACCAAAAGTATACTCAGATGGATTCATTATGAAACAATCTGAAGATCAGTATCATAAGTTAACAAATGAGTTTAATCCTATAAATTTAGGAGACGCATCTATCAGATATGTTTATATCAGAAACGATGTAAATAAAATTAACACTATCCCTCAAAAAATCAATATATTGACAAGTAAACAGTTGGAGCTCATTTATCAGTCTGAATTGGGAACGCTTTTCAAGGTTCCAGATAAGTATGTAAAAGGTTATATTACGTTAGAATACAGCGGTGAAGAGTACAAGAATTTAAAAGTTAAAAAAATAAACCCAACCAAGTATAATATTCAATTATCGAATATTCCGGACAGGAATATATCAATTTATTTTAATAGTAGCTTTCACAAAGATTGGAAGCTGAAATCAAATGAGGATATTACAATTCATGAACATAGCCTAAATAATGGGTTTGGAAATAAATGGAACATAAGCATCAATTCAAATAATGAGGATGAAGTTAATATTGAGATGTATTTTTGGCCACAAAAAATATTTTATATAACAGCTATTATTTCATTAACTATTTTGAGCATTATAATTTTTATGCTATATGGATTACATAAAAACTCAAAAAAATAAAATTTTAAAATCAATAATATTTTTAGCTGTACTCACATTAGCTCATTTATACTTACTGAGAGATGGATTTTGGTTTTATGTTGATACTGCTTTTTGGCCTAAATCTTCTAGTGAAGCATTAGTGATGTTCTTACAACAACTGCATTCATTTACAAATTTAGGTTATTATCTTGGGTACGATCAAGGTTTGTTATCTTTTTCTAGAGTACTTCCGGTAGGCTATATATCAGCTTTGTACTATATTTTTGGCTTAGATTTCTCACAGGTGATATTTTCTCTTTCAGGATATGTTCTTACTTTCATATCGTTTTATCTCTTTACCACAATGTTTTTTAAAAATGCAAAAGTGCGTTTTATACTCTCAATGATTTATACATTTTCTCCTTTAGCAGTTTCTCAACAGACGACTGTATTTTATAATGCTATCATTCCACTTTTCCTTTTTTCATTTTATAAGTTTTTTTACAGTACCAGAAACGAAAAAGTTATCTATCTTCTTGTAAATATTTTTAGTGTGTACTTGTGGGTTTCCTATATCCGCTTTATTCAAATTGGCACGATACTTATTCTTCCGTATATGATTTATTTTATTTTGAAAAATAAAGTGAGTATTAAAAAATTCGTTCTCTATATAACACTATATGTATTGTTATTACTTCCAAACATATATTCGTTCTACTCACAAATAATCAGTGGGTCTGGGACGGCTTTTAATTACGCAAATGCATTCCAGGATTTTGTAAGCAAAGTGCAACATTATCAAATATATAACCTGCTTCAATCATTCAATGTTTTGATTTATGAGAATGTTCTGTTCACTGTAATAGGAATATTTTTATTTGTCTTTTTGCTTATCCTGATCATTACGTTTCCAAAGAGTAAATACTCAGGTTTGTTTTTTCTCAACATTTCGCTTGCTGTGGTAGGGTTAACGCTTTATAGTTTAGGAAATATTTTCCCTGCTGACTTGTATCATGAACTAACAAAAGTATTCCCTTTTATTGTGAATGGTCCATTTTGGGCGCTATATATTATCTACTTCCCTGTAATTGTACTGTTAGGTATTGTCACAGAACACAGAACAAAATTTCTTTATATTTTTGCATTTATATCGATAATTCTGACACTCATACCGGTGCTTAATTTCTCATCGTTTGACTTGAGGAACTATAGACTCGATGACGTGCCAAAACCTTATAGAGAGTATTTTGTGAAAGAGTATTCTGGCTATCCAGAGTCAACATTTTATTACCCTGGCTCGTGTTGGAGGGCTGAGTACATGGATAAAGAAAATATTCCCACTCTTTGCATAAACTTTGGAGTACAACACTATGTATCTTCACTTTTATATAACCCCAGGCTGAGTACATCTGAAGGGTTCTCAATCGATAAGCTAATTCAAGACCAGGTTCCTGTTGATAATTTGCGTATTACCCATAACTTAAAAAACATTTTCGTCGCGAATGATGTCGTTAGAAAAAAAGGGTATGGGTTAGATATAGGTGACAAAGAAATAGATGCAGTTGATGAGCTTAAAAGTTTATTGGACCAGAATCCATTGTTAGAAAAAGATTTAAATCATAATTTTACGCATTATTATTTTACTGATAAAGATAAATATGACTATTATATATACTCTCCAGATCAGATTTATGAAGGCGAATTGTCGACATTTTTAACAAATACTATTGGAACAAAAAGTGCAGGAGTCTTTTCAAATCATGATCTTATAGATCGTGATTACCAAACAGTTGATGTATCTTATAAACAAGATATTTACAACCCAACCAAATACTATATCGAAGTATCAGATTTGACTGATCAAAATCCATTTTTAATACAATTTAATCAGTCATTCAGTTCATTTTGGGATATTAAATTTATTAGTAAAGATAGGTATAACTCTGTTAAATGTATCGACAATTGGCAGTCATTTGAATTGACCTCAAATAAACGTTGTCAGTATAGAGGAAACATATTTGATATTGGGGATGAGCTTTTTGCATTAAAGAATACAGATAAAAACGATCATTTGCATGGTAATTTAATGAATAATTTATGGGTAATTAATCCAGATCAAATTTCAAATATTGCTGAGGATAATACTGCGTATGCAATTATTTATTACAAGAAACAACCCTGGTTTATTGTTGCTATAATAATCTCAATAGTAACGATCATTGGTGTAGCATTAACGATGCTGATACAAGAGTTTAAGAAAATTGTCTTTCATAAGGATGAAAAAAATAAAAAAAATATCTAAATCTAAATTTCTAAAATGGGTGATAATCCCGCTTATTTTGCTTGTAATTTGGATGGGAGGGTTATTATACGAAGCTGTAAAAAACGATACGAGTTTTGCAGTAATCTCTCAAAGCCTTGATATAAGTAGTTTTAATCAAGTAACAGAACAAGAAATACACGCGGGAGAGAATGTTGGTGCGTCATTTTATGCTGAGAATAATTATCTTGGAATTGTATCCGTACGATTTAATACATTCGAAAGGATAAATGAAGACACTGTAGTATTTAGAATTCGAGAAGATGGAGCAGAGAAATGGTATTATGAAGGTGAGTATACAGTTGGTCAGTTTCAACCCCATGGTTTATTTACATTTGGTTTTCCTGTGATTTCTGACTCTAAAGGAAAAAAATATGTATTTGAAATTGAGTCCAAAGCAGGCGTAAAAGGAGATGCGGTTGCAATTAGTAGTATTGAGCCAGTTATTGTTGCAAAATTCCAATTTCCAAGAGGAATAATCACTAATAGCCCTCTTCAAGCAGCAACATTTTTAATAAATAAAATACATGGTTTAATCACAAACCAGACGTTCGTTTTTTCCTCTTTAATATATTTACTTCCCTTTTTGTATTATGTACTGTGGAATTTATTTCACCTAAAATTCAAAGACAAAAAGATTTATGTTGCGTTTCTACCAGTGATATTTATGTTAATAGATATAATATTTATTAATAAATATTTATATCTAACATATATTATAATAATAATTATTAGCCTTACCTGGATATTGTCTGTTATTACCTATAAATTTGACAGCAGTGTTTCGTATCTCCTCGCAACATTCTTTTTAATTTTATGTATGGTTTCACTATTGATTCAACAGAGTTATTTTGCTGAAAAGTTCGCGATGTGGGTGTATATATTATTAGTTATAGGTGTAATTCAAGGGTTGATCGAGTATAAAACTGGAAAAGATAATAATATAAATTATAAAAAAGTACTGTCGTATATAGGTGTGAAAGCTTCAAAGTCTAAATAAACGACACATATACATGATTAACAGATGTATTATAGTCGCTTAATTAATCTCTAAACTGTTGGCAAAACATTTTTCCGTAAATTCCTGCATCCATAACTCCGATTCCTACTCGTCCGTATTTATCTGACAGGATATTTGCTCTGTGTCCTGGGCTATCCATAAGCCCTTGGTGTGCAATCTCAACATTTGGTGCGTATGCAAGATTTTCTCCTGCTGATCGGTACTGAGCTCCTGCTTCTTCCATGCGATCAAAGGGAGAGAGACCTTCCGGAGTGTAGTGGGAAAAATATCCCCGCTCGAACATGTCAGAACAGTGAGCGCGTCCGATTGATCTCATCTCATTATCAGGAGCAAGTTCAAGTAAGCCGACTTTTTTACGCTCTGCATTAAGCAGTCTTAACATCTCTCTTTCTGCTGCAGTATCAGGATTGAATTCTGAAGTTGTGAAATTAAGATCAACTGTCTCATTACTTTGTGGTTTGACAGTCATAAATGCAAGCGCTTCCTGTATTGCGTCACCAAATACTCTGTTGATTGATCTTTCCATCACGATGGTTTTGTTTGTCAGGTATCCGCCTATCTTGGATGATGAAACTGCCTGCTTTATATTCGGGCGTACAGGTAGTACAACAACAGCAGTCAGAAAAAATGCTAAAAGCACAAAAGCTGACGCAAGTGCTGGGATAAACGAGAGAGACTTATTCCACTTTGAATTAAGGATTTTGGGATGGATAAATCTGGATATTAGTAAAGAAATTCCAAAAATCAGTAGCTCTCCCAAAAATGCCATAATGAAAAATCCTAGGGCATTTGCGATTCCATGTGGCAGTTTGAACTGACTGATAAGTAACCCTCCGGCAAGATAGTAAAAACGAAGCGCAAAGATAAGTGAAAATACAAATCCTACTAGATCAACCAATCCTTGTAAAAACCCTTTCCGAAGTTTACCGGCTACATATATGAAAATAAATAAAATAATAAATAGATCAATCCAGCTTCCGTTAAGTGTAAAGTCCATGAGGATATTATACATGCTAAGTTTATAAAGTTTGTAATGTTTTACAGATACAAAATGTATTAATATTATTAAGTAGTTTAATTTAAGGTATCCAGTATGCAGTATCGAGCATTCTGATTACAAATTGAAACAAATATTGCTGAATACTGAATACGGTATACGTTATACTTAAAGATATGAAAATTGGTATAGATATCAGTCAGCTTGCTTATCCGAATACGGGTGTAGCTAATTATCTTGGTCAACTAGTGGAACATCTGTTAATGGTTGATGAAAAGAATGAATATATCCTGTTTTACTCAAGTCTTAGAAGTCCGATTCAAAAATCAAAATTTAAAAGTCAAAAATACAAGTCAAAATTCAAAATTAAATCTTATAGAATTCCACCTAAAGTGTTGGATTTGATGTGGAATAAATTACATATTGCGCCTATTGAGTGGTTTGTAGGAGATGTAGACCTTTTTATCACTTCAGACTGGACAGAACCGCCGGTAAAAAAAGCTAAGAAAGCAACGATTATTTACGATATGGTGGTGTTTAAATACCCTGAAGAAACTGCGGATATTATTCAAGACGTTCAAAAAAGAAAACTCAAATGGGTAAAAAAAGAGAGTGATGCTATACTTACCATTTCCGAATCATCAAAGAAGGATATAGTGGAAATATTAGGGATAGCGGAGGAGAAGATAAAAGTGGTATATCCAGGAACGGCTTAAAGTATTCAGTATTGAGTATGGAGTATGCAGTATCGAGTATGAAGAATTAAGTATAAAGAATAGAGTATGGTACAGAAACAGAAAATTGCAGAATTTACAGATTTAATTGCATGGCAAAAAGCTCATCTACTTGTGTTAAAAGTGTATGAAATTACAAAAAAAATGCCTAAAAATGAATCTTACGGTTTAATTAGTCAAATGCAGCGGAGTGTTGTCTCAATAACTAGTAATATAGCTGAAGGATTTGCGAGAAGGTCTAAAAAAGAAAAGACTCAGTTTTACTATACTTCATTAGGCTCGCTTTCAGAATTCAGAAATCAACTTATAATATGTCGTGATATTAAATATATTGACAACAAAGATTACGTTCAGATTGAGCAGATGTGCTTAGAAGTCAGAATGATGATGAATGGATTAGTAAAGAGTTCACAAGAATATACAAAATTTTGATAAAAGGAGCTGTATACAGGATACTATATACTGAATACTTCAAATAATATGGTAATAGCAATCGATGGCAATGAAGCAAATGTGAGTAATAAAGTGGGAATTGGGCAGTATGCTTTTGAGCTGCTGAAGCAATTTAGTGGGAATCAAGTATCAGATATTAAATATAGAGTATATCTAAAAGATGCGCCGAAAGAGCATATGCCGGAAGAGTCGGAAAACTGGAAATACGAAATTGTGGGTCCTCGTAAATTTTGGACACAGATCGGATTGCCCTTAAAACTTTATACCGAGAGACAAAAGCCTGATGTGTTTTTTAGCCCCACTCATTATGCTCCTAGGTTTAGCCCCGTACCTACTGTGATCTCAATTATGGATATGTCTTTTGAGTACTTTCCTGAATTGTTTGCAAAAAACGATCTATACCAGTTGCGTAATTGGACCAGATACTCAGCAAAAAATGCTGCAAAAATCCTAACCATTAGTCAAGCAAGCAAGAATGATATAATTAAATTCTACGGTGTACCTGATGATAAAATTGTGGTAACTCCATTGGGAGTGAGAGAGGTAGAAAGAAGTAAGCATAAAGTTTTAAGCATGGAAGATCTGAAAGAGAAGTACAAAATAAATAAACCCTATATTCTTTTTGTCGGAACGCTACAGCCACGCAAAAATATTGAGCGACTTATCGAAGCTTTCTCTAAACTGAGAACTGTGAACAGTGAACTATCAAACCATCAGTTGGTTATTGTAGGAAAAAAAGGCTGGTTATATGAACCAATTTTGGAAGCTCCTGAGAAACACGGGGTGAAAGATGAGGTAAAGTTTCTTGACTTTGTGACAGATGAAGATATCCCTGCGTTTTATCAGAATGCGGAGTGTTTCGTACTCCCTAGCCTTTATGAAGGATTTGGACTGCCAGTACTCGAAGCGATGAGATATGGCTGTCCGGTTGTAACAAGTAATATCTCCAGCTTGCCCGAAGCAGGAGGAGATGCAGCGATTTACTGCGATCCAGAAAGTGTTGAAGATATAGCAAAGCAAATAGAAAAAGTTCTAACCGATTCTGAACTTAGGAAGAAAATGGTTGCTGCAGGACGAGATCAGATCAAAAAATTCAGTTGGGAAAAGTCCGCGAAAGAAACACTTGAGGTTTTGAAGGAAGCAACAAAACAGTATTGAGAATGTAGTATAGAGTATTCAGTATATTAGTACTGAAATACGTATTTTAAATATTTAGTTAAGAATACTACATACTGAATACAGAACACTGAATTTTATTTTATGTCTATGTATAAAAAAGTACTACGTCGATTAAATGCAATTTTGCTAGAGCTTGATATCGCCATACTTCGGTTTGTTGGCTATATCCCTTCTCATTTAGTTCGTCGGTTATTTTATTTACTTGCCGGAGTGAAGATAGGAAAAGGTGGCGCTATTCATATGTGGGCGAGCTTTTACGATCCCAGCAATATTGTTATAGGTGATGACACCATAATCGGCGAAAGAGCAGTACTTGATGGAAGAGATAAGCTGACTATCGGCAGCCACGTTGATATTGCTTCTGAGGTTATGATTTATAACGGACAGCACGATATAAATGATGAATCATTTAAAGCTGTTTTTGAGCCTGTTGTAATTGAAGACTACGTATTTATCGGTCCAAGGGCAATAATTTTACCTGGTGTAGAAATTGGTGAAGGCGCAGTTGTCGGAGCAGGAGCAGTAGTAACTAAAAGCGTTGAACCTTTCACTGTAGTTGGAGGAGTTCCCGCCAAAGTGATTGGACAACGAAAGTTAAAAGACCCTAAATATAAGTTAGGAAGAGCAGCACTGTTCCGTTAAATATAGTATTAAGTATGAAGTTATTTTTATTAAAAAGTTAGAAAGTTAAAATATTAAAACGTAACTTTACAACCTGTTAACCTTTTAACTTGTTAATATTCTAAATGAAAATTTCCATAATAATTCTTTCCTATAACACAAAAGATCTGACTCTTAGATGTATCGAGACTATTTTTCAATTTGTTAAAGAAGATTTTGAGATAATTGTGGTGGACAATGCATCTGACGATGGATCTGTTGAATCTATTAAAAAGCTAAAAAGTTCAAACGTTAAAATCATTGTAAATGATTCGAATGTGGGTTTTGCAAAAGGGTGTAATATAGGCGCTAAACACGCAAAAGGTGAGTATCTTTTATTCCTTAACTCCGATACTGAGTTCACAGAGGAAGGTGTTTTGAGTAGATTAATAAAACTATTCGAAAATAAAAAGGTAGCGGCTGCAGGAGGGCTGATGTTAAATTCGGATAATTCATATCAGCGGTCTTTCGGGTCATTTTATACCTTACCTCATGTGGCAAAGATGCTTTTCTTAGGTGAAAAATCTGAACTTGCGTTGCAAAAACTGTCCACTATACAAGAGACCGATTGGGTAAGCGGGGGCTTTATGGTGGTAAAAAAAGAGGCATTTGAAAAGGTGGACGGATTTGATGAGGGATATTTCATGTATGTAGAAGATGTAGATATTTGCTACAGACTTAGAAAGGTTGGATATATTGTTGTTGTAGATCCACTCGCGCGAATTCTACACGTCGGTCAAGGTAGCTCAAATAGAGCATTTGCAGTTGTAAACATATATAAAGGGTTAACCCGCTTTTACAAACTACATCGAAGTGGTGTAGAATACAAAGGTTTGCTGGTTTTATTAAGACTCAAAGCATATAGTGTGCTGCTATTTGGTACAATAAATGGTAACCGTGAATTGGTTGCACGGTATAAAACCGCTCTAGCTTCGGTATGAAAAAGATATTCAGTTGGCTTTCTGATAATATTCTTTACGTATATACGCTTTTTTTGCTTGCGTTTATTCCGTTGTATCCAAAACTTCCTCTTTTCAATGTTGACCGAACATGGGTATATATACGAGCAGATGACTTTGCGATCGCGATAGGAGTGCTTTTATTCGTGATACAACTTGTTCGTCGAAAGGCGGCTACGTTGAAAACGCCACTTACTTTACCCATAATTGCTTTCTGGGTTATTGGCGCTGTATCTACAGCTTATGCAGTATTATTTATTTTTCCTGATCTTGCCGGTCAGTTTCCTCATATCGCAGCCCTACATTATCTGAGAAGAATAGAATATCTGTCTGTATTTTTTATAGCGTTTTCAGCTATAAGAACAAAAAAGCAACTTTATGGAGTAATTGCTGTAATCGCGTTGACCTTACTTGCGGTAGTGGGTTATGGACTAGGACAACGCTACTTAGGTTTTCATGCTTATCTTACGATGAATGAAGAGTTCGCAAAAGGAATTCCTCTTCAATTGTCAGCGCTCGCGCGTATTCCTTCTACTTTTGCGGGTCATTATGACTTGGCAGCATACCTGGTAACAATTATCGCTGTGACAGCTGCGATGATCACAGGATTTAAAAAGTGGTGGCTAAAAATCTCATTCTTACTGATTTCTGCTTCAGGGTTAATATTACTTCTTATGACAGCGAGCAGAGTCTCATTCGCAGTTTATCTTGTAACGGTAGCATTTCTTTTGATTATTCAGAAAAAGAAACTGTTTATTATTCCGGTCATTGTAGCAAGTATTTTACTTGCTAATACATTTGAGGGTATATCTGAACGTTTCGCAAGCACCATATCACAAGCAGATGTGATTGTAGACGCAAGAACCGGTAAAGCAGTTGGAATTGCTCGTGAAGAAATAGATGAAAAAACAGGTAAGAAAAGAATTGTCATTAATGAAGATGAGGAGCTAACAGGCGAAGATTTGCCACAGGGAAGCCAGTACATTAATGTGCCATCACAAGGGGAAGAAGGTCAGACAATTTACAAACGTGATAAAGAAGGTAGAATAATGACCACTCTAAACGGTGAATTTGTTGTCAAAAAAGCATTTGCTTATGATGTGTCGTTTACTACGCGTCTACAGGGTACTTGGCCTCGCGCGATGGAGGCATTCCAGAGGAATTTCTTACTGGGTAGCGGGTATTCGTCAATAAGTCTGGCATCAGACGGGAATTATGTTCGAATATTAGGTGAAGTAGGTGTATTAGGGTTTATTTCATTTTTTGCAATCTTCCTCATTTTCTTTATATGCGTGTATCGCATACTGCCTGATATTAAATCAAAGCCCGCAAGGCACTTTGTTCTCGGTGTTTCTGCAGGTATTTTTGGGCTAGCGCTTAATGCAGTGTTAATTGATGTTTTTGAAGCCTCAAAAGTAGCATATGTATCGTGGATGCTGATGGGTATTACATTGGCTGTTTTATGGCTATACAAAAAAAGAGAGATAAATCTTATAAAAGAACTTAAAAATATCTTACTATCTGTCCCTGCAATAATTATATATTTTGTAATCTCAGCATTTGTTATCTTTTGGAGTTCTTTATCAAACTACTTTGTAGCGGATGATTTTGTATGGCTAAGATGGGCAGCTGACTGTACGCTGACTTCGCCTCAGCTTAACGGAGTTTGCCCTGGAATACCACAGTTGTTTGCACAGTATTTCACTGATGCTCAAGGATTCTTTTATCGTCCAGGAACAAAAATATACTTTTATGCAATGTATGCTTTCTTCTGGTTAAATCCTGTCATGTATCACGTTGTTTCTGTTTTGTTACATGCACTAATAACTTCTTTACTCTTTTTACTAGGACTCAGAATTCTTAAAAGCAAGGTTTTTGCATTCATCTTTGCAGCGTTGTTCTTAACCATGAGTGCTCACTATGAAACAGTCTTTTGGATTGCAGTTACAGGGCATATGATATCTATTGCATCTGTTTTGCTCTCACTTCTTTTGTTTACTTATTATCGGTCCAGTAAAAATATTGCTTTGTTAGTTACATCTATTATCTCAATGGCCATTGCTCCGTTTTTTCACGAATATGGAGTTGTAGGGCCGGTATTACTAGTTGCTTACTCCATGCTTACCGAAAAGGAGAAGGTAAAGAGCGTTCTAAAAAAACAATGGACAGTCTACATTCCGTATTTACTCATAATTCCAACATACTTATTAATCCGTGCTCAGGCAGGAAGTGCAGGTTTTCAAGGAGATTACGACTATAACTTATTTAAGTTGCCAGTAAATTTCCTTGGAAATGCAGCAGGGTATGTAATATATCTCATTGTTGGAATTGAGTCGATTCCTTGGTACCAGGCACTCCGTTCAGCGCTTCGTGATGATTTGTTAACGACCTCAATAATAGCAGTAGTAATTACATTTGCAGTACTTGCTGGTGGGTATTTTGTAGTGAAAATGATGAGTAAAGAAACCAGAAAGACAGTTATGCTAGGAGTTGTGTTTTTTGTAATCTCCATGGCTCCCTTTTTGGGCTTAGGAAATATTGCTGAGAGGTATATCTACTTCGGATCGTTCGGTTTGTTGCTTTTGTTTGTTCTGCTTTTGCGATACTTACATTCAAATGTAGCAAAGTCTAAACCAATGCTTGCTCACTTCTTGCTTGTAGCAGCAGTATTTGGAATCATATGGCTCAATGTATCTAGTTTGCAACAATTAAATAAGGACTGGCAAAGAGCAAGTGACATTACAGAATCAACTATTGATGAGTTTGGGTACTATGCTGCATACTACGAAGAAGAATTGTCAGACAGCTCTAGCTCTATTTATTATTTAATTAATGTTCCAAAACGAATCGACTCTGCATGGGTCTTTCCGTTAGGAATAGAGGACGCTGTTTGGTTTACAACTCAGAATCAAAAAGTAACTGTTACTCAAGGTGCAACAATCGAAGAAGCAGAAGTGTTCTTGGAACAAAACCCCGAAACACGTATTTTTCAGTTTGATAAAAATGGAAATATGCACCCACTTCTAGATTATCTTCCACCAAGCAATGAATAAAAAAAAGTATATTTGGTTTATATTTGCAGGAATTTTATTGCTTGCTTTTGCCTTACGGCTTTATAAACTCTCAGAACCTATCGCGGACTGGCATTCGTGGCGCCAGTCGGACACTGCAGCAGTATCAAAAATTTATATTCAGGATGGGATTGATTTACTGCATCCTCGCTACTTTGATATATCGAATATTCAGTCAGGTCAAGATAATCCAGAGGGTTACCGATTTGTTGAGTTTCCACTTTTTAATTTAGTCCATGTGGGAGTTAATTATGCTATTCCAATGCTGGGAATCGATGCTTCCGCACGATTTACCACTATTCTTTTTTCTCTTATGGCGACTGTCTTTATTTTCTTGATTACTCGAAAATATTTTTCAGAAAGAGCAGCTTTGTTCGCTGCGTTCTTTTATGCTGTTCTTCCTTTTTCGATTTACTATGGTAGAACGGTTCTTCCTGACACAGCAATGATTGCAAGTGTTTTGGGTGGGATTTATTTCTTCAGCCTGTGGACTGAAGAGAAGTCAAAAGTCAAACATCAAAAAGAAAAATCACAAATTAAAAGTCAAAATCTATACTTTCTAACTGCATTATTATTTACTGCTTCTTCTTTACTTTTTAAACCGTATGCTTTGTTTTTTCTTTTGCCAATTGCAGTTTTGGCGTTTGAAAAATTCGGTTGGTCTACATTAAAAAAATGGCCGCTTTGGGTATTTGCTGTACTCTCAGTTGTGCCACTCGCTGCATGGAGGTTATGGATAATGCAATTTCCAGAAGGAATTCCGGCTTCCGGTTGGTTATTTAATGCAGGAAATATTAGATTTAAGGGAGCATACTTTTATTGGATTTTTGGGGAGCGCATTTCGCAGTTAATACTCGGTTATTATGTTACTTTTGCGGTTATGGGTCTTTTCAAACACAAGTTTGAAAAACACTTCTGGTTTTTTATATCTTTTTTTGTTTCCAGTATTGTTTACCTAATTGTTATTGCACGAGGAAATGTGCAGCATGACTACTACCAAATTGCCATAATTCCCAGCCTTGCAATTTTAATCGGACGGGGAGTAGATTTTCTACTTTCAATCGATGGAAAAGTTAATCGCTACATTTCAGTAACAGTTATAACAGTCTCAACCTTCTTTATGATATTTCTTTCTTGGTATCACGTCCGCGATTACTTCAATATAAATAACCCTAATATGGTTGAGGCTGGAAAATATGCTGATAGCGTTCTACCTGATAATGCTAAAGTTATAGCGCCATTAGACGGAGATACTACGTTCCTTTATTATATTAACAGACAGGGTTGGCCTGCGTTTCAAGATTCAACTGAAGGATTGATACAAAAAGGGGCTACACATATGATACTTCTTGATCCGACAGAACAGACACGTGCAGAAATGAATGAAAAATATCAGGTTATCGCATCCGAATCGGGATATATAATAGTCGAGCTATAGCGCAACAGTTGATAGTTAGTAGATGATGGTTGATAGCATGTATATAAATCCATGAACTATGAACTAAGAACCATTAACTAAATTTATGAAATTATTGTATTTTACTTATGACTTTCCGCTGCCCATCACAAGCGGAGGTAAAAATAGAGCCTATCACATGCTTAAATACGGCACAAAAGGGTTTGAGGTAACTCTGTTCTCATTTTATCGTCAGGTTCCGGATAATGAGTCTGTTGCTGCAATTGAATCTCTCGGTGTAAAAAATATTAGGTTGTTTAAACGACCATTGGCAAACTTTAAATCTCTTGCTGAGAACCCTGTAAGCTTTTTACAAAATATTCCTGCATTGGTAAAAATACTTAATCCCGCATCATCTATTACTAGAAAACTTTACTTCAAACCTGATGTTGCCAAAGAGTTAGTAGATACAGTAAGAAAAGAAAAAATCTCAGTAGTTCACTTTGAATCTTTATACACATCTTATTACTATTCGCCATTTTTGAAAAATGAGGGAGTTACTCAGATTTTTGGTACAGAAAATATTGAGTACAAAGTGTACGAAGAGTACGCAAAAACCGCTGCAAAAAAAATATTTATTCCTATGTATTTGTTTGAATCAAGAAAGATAAAAAATGACGAACATCAACTTTTAAATACGTTTGAGCACAACATGGCAGTATCTAAAGAAGACGCAGATGTGATTACCCAGATAACCAGTAAGCCATGCGCAGTTATTAAAAATGGTGTAGATGTTCATACTTTTGCATATAAAAAAAGGGCAAGCGCTCAAGAGAAAAAAGATAAAAAAGTATTGTTATTTGTAGGAAATTTTTCTTACTTTCCAAACATTCCTGCGGTAAAGAATTTTTATGAGCAAGTCTTTAAAAATCTTTCTGATGAATATGAACTTCGCATCATTGGACGTGACGTAGAGTCATTGGAAATAGAGGGTGAACGGGTTGAAAAAATTGAGTATGTCAAAGATATACGTGATGAGTACTATAATGCAGATGTATTCGTATTCCCCATAAAGATCGGTGGAGGAACTAATTTTAAGATTGTAGAGTCAATGGCATGTGGTTTACCGATAATTGGATATGGAGACAGGTTAACTCCGATGGGTATATCAAATAAAAAAGAAGCAATAATAGTTTCGAATAGTAAAGAGTTTGTTCAAGCTATAGAAAATCTCTCCAAAGATCCTGAGGCTGCAGAATTGCTTTCACATCGCGCACGTAAATTTGTCGAAGAAAACTATTCCTGGGAAGTCATAGGAAAAGAGCTGAATAAATACTGGAAAGGACTTGTGAAATAAATTAACCTAATTTCTAATTAACCAAATTGACCTAAATAATCACCAATGATTAAAATAGGGAATTAGTGATTAGGTATTTTTTAGAAATTAGAATAATTAGAGCAATTAGAAATTTATGAAGAATTCATTAGATCTCTCTATCATCATCGTCTCGTATAACACTGCAGAAATCACAGTTGGGGCAGTGAGGTCAGTAATAGATACCGCTAAAAAAATATCTTATGAAATTATTGTCGTTGATAATGCCTCAACAGATGGATCGGTAGAAGCTATTAAAAAGTTAAAGAGTTCGCGAGTTACTGTTATACAAAATAAAAAAAATGAAGGGTTTTCCAAGGCCAACAATATTGGAGTAGCGCGTGCAGAAGGAAGGTACATTTTGTTTCTAAATTCTGACACGGTTGTGCATGAAAATACACTAGATGGAATGGTTGAGTGGATGGATGAGAATCCTAAAGTAGGAGCTGCGACTTGCAAGCTTGTTATGCCAAACGGTAAATTGGACGATGCGTCACACCGAGGATTTCCGACTCCACTTCGATCACTATTTCATTTTTCAGGTATAGCTAGTATTTTTCCTAATTCTAGCTTTTTCAATGGATATCACTTAGGTTGGAAAGATATCAATAAAACGCATGAAATTGAGGCGCTTGTGGGTGCATTTATGCTAGTCAGACACAAAGCCGGAGAAGATGTTGGGTGGTGGGATGAAGAGTATTTTTGGTACGGAGAGGATTTGGACTTTTGTTACCGGTTATCAAAAAATGGTTGGAAAATATTTTATGTTCCTGAGTACTCAACGCTTCACTATAAAGGGGTATCAGGTGGATTAAAAAAAGAGTCACGTGAGATTACCCAAGCGACCAAGGAAACAAAGCTTAAAGCTACCAATGCGCGTTTTGATGCGATGAAGATTTTTTACAAAAAACATTATATAAATACGTATCCTAGACTGATCACAAATCTTGTGTTCTTAGGAATCGATCTGAAAAAATTTATTACTAAGAAGAGAATGGGAATGTAGATCAGTATTCAGTATATGGTATCCAGTATGTATTATGAATCTAAAAAAGAAAGCAACTGAATATACTTGATACTGTAAACTCGATACTGGATACTTAGTATAAAATAATTCATGAAAATTGGAATAGATGCTCGATTATGGAATCAGACAGGAGTTGGAAGATATATTCGCAACCTTGTTCGGGGTATAGATGACCTTGATACATCGCACGAATATTATATTTACCTGCTCGATGATGAGTTTAATTCCCTAAAATTTAAAAGCAAAAATATCCACAAACGTCGCGCGAATATCCGCTGGCATACACTTCGTGAACAGATTTTATTTCCTAAAGTTATTGAAAAAGATCAGCTAGATCTAATGCATTTTACGTACTACTCAGTTCCTTATTTTTATAAAAAACCTTATGTTATCACGCTTCATGATTTAATTATTTATCATTTTATGACTGGTGAGGCTTCTACGTTGCCTATTGTGTTTTATAGAGTAAAACATTTAGCATATAAATTTTTGCTATCCCAAATGCGCAAAAATGCAGTAAGAATTATTGTTCCGCTTGAAGCCACTAAGCAAGATGTAGTAAAAATTTTTCCACAGGTAAAAGACAAAATTGTGGTTACGAAAGAAGGATTTGATCTATCATTTACTCAGGACAATGAAGTATCTAACCACGTTAAAAGACTGCTTGATGAAAAATTTTTCCTGTATGTGGGGAATGCGTATCCTCATAAAAATGTAAAGAGGTTGATCGAATCATTTCTTAAACTTGGTGACCATAGGTACAAATTAGTTCTTGTAGGTAAAAATGATTATTTTTACGAAAGGCTCAGAGAGATATACATAAATGAAAATATTGTATTTTTACATGACATATCTGATAGTGACCTCTCTGCTTTGTATAAAAATTCTTTGGGTTTAATTAATCCTTCCTTGATGGAAGGGTTTGGTCTTCCGGTACTTGAGGCTATGTCACTAGGCAGTCCGGTGGCAGCATCAGACACACCTGCATTTCGGGAAGTTTGCGGAGATGTAGCAATTTATTTTAACCCCAAAGATGATGAAAAGATTTTTAATTCGCTTAAAAAGATAAAAGATATGCCATTAGAAGAAAAAAAACATCGCGTGCAGCAAGGGAAAGCTCGTGCAAAAACTTTTTCATGGAGTAAAATGGTTAAACAAACGCTGCAGGTTTATGAGTTAAGTATTAACGAGTTAAAAAGTTAAAAAGTTTCAAACTCGTTAACCCGTTAATAATATGAAAGTAGCAATAGTATATGACCGAGTTAATAAATGGGGTGGTGCGGAACGTGTGTTGCTTGCTCTTCATAAGATATTCCCGGATGCTCCACTCTATACCTCTGTATATGATCCCAAAACCGCGTCGTGGGCAGATAAATTTAAGGTAAAAACTTCGTTTTTACAGTCATTTCCGTTCGCTTCAAAGTATCACGAATTTTTTTTCCCGCTAATGCCTCTGGCTTTTGAATCTCATACTTTGGATAAATATGATCTAGTGATCTCAGTGACCAGTGAGGCAGCAAAGGGCATAATTACAAAACCCAATACAAAGCATATCTGCATATGTCTTACCCCAACAAGATATTTGTGGAGTGGGTATGTCGAATATTTTAAAAATCCATTTCTGCGTATTATTTCCTACCCGATTACTTGGTATTTAAAAAAGTGGGATATTATGGCTGCACAGCGTCCAGATGCCATGGTTGCAATATCTGAGACTGTAAAGAAACGTATAAATAAATATTATGATAGAGAATCAACTGTCATCTATCCGCCAAGTAATCTGAAGAGTAGTCAGAATACTGTATCCAGTACCAAGGGAAAAAATAATGACACCCAATACTCAGTGTCGGATACTGGATATTTCCTGGTTGTTTCTCGTCTATCAAAACTTACAGCTTACAAACGGGTAGATTTGGCTATTGAAGCTGCAAATCGACTTAAGCTTCCTCTGAAAATTGTTGGCACAGGAAGGGATATCGAGTATTATCAAAGGATGGCTGGAAACACTGTTGAGTTTGTCGGAGCAGTATCAGATAAACAACTTTCAGACTACTATTCACACTGCAAAGCATTAATCTTTCCTGGGGAAGAAGACTTCGGACTGGTTATGGTTGAGGCTCAAGTACATGGGAAACCTGTGATCGCATATCGGGCAGGTGGAGCATTAGAAATCGTAAGAGAAGGAAAAACAGGTGAATTTTTTGATAGGCAAACCCCCGAAAGTTTAATTGATGTATTGAAAACGTTTGATATAACAGGCTATAATAAAACTGACTGTATCTCAAACGCAAAACGTTTCTCATTTGAAGTGTTTGAAAAGGAGATAAAACGAAGTATTAGTCTATTAACGGGTTAAAAGGTTATTTATAATAATTAACTCGTTAATAAATAATAAAAAACCATGAAAATAGTCGTATTTGCAGGTGGAGTAGGATCTCGTCTTTGGCCACTTTCTCGTAAAAGCACGCCAAAACAGTTCAGTAAAATTATCGAAGATCAGTCAATGATCCAAATTGCCGTACACAAACTTTTTCCGGAGTTTGCGTGGGAAGATATTTATATCTCCACTGGTAAGCGTTATGTTGATCTGATTCGTGAACAACTACCTCAACTTCCTAAAGATAATATTATCATTGAACCTGAAATGCGTGATGTAGGTCCTGCTGTGGGTTTAGTCATTTCTCAGTTTGTAAAAAATTTTCCTGATGAACCGGTTACTTTACTATGGGGAAGTGATCATCTAGTAAAAAATGAACAGCTTTTCCGAAAAGCACTCAGAACATCAGAGAAAGTTATACTAGATAACCCGGACAAAATCGTATTTATTGCTCAAAAACCACGGTATGGAAATCCGAATGTGGGATACATTGAGTTTGGTGAAGAGGTAAAGAAGGTAGACGATATTGCGATTAATCAACTGAAAAAGTTTGAGTATGCTCCTCCACTCGAAACAGCAAAAGAGTATGCAAGTGATAATAAACATGCCTGGAATCTTGGCTATTTTACTATCACACCGAAATTTATCTGGGAACAGTTTGAAAAATTTGCCCCTGAATTGTACACCCAGCTGAAAAAAATCCATGATGCTTACGGCACAGATGAGTATGAAACTGTGCTTAACGAGGTGTATCCTCAGCTAGAGAAAATCTCGTTTGATAATGCGATCTTGGAAAAGATGAATCCTGAGTCGGGTTATGTAATTTCGCTTGATATCGGATGGAGTGATATTGGAGCGTGGGAAGCTATGAAAGAAGCGTTGAGTGAAACAGAAGATGAAAATGTAACCAGAGGAAAAATTATGCTCGAAAGTTCTCGCGACTCGATTCTACACAATGAAACCAATCAATTGGTGGTTGGCATTGATCTGGATGGACTTGTTGTGGTAAATACAGAAGATGTATTGCTTATCTGCCCTAAAGACTCTGTACCTAAAGTTAAAAAATTTGTAACAGATCTTAAAGGTACAGAACATGAGCACTTAACTTAAATGCCCTCTTGTATCTATTTTTCATTATTAGGTAGACTAACTATATATGGGATATGATTTAGTAAAACGGGGGATAGACATTATTTTGTCTCTAACTCTTCTCATCTTGTTCTGGCCCGTAATTCTAGTTACTATCATTGCAATTAAATTAGATTCTTCTGGTCCTATTCTTGCAGATACTCCTCAGCGTATTGGTAAAGACGGTAAGCATTTCAGAATGTATAAATTCAGATCCATGGTGCAAAACGCACATAATCTTCTATTAAGTGATGGAAAATATAAAGAGCTTTATGAAGAGTACAAGAGAAGCGGTTACAAACTGCGCAATGATCCTCGTATAACCAAAGTAGGAAAGTTTATCCGCAAATATTCGATTGATGAGATACCTCAGTTTATAAATGTACTGCTCGGTGATATGAGTATCGTAGGTCCTCGGGCGTATTATCCTGATGAGATTAGAGACCAGCAAAAAAAATACCCTCATACAAAAGAGGCTGTAAAAATTGTGATGTCTGTTAAGCCTGGAATTACCGGAGTGTGGCAGGTTTCGGGAAGAAGTGAGATTAACTTTGATAAGCGTATTCAGATGGACGCAGGGTACGCAAAAAAGAAATCAATTCTCTACGATCTATACTTGATTGTAAAGACTCCAATTGCCATGTTGAGCGGAAAAGGAGCGATGTAATAATTTATCTGCAAATTATTTAATTACTCTAATTACCTAAAGATTAAACAGTGAATAATATTGTTTGATTAGAAATTTGGTCTTAAATTACTATCAAGCATTAACTTTTAATGGTATGATTAAATACCGAAGCAACCATTGTATTTCCCGCGAATTTTGTGTTTAAATTAATATTCAGGTATAATTATGGAGAATTTAGAGTTGAAAAAGCTTGATATAAACGGAACTGCTCCAGAGGTCAAGCCAAGCAAACAAGAAAATCAACCATCTATGGCACGCAGAAAGCGAAAGCTATTTTCCTTCAAAAAGAAAAACACCAGAATTATTATTGGTGTGGTTGCTCTCGTGGTTTTATTTATAGGGTTTCTTGGGTTTAAAGCTGCCGCAATATATGAGAATGCTCAGCAGGCTGAGGCACAAGCACGAGTAGCTATGGATGCCGCGAAACAACAGAATGTAGTTCTTGCTAAGGAAGAACTAGTTAAAACTCAGACAGAAGTTTTAGAACTTAAGAGTGATGTCGACTCAATTGGATTTTTAGGTTATATTCCCTTTTTCGGTGGATATGTTCGTGACTTACAGCATATAACAAATGCTGCTAACCACGGGCTTAGCGCCGCTATTACTACAACTGACTCGCTCATTCCTTATGCAGACGTGCTTGGACTAGGTGGCGCACAAGGTTTTACTGCTGGTTCTGCACAAGATCGAATTCGTATCGCAGTCAAAACACTTGGGAAAGTTGTTCCAAAGATAGATGATATTGAAAAGGACTTGGTTTTAGCACAGCAGGAAGTAGACCAAGTAGACCCAAATCATTACCCCAATATTTGGAAATTTAAAGAAGTTCGTGCTCAGATTGAACAAGTAAAGGAACTGGCTGCAGAAGGTGTTACTATGGTGGAACAGGGCAAGCCTTTGATTAAAGTACTGCCTGAGTTATTAGGAGAGTCAGAGAGCAAAAGGTATTTAGTTATTTTCCAAAATGATAAAGAGCTTCGTCCAACTGGTGGTTTTATGACCTATTATGCAATTTTCAGAGTTGAAGAAGGCGTAATCGAGGTTGAACGTTCATCTAATATATATGATCTGGATGATAGCATCGGATCAAAACCAGCGGCTCCTGATGTACTGCGCAAATATCTTGAAGTTAGTAGATTAAACCTTCGCGATACAAACCTTTCTCCTGATTTTGTAGAGTCTATGAAAGAATTTAACTCTATGTACGAAAAGTCTTCAGTGTATCAGGAAGTAGATGGAATTGTTGCTCTGGATACTCACTTCTTGGTAAATGTGATTAGGATATTGGGAGAAGTAGAGGCGGCTGGTTTAACATTTAACGCCGACAATGACCCACGTTGTGACTGTCCACAAGTTGTATATGTCCTAGAAGATCAGATCACCCGTCCTGTTAATTATATTAGGGAAAACCGCAAAGCTTTAATTGGTGAATTGCTGTTTGCGGTCATGCAGAAGGCTCTTTCCAGCTCGCCTGGTGAGTATTGGGGAAGGCTAGTGCAACAAGGTATGCTAGACGCTCAGGAAAAACACGTTATGTTTTATCTGTATAACAAAGATGCGCAAAAAGGTATTGAGGCTCTCAACTGGGCAGGAAAAATCAGACCGACTACTGGAGATTATTTTCACGTGAATGATGCAAACCTGGGTGGTGCTAAGTCAAACATGTTTGTTGAGCAGTCTGTTCGTATGGACTATACAGTTAAAGATGGTAAAGTCGAAAAGAAAGTTACCTTGTCATATCGAAACCCTGAGCCGCATTCCAATTGTAATTTAGAAGCAGGACAGCTTTGTTTGAACGCAGTCCTTCGTAACTGGCAGCGCGTATATGTACCTGAAGGTAGTAAACTAGTGAATTCTAAAGGATCAGAAGTAAAAGTGGAGACATACACAGATTTTGATAAGACAGTGTTCGAAGGATTTATGCGAGTGAATCCATTAGGTAAAGCAGAAGTTATTTACACTTATAACCTTCCGTTTGATGTTTCTGATGAGAAAGTGCTTCCTGTTCTGATTCAGAAGCAGGCAGGGACCGGTGAGATTCCTTATGAAATTTATCTTAACGGAGAGTTAGTTGAGTCATTTAACCTCAAATCAGACACAGAGATTATGCTTGACCTTCGGTAATACTCTTTACTCGCCTCGTATCCTTTGAACATTTTCGCTATAATTAAATTATGCAATTTCTCGCAGATACTGGATTCGTCATTAAGCGGGTAAACTTCGGTGAGGCAGATCGGTATATTACTATCTATACAAAAAATCACGGAAAAATTGAGCTAGTTGCAAAAGGGGTTCGCAAAATCACAAGCCGTAGATCTTCACACGAGTTACTTCATCTAATAAATTTCCAAAGTGTAAAAGGAAAAAACAACTATATTTTGACAGAAGCGCAACTTGTACAAGGCTTTTACGACTCACAGACAACTCTAGAACAACTCAGTTGTAGGTTTTTACTCTGCGAGCTGATAGATAAACTCTGTCCGCTACAACAGCAGAGTGATGCTATATTTCAGTTAGTAAAAGAAACACTTGACCGACTAGATCGGGGACAACTGAGGAGCAATATGCATGATTTTCAGGTCAACTTACTTACAGAGTTGGGATACTGGGATGAAACTAAGCGCTTTCTTGATGAACATGATGTAAGGAATTTTATAGAGAGTGTGATAGAAAAACGCCTCAAAACAAAGTTATACTTTGAGTTTTAATTATGGATACTCCCGAGATAAAAGAAGGTAGAGAAGAATCATTTGAAAATATAGATATTGTACGTTGGTCAGATAATAATTTTAATAAAGATACACTGGCTATACCATATTCAGAAATTGGTTTTATTAACTTTAAAGCTTTTGTGGATAAATTAAGAGATAAATATCCAGATAAATATTATCCAACAGAAGAAATAATTGACAGAATAAATCCTATAGACGGCATTGGAGCAGTACGAAACTTAGTAACTTATATTGTGCAAGATGATAAAAATGCTCCAATCGGGGGAATTATTGGAGAAGATAAAGGAAAAACGTACCAAGGATTATGGTTTACAATTGATCCTGAATTTCAAAATACAACGGTGGTTAAAAAACTGTTGCATTCTGTTCAGTTAGACTACGATCGTGTGACTCTTATTGCATCTACTTTTGGGTATGATAAGACTGATAATCCTACAAAACAACATGAAATTTATGCTCGCAGACAAAAGGCATTAATAAGGTATTATGAGCGTCTTGGGTTTCGAATTGACATTACGTCTAAAGCTTATATACAAACAGATGATCCTACAGTACCTATTCCAATGATATGGGAGAAAGATGATTAAATAAATCGTCATTTTTTGATTTATCAAGGTTTTTTTATCAAGGTTGAACCTTTACCAGGCATATATTTAACTATTTAAAGGTTGAACCTTGTAGTTATGCAAAGTTTTAATGCTCTATAAGTTTATTTTATCAAGGTTGAACCTTTACCAGGCACAGATTTAACTGTTTAAAGGTTGAACCTTGATACATCTTAAACTATTTAATGTAAACTGCAGTTCTTTCTACCTGATACTTTATACTTACTCACTGCTCTGATATACTAGCCTCATGGATGATAAATTTGCCAAAGTAGTTGCTCTTGCCAAACGGCGTGGATTTGCTTATCCGTCTTCTGAAATCTATGGAGGTATGGCAAATACCTGGGATTTAGGACCTGTAGGTACTTTACTGAGAAATAATATTCGCGACTCCTGGTGGAAATTTTTTGTCCTTGATCGTGAAGATATAGTGGGTATTGATGCTTCAATTTTTCTTAATCCAGAGGTCTGGCAAGCGTCGGGACACGTGGCAGGGTTTACGGATGCTCTCATTGACTGTAAAAATTGCAGAAATAGAACCAGAGCAGACCACCTGATTGAAGACGCTTTACCTGATAAGAAAGTTGAAGGTCTATCAACCGAAGAACTGGATAAAATTATCCAAGAAAACTCAATTAAGTGTCCTAAATGCGGTAAATTTGACTGGACACCTGTTCGTAAATTTAATCTTCTATTTGAGACAAGTGTAGGAATAGTCGAAGGGGATAAATCAAAAGTATACTTACGCGGAGAGATTGCTCAGGGTATTTTTCTCAACTTCAAAAATGTACTTAATACGACAAGAGTCAGGGTTCCTTTCGGTATAGCACAACAAGGAAAGGCATTTCGTAATGAGATTACCATGGGGCAGTTTTTACATCGCACACTTGAGTTTGATCTCATGGAGTTTGAGTATTTTATAAAACCGGAAGACTGGGAAAAAACATTCGAAAACATGCGTGATGAAATGTGGAAATGGGCGAAGTCCATAGGGTTAAAAGAAGATAATATGAGATGGAGAGAACATGAAGAGTTTGAAAGATCTCATTATTCTACGAAAACCATGGATGTTGACTATAACTATCCTTTTGGTTGGAAGGAAATGTTCGGAATAGCTTACCGCACTGATTATGATTTGAAAAATCATTCTGAGAAGTCCGGTAAAGACCTTTCATATACTGACCCAATTAGCGGAGACAAGTATATTCCTCATGTAATTGAACCCACATTCGGATTATCCAGACTAGTAGGAATCTTACTGTTTGACGCGTACCATGAAGAACCTTCCGCAGGCTCAGATCAAGGTAGAATTGTATTAAAGCTCGCGCCATCTATTGCACCGTATAAGGTAGCAGTGTTTCCTTTGGTTAAAAATAAAGAAGAGATTGTTGGCAAAGCGCGCGAGGTGTTTGAAAGTCTAAAGAAAAAGTACGTTTCTGTATTTGACGATCGTGGCAATATTGGTAAGAGATATTTATCCCAAGATGAGATTGGCACGCCATATTGTGTAACTATTGATTACGAGACACTAGAAAATAACACAGTTACGGTAAGGGATAGGGACACAGCTGAGCAAGAGAGAGTTAGTATCAAAGATTTAGAAGTGTATATTGCTGAAAGATTAATGAGTCATGATTAAAGATTGAGGATTTGCGAACTAATTACTAATTTCTAATTACTAATGACTTTAAACAGCGAATTATCAACTATTGACTTATTCTTCTGATTTCTTGTAAAGTTTAAATTATGGAAGCCACACAAGCAAAAAAATCCGATAAAGGAATGAATAAAATGCTCATGATTTTGGGAGCAGCACTTGTTCTGCTTGTCCTTGTAGGTGTTGGGTTTTTTGTTTTAGGTAAAGGTGGAGAAAATTCTGACGTTGATACAGAATCAAAAGTAAATATAAGAGAAGTAACAGCTGAAGAGTTGGGTCTTGAAATGTCTGTGGTTTCCAAACCAGACGGTGATTATATTAGTTATGATATAGCTAATTTGGACGGAATCAGCAAAATAGATGGCTCTTTTGACTACGAAGCTGAGGATAGGGGACTACAAGGTGTAATTGTAGAAATAGATGTTGAATCAGGAGACTATACACTACCAGATGAAATATATCTAGGAACATGTTCAGCCCGTTGTACTCCTCACACTGTAACGAGTGATATTACTGCAGTATTTAAGATTACCTTCACTAACGGTGAGATAGGTCAATTAGAAGAAAAATTACCCCTTGATGCAAGCGATACAAACTAATTCGTATCACCCTTCTTTTGTAAGAAATTAGTAAATATTTTCACAATCACTACATATAGTGCTCGCTGTTTTTTTGAAGCCCCAATTTTACCTGTATCCCATCTTGACAATGCGTGAAAAGTTAGATAAAAATAGATAAGTGGGAAAAAGTGGGATGGTACTCGGACAATACACAGGAACGATTGATGAGAAAAACAGATCAGCAGTACCTAAGAGGTTTAGAGAAGAGTTAGGAGAGGAATTAATTATTACCAAAGGTATTGATACGCATTTAATTATCGTACCAGCTTCCCACTGGAAAACATTACTTGAAGGGACAGAAGGGAAACCGTTTATACAAAAAGATGTACGTGAGATGCAGAGATATTTGTTAGGTAATGCAACTGAAGTGGAACTGGACGCGAAGGGACGATACATAATACCTGAGTATTTAAAGGATTACGCAAAAATAACAGACGGGATTGTATACGTAGGAGTAGGAAGATTAGTAGAGGTTTGGGACAAGAAGCGATGGGAAGATTATCAGGAAGAAATTGTGGAGAAAGGATCAATAGTTGATATCGCTGAGAAGCTTGCAGGAGGAAAAGATGAGTAAGGATGCCTCGAAAAAAGCGGGGTTTATACACGTTCCAGTACTTCTGGAAGAAGTTGCAGAGTACTTGCAAATTGAAGAAGGTAAAAAATATATAGACGCAACAGCCGGAGGAGGAGGACATACAGCAGAGATTGTAAAACAGGGTGGAAAAGTGCTTTGTATAGACCAAGACGAAGAAGCAATTAGTCATTTACAAGAACGGTTTGCACAGACACAAGAGGTAAAGGTAGTCAAAGGTAACTTTTCAGACATAAAAAATATAGCACATTTACAGGGTTTTGATGACTGTTCAGGAATTTTATTTGACCTGGGTATGTCGAGCTTTCAGATCGATGCGTCAAGTAGAGGATTCAGCTTTTTGAAAGACCAGCCGCTTGATATGAGAATGGATACAGCTCGTGAATTAACGGCAAGAGAAATTGTTAATCGTTGGTCAGCTGAAGAGCTTAAAGAAATATTTTTAAAATACGGTGAAGAAGAGAACGCTTCAGCAATCGCAGAGGCTATTGTGGAACGACGAAAAGAAAAGAAGTTTGAGACTACCCAAGAATTAGTTGATCTTTTAATCAAGTTCGGACGAGGAAATACAAAAATTCATCCGGCAACAAGAGTTTTTCAGGCATTGCGTATTGCAGTGAACTCAGAACTAGATGTACTAAAAGACGGACTAAAACAGGCCATAGAGTTGCTTCTGCCGGGTGGAAGAGTTGCAGTAATTTCATTCCATTCTCTGGAAGACAGAATTGCAAAAAATATATTCAGAGAATCAGAGCAGAAAAATCTAGGAAAGGTAATTACAAAAAAACCAATTATAGCCGGAAGCAGTGAGTCTGAACAGAATCGAAGATCCCGAAGCGCAAAGTTACGTGTATTTGAAAAAGTTAGTTAATAAAAATATGAAAAAATTACAAACTACAAAAAAATCAAGATTTAAGAATAAAACTGCATTGTTAATAATTCTTTTAGTAGTCAGTGTTGCAAGTCTTGAATTGTTTAATATATTTTTATCAAATCGTGTATCAACAGACAGTATTCAGGCAAGTCAGCTTAAAAAAGAGATTGCAGAATACACACAAAAAAATAATATATTAAAATCAAAAGTATATGAACTTGCATCATACGAGTCAGTAGCTTCTCGGGCAGCAGAGTTTGGCTTCCGTAAAGCCGGTGAAGTAATTTCACTTGACACTCCTGTCCAAGTTGCACGTCAGTAACCCCGAACACTGATGTGAGTTATCATAAGTAGATGAACAAACCAAACTTTCTTCGTATCACAATTGTACTGTCTTTTTTTGCGCTGCTTTACAGTCTGGTGGTAATTAGATTATTTTATTGGCAAGTAGTACGTGCCCAGGACTTGCGTGATTTAGGTAGTATGCAGAGCTCTCAAGTACTAGTTGAGGATTCTGCTCGTGGTGAAATACTTGCGAGTGATGGGTTCCCCCTGGCCACTAACAAACCAACGTTTTTAGTGTACGCAAATCCTAAGCAGATTGACGATCGTGAGGAGGTAGCAGAAAAGATAGCCCCATTACTAGAAAATGATCCCGCATCCATTTCAGCGCGACTTGACCAAGATCTTTTCTGGGTACGCTTACAGAGCAGAGTTGAGGCTGACGTTAAGGAAAGTATTGAAAAATTTAATTTGACAGGTATAGGATTTGAACAAGAAAGTCTTAGATTTTATCCTGAAGCTTCCATGGCTGCTCATATGGTAGGTTTTATTGGAAAAGACCAGAACGGGAATGATCATGGGTATTTTGGAATTGAAGGATATTATAATGAACAGCTCAAAGGACGTCCCGGACGTTTGTTTGTAGTAAAAGATGCTTTGGGAAACCCCGTTATCAGCGATATCCGCGAGGAGAAAAAAATTGATGGAAGAACACTGACTACTACGATTGATCGCGCTGTACAGTTCATTGTAGACAGGGAACTGAAACAGGGAGTAGATCGGTATCAGGCGGAAGGAGGAAGTGTAATCTTATTGGAGTCAAAAACAGGAAAAGTGATTGCAGCTTCTTCTATCCCAAACTTTGATCCCCAGACGTATTATGAATTTAAACCCGAATCATATAGGAGTCCACTTATTAGCAGTTTATATGAGCCAGGGTCAACATTTAAAGTATTGGTTATGGCAGCGGGGATAAATGAGAAAGTAATTAAACCTGATACAAGGTGCGATATTTGTGACAAACCATTAGAAATCGGGCAGTACAAAATCAAAACTTGGAATGACCAGTATTATCCAAACAGCACAATGACCGAAGTACTCCAGCACTCTGATAATACAGGAATGGTATATATTGCCAGACAGCTTGGCTTAGAAAAGTTTTTAGAGTACTTAAACTTATTCGGTATAGGTAGCATGACGGGAATAGATGTCCAGGGAGAAGCAACTGGATTGATTAGACCTGAAGATAGCTGGGTACCGATTGATTTGGCAACCGCAAGTTTTGGTCAAGGGATTTCTATTACACCTATTCAGTTAGTTACAGCGGTCAACACAATTGCCAATGGTGGTGTTCGGATGAAACCATATGTAGTACAAAAAATTCAAACAGAGCAAGGAAAAATTGTGGAAATTGAGCCTGAAATTTTGAACACACCAATAACTTCGGCTACGAGTGAGGTATTAAAGTGGATGATGGTTAACTCAGTCGAACGTGGTGAATCACAGTGGACGAAACTTCCCGGCTATCGTGTTGCAGGAAAAACGGGAACTGCACAAATTCCGGTTGCAGGACGCTACGATCCGAATAAAACTATCGCATCTTTTGTAGGATTTTTTCCTGCAGAAGATCCAAAGATAACGATGTTAGTTTTGGTTGACAAGCCAAAAACCTCAATCTACGGGTCTGAGACTGCAGCTCCTATATTTTTCAACATTGCCCGTCAACTTGTAAATTATTACAATATAGAACCGAACAACTAGCTATCTTAATACTGCATACTTACTGATTCCGACTCGTAATTGATATACAGGGCATTTCTGCTTATAATATTGAATATGGTTGAAATATTTAAGGCATTAGCTAGCGGATTGATAGTTGGAGTACTCTTTTCAGCACTTAAACTTCCTATTCCTGCACCACCTGCACTTGCAGGTATTATGGGAATTGTAGGAATATTTTTAGGATATCTTCTTTGGAACTTTTTTTCCAAACAATAACTTCATGATACGTACGCTTAAGAACTTTGCTCACTTAGGATTGGCTATAACTGCGAATTTATGCTATTTTTTTCCTTCCCGTTCTATGAAAGTCATAGGAGTAACGGGTACTGATGGAAAAACTACTACAGCATCCCTAATTTATAAAATATTAACCGACTCTGGTAAAAAAGTTGCTCTACTTACAACTGTTTCAGCAATTATTAACGAAAAATCATATGACACAGGTTTTCATGTAACAACGCCTAATCCGTTTATGTTACAAAAAATTTTGTCTCAAGCGAAAAAATCAGGAGTTGAGTATTTCATATTGGAAACTACTTCTCATGGTTTAGATCAGAATAGAGTTTGGGGTATTAAGTACGCTGTAAGTGTAATCACAAATATCGCAGATGAACACCTCGATTACCACAAAACTTATGAAAAGTACTTGGAAGCAAAAGCAAAAATCATAGATATGTCCAATACCATAGTTCTCAACAAAGATGATAGATCGTTTTCTAGGTTATCGAACCGTTCGAATAAAATTACTTATGGAATGCATAAAGACGCGGATATAAATCCACACAAATATCCTCTTAAATCTTCGCTTCCGGGAGAGTTTAATCTATATAACTCACTTGCTGCGCTTGGTGTATGTATGCAACTTGGAATAGATTATGCAAATGCAAAAAAAGCGATTGAAAGCTATAAAGCTCCGATTGGACGTCAGGACATTATTCAAAAAACTCCATTTACTATAATGGTTGATTTTGCGCATACTCCACATTCATTTCATGCACTACTTTCATCTTTGCGTAAAGAGTACTCAGGTAAGATTATTCATGTATTTGGGAGCGCGGGAGAACGTGATCAGGGAAAACGCGCTGAGATGGGGAAAATTTCTTCGCAGTTTACAGATGTCATAATTCTAACGTCAGAAGATCCACGAAGCGAGAAAGTAGAAAATATTATTGACCAGATTGCAACAGGTATATCTAATAATTTCACAGTCAAAGATTCAGATACTCGACAAGCAGAAGGAAAGCAGGTTCAATCTAAGAACTCTAAAGATAATAAGTATGTATATAAAATTCCGGATAGACGCGAGGCAATTAAGCTTGCCTTGTCAGTAGCGGAAAAGGGTGATATTGTTGTTGTCACTGGAAAAGGACATGAGCAATCTATGAACTTGGGAAATGGAGAAATTCCTTGGAGTGATTATGAAGTGATAAATAGTATATTGAAAAAATATGAAAAGTAATAATCTACATGTTGTCTCAGCAGTTTCTCACAGGTCAGATGGAAGTATGATGTCCAATCGAATTTTACAACGAGGCAATGTACAGCAATTCTTAGAAAAGTTGGAAATTCCTTACAATTCTACACATTTTATGAAACAAGTACACGGAGATACAGTTGTAAGTGTTGATGAAGATACCCCACAGATAGTTGAAAACGCGGATGGGTTGGTCACAAATCGTCCCCATGTTTTTCTCGGAGTGGTTACCGCTGACTGTGTTCCTGTAAGCATAGTTGATCTACATGCTGGTGTAGTCGGAATCGCTCATGCTGGGTATAAAGGTTTGCTTGCAGGTGTTGTTTCAAATCTAATTATTGCCGCTAGAGAGCTTGGTGCATCAAATAAATCAATCCAACTTTCAATCGGACCATGTATCGGTTCTTGTTGTTATGATATTGATGAAAAGCGGGCGGAGAGCTTTAGTAATTTGCTAAATTCAGAAGATATTTTTAGGTATCATGGTGATAAGATATTTTTAGACCTACCAAAAGTTGCCAAAAATGTTGCGGAAAAAGAAGGAATTCATGTCGACAACATAAAGATGTCAGGTAAGTGTACTAAATGTAACCTTGATTCATATTTTTCTTATCGCGGAGATAGCTCTGATACATTTGGTGAGTTTATGACAGTGATAGGGATGAAGGAACTATAACTATATGGGGAACAAATCATATAAAAAAGTATATTTTGTTGGAATAAAAGGGGTTGGGATGGCTGCACTAGCCGTAATTGCTAAACAAGCAGGTTTGGACGTACATGGAAGCGATGTTGGAGAGGATTTTATTACCAGTGAAATGTTAAGCAGAAACGGTATCGGAATTGATATAGGTTTTGAATTGGAAAGCATCAATAAGTTTTTAGATAGCTCTACGGATGAGGCTATTGTTATTTACTCTGCGTCTCACGGAGGGCAGGAGAATCCTCAAGTGCTGCGAGCAAGAGAGTTGGGAATAAACACTCTCACGTTTGGTCAGGCGTTAGGCAAATTTCAGTCAGGAGAGTTGCTTAATCGTCAAGATATAAAAGGGATTTCAGTTGCAGGTTCTCATGGAAAAACAACAACATCCGCAATGATTGCTACTATCTTAAAATATGCAGGTAAAGACCCATCTTATTTAATCGGTACAGGGGGAGTTGCCTCGCTTGGTGATGCAGGTTATTATGGAACCGGAGAATATTTCGTTGCAGAATCCGATGAATATTTTTCTGATTTAAAATATGATCGCGTACCTAAATTTCATTATCAGTATCCGTTCGGTGCAGTTATTACTAACATAGACTTTGATCATCCTGATGTGTTTGATGATCTGGAGAGCATATATGTTGCTTTCGAAAAATTTGTAAGCAATATTCAGAGCGGAGGGGTGCTGACAATTTCAGGAGATAATCCGGAATATAAAAGAGTAGTGAATTTTATTCAGAGTGGTGTAAGTGTGGTAACGTTCGGGACAGATAGCAATAACACATACCAGGCAGTAGATATCAGTAATACACTTGCTGGCGTAAAATACGAGGTTTTGCGAGATGGAAGCTTATTGGGCACAATATCTGTTCCAGTGATCGGAATGCATAATGCTATAAACTCTTTATCCGCGGTTGCATTACTGCACTCTCTCGGAATTCAGTTTGACGATATAGAGCAAGGACTTAAAAAGTTTACAGGTACCAAAAGGAGATTAGAGCTCATAGGTACAACAATCGGGGGTGCTATAGTCATTGATGACTATGCTCATCATCCGGCTGAAATTAAGGCTACATTGACTGCACTAAGGTCAACATATCCCGATAAAAAAATAATTACTATATTTCAACCACACACCTTTTCTCGCACGGAAAAACTTATTCATCAATTCTGTAGTGCTTATGAAGATACAGATAAGTTATTATTACTTCCCATTTTTCCATCAGCTAGAGAAGAAAAGGTAGATGAAAATGAGCAAAGAAAATTATATGATCAAATAGTTAGCAGTACAGACGCTCAATTTATTGAGTCTGTGGATAATATGGTAGAATACTGTACTCAAAACTATAATTCTGCTGAGTATGTTATTGTAACCATGGGAGCAGGAGATGTTTATAAAATTAGTAATAAGCTGGTAGAAAAATAGTATAGAGTATGGAGATTTATGAAAAGATATAAAATTACAGGAGGGCTGCCATTACAAGGGGAAGTAGTTATCTCTGGATCAAAAAATGTCGTCACAAAAGCTTTGATCGCTTCTTGTCTAACGAGTGAAGAGGTGATTTTGCAGAACGTTCCGCTAATAAGTGACTTTCTGATAATGCTTGATCTTATTAAAGCGATTGGGGGAGAAGTGGAATTGCAGGATCACACAGTTAGAGTAAGGGTGAAACAGGTTCTTAAAAATAAAATACCTCTTGATATCGGCGCAAAAGTTAAAACTTCTTCCATGTTTCTAGCCCCTCTTTTGGCGAGAACAAAAGAAGCGCAGATTCCAAACCCAGGCGGGTGTCGTATAGGTGCACGTCCAATTGATAGACATATTGAGGGTCTGGAACGAATGGGGGCAACTATCGGGTATACCAGTGCAGATGGATACTTTCATGCGAGTACTGATGGATTAGTAGGGACAGAGTATACATTTGAAAAAAATACACACACCGGTACAGAAACACTCATCTTGGCAGCCGTGCTGGCAAAAGGAAAAACTGTTCTACATAATGCAGCTCAAGAACCAGAGATTGACGATTTAATTTTATTGCTCAATAATATGGGGGCGGACGTAACTAGAACTGCGCCACGTACGATCGAAATAAATGGTGTTGAAACACTTCATGGAGCTACACATACTATTATGCCTGACAGAAATGAATCAGTAACATTTGCTGTGATCTCAGCTGTAACAGGCGGGAAAGTGCTGATGAAAAATGCTGAGCTTTCCGACATGCAAACATTTCTAGATGTATTCAAAAAAGCAGGAGGCGAATGGGACGAGAATAATGGAGCGGTTAGGTTTTATATGCCCAATGGGATAAAACCAGTAGATGTTATCACGGAACCGCATCCAGGATTTATGACTGACTGGCAAGGTCCATGGTCAATTTTGATGACACAGGCAGAT
The DNA here is from genome assembly GCA_964537315.1 of uncultured Gammaproteobacteria bacterium. GTDB lineage: Bacteria > Patescibacteriota > Microgenomatia > Levybacterales > GWA1-39-11 > JBDHUV01. The sequence goes on along the minus strand of CAZIAP010000001.1, from coordinate 282,503 downwards.
GGAGAGTCAATCATTCACGAGACAATTTATGAAAATAGATTTGCGTATGTTACAGAGCTTGCAAAAATGGGAGCCAAACTCGAAATGTTTTCTCCGGAAGTTCAAAATCCAGAAAAAACATACAATTTCAATTATGACTCTGAAAAAGTCTATGAACAGGGACTTAAGATACGAGGAAAAACCAAACTCCACGAAGGCGTGTTAACTGTATATGATCTTCGAGCAGGTGCTACTCTGGTTATTGCCTCTCTTCTTGCAAACGGAGAAAGTGTTGTGTTTGGCATAGAGCAAGTAGAAAGAGGTTACGAGAGCTTTCACGAAAGACTTCAGGCATTAGGCGCAAAGATTGAAGTATTAGACGAAAAAGTATGACAGATCAATCTCTTGAATCAGTGTGGGCAATTGTTATGGCAGCGGGAAAAGGTACCCGCATGAACTCTAAAGACATTAATAAGGTAGCGCTTCCACTTGCAGGAAAACCAATTATTTCACATACAGTATCGAATCTTAGAAAAGCGGGGATTCATAATATTGCAGTAGTTGTTGGGTTTGCCAAGGAATCTATACTTAAGTGTTTGGATGGTGATGTAGTTATTGCTGAGCAGACAGAGCAGCTGGGAACGGGTCACGCTGTGAAAGTTGCTCTTGAAAAAATTCAAGACGCACAGACAGTTTTAGTTTTAAACGGTGATGATTCGTATGTTTTTACTCCTGAAATTTTGAGTGAGCTATATAAAAAACACAAAGATGAACAAGCTGCGGTTTCATTTCTGACTTTGATAATGGAAAATCCGACCGGACTTGGAAGAATTCTTCGAAACCAAAATAATGAAGTGATAGGAATAATCGAAGAAAAGGACGCTACTGAAGAACAGAGAATGATACAAGAAATTAATCCTGCATGTTATATGTTTGATTATTCTTTCTTAAAAGAAGAACTTGAATCATTGCAGAAAAGCCCGGTAACAGGAGAGTATTATATAACTGCATTAATCGAAAAAGCAGTACAAGAGAAGAAGAAAATCACTACACATACTGTAAAAGGACTAAACTGGAGGGGAATTAATACGCCCGAAGAGTTAAAAGAAGCAGAGAAGCTAATAGTAGCATAATATGAATGATCAAAAATTTTACATTGACCAAGTTACGAGGGTATCTGAGGAAACCCTAACAGCTCTAAACAATTTGATGAGGCAGCTAAATCCCGATATTCGTTCACTTACTCTAAATGATCTGCAAAAAATAATTGATGTCCCTAACACGTATTTATTTGTTGCAAAAGCTGAAGAAAACGACGCAATTGTCGGAACACTTACTTTGGTAACGTACAGTACTCCTAGCGCAACTCGCGGATATATAGAAGATGTTGTTGTAGACGAAGTGTACAGAGGTAACGGTCTTGGGGAAAAGTTAATGTATGCAGGAATCGGTAAAGCCAGAGAACTAGGACTTACCTATATTGGTTTGACTTCTCGACCTGAGAGAGAAGCAGCAAATCATCTATACCAGCGTTTAGGATTTAAAAAACGAAATACAAATGTATACCGATTGATGATCGATACATTAATATAAATACCCTCTAATTATTTCTCTATCCATGTAGCTCACTATATAATAAAAGAAGCTGGCTTTTAAGTCGGATGTCTTTTATAATAGCGCTATATCATATATGGACATATTATTTACCGTAACGTACTGTTTGTTCATAATTCATCTAGTACGTACTATTATCTATTGGTTATATTTATGGCAGATCAAAGAATACCGTCTTGACCGGCTAATTGTTCATGTTCGGGAAACAAAACAAGGACGATCATTGGTACTGGGTTTTGAACCAGTCGCTAAAACTGCAGTAATTTTTTTTTACTTTTTCACCATTTTTTATTCTGAGTATTATCCTTTAGTGCCATGGGCAGTGTGTGGTATTTACGCGTATGAAGCAGTCCGATTTTTGTTAGATATAATTCAAAAAAAAGTTAAGCTGCCTGTTTTTACTCCCAAATTAATATTAATTGCTGGAGGTACTGTAGCGTTAGTTTTCCTTTTTCTTTTTATCCCATTACTAGATAGATTTTTCTGGTTAGTATTTATTGATAAATTAGTGGTAGGAATAATAGCAGTTTTGATGGGTCTTTTTTCCTTTCCTTCAATTTTTTATAAAGACACTCAAATCAACAAAGCAATTAAGAAAATCCGAAGATATAAAAAACTTCTTGTAATCGGCATTACAGGAAGTTATGGAAAAGGCTCGACCAAAGAGTACATGTATACAATTTTATCTTCCAAGTTTAATACTTTAAAAACTCCTTCCACACACAATACCCCCATCGGAATTGCGCGTGTCATTATCTCAAAATTAAACAAAAGTACTGAAATTTTTATAGCAGAGATGGGAGCTTATAAAATTGGTGAGATTGCTGAAATGTGTGAGTTTGTAAGACCTAAAATTGGAGTTCTGACTGCAGTAAATGATCAACACGTTTCATTATTTGGAAGTGTAGAGAATACAAAAAGGGCAAAATATGAACTAATTGAATCATTGCCTTCTGATGGAATAGCCCTGTTTAACGGAAATAATGAAAACAGTTCTGAACTTTTCCGACACACGCGGAGAAGAAAAAAATATTTATATTACACAGGCAATAAATCTCAACATAATGCACAGATCGTCGCACACAATGTTAAAGTACATCCTACTTTTTTGACATTTGATGCATTGGTAGGAAATAAAGAGTATCGAAGATTACGTGTTGATCTGGTAGGAGAACACCACATACAAAATATTCTTCCGGGAATATTTGTAGGTCAACAGCTAAAAATGACAAAATCTGAGATCACAGAAGCACTTCGATTAATTAAGCCATTATATAAAACAATGGAACCTTTTATAGGAGAAAACGACGTACTTTATATAGACGATACATATAACGCAAATCCGGCATCAGTCCTGTCAGCAGTCGAATATTTATCACACCAAAAAGGAAAAAAAGTTTTAGTGCTTCAACCGATGATTGAACTCGGAAAGAACGGAAAGCAAAATCACTATGAAATTGGACAGCAAATTGGTAAGGTTTGTGACCATTTATTTTTAATGAATAAAAATTTCTATACACAGATTATTAAAGGGATCAATGATTCAGGAAACAAATGTAAAGTAACTGTTGCTTCTCCAAAGAAAATGAGTGAGCTGATTAAGCAAGAGTATGGAACAAAAGATATAGTTATTTTTGAAGGGAAGGAGTCTCAGTCGGTTCTCGACCTGTTAATACATAACCCCGTATACAAAAACTCATAACTGCTGACTTGTTTGAGTAGGTTAACAAGCATATAATAACATTATGGATAAAATTTTCGGTTTTGCGATTCTATCATTTTTTATTACGGCGATGCTTTTGGTGCCTTTTATTGACTTTTTATACAAACTAAAGTTTCAGCGCCAGATGCAGAAAACAAGAGACCCGTTGAATAAATTGACCCCTGAATTTGACAAGATGAGTAGGTGGAAAGTCGGTACTCCAATTGGAGGAGGTTTGCTAATAATTTTTGTCGTGACCTTACTTACACTTTGGGCATATGGTTTGTTTTCAGTAGAAGTAAAGTTCTGGGAACTGTTTGTACTTCTTTTTTCATTTGTGGGATTTGGTTTACTAGGTTTTTATGATGACATTAAGAAAACATTCAAATCCGGATCCTCATTTTTTGGTTTACGCTTCAGGCAAAAATTTATAATTCAATGGATACTGGCGCTAATTATTGGCTGTGTATTCTATTTTCAGTTAGGATATTCATTTGTATATGTGCATTGGCTCGGGCAAATTACGATGGGTATAGCTTTTATACTTTTTGCCGCTTTCATTATAGTTTCTTTCGCAAACGCGATGAACATTACTGATGGTTTAGATGGCCTCGCATCAGGATTGTTCTTGATAAGCGTAATTGCTTTTCTTGTAATTTCTCATAGCATGTTAGATAGTTTCTTGGCAATATTTATTGCGATTGTGCTAGGTGCGGTTCTAGCATTCCTTTACTTTAATGTTTTCCCTGCGCGTATTTGGCTGGGAGATGTCGGGTCTTTATCTCTGGGTGCGGTACTCGCTGTAATTGGATTACTAACTGGTAAAACATCTGCTTTAGCCGTAATTGGAGGAGTTTTTGTACTGGAAGTTGCATCATCGCTTATTCAAATTGTTGGTAAAAAATACTTTAACCGCCGGTTCCTTCCAATCGCCCCTATACATCTGTATTTTCAAAAAAAAGGTTGGGAAGAACCGAAAATTGTCATGAGGGCTTGGCTGATTGGAATTTTATTCGCGCTGCTCGGACTATATATTGCCTTTATTAAATAATTTATTTCCCGGACACGCAGTGATATGCAAAAACTTGGTATTTTTCTATTCCTGATTACGCTGTTGTTGTCACTCTTGGGAGTGTTTATCCTTTATGAAAGTTCGTCTTATACTGCACTTCTCAATATAGGTGATAAGTACCATTTTGTGAAAAATCAGTTAATTTGGGTACTAGGAGGTCTTGTAGTCGCAGGTGTAATTTCACGTTTCGATTATAGAAAAGCATATCCATTGGCACTACCAATTTTGATAGGAACAATTGTGCTTTTAGTAGCGGTTTTTTTACCTGGAATAGGACTGGAGTTAAAAGGATCACACCGCTGGATAGATCTGGGCTTTATCGTAATTCAGCCTTCAGAGCTTTTGAAAATCTCACTCACAATTTATTTAGCCGCTTGGCTATCTAAAAAAGAAGAAAAAAGACTTCCTGCTTTTTTGATTTTATTTCTACTGTGTGTAGGACTTGTTGCGATGGAACCGGACTTGGGGACAGCGTTAGTGGTTTCTACGATGTCAATTACTGTTTATTTTTTGGCGGGTACCAAATGGACAGAGATGGCTTTGCTAGGGATTATTATGGTGTTAGGTATCGTAATGCTTATCAAGCTCGAACCATACCGAGTTGAACGTTTTATGGCGTTTCAAAATTTTGATGTAAACGATCTTTCGACTACTTCATATCATATACGTCAGGTACTAATTGCTGTAGGGTCTGGAGGATTGACTGGGGTTGGCTTAGGTAACTCTGTACAAAAATATGCATACGTACCTGAAAATACAACAGATTCAATCTTTGCAATGTACGCGGAGGAAACAGGATTTTTAGGCTCTCTTTTACTTCTTGGTATAATCGGTTTACAGTTGTATATTGGTTTTCTTATTGCGTTTAGGTCGCCTGATGCGTTTGGAATGCTTTTGGGTATAGGAATTATTACATTTTTATGTATTCAGTCCTTTTTAAATCTGGGGTCACAAGTGGTTATTGTTCCCTTAACTGGTGTTCCACTGCCGTTTATTTCATACGGAGGATCATCGATGCTTATTAACTTTGCGGCTATCGGAATAATGATGTCTATTGCACGTTTTTCAGGGAAAGGAGCAACAAGAAAAAGATGAAAGTACTGTTGACAGGAGGACATTTTTCTCCGGCATACTCTGTGATAGAAGAACTGCAGAAGATTAATGCAGAAGTTGTGATTGTCGGAAGACGTCACCCGTTTGAAGGTGATAAGACGTCTGACTCTTTTGAGTTTAAAGTTAGCAAGGAGCTAAATCTCCCGTTTATTGAGTTAAAAACAGGTAGACTTCAACGCAAATTCACAAGACATACCATAACTTCTCTGATAAGAACTCCATTAGGACTTTTTAATGCAATTAAGATTTTAAATAGCTCAAAACCGGATGTTGTACTTACTTTCGGTGGATATCTTGCTCTTCCTATTGCCTATGCTGCATGGATGTTAGGTATTCCTGTAGTTACACACGAGCAGACACAAAGGATGGGACTATCAAATAAGATAATATCCAAAGTTGCAAGTGTAGTATGTGTCTCATTTGAGTCATCAAAAGATATAATTTCTCATAATAGGGTTGTAGTTACGGGTAATCCTGTACGTGATAGTATTTATTCAGTCCAAGACAAAATAATGCATCCTAAGGGTTATCCTATTCTGTATATTACCGGAGGAAGTACCGGATCTCATGTAATCAATCGTACGGTTAATAGTGCAATTTCAGAGTTAGTAAAAAAATATATTGTAATTCACCAGACAGGGGAGAATGAATTCAATGACTTTCAGGCTTCAGAACAAATAAAAGCCCGACTAAATTCGGATATTCGTGATCGATATATTCCACGAAAATTTATTTTTCCTACTGAGATAGGGTACGTGTACAAAAATGCAACATTGGTCATCGGACGATCTGGGGCAAATACAGCTTTAGAACTTATTGCTTGTAATAAACCAAGCATTTTAATTCCTTTATCTCATGGTCAGACAGGAGAGCAACTTCAAAATGCGCGATTAATCGAGAGTCTTGGTCTAGGAAAGATAGTAGAACAGAAAGACCTGACGGCTGATCTACTCGTGCAGACTATAGATGATATGGTAAGTGATATTGAAAAATACAAAGTAACACAGGGTATAATAGATAAATACATTTTTGTTGATAGCGCAAAACGTATTGTCGCTGAACTTACTGCCCAGTATGAGAAAAAGAAAAATAAAAAGAAGTAATACTAAAACATCCAAACTTTATAAGATTTTATTCCTATTTGCCGGATTAGTATTTTTACTCGCAGGCTTACTATACACAGGCGGGAAAATCTTGCACTTTCTCACTCCTGAGCAGACAGTATTTGCAAGTCCCTACCTACGCCAGAATCAGTTTTCAGATATAGATGAGAAGCTGAAAGACAAAGGTTTTACTGTTAAGTCTAAAACCCTTTCATTAAATAAATCAGTTCTTACTGTAGAGCTGGACAATGGACCAAAGGTACTGTTTTCTAGCGAGTATGATATAGAGTGGCAAATAACCTCTTTACATTCAATAATCTATAAGCTTACAATAGATAATAAGCAGCCTGAACGGATCGATTTTCGTTTTGGAAAGCCTGTTGTGAAATTCTAGTGTATACTTAAATAGACTATGCGTGATTCTCAAATTGTTGTAGGTGTCGATATCGGGTCTTCAAAAATTGCAACCGTCATTGGTCAGGCACAAGAGGAAGTAATTAATATCCTTGGTGTATCTGAAGTACCTTCTAAAGGTATCCGCAAGGGTCAGATTGTTGATATTGAAGATACTGCTAATGCTCTGAATCAGTCGCTGGATATAGCAGAAAGAATGGCTGGAAGCTCTATCGATAAGGTGTTTGTTTCCATAAGCGGAGTACACATAGACAGTCAGAACTCAAAAGGAATCGTAGCTATTTCTCAGCCTCAGGGTGAGATTATACCAACTGATATCGACCGTGTTTTAGAAGCTGCAGGGGCTGTTTCGATCCCTACTACCAAATCAATTGTGCACGTACTGCCGAAAACCTTTACTGTCGATGGAGAGCCTGGTATTAAAGACCCTGTAGGTATGACAGGTGTTCGTTTGGAAGTAGACACTCATATAATTACATCAAACACTACGTCAGTTAAAAATATTCAGCGGGTACTTGAAACAGAGGGTGGAGTGCAAGTAAATGCAATGGTGTTCTCTGGTTTTGCTTCTTCTCTTGCGGTTTTGACTGAGACCGAAAAAGAGTTGGGTGTAATCATGGCAGACATCGGAGCTGGGATTACTAATATTTGTATCTATGTTGATGGAACTATTGTACACTCCAGCGTTATTCCTATAGGAGCGCGTCATATTACAAATGATCTTGCCATAGGACTAAGAATCTCACTAGAAAGCGCAGAGAAAATTAAGTTATACCTTTCTCAGCACTTTGCAAAACATAACCGACATAAAGCTTCCGACAATGGAGAAAAGCCCTCTGATGAAATAGATATCTCAAGTTTGGGAATTTCTGAAGAGATCAAAAAAGTATCATATAAAACTCTCGTTGAGGGTATTATTCGACCAAGACTAAATGAATTATTTACTATGATAGGGCTTGAGATCAAAAAAAGCGGATTGGGTACTCAGACTCCTGCCGGGATTGTGATTACCGGAGGAGGAGCACGGACAGCAGGTGCTGAAGATGCGGCGAAGCGTATGCTTTCTATGCCAGTCAGAATTGGTGTTCCTCAAAATATTACCGGACTTATAGACGATGTCGAAAATCCATCTTACGCAACCCCTATCGGTCTTTTAATGTACGGGAGAGATTTCAGGGGAGTAGAAGGTTCATTCTTGGAAGGAGCGTTCAGTGGGGTTTCAATGAAACCTGTGAATGATATAACATCCAAACTGCGAAAACTTCTCAAGAAATTTATACCTTAGAAAAGCTGAATTGAATAATAAAACTTCATTAGCTATACCTAGTATTGAATACTATATCCCAATAAATTATTGCAAATGACTCATCATTGTGCTAGTATCAAGTGAAGTTTTAACCTATGTTAATTAAGCCCCAAACAGCAAGCTTTGCGAAGATACGAGTTATCGGTGTAGGTGGTGGAGGTAACAATGCTGTTAATTCCATGGTGGATAGCGGATCCATATCAGGCGTTGACTTCATTGGTATAAACACTGACGCGCAAGCTCTTCTTAACTCTAAAGCAAATACCAAAGTACAAATTGGAGAAAATCTTACTCGTGGTCTCGGATCTGGAGGAAATCCTGAGATGGGAAGGGAAGCAGCAGAGGAAAGCCGAGAAAAAATTAAAGATTTACTCGAAGGATCAGATATGGTGTTTTTGACAGCAGGTATGGGTGGAGGAACCGGAACCGGTGCTACGCCTGTTATCGCTGAGGTTGCACAAGAGGTAGGAGCGCTCACTGTTGCTGTTGTTACAAAACCATTTATGTTTGAAGGAACACGCCGAATGGTCTCTGCAGAAGAAGGTATTGAGCAACTGAAAGATAAGGTTGATACCTTGATTGTTATCCCAAATCAGCGAATTTTAGAGGTTGTCGACAAAAAATTATCACTGCTTGAAGCCTTCAAGGTAGCAGACTCTGTATTAACTCACGGTGTACAAGGAATCTCAGATCTAATTACGGTATCAGGACTTATTAATGTAGACTTTGCAGATGTAAAATCCATTATGTCCAATTCTGGTACTGCGCTTATGGGTATTGGTGTGGGTGTAGGAGAAAATCGCGCACAGCTTGCTGCAAAACAAGCTACTTCATCTCCTCTTCTTGAGGTTTCTATGGATGGAGCACGGGGCGTACTCTTTAATATTACAGGAAGCTCAGATCTGTCTATGGCAGAAGTTGATGAAGCATCAAGGATTATCTCTAAAGCTGCTGATCCTGACGCAAATATTATTTTTGGGGCTACCATCGATGAAGATCTGCACGATCAGATCAAGATTACTGTTATCGCAACAGGATTTGATGAATCCAGAAGAAGATTACAGCAGATGGTTGGTAGAGATCTACAGGAAGATCAAGCCCGTCAACAAGAGCCTGAAGAACGTCGTGATAGGTCATACTACTTTGGAAATAACAACTACCAAGATGAACCTGAACCTACACAGACTGAAAAACCAAAAGATGAAGATGAAGACATCTTCGACATCCCCGCGTTTTTAAGACAAAAGAATTAATTTAAGGTAGAATAATATTGTGATTTGCTTCTAAAATTCTGTCTCCACTTCTTTCCGTTTCTTCTACTTTCATAATGTATGCATCCTCAAATCCAGGAGTTCCTTTAACTTCAGGAAAAAACATCTGGGATGTTATTATCTCTTGATCGTCTACAAAAATTTTAAAATGAATGTGTGGCGGCCTATATCCTGTGCCTTCACCATATCCTTTAGGAACTACAGTTTCAAAGGAATAGCTACCTTTATTGTCTGTATTTATTTTTCCTCTGTACCATTCGTCTTGATAGTCTCCTGACTCATTTGCTTGCCAGATGTCAATCACAGCATTTGATACTGGAGTTTTACAATCATTTAGCAAGACTTTACCTGATACCAATAATTTTATGCCCTCATTATTTTCTGGTACAATTTTTTCTCTGAAAGGTGAGTTTTCTTGATAGTAAGGTCCACCACCATCAGCAAAAGTAGGAATACAGTCTTCAGAAGCTACATTGGATGTATTCATAGTAAATGGCTCATTACCTGTACTTTTAATTCTAAAAATAAGCGTAGCAATTATGACTACAGCTAAAACTACTAGAGCTAACGGAAGAGAAAAAGATTTCATAAATTTAAGTATACACCATTTATAAAGGTTGAACCTTGATAGAACAATTATCGTGCTTGACAAAGGATCAACCTTGATTGAATATTAAATTATGCCTTCAAGAAATATCATAAAAAGTTATATAGAGAACGGGTATTATCATGTTTACAATCGAGGAATAGACAAGCGAAATATATTTATAGATGAACAAGATTGTAAAGTTTTCTTATACTATATATCAATTTATTTATCTCCTAAAGATGATATACAAATTCTTTTACAGCAAGACAAAAGAATACTGAGATTTCTTTCTATGAATTTGTCTACACAAGTTGATATGCTGGCATTTTCTCTAATGCCGAACCATTTTCATTTACTTCTTAAACAACACACTAATGTTGGTATTACAAAGTTTATGAAGAGGTTAATTACAGCCTATGTAATGTATTTTAATAGCAAATACCACAGGAGGGGACCTTTATTTGAAAGCATATACAAGGCATGCATAATCGATCAAGATTCTTACCTTTTGCATCTCAGTCGATATATTCATTTAAATCCTATCAATCTTTCAAATGAAAAATTAGAATTTAATAAATATTCAAGCTACTCTTATTATCTTGGAATGAGAAATGCAAGTTGGATCAAACCTCATGAAGTTTTACGATACTTTAATGCCTCTATAGATAACTATAAAATTAATTCTTATAAAAGCTTTGTAGAGGACTATGCAGGTGATTCTTCTGATATTTTAGGATCAATGACTTTAGAAAAAGAATAGCAATAAAGGTTGAACCTTGGTTAGCTTTAAATTTCTGGCAATTAAGGTTCAACCTTAAATAACCTTAAATATAATTAATAGAAAAAGGCGGTCGTCTCATGCTACAATGGAATGGTTGCCATGCCCGACAAGACACCTCCATTTGTAAAAAAATTCGATTTCCGTGGTGTATATAACCAGGATATAAAAGACTCTGACGCATTCTATCTCGCGCACGCTCTTTGCAGTACGTTTGAGGTTAAAAAAGTACTTATTGGTTGGGATACTAGGGAGTCGAGCAAGTCGCTTGCATTAAACTTTATTCACGCTTTAAATGATAAACAAGTAGAAGTAAGCTATATGGATAAAGTACCTATCGATTACGTAACAGCAGGAGCGTATCAATTTGATTTTGACTTGTCTATTATGTTTACTGCGTCTCATAATCCTTGGAATTGGACAGGTTTACTAATTCATACAAAGCATGGATCATCACTTCAGGGAGAGATCGTAAGTAAAGTAGTTGAAGATTATTACCTTGCTCAATCTATTGAATACTCCAACCCCTCTGACGATCTCTCACACTGTACTGACTTTTTATCTCCGATAGAAGATGTCTATGCGAAAAAAATTAAAGATTTAATTCCATTGCATGAGATAAAAAATTTTAAAATTGCGGTGGACATTGGAGACGGATCAGGATCACGATCTCTTTCAGTATTAGAAAAGCTATTACCTCAGGTTGAGTTTGTTAGAATTAATGACAGAAAAATATACGATGCAAATACTCCTCACCAAGCTGATCCATCAGAACTAAAAAATATGCAGCAGGTTATTGAAAAAGTAAAAGCTGATGGATTAGACTGTGGTTTTGCTTTTGATAGTGATGGGGATAGAGTACTTGCTGCTGATGAAAATGGAGAGTACTTGAATGGTTCGATACTTGCCAGCGGTCTTATACAAACTCTTGTCATGCTTGGGTTTTCTTCAAAGTCAGTAGGATATGCAGTCGAGGTTGGTCCTGCGTTATATAACACTGCAGTAGATCTTAAAAAATCTAGTTTAATTGACATTACCCCTATTCCTGTAGGTAGGTCTCTGGTGCGCCAGCTGGTACAGGACGGAAAAATTGAGTTCGGTGCAGAAAATGTAGGGCATTTTTATGTAAAAGATTTTTTTATGACTGACTCTGCAACTTTTTCTATTGCCGGAATCTTGTACTGGATGAGTGTGAACGGGAAACTTTCAAAACTAGGAGCGAGGCATCCAGACGGAAAAAGAATTCAAGGGTCAGTTTCACTTAATGACCACGATGAAGAAAAGATTAAAACCATTGAAAAAAATGTGTCAGATCGTTTTCCTGCAGAAAAAGTAAAAGTATTAGAAACAGACGGAACTAGATTTGAAGTTTATGAAGGGGATTATATGCAATCATGGTGTGCAATAAGAAAATCAGGCTACGAAGCAAAAATGAAATATTATTTTGGATCATTGAATGAAAACGACTTTAAATTTTTAGAATCTCTCTTTTCTACGCAGGAATAGACATTCAGGTCTATATTTTTATTGTATAATAACTCACTATGTATACAGATCAGCTTTCTGCAATATTTGACGATGCACAGTCTCATAGAGAAGAGCATCGCTGTGGAGGGTATCCATATCAGCATGGTGACGTACTCACAGCTCTTGTTGCTGCTACAAACTCACAAAACATCTTAGAGCTAGGGACAGGACTAGGATATACAGCCGCGTGTCTTGCGCTTGGTAATAGCGCCTCAACTATCCATACAATTGATCAGGATCAATCACATTTGGATACTGCACAGAACAACTGGAAATCTCTTAATCTTCAAGAAAGAATTAAAGTATATCACGGAAAAGCAGAAGCAATTTTACCTGAACTCACAGATGAGTTTGATATGGTTTTCTTCGATGGCTACGCACCTTCATTAAAGTTTCTTATTCACTTTGAACGGTTACTTAAAAAAAGAGGGTTGCTTGTGACCGCGAATTTATTTGTAAAAGATCCGCTTGGAGGTAGATATGTGCGCGCACTAAAAGATAATAAAAAGTGGCAATCAGGATTTTTTGCGGACACTGCCGTTTCGGTAAAATTATTTTAGTTTTTTAAGACACCTTGGATTTATTTTTCCTCTCATGCTCGATTACAAAATTTATGACAAGCAGCACAATAATGTTAATAGTTAATCCTATTAATGCCTGAAATTGTTCACGATAAAATACAAAAAATTGGGTAATAAGTATAGAGACGATTACTGAATACTTAAACATTTCATAAGCTCGTTCTCTTGAAAATCTGAAAAATAAAATACCGAAAATTACAAATACCCCTGAAAGAATAATAGAGAATAGCTCACCGTAAATTAGCATCGTTAATTCATCAGATATAACTGGTATAAAAAGAGGAATATTTTCGATCCTAAACGCCGCGATGAGAAACACATTGGAGAACATCACTAATACCTGAAATACAAAAAAACCTATCACAAATTTTCTGAATAGTGGCTTTTCTATTATTGTGTCAAAGAAATCGATAATTGAGTAATAGGTACGTTGAAAAAAATTAGGTTTTCTACTTGGAGAAATCTCAATTTTTTTAGACAGTGCTTCCAGTTCTTCCGCGAAAGGATAGTGCTTTGCGTGTTTGATGTACTGCATAAATTTTCTTTTTTCTTCTCTATCCATATCATTACTTATCACTTCTTCAAAAAGTTGGAAAGCATTCATTACATATTCCTTTTCTGTAAGCGGGCGATGTCTTTCAAGATAATGAAAAGTGAAGGCTAGAGCCAAGAAAACGAAGTATATAATCGCTACAGTGGGTTCAAAGAAATAGTCGTTATCGCTCGTTATAAACTTACCTAGTTCATCTATAAAAACACCAAAGCCTATTCCACCTACAATCGAAGCTATTCGCAGTACACGGTTTCCCAAAAAAGAGAGGGTAAGTACTAATGCTATCATAAGTAAAAAGCCTCCCCAGAGCATGTGAGCTATATGAAATGTCTCATTACTTATTTGTGGATAGCCTGTTACGGCGAGGAAAAATCGTATAATTAGGATACTGGAGACAGCTGCAATTAGAAAATTCTCCAGGAGTTGTCCTAGGTGAACATTTCTGATAAATGTATCTCTTTTTTCCACTACTTTTATTTTCCGTTTAAATAAACATAATGTCAACTTCAGCGACTTATAGGCTTAGAAATCCTTGAGAATATTCCCCGATTAGGATACAATTGTAGCTATGTTCAAACCTACATCACCAAAAGTTAATTTTCCTGAACTTGAACGTTCAGTCCTCGAATATTGGAAAAAAAACAAGATATTTGAGAAATCAATTGAGTCACGACCTGAAAATAAAACTTGGGCGCTTGTAGACGGGCCACCATTCGTGACTGGTCTTCCTCATTACGGTAGTTTGCTTTCAAGTCTTCCTAAAGACTTGTTTGGTAGATATTACACAATGAAAGGATATCGTGTGCGCCGTGTATGGGGATGGGACGGACATGGACTTCCAATTGAAAATAAAGTTGAAGGAGAACTGGGTATTACCAGGAAAAAAGATATTGAAGAGAAAGTAGGAGTAGAAAAATTTATTGAGCGTTGTCTCCATTATGTAAACCAGGTTTCTGATGAATGGGAATGGTATGTTGATCACATTGGTCGCTGGGTTGACTTTAAAAATGCTTATAAAACCTGGGATATTTCTTATATGGAATCAGTTATGTGGGTTTTCAAGCAGATGTACGAACGTGGATATATATATAAAGGACTACGGGTATCATTGTACTGTCCTCATTGCTCTACGCCTATTTCCAACTTTGAGGTTGCAATGGACGCAGATAACTATAAAGAGATAGTAGATCATGCAACCACATACAAATATCAACTGGCCGATGACGAAAACACATACATTCTTGCGTGGTCTACAACTCCGTGGAATAAGATTGTTACACCCGCTCTTGCAGTAAACCCAGAGCTGACATATGTGACGGTTCAGCAAGGAGAAGAGAAATACATCTTGGCAGAAAGTACAATAAAAGTACTCAAGGGTACGTACAAAATAATTGATCAATATAAAGGGGAGAATCTATTGGGTAAAAAATTTATACCACACTACGATTATTACAAAATTGAGCCTGGAGAAAAAGCATTTGAGATTATTGGTGGCGATTTCGTATCAGCCGAAGAAGGTACAGGAGTAGTCACAATTGCTGCTTACGGTGAAGAGGATCTTAAGGTAATGAAAGAGCAGAACGTGCATATAGAAATGCACCTTGATGAAGAGGGAACTATAAAACCTGATGTTCCGAAGTTTGGAGGAATGTATTACTTAAAAGCAAATAAGGTTGTGAACCAGGATTTGGCAGAGAGAGGACTTATTTATCATGATGAAGAACTCCCACACAAAGTCCCGCTTTGCTGGAGGTGTCATACACGCTTATACTTTGCGCCTCAAAACGCGTGGTATGTAAATGTCCAGTCATTAAAAAAAGAGATGAAAAATACCAATGAGATGGTAAATTGGTATCCTTCTCATTTTAAGTATGGTAGGTTTGAAAAAAGCTTGGAAGCTGCACCTGACTGGTGTATATCTCGCTCACGCTATTGGGGCTCTCCCGTTCCTGTTTGGGAATGCGAAGAAGGACATAGATTTGTACCTGGCTCTATTAAAGAACTCGAGTCTGCGTCAGATCAAAAGATTGATAATTTGCACAAGCCTGATATCGATAAGGTGAAGGTCAAGTGTGAAGAGTGTGGAAAAGAGGCCAAAAGAGTGCCTGAAGTATTAGATAGCTGGATAGAAGCAGGTAGTGCAACGTTTGCGGAACGACATTTTCCATTTGAAGAAAATCAAGATTTAACCTCATTTTTTCCTCCTGATTTTATAGCTGAGTACACTGGTCAGATTCGCGCATGGTTTTATGTAATGCATGTTATCGCAAATGCGTTACAGTTAAGAGAAGACGGTAAAAACTTTCTTGCAAAGAATGTCTTAGTTGAAGGTGTAATTCTTGGCACTGACGGTCGTAAAATGAGCAAAAATTTCAACAATTTCCCAGATCCTAAGGTCATGCTTCAAAGATATGGTGGAGACGCGCTAAGGCTATATTTAATGGGAAGTCCTGTGATGAAAGGTGAAGACATCCTAATTTCTGAAGAAAACTATCGAAATCAAGTTCGAGGTATGATGCTTGTTTTGTGGAATGTATATAACTTTTTTGTAACATATGCAAATATTGACGCTTGGTCTCCTAAAAATGAGAATGGTGAACAGTTAACTGTTAATGTCTTAGATCAATGGATCATATCCAAATTGAACGGTACGATTGAGAGTGTGACGAAATCTTTGGATGAATATAATACGATTGAAGCAATCGATCATCTACAAGAGTTTATTTCTCAGATGTCTACATGGTATGTACGCAGAAGTAGAGAAAGAGTTGGACCGGTAGCAGAAAACATAGAAGATAGAGATGCATTCTATAGCACAACACATAAAGTTTTAGTTACGCTATCTCAACTCCTAGCACCAATTACACCATTTTTAGCGGAAGAAATTTATCGTAACTTGACTGAAGAGGAGTCTGTCCATCTCTCAACTTGGCCTGAGGTAAGGTCTGACTTGATACTACCTAATCTAGAAGAAGAAATGGACTCTGCAATCAAAGTGGCATCGTTAGCTCATGAATTTAGAAAATCAAACGCTATAAAGGTAAAAATACCATTGCGCGAGCTTTCATATAGTGGTTCGAAGAAGTTGAGTGATGAAATTGAGGACATAATAAAAGCTGAGGTAAATGTGTACAGTATTGAGTTTACAAATAAGTCATCAGAGTACACAGTTTCTGGGGATACGAGTGAAGAAAATCAAGATTTAGTTGTAGGCCAGGTGCGCGATATTATCAGAAAGATTCAGCAAGAGCGTAAAGTACAAGGAACAACGTTCGACGAGCGTGTAGATGTCGAATTACCTGAGTGGCCTGAAGAGTTTACGGAAGAAATAAAAAAACAGGCACTTATTGATACGCTCACCCAGTCCTCTAATTTCAGGGTGATACGGAAAAATGTATAAAGTTTCCAACAAAAAGATTAATTTTTCATTGCTAGTCCCTGCTATCGTTCTGGTGGTGTTTGGTTTAGTCTCATTTTATATTCTTGATATACAAATATTTAAACAACAGCTATTCGCCTTAGTTGCATCGATGCTGGCGTATATTGTGATTCTTCACGTTGATTACCGAGCAATAGGATTTTTGTCGAAGTATTTATACGTGATTGGGTTGATAGGTCTGCTTGCAGTATTTTTTATTGGTATTGAGGCTCGTGGTTCAGCGAGGTGGATAGAAATATTCGGTTTTAATCTTCAAGTTTCAGAAGTCGTTAAGCCATTTTTTTTAATATTTATTGCGCATTTTTTGGCAAGTAGTAAATCAAAGACTATTGGGACTTATTTAAAAAGTATACTTTTATTTTCCCCTGTATTTTTCTTAGTCTTAAAACAGCCTGATTTAGGTAATGCTTTAGTTTATACATCTAGTTTTATTTTTATGCTAATTATGTATGGTTTCCCCTTTTCATATTTTTTTGTAAGCGCCCTTTTCGTAATAATTCCACTTCCGTTGTTGTACCACACACTGCACCAGTATCAAAAAGATCGCCTGACAGCTTTTTTTGATATTACTCATGATCCATATGGAATTTCGTATAACGCTATTCAGTCTCTTATATCCATAGGTAGTGGAGGAGTTTTTGGAAAAGGGTTCGGTAACTCAACTCAGACTTTACTGCAGTTTTTACCTGAACGACACACTGATTTTATCTTTGCGACAATTTCAGAAAACCTAGGATTTATTGGCGTAATTATTTTAATCAGTGTTTATATTTTTTTGTTGTACAAGATATATCAAATGTTACTATTGCAGAATGATACATTTACGTACTTAGTACTTTCGGGATTCTACTTTTTATTTTTAACTCATGTATTCTTTAATATTGGGATGAATATGGCGCTGTTGCCTATCGTGGGTATTACTCTTCCTTTTGTTTCGTACGGGGGAAGCTCACTACTTACAAATTTTATTATTCTTGGTATAATATCTCAGGTAGGCGATAAGAACAAACACTCGCTTTTAGAAATCCGGTAGTTTCTTATGGGTCTTATTGTTATATAAACATAAAATCTTATAAGAACCAGTAATATACATAATTTTCAAGATTTATAAGTGAATGTATAGAGTGTGGATTCGGGGTTTACCGATAGGGTTTTTTTTGATACAATAATGGCTATGCAGTACGCAGTTATCGAAACAGGCGGAAAACAATATAAGATTACTAAAGGTCAAACAGTTGATGTTGACAGCTTAAACCTGGAGTCAGGAGAATCTGTTAATTTTGACAAAGTGCTTCTAGTGGTGTCTGATGGATCAGTAGAGATCGGAGAGCCATATGTGGCAAACGCTTCAGTGGCAGCAAAAGTAATCGATGCTGTAAAAGGTGAAAAAGTTCGTGCTGCACGTTTTCAGGCTAAATCACGACAGAGAAGAGTGACAGGATTCCGACCTCAGTTTACAAGAGTTGAGATTTCTGATATAAAAGTTGGTAGTAATAAACAGAAAGAGACAAAAAAAACTAAAAGTGAGTAAAAAACTATAGTTTGTTCTAGTTGATTTGCTACACAAGATTAGATACAGTAAAAATATATGGCACATACAAAGTCTACAGGAGCAGTAAAAGGAAATCGCGATTCCATAGCTAAACGTTTAGGCGTGAAGATGTATGGTGGGCAAATAGTAAAAACCGGTAATATTATTGTCCGTCAAAAAGGAACAAAGTTTCATGCTGGCAAAGGAACTGCTTTAGGAAAAGATTATACGATTTTTGCTTTACAACCTGGTAAAGTTGCTTTTAAGACACTTCGCGGTAAACAGTACGTGGAGGTAATAAATGGATGAACTTCGAATTGTCGAACTAGAAACTTCATTGCTACAACCAAACCCTCTTCAACCAAGAGGTTTAATTTCTCCGGAAAGTCTTACAGATTTAGTTAACTCTATTCGCGAACAAGGAATACTTGAACCAATCGTAGTAGCAAAAACACCTGCAGGTTATCAGATCATTGCTGGTGAACGACGTTGGAGAGCTTCTAAAATTTTAGGATTGCAGAGAGTTCCGGTTGTTGTAAAAGAAACTACACCTCAGCAAATGCTTGAGATGTCAATCGTAGAAAATGTTCAGCGTGAGGATCTTAATCCGGTTGAAAAAGCTCAAGCATACAAAAGACTCATTGATGAATTTGGACTTTCTGTAACCGAGGTTGCAAAGCGAGTAGGTAAATCTTTACCTTATATTTCCAACAGCATACGTTTGCTTACGCTTCCTGACGCAATTAAAGACGCTCTAGCTGCTGGTGTAATCACAGAAGGGCATGTACGTCCACTTATCTCAATTGGAGACCACAAACTAATGTTAGCGGCATTTAAGCGTATTCTCGTTGAAGGAATTAGTGTTCGCGGTGCAGAGGAAGTAGCGAGACAAGTAAAGTCTGAGATACAGCAAAAAGAACCTCAGAAAAAGAGAGACAAAATCTATATTCCAGAACAAGAAGAAATGGCAAATGCATTAAAAGAGCGTCAAGGATTTGCTGATGTGAGATTCGATCAGTCACGCATAGCAGCAAAAATTGTTTTGACTATAAAGGGTAGAGAGAATGAAACAGGACCTAAGCTCAAAGAAATCTACGAAAAGCTAATGAGGGACTAATTCAGTTCTTCGTTCAATTATCTCCAATAAAGTTACTTTTCTCTCTATATTAACTTAGAGGTTTAATTCAGATAGTGCCTTTGGACACCTAGAACGAGTAGCTATAGATTAATTACTATATTCAGCTTTCTTGACGATTTTAAATTCCTGTGGAGGCCAGTATACAACCATCGACTTGCCAATTATTTCATCTCTACTCACAAATCCCCAATCTCGAGAGTCAGAGCTTGCTCCTCGATTATCACCAAGTACGAAGTATTGATCTTGTGGCACTGTGATTTCTTCTCCATCTTTTATAAACGGTCCATTAGTAGTTATAAAGTGTTCAGGTAAGTAGCTACCTTCGTTAACTAAAATATTATTTACATAAACCCTTCCATTTTCTATTTTCACTATGTCACCCTCAGTCGCTATGACTCGTTTTATGTAGTCTTTATCATTATTATTTGGAGCTTTGAAAACAATTACCTCTCCTTTTTCAATATCGCTAAAACGTAGTGCGATTAGATTAGTCAATATGTATTCACCATTATGGAAGTTAGGAAGCATAGATTCACCATTTACTTGATAGGGTCTAAAAAGAAAAGCATAAATAACAACAAAAATTCCGCCAGCAATTACCAAAGTTTCAAATAGGTCAATTAGTACGGAGTAGGCTTTACGAAGTATGGGCATACATGTATTATTTTCCGTGATTTGTCTTACAAAGTCAATTGTTAAAATCAAAAAATAAAATAAACTAATTTAGTTTGTTTTTCCACTTGCATTTTAATTTCAATAAGTGTTAAATTAAATTAGGAAGCAATTATTTTTGCATCCGGAATTTATTTTTAAGAGCATAAAAAAATTTTTCTGCCTGCTCTGCCCAGGTTTAGCATTCTGCGGCATAAAGTGATAAGCACACCCCGGTTTAAAAAAAGATTGATATATCAATCTAAAAGCACAGTCACCAATTCATAAAAGTATCTTGTAGTATTATAGCGTGGATTTTAGGACTCTGAGGTCACTTATGAGTATGTGTTTATAACTCTTTTCTATAGACGATGAGAAGCCAAGAGAAATTAACAGAAGAGATGTATCAATTTTCAATTTAGCTTGAAAAATTTTCTTTTTTATGTAGTGTTTTTGTGAGCTTTTAATAATTGAACTTAGTGCATTGTACGCACTTTTCTTTATTAACTTATTTTTGTACGCAGTGCTAAGCTCGTTAAGTATTGAAGAGTAAGTGACTTGCTTTTTTATTGAAGAGTTCTCAGAATTTTCTTTATCCACTGTTATTAAGTAATATCCATTTTGTTTGTTTGCAATTCCCGCAATGGGTAGCTCTAATGGATTCCCATCATTATCATAAACATACAGCGTAGTAGTGTATGATTTAGGGGTAAGAGAGTTTATTTTTAATGTATAAATACCGCTTTCCGGTTTGGGAACGAGCAAGACAGTTGTGTCATCTCCTGAGCTGATTGATGGGTTGTCTTGGGCAATTATCGCTGGTTCAATATAGGTTTGGCTAACTATATTTCCGCTCTCATTTACTACATCTGCATTTATTCCCTTTGGCAGTACAATCATCAAATATGACAAGTCAGTATTTGAAGGAATGAACCTGTATAGTCCTTGGTATGTGTTACCATAACCATCTTTTAGGGAACTTCGATTATGGTATGGGTCGTTAATTGCGAAGGTATCGGAAAGTTTTTGTGTACCCACAATGAAATGTCCAGGTTGTAAAAGGATGGCAGGGTTTCCATTTTCTAGGTCGCTTTCAAGAAGTGCATTGTTTTTGCCTGTTCTGCTGAATTCTAGTGCATCGTGAGTAGTAATGTTATTTACTTCTTTAGCTAGCTTAGATAGTCGTGAAAGAGCAATCCAGTTGACTAATCCGTTGCCAACGTAGCCGTCTCTTTGACTGTTAAGCCAAGAATTTAATGTACCAGGGTCTAAATTTGTACCGTCAGGTAGTTTTTTATATCCATGATACTGAAAAATCATTGCTGCGGATGTTACGGCACAACCCCATCGATGTATTGTTGGGTTGTTCGACGCCCATAAATTTGCCCGATCATATACATCATCCTGCCAAGGGTTTGCAGTTTGCTTAAGAAGCGGAACTGAGGTGGATTCAATAGCCATCGTAGCGTACCCAGTAGACCATCTATTTCCGTCAAAACCAGAATAGTACATAGCATATTTATTGTTTAGTTTTAGCATTGCAGGATTTGCTATCATGACAGAGTCAAAACCTGAAGATGAACGTAACAGTACAGGATTCTTATTTTCGGGTTTTACCCAATTGACTCCATCCACTGATTCAGCATATACAATATTATGTGGAACAATAGGTCCTGTGTGGTACCACATTTTGTATTGGCTCCCATCTTTTATTACATTTGGTGATACAATATGTGACATTTCCCAGGATTCAGTAGAAGATAAAATGGGATTATTCTGATTTCTATTCCAATCAGTACCATTAGTTGAAGTTGCCTTTCCAATTCTCCATAATCCATTTCTATCCCTCGCACTGTACCACATTAAATATGTATTACCTTCTTTAAAAACAGAAGGCTTGCTTGTCCCTTCAGATTCCCAAGACGCTGGAATAGCACGCATAACTGGCTCCGCACTTTTTACCCAGTTGATGCCGTCAGTAGAATGTGCATAGTTAATTCTAAAAACTTCGTTCCCTGATCCGGAATATGGAACAATCGATGTGTACCACATTTTGTATTGGCTTCCATCTTTTATTACATAGGGGTCATTAATATCAGTCTCGTTCAAAGAAAAATTAGGAGATATAATTGGCTGGTCAAAAGGTGATGTCCATGAAATACCGTCACTAGAAACTGCATAACCAATCTGCCATCTCGCTCCATTAAATCCTCCATACCACATTTTATATACATTGTCATCGAACAATACGAACGGGGAAAGAACTCCTTTGCTATCCCAATCATTACCTGAACCAATAAATATAGGGGTGTCTGCAGATTTTTGCCAGCTTGAGGCTTTTACTTGTTGAGAAGTATTCAATAGTAGAACAAATACTATTGGTAAAACATAGAATATTTTTATATATCTATGTAAAAAATATTTCAAGATATTTTTAGTATTAGTGTTTTTTTATTCAATTGTCAATATAGGAATTTATTTATAATTTTCATCCTGTATTTATAAATTTAAGAACTAATAAACAACATGTATATGGAGCCGACTTACCTAAATTTACTGTATAATACATACAGGTACAGTAAGTTGAAAATAATGAAAAATAAAGTGGAAAAATTTAATAATTTAAGAGTATCGTGGTTCTCTCCATATAAGCTAGAAAAAGACTCAATTCTTGACTCGTTGATTGAAGCAAGAAAATATGCAAATGGAAAATTGTTAGATGTTGGATGTGGAACAAAACCATATAAAATTCTTTTTGAAGACATAGTTGAAGAATATGTAGGATTAGATAAAAACGGTGGGGATATAAAAGGTTCTGCACTGAAAATGCCAATAGAGGATAATTCGTTTAATACTGTCATTTCTACACAAGTATTAGAACATGTAAGCAATCCACAGCAAATGATGAATGAAATACACAGAGTTTTAAAAAAAAGTGGTTATGCAATACTCACATTACCATTATTTTGGTCTTTGCATGAAGAACCTGAAGATTATTTTAGATATACAAAATACGGGTTAAAAGAACTAGCTAAGAAAAGTAATTTTAAAGTTGTATACATAAAAGAAAGGGGAAACTGGGCAATTACAATAGGACAATTAATTTCAGTTTTTTTAGAACCAACTCTTAATAGATACTTACTGAAGTACCCTAAAAGGTTAGTGCAAACAGTGATTATGTTTTCATTTTTCTTGTTAAGTAAGTTGTATATTTTTAATAAAAATTCTCAAGCTCCACTCGGATACTGTATTGTAGTTCAAAAACAATGAAAGTATTGAATATAAGAATTACAAATGGATACAGTGGCACTGAAAAGTACATCATTTACTTATTCAGTTACTTTAAGGAACACTCAATACTTAAATCAGTTACTTTTTCAAATAATAAGGAGTTTCTTAAAGAACTAAAAGCATGTAATCTTGATAGCAAAATGCTTAGAAATCCTCTTTTTGAAATTGGTACGAAAAAGGAACTTTTGAAACTAGTAAAAAACTTTAGAAGTTTTAAAAAAGCTTACTCTTATATTTTGAAATTTGCGAATAAGTTTAGACCAGATATTATTATATTGCATTCAATGACAGAAAAATTAATTCTAACACCAATTTTGAAAAATAAGGGATTTATTGTTGTATGGGAAGAGCATGAATCAATATTTTCAAGCGAAAGATCAATAATCATTAAGCTTTGGTATAAATTTATGAGTAGTAAAGCAGATAAAATAATTGCGGTTTCAAAAAATACTAAAAATGATTTAAAAGTAGGTGGGGTTGATATTACTAAAATAGTAGCGTGTTACATTGGCATTGATTCCGACAAATTTAAAAGGGTTGGAATAAAACGTCAAAAAATGCGCAATCTTCTTAAGATAGCAAAGTCTCAACTTTGTATTGGATATGTTGGAAATGTAAACACAGAAAAAGGGATTGATCGATTTGTGAGTGTAGCTAAAACTTTGTTAAAGAAAGATCATTCTTACTTCTTTATAGTTATAGGTGATGGACCAAGACTTAAAAATGTAAAAAATATTGTTAAAGATTTAAAGAGTAATTTTTACTTTACTGGTCAAGTAAATAATGTAAATGATTACTTACAAGCAGTTGACATACTTTTTTTGCCGACAGAGCACCATGAAGGTGTATCTCTCGCCATGATAGAATCTGCTTTTATGCAAATTCCTATTATTACAAAAAATATCGGAGGGAATAGAGAGTTGGTTACATCTGATGTTGGTGTAATGTATGATAAATTTAGTATTAAAAATAGTATAGATATTATTAATAATCTTACTAAAAACGATAAATATAAAAAGATTGGCATTAGTGCTAGGCAATCGGTAAGTCAAAGATTTTCATCACAATATGCTGCACGATCATTTTTAAACGTGTTAGAAAATGTAACAAAAATTAAGTATAGTGGTATAAATATATGAACATTGCTGTAGATGCTGGGTGTTTAGGGGTAAAGGACAAACGACTTAAAGTTGGTGTATATAATTTTGCTAAAAACTTGCTATTGGAGCTTAGTAAAATTGATACCGAAAATAAGTACTATCTTTACAGTTTTTATCCAATAGATGAGTCATTGATGAAGAGGCTTGGTCCTAATATGCGTAATGTCATTGTGAGACCTATGAAAGGGTGGCTAAAGATATGGTTGCCTATTAGAATGGTCAGAGACAGAGTTAATTTATTTCTTGCATTAGGACAGTCAGCTCCTCCCCGAATGTCTCCAAATATTAGAACGATTGGGTTTGTCTATGATCTTGCTTTTGAGAAATATCCTTTTGCGTATCCAGGAGACTATCAGAAATTGCATAGTAATACTGCTGAGTTAGTAAAAAAATCAAATATCATAATCTCGATTTCTGAAAAGACTAGAGAAGATGTAATTAAATATTTCAAGATTGCTTCAAATAAGGTAATTGCTATTCCGTTAGGAGTAAGAAGATTTCCTCAAGGCAAAGAAGTTAAAAAAATTAAAAGAAATCCTTACTTTTTATATGTAGGATCTTTAAAACGAATCAAGAACATTCCTGCTCTCATAAAGGCATTCGACTTATTCTTGTCAAAGACTAAACATGATACCGAGTTGCTGCTCATAGGCGGTGATAAATGGATTGACCCTGAAATTGACTCCGTACTTAGTACGCTATCCGAGGAATCCATTGAAAAAATAACCTTTATTGGTTATGCAGGGGATGATGAACTAGTTGATTTGTATAGAAATGCTATTGCATTTGTTTCCCCAAGTTTATACGAAGGATTCGGACTAACCTTTGTTGAAGCTATGGCATTAGAATGCCCAGTAATAGCTTCCAATGGTGGGTCATTACCAGAAGTTGTAGGAAAGGCAGGGATTATTGTCGAACCGACCGATGTTGAAGCGTTAGCTCAAGCTATGAATGATTTACACAAAAATAATGATCTAAGAATAAAGCTCACAAAAAAAGGAAAATCAAAAGTGTCAGATTATACCTGGGAACGTTGCGCAAATAGTGTATATGGTGTAATTCAACAATTTAAATAATGACAAAAGTATCTGTAATTATTTTGCATTTCGGCGATATATCAACCACAAAGAGCAGTATTGAATCCCTAGAAAAATTTAAAAAAAAATACAGCAACCTCATAGTTGTAAATAATGATCCCCAGATTGATATACAAAGTACTGAACTATCAGACAAGAATAGAGTGTTAATTAACTCTGGTAAAAATCTCGGATTTGCAGGTGGGGTGAACCTTGGAATAAAACATGCACTCTCAAAAAATTCCAGCCATATTGCAATCATCAATAATGACACCTCTATATCTAGTGATTTTCTCTCTCCTGTATTGGATGTTATGCAAAATGATAAAAAAATAGGAATTGCTGCACCCCTTATTCAATTTCAAGAAAATGGAAAAAAACAGTTTGATTATGGCGGTAGTATCTCTAATTTGATAGGTAGGACAATACATGATAATCGAAAAACTGCAGCAAATAAATTAGTTAAAGAGGTAGATTATGTTTCAGGATGTTGTATGATAATAAAGCGAGAAGTATTTGAAAAAATAGGTTATTTTGACGAAAAATTCTTTTTATATTACGAAGATACGGATTTTTGTCTGAGAGCAAAAGCTGCTGGTTTTAAAGTAGTAGTTGTTCCGGAAGTACAAATAAATCATCAACTGAGTAAAACAGTTGGAATTAAATCGGGAGTTAAGTTATATAACCTGGTAAAAAGTGGGAGATATTTTGGGAAGAAGCATATAAAAAGCTTTCCATTACATGGACTATTTATGGTTGTACAGACGCTAATATTTATATATAAATCACCCAAAAATACAAGGATGATTCTGAAAGGCTGGAATTAATAATGGGATATACAAAAACTGCGATTATTGGGTTTAGCTGGCTTTCTGCATTCCGTGTTGTAACTCGTGTTGTTTCTCTGGGAAAGACGGCTGTTGTTGCTCGGTTCTTGAGTCCTGCACAGTTCGGATTATTTGGAATTACCACAATTCTTCTTTCCTTTGTTGAGGTTATTACTGAAACAGGTGTAAATGTTTTTTTAGTTCAACAAAAGGATAACATTGAAAATTATCTTGATTCTGCCTGGATTGTATCTATTGTCCGCGGGACAATAATTGCGGTAGTAATGGTGGTTTCTGCACCATTTGTTGCGCAGTTCTTTAATGCGCCTGATGCAACAAGTCTCCTGTATGCCATGAGTTTAGTTCCATTTATTCGTGGATTTATAAACCCTTCTGTAGTGATTTTTCAGAAAGAACTAAAATTTAAAAAAGAATTTTTCTTTAGGACGATAATTCTACTTATAGAAGTCGCTGTCACATTTATCTTACTAGCCTTGAATCCTGCTCCGATAAGTCTTATTTGGGGATTAGTCGCTGGAGTCATAACAGAAGTGATTCTGTCATACATAGTTTTTCCTTCTCGTCCAAGATTAAGACTAAATACGGGTTATATTAAGACACTTTTCAACCATGGAAAGTGGATTACCGGAGCTACAGTTTTTAATTATGGCTTTGAGAGAGGAGACAATATTATAGTAGGTAGGATATTAGGAACACAGTCACTCGGTATATACGATATGGCATATCGTTTTTCAATGCTTCCAATTACTGAGGTTGCTGAAATCATTAATAAAGTAACATTTCCTGTTTATGTCAAAATATCGAATGATTATTTTAGGCTTAAGCGCGCGTATTTCAGAACAATTGTTGTAATTACTATGCTTGTACTACCATTTGGGATTATCTTATTCATATTCCCAGAGCTAATAATTAGAATAATTTTGGGTGAGCAGTGGTTAGGTGCTGTTGAAGTACTTCGCGTACTTGCTGTTCTTGGTGTAATCAGAGCAGTATCACTCTCAGTATCATCATTTTTGCTTGCAATGCAAAAACAAAAATACCTTACTCTGACAACTCTTATTGGACTTGTTGGTATGTTAGCTACAATTGTTCCAATGATCAATTTATATGGAGTAGTAGGGGCTGCATACGCAGCCTTTATAGGTTATATTGTATCGGTACCGTTTATTTTTTATTATTCATTCTCTACGCTAAGGTCGATTAAAAAATCATCTTAATCTTTTGGTAAAATTATTCATATGCTAACTGCAGTTATACTTACAAAAAACGAAGAAAAAATGATCGCTGATTGTATTGAGAGTTTATTATTCTGTGATCAAATTTTAGTAATTGATGACGAGTCCACTGATAGGACAGTATCAATTATTAAAAAGATGAGTAATCCAAAAGTTCATGTACGTGTTCGTCCGCTTGAAAACGATTTCGCAAAACAAAGAAACTTTGGTTTGAGTGAGGCCTCAGGAGAATGGATACTATTTATTGATGCTGATGAGCGTGTAACTTTAGAGTTACAAAAAGAAATACAACAAGTTATCTCACAGGATGATGATATATCAGGATATTTTTTAAAACGTAGAGACCATCTCTTTGGTAAAAAAATGTTGTTTGGAGAAACCGGGAAAATCCAACTTCTTCGTCTTGTAAAAAAAGGAAAAGGAGAGTGGAAGGGTAGAGTTCATGAAGAATTTTATACCAAAGGTAAAACATCGGTTCTACAAAATGAACTACTACACTATCCACACCAAAATATTTCTGATTTTTTATCTAAAGTTAATTACTACTCAACTCTAAGAGCTGAAGAGTTATTTGAAAAAAAAGTTCGGTCAAATATTTTATTTATAATAGGTTATCCAAAACTTAAGTTTATTAAAAATTATCTGTTTCTTTCAGGATATAAAGATGGAACACTTGGATTTATTCACGCAGTAATCATGAGCCTTCATTCTTTTCTAGTTCGCGCCAAACTATACTTACTATGGAAAGGTATAGGTAACACATAAAATCCTGAAAGAGATACAAATGTAACAATGATACATTCAATCAAAAAACACTATATTAGTATTTTGGTTGGTACATGTATTGTGTTATCATTATTGTTTTTCCATTTTAGAGGAATCATATACCATGATGAAGGATATATACTTAATTCTGCGCATAGAATATTAATTGGAGAAATTCCATATCTTGATTTTCATTTTGTTTATACTCCTTTGTCTATTTATCTGACCGCAGGTATATTTAAGATTCTAGGAGAAAGTGTTTTTTCTGCGCGTGTACTAGCTCTTTTAATTTCGTTATCTTCAATTCTAGTTGTCTTTTTAATTACTAAGCAGATTACAAAAAGTATTTACATATTACTTTTATCAATTAGTATGTTCCTTGTTTGGGGTCCTTTTCATATTAACTTTATTTGGCCTGTTATGATTGCAATATTAACAGGATTTTTGACAATTTATTTGCTTCAGACCGCTACAAATAAAGATTATGCATTTGTTCTTATTGCTGGGATGACAACTTGGCTAACTTTCTTATCAAAACAAAATTTTGGTGGTGTAATATTAATTATTTCATTTATTACGATATTTGCTAATACTAATTTACAAAAGAAAAGAAACGTAATTTTATATGCAGCTGGACTTTTAGTCCCTTTAACTATATACATAATCTATCTATTATTCTCTTCATCTCTCATACCATTTATTAATGATTTTCATACCTATACCTGGGAGCGTATTATGATAAATAATAGCTTAACTACAAGCTTTATTTACTGGGATAGGTTTATACCATCTTTAGGAAAATTATTATTTTACACTTTGCCGCTATTTATATCTTTAGTTGCAATTATTATAGCAACTCGAAATAAAAATTTATTATTTGTTTATCCAATTATGGTAGCTGCATACTACCTGGTTGG
This sequence comes from uncultured Gammaproteobacteria bacterium, assembly GCA_964537315.1. Lineage (GTDB taxonomy): Bacteria > Patescibacteriota > Microgenomatia > Levybacterales > GWA1-39-11 > JBDHUV01. Next base: position 252,850 of record CAZIAP010000001.1, on the reverse strand, counting down.
AATACGACCTACCACAGATTATGTTCATTTAGTTCCATTAATTTCTATCACTGGAGCATCATTTGCAGTACTACTTACTTTTGTAAGTAATAAATATCTTAAGTCAGTCATTATTTCTACAGCGATTTTTCTAATAATGCTTGGTTTTTACCAGGCATTGTTCTCAGGTTACTATAAGTGGGAGGCTCCTTTGATAAAAAATAACAATTATCTACCAAGTCAAAAAGTTAATATTTTGGTAGAAAGTAAATATGCAAATGAAATACCACAAATAATTACCAGCGTGAATAATATAAAAAAAGATAATGATTATATGTATGTAGATAGATATTTGCCGTTACTTTATTTTATAACTGATACGAATAACCCAACCAAATCTGATCTAAATGACATTACAGATCAATACTTTAATGATAGAGATAAGATAATAGATATACTTGAAGAAAAAAAGGTCAATGTTATCATTACAACGGATATAAAAAACTCCAATATTTCTGATTACTTAAATGAAGAGTTTATACTAAACAACAAAATAAATGATTATTTTATTCTAGAACGTCATAAATGAAAACCTTATTTCTAGTTTTTTTACTTTGGATAATAGTTATACTGGTGTTTTATATAAATAACTTACTATGTAAAGGAGGTATATGTTTCCACTTGCCATTTTAATAGGAATTTATTCATATGGGATATTTGCATTAGGCGTTGCACACCTCTTATATCCAATATCGGTGATTTTACTAACTGTAGCTTGGTTAATTAGCATTCTGTGGTGGTATAGACGTGAAGGGACAGGTATAAATTGGAGAGATATTGATTTGATCTCATTTATAAAAAAATCAAATGTCTTCATAAGAATCTCTATTTTATTATTAACAATAATTTGGATGCTGAACTTTATTGGTACTCTTATGCCTGAGGTGTCTTTTGACGCTTTGTGGTACCACTTGACGATCCCGAAAATCTTTGTTGAGAATCAGTCATTTTTTTATATTCCCGGTGGGCTTTATTATTATTCGCTGATGCCAAAGCTTATTGATATGCTTTATATTCCTGCAGCGATGTTGAATAGTTCGGTGCCTGCAAAATTAATCCATTTTTCATTTGGAATTCTAACTTTAATAGTACTTTATAAAATTTCTCGCACATTTTTATCTCAACAACTATCATTTTTTGTTTTATTAATTTTTTCCTCTAACTTAGTAGTAGCTTGGCTATCTACAACTGCATATATAGATTTAGGTAGAACGTTTTTTGAGTTAATGGCAGTGTATGGGATTATATTATTTATAAAAGAGAAAAAAACACTATGGCTTGTAGAGTCTGCTATTATGGCGGGGTTAGCTATCTCGACGAAACTGATCGCATTAGGTTCACTTGTAATCTTAATTCCTGTGATAATTTACTTGTTTCGTACTCAAATAAAAAAAGGCATAAAGATATCACTAATGTATATAACCATTGCGCTAATTATTCCTCTACCGTACTTTATTTTTTCATTTTTAAATACTGGTAACCCTGTATACCCGGTATTTAGCAATCTATATCTTGTGCAATTAGAATCACTTACTCCAATGAGACTGGTTACTAATTTGTGGGAGGGTTTTGTTACCGGTGCAGATCCGGTAAATCCGATATATATTATTTCTTTCCCTTTATTACTTATAGTTTTTCGTTATTTTTCTAAACATGAGAGGTTAGTAGTAATATACTCATTATTTAGTGTTTTTATATGGTTGGTAACTCCCAGTACAGTAATAGGGAGATATTTACTACCATATCTTCCTGTGATCTCATTGCTGGTTGGCATAACTATCAAACATCTAAAAATTAAAACAATACGGAATACTTTAATTGTTACTGGTTTAACTATCGCAATCATATCAATTGGGTATCGTGGTATAGCAAGTATGCGATTTTTGGGTATTCTTACAGGAGTGCAGTCACGAGAAGAGTACTTGATAGAATACCTGAATTATTCATTTGGTGATTTTTACGATACGACGGGCTTTTTTTCAAAAAATATTACTGATAAAGATAAGGTGCTTGTATATGGTATACACAATCTTTGGTATGCAGACTTTCCGTTTATTCATGAATCCTATGTGATGCCCGGAGATGAGTTTAATTACATACTTGCGCCAAGCAATATGCCCCTTCCGGAAAGGTTTAAGTTATGGCAAGAAGTGCATAGTGATAAGACAGTCGGTGTAACACTTTATTCACAAGGGGGAGAAAAATGGCTATACTAAAAATTCTGTTCGTTGGAATTTTTTTAAGTTTTATTCCAGGAGTATTGATTCGAATATCAGTAGGTCCTCAAGCATATGTTTATCCTGTCGATGTTGCTGTTCTTTTATTTGTTTTGTATGGATGGTATTTAATAGCTGTTGAAAGAGTAAAACTTACAGGTTTTAAGCCGTATTTATTCTTTATTGTTGCAGCAACAATGTCATTGCTCATAAATTTATATTGGCTTTCTGTTAGAGAGTTTGTTGTTTCTTCAATGTACCTACTTAGATTCGTTACTATTTTTTCGATATTTCCTATTATTGGTCTTTTGTTTAAAAAGAATGATTTATCATTTCTAATAAAAACAGTTGCATTATCATTATTTGCGGTAACAACACTTGGAATACTTCAATACTTTCTATATCCCGACCTTAGAAATCTAATTTATTTAGGATGGGATGAGCATTTATATCGGGTATTCTCTACATTTCTTGACCCGAATTTTGCCTCAATAATATTCATTATCGCGTTATGGATTTTTGTTTATTTGTTTCGTAGCGAAAAGCCTGGTTGGAAAAGATTTGTTATTGCCGCTGCAATTTTACTAACATTTGTATTTATAATGCTTACTTATTCACGAACGGGCTACCTTGCTTTAATTGCATCAGTCTCAATATTTTCAATATTAGAAAAAAAATTAAAGTTTCTTTTGATAACTGGTATCCTTTTACTTGCAGGTATTTTTCTGTTACCAAAAGAATATGTGAGTGAAGGAGTAAATCTATTTAGAACTGCGTCAATATACAGTAGATTAGAAACCTATCAGACTGCAATTAGTATATTTAAAGACCACCCTATTTTTGGTGTAGGTTTTAATGCATACAGATATGCGCAGCAGGGTATTCAAAGCGGAGTAGAGGTGTCACACGCAGGCGCAGGTGTGTCCAATAGTTATCTTTTTGTACTTGCCACAACAGGATTAATTGGCGCAGCATCTTTTATCTACATGATTATTTCAATGTTTAAAGAAGCCTACAGAAGTTCTCAGAAGAATAAGTTGCTGCCTAATCTTAACTTTACAATTCTGACAGCTGTTTTTGCAGGGAGTATTACAGAAAACGCTTTCTTCTATTCTTTTATTATGATTTTATGCTTTACTTTATTAGGTATTGGGAGAGCAGTTATGGGTGATAAGTAACTTTTAGCTCTTTTACTGTTTCTTGTCCCGTAGGACTCACTGCCTTGATTCGTATAGTGTTGTCTCCTTCATTCAATCTAAGAAAGTAGGAAAACTCCCCTTGCTGGTTAACAATCGCTATAAAATCATTAACAGTTACTGTGTTTAATGGTTCTGTTGTTCCTCTAACTACAATTTCCTGATCTCCTCGTTTAAACTCTGCTCCGTCGCTTGGAGATACTCCATCAATCTTTGGTGCTTCTTTTGTAAAATGTACAATATAATCTCTGGTAAATTCGCTTTTTCGATCTCCTAATATATAGCGACCTTTTACTGCATTTTCACCCTCTGAAATTTTAATACCAGTTATCTCGAACTTCCTATTTGACTCAATTTTTTTTGTTGAAACTTTGCGGTTATTCACAAAAATTTCTACTGTTCCATCTTCTCTGCTAACGCTGCCCGTGATCTTAATTGTATTAGTCTGAGTAGCCGAGGGAATTTCATCAAAATGTGGAGGGGTAACTGGTGCTACTGTTTGTTCTTGAGTAGAACTGTTTCTGTCTTCATCTGAAATCATTACACTGCCTATAGCGTCTAATATTTTGGTACTAAATACTCCAAGAGTAGTGAGAATAATAATAGTGGCAGCCACAAATATATACAGCTGTTTTTTGCTTTGACGCTCAAGTGATCTTGTAAGTCTTGATCCTTGCTTTGCCATAAGTTAATTTGATCGTCGTCTCATTTTCTCTGCAATCTTCAATGAGAAAATTGCTTTTTGTAGTTCTTTTTCAGCCATTGCGAAGTCTTCATTTGCTATCTTACCGCTTAATATTTCCTCAGCTCTCTTTTTTGCTTCTTCAATTTTCCCTATTTCGATTGATTCAGCGCGTACCGCAAAGTCGGAGAGAACGGTGACCTTTGATTTGCTTACTTCAACAAATCCCCCAAAAATCGCAAGATGTATGTCTTTACCTGATTGTTTGATAGTTGCTTCTCCTTCAGCAAGTTTAGTAAAAAGTGGAGCGTGATTAGGGAGAATTGCTATTTCTCCTGTCGTGGTTGGAAGAACTACCTCGTCAACTGCACCGGAAAAGCTTACACCGTCAGGTGATACAACTTCAAGATTAAAAGTATTATCGCTTGCCATTTGCTACCGCCTCCTCAATTGTGCCTACCATATAAAAGGCCTGTTCGGGTAGTGAGTCGTGCTTACCTTCAATAATTTCTTTAAAACCTTTAATAGTATCTGCAATATTTACATATTTACCAGGGGATCCAGTGAATACTTCTGCCACAAACATTGGTTGAGTAAGAAATCTTTGAATTTTTCTTGCACGGGCAACGGTAAGCTTATCTTCGTCTGACAACTCATCAATTCCCAAAATTGCGATAATATCCTGAAGATCTTTGTATCTCTGCAAGATACGTTTAATCTCAGAGGCAACAAAGTAGTGATCTTCACCCACAACATTCGGATCAAGAAGTCGGGAAGTAGAAGTCAGAGGGTCGACGGCAGGGTAGAGTCCTTGCTCTGCGATTGATCTCTCAAGGGTTACCGTTGCGTCTAAGTGTGCAAAAATTGTAGCAGGAGCTGGATCAGTGTAATCATCTGCAGGAACATATATTGCCTGAACTGAGGTGATAGACCCTTTATTGGTAGAAGTTATGCGTTCCTGTAGAGTTCCTATATCTTCTGCAAGTGTAGGCTGATATCCTACAGCAGAGGGCATACGACCAAGTAGAGCTGATACTTCAGCCCCAGCTTGCGCGAAACGAAATGCGTTATCAATAAACAGCAGCACGTCTTCACTTTTTTCATCTCTAAAATGTTCAGCCATGGTAAGAGCAGTGAGTGGTACACGTAAACGATTTCCTGGTGGCTCATTCATCTGACCAAACACAAGCACCGTTTTATCAAGAACATTTGACTCTTTCATCTCTTCAATAAGTGCGGTTCCTTCACGGGTACGTTCACCGACTCCTGCAAATACTGAGTGCCCTTTATGAACGATCGCAATATTTCGGATTAGTTCTTGAAGAATAACTGTCTTTCCTACACCTGCACCTCCGAAAATTCCAATTTTTCCACCTTTGGTAAATGGTGCCATAAGGTCAATAACCTTAATACCCGTTTCTAACATCTCAGGTTTTGTTGATTGTTCTGAAAGCGCTGGGGCTTTTTGATGAATACTTACTAGCTTTGACTTTGAGTCAATCGCTTTACCTCCGTCGATAGGTTGTCCCAGAACGTTAAATACACGTCCTAATGTAGCTTCTCCTGTGGGTACGTTAATTGGTGATCCAGTTCTTCTAACCTTTGTTCCTCTAGTTAATCCCTCTGTAGGTCCAAGTGCCAAAGCTCTTACAACCCCATTTCCAGTGTCGTACTCTGTTTCGAGTGTAAGGGTTTTAGAGTTTATACCTGGATTAGTCTGATCTAACTCGATCTCTAAAGCTTCATAAATTCCTGGTGAGTCTTCTTCAAACTGAATATCGACTACAGGACCCTGAATTCTAATTATTTCACCAATTCCGTTTGTTGTTTTTTTTGCCATAATTTGTTTTTTATATATAAATATCTAAGACACAGTATTTGCAAGGTCTAAGATCTCGTTTGTAATCTTTTCTTGTCGGTTCTTATTATACGTTAGAGTTAGGAAATCAGCAACATCATTTGCATTATTCTTGGCATTTTGCATAGCAACCATACGTGCTGCTTGTTCGGAAGTAAAGGCATTCATCAAAATATCATAAAGTTTTACTTCGATGTAGTACGGCAGTAAGTCGGACAAAATTGAGTGTACATCAGGTTCCACGAGGAAAGAAAGATCATGAACCTCATCAGTTTCTTCTGACTCTGTTGTTTCTCTAACTATTGGCAGTAATTGTGTTGTAGTAATTGTCTGCTGAAAAAGTGAGTCAAATTTTGCGTATACAACTTCTACAGTTCCTGCTTCTGTTGATTGGTAGTACTGTTCAATATACTTTATTAACTGAAGAACAAGAGAGTAGTGAGGGATGGTAGATCCCATTGGGAATGATGCTACGAGATTGTATTCCATTTTCGCTGAAAATCCTTCGGCTTTTTTGCCAATTGTTACAACTTCAGAATTGGTCATATTTTTATCCATTAATAACTTATAAATATTTGTGTTGAGAGACCCGCACAATCCCTTATCAGGAGAGAATACGAAAGTAAGTTTTTTGTCTGATGTGCTTGTTGCTAAAAACGGATGTGTGAAATTTTTTAAATCTGCATTTGAAAGAATATGCTCGGTGAGCGTAGTAATTCTTTCAGAGTAAACTCTGTTTTTTTCAACAATGGATTGAGAGCGTTTTATTTTGCTTGCAGAAACCATTTCCATTGCTTTTGCAATCTGAGCAATGTTTTTAGCTGTTTTAATTCGTCGTTTTAGTAAAAATAGATTTTCTGCCATACTTTAGTGTTTAGATTTCAGTATAAACCCTATATACACAATATGACTCATTATTGAAGATACGGGGTACCTATACAGAATGCTATTTCAAAAATGTTTTCTTAAAGTCTGAAATTGCCTTTCTTAGCGCTTCAAGTGTATTGTCATCCATTTTATCTCCGCCGCTAATTTTTTCCACAAGTTTCTTATCTTTAACCTTTACAAACTCTAAAAACTTTGTTTCAAATTCGTTAACTTGCTCAACGGGCACATCGTCTAATAGTCCGGACGTAGCAGCATAAGTACTAATTACCTCTGATACCTCATCAAAGGGTGTATATTGTGGTTGGTTCATGATTGCACTGACTCTTTTACCTCTCTCAATCTGTTTTGATGTTTGTTCATCTAGGTCGGTACCGAATTGAGCAAACGCTGCCAAGGAACGGAATTGTGCCATTTCAATACGTACAGGTCCTGCAATTTGTTTCATGGCCTTTGTTTGAGCAGCACCTCCAACACGAGATACTGAAATTCCGATATTAATAGCTGGTCTAGTACCGGCATTAAAGAGATCAGTTTCTAAGAAAATTTGTCCGTCAGTGATGGAGATTACGTTTGTAGGAATATACGCTGAAACGTCTCCTGCCTGAGTTTCAATAATTGGAAAAGAAGTAATTGAACCTCCACCATGCTCTTTAGACATTCGTGCTGATCGTTCAAGTAAACGGGAGTGGAGGTAAAAAATGTCTCCAGGATATGCTTCTCGTCCTGCTGGTCTCCTTAAGAGCAGAGATACTTGACGGTATGCCCAAGCATGCTTAGAGAGATCGTCATATACTACAAGCACATCTTTACCTTGATCCATAAAGTACTCAGCGATTGATGTTGCAGCATACGGAGCAAGATATTGCATAGCAGCAGGGTCTGAGGCGCTTGCAGCAACTACTATTGAGTATTTCATTGCATCGTTCTCTTCAAGTAAGGCTACTGTTCTTGCAATATTAGCTCTTTTTTGACCAATTGCGCAGTAGATACATATGACTTGAGGTAGATTTAAGTCTTTTTTCTTTTGATTAATGATGGTATCAATTGCAATGGCTGTTTTTCCAGTTCCTCGGTCGCCGATAATAAGTTGTCTTTGTCCTCGTCCTATTGGGGTGAGAGCGTCAATTGCTTTGATACCAGTTTTAAGCGGTGTATCTACTGATTGTCTTTCAATAACACCAGGAGCAATTTTTTCTAACGGATAGTACTTGCCTTTCTTAATTTTTAGTTCTTTACCGTCAAGTGGGTTTTGTAATGGGTCTACGACACGTCCTATTAGGTCATCTGACACATTTAGACCTAATACTTTGCCTGTAGTCTTTGCGGTCATACCTTCGTGAATTTTTTCCATGTCATCGGATAATAGAATTACCGATACTTTATCTTGTTCAATACCTAGAGCGAGGCCACGACTTCCAGTTTCAAATTCGACTTCCTCTCCAAATGCAACTTTTGATAGTCCGGATAGATCAACAATGCCGTCTCCAACTGAGATAACAGTTCCTACATTTTGGACGGTAGGAGACGCGTCAATTTTAGAAAGTTTTTGTTCAATTGTTTTTATAAGTTCTTCAGGTTTCATAATTCGTTTGTTAATCTTTGAATAGTTGTGTCAATATAATTTCGGACAGTGTAATCATACACGTCATCTCCAATTTTTACAACAACTCCTCCTCCTATTGTATCATCAGTTTTATATGATATCTGCTTGTCTGGAAAATTTTTCGCAAAGTAATCATCAAGCTTTGGACTGTCGGAAGTTGTTGTTATCTCTATTTTATTCGAATCTTGTGCAACACGTAAAAAATATAAAAAGTTTCTTAGTTGTTTGTCAGAAAGAGAATCTAAAAGCTTGTTAACTTCATCTTTTTTTATTGACTGCTGTTTTACAATTGCAAATGCAAGATCTCTGAGTTGTTTATCCATGTTTTTCTATTTCTTGTAATCCTTTCTTTATAATGGCTTCTTTATCTGATTTAGAGAAGATTTGGGTCATTACACGATCAAGAATGCTTTTTGAAAGTGTTAATGACATTGAAGCGGCCTCTTTTCTCATTCTCTCCATTTCAAGATTTGACTGCTCTTTTGCTTCTTTCAATATTTTTTCAGCGTCTGCGCGGGCAGACTCTAAAATTTCTGTGCGAAGGGACTCAGCCGTTTTTTTTGTTTCATCTATAATCTTTTGAGATTCTTTAGTTGCTTCTTTTAGAATTTTATTTCGTTCCTCTTCAGCATTTTCAAGTGCAGCAGCAGCTTTCTCGCTGTCAGACAAACCTTTGGCAATAGTTTTTCTACGGTCTTCAAGTACTTTAAGTATCGGCTTGTACAAGAATTTTTTAAATACAAATGCCAATATCAAAAAATTTACAATCTGAGCAATTAACAGCCCAGCATTAAATCCGAATTCGTTTAAAATTTCCATAATACATTACGCAAAAAGCGTTAAAGGTAAAGGGTTAAGTCCACCGGTTAGAGCGGATGCCTCTTCACCCTTCTCCCTTACCGTTTTATCCGATAAATGCAAGAATCAATGCGTAAATAGCGATAGCTTCAGCAAACGCCATTCCCAAAAGCATCGGCGGTAAAATTTTACCAGCTGCTTCTGGATTTCTTCCAATAGATTCCATGGCTTTGTATCCGATAAGTGCAATAGCAATAGCAGGTGCGATACCTCCGAGTGCTACAATTAATCCTCCAGTGATAGAAAATTCCATAAATTAGTACTCACCCCCTCTCAAATATATAATTATTTTTTTTATTGTCATCATTCCGTTATTAGTGTTCATCTGCATGGTGCGGTGTGGACAAGATACTCATAAATACCATTGTAAGCATGGCAAATACTAATGCCTGAACAACTGCGATAATCGATTCCAGTAATAAGAACGGAATTGGTGCAATAAATGCAGCAAGACCGGAAATTGTTGCCAGTACTACTTCACCAGCGTAAATGTTTCCAAATAAACGAAATGAAAGTGAAAATACCTTTGTAACTTCAGATATTAACTCTAAAATTCCCACAAACAAGTATATAGGATTGAAAGCTAAAAATCTAGATATGTAGTCTTTAAAACCAGTGTAACGGATACCGATTGCGTGTGTTGCAACAACTGACACTAGAGCAAGTCCAAGTGTCATATTAAAGTCACTGGTGCCAGGACGAAGTAGAGGAATGAAATGGTGCTCTCCATGGTCATAGTGGTTGACTCCAATAGACCCTACACCTGGGAGTAGACCCGTAAAATTTGAAAAGAGAATGATAATAAAAAAGCTTGCTACCCAAGGAAAAATTGTTTTTACTCTGTCACCTGAAATCTGCTCAACAAGTGAGTAAAAATAGTCAATGATCAACTCGAAAATTGACTGTAATTTACCAGGGACTTTATTGATATTTCGATATACTGCAAAAACTAAAGCAAGTAAAACAACATCAACAATTAACGTGGTTACAAATGTATTATAAAAAGGAATTCCAAAAACTGAAAATAATATTTCCGGACCGATACTGTGATGCATATTGCTTTTCGATTTTACCGTATCAGGGTTCATGCGTCAATCCCGACCGAATCGCTGCAAGTCCGTAGAGCACAACTGGAATATGGCAAGAACCGATCTTGACAAATAAGACATGATGATCTCAAATCAATCTGTTTGTGTCAAGAACCGATCTAGACACATGGATCAATTATTAATTATTCGATATGATATGATATCTTCCTGTTGGGTGCGAACTATATATTATAAAATTTTTGGAGGTTTTCTACTAGAACTACGGGCTGTTCGTCCTTGAAGTCGAGTGATCCATTGATCAGGACAATAGAGTCCTGCAAGAGATGTTGTTTGTTTGCTTCATATGTCTTTGGAAAAACAACACATTCCATCTGACGTCCGAGTTGATCTTCGATAGTTATAAATGCCATTTCTGCATTAGATTTTTTAGTAAATATACGTTTAATCGAACATATCATGCCGCCGGTTTTTACTTTACGAGTTGTTGTTTCTTCTTTCAAAAGTTCAATAGTATGTGTAACAGATCGAGAAAGGTTTTCCATAACATGACTCATTGGGTGTCCGGTAAGAAAAAATCCGAACAGTTCTCTTTCAAATGCAAGTTTTTCTTGATCACTGAAATCATTACCGGAGTTTAAAATTCCATATTCACCTGACTCTTCTTCTTCCTCCTCCCCAAATAAACTAACCTGTGATTTTGCAGCTTGTTTAGCTTTTTTATTTATTTTCTCCAATATTACTGGGTATGTTGAAAGTAGAGTAGCCATTTTTCCAAATTCCCCCATTGCTCCTGCTTTTATAAGAGACTCCATTGTTTTCTTATTCACTTTCTGCAGTTCAACCCTGTTTGCAAAATCATACATGCTTTTAAACGGTCCGTCTTTTCTTGCTTCCAAAATTGCTGATATTGCAGCTGTGCCAACATTTTTTATCGCTGATAAGCCGAATCTTATATTAGTGCTATCTTCAATGGTAAACTCTGCTTCTGAGTGGTTTACTGATGGAGGAAGAACATTAATTTTTAGACGTTTACATTCAGCGATAGCTTGTGAAATCTTCTCGTTCTTAGCTGGACCTGATGAACCTCTTGTCTCAGCGGTAAGTAGCGCAGTCATAAACTCCACAGGGTAGTTAGCTTTAAGGTAGGCTGTACGGTAAGCAATTGTTGCGTAGCATGAAGCATGAGCCTTGTTAAACCCGTATCCCGCAAACGGAGCGATAAGATCAAACATGTCTTCAGCTTTTTTCTTATCAAGTCCGTTTTTTACCGCTCCTGAGATAAATAACTCTCGCTGCTTTTTCATTTCTTCTGGAATTTTTTTGCCCATCGCTTTACGGAATTTATCTGCATCTAGCCAACTGTACCCAGCAATGATGATTGAGGTAAGTAATACGTCGTCTTGAAAAGCGAGAATTCCATAAGAGGGTTTTAGTATTTCTTCAAGTCGAGGATCAGGATATGTTACTTCCATTCTTCCGTGTTTTCTGGCTATAAATTCAGGAATTGCTGCCATAGGACCTGGACGGTAGAGGGCAACCATTGCCATGAGGTCAAAAATATTAGATGGCTTGAGTTCTTTAATATATCTGCGCATTCCCGCAGACTCAAGCTGAAATATGCCAGTAGTCTCTGCATCTGATAGCAGGTCATATGTTTTTTTATCATCGAGCGAAAGTTTAGACAGCTCAATATCAACTCCCTGATTAACACGAATAAATTTGAGTGTTTCTTCGATGATAGTTAAGTTACGAAGTCCCAAAAAATCCATTTTTAGTAATCCAACACCATCTTCGCCAACTGTATACATATCGTACTGTGTAACAATTTTTTCTCCGTTCGTCTCTTTTTGAAGCGGTACATATTCAGTAAGTGGTTTATCTGCAATCACTACACCTGCGGCGTGAATTGATGCATGGCGGGCAACACCTTCAAGCTTCTTTGCAACATCAAGCAGTTTTTTAGTTTCAGGCTCTGACTTGTATGCGTTACGCAAGTCAGGACTTTGCTCAAGCGCATTCTCAATTGTCATTGCGTGTCCCTGCCATCCGGGGGGAATCATTTTAGAGATTCTATCAGGAGCGGCATACGGCATTCCTAATGCTCGACCTGCGTCTCTAACAGCTCCTTTAGCCTCCATATTTCCAAAAGTAATAATTTGGGCAACTTTGTCGTGACCATATTTACTAGTAACATATCGAATAACTTCCTCACGGCGTGTGTCTGCAAAATCCAAGTCTATATCTGGAGCGGAAGGACGTTCAGGGTTAAGAAATCTTTCAAAGGGAAGATTGAAGTAGAAAGGATCAATATCCGTAATATGCAGAATGTAAGACACAACTGAACCTGCAGCTGATCCTCTTCCAGGGCCCACTGAGATGCCATTTTCTTTTGCCCAGTTTACAAAATCCTGTACAACCAAAAAGTATGTCTCGTAGCCTTTGTTTATAATTACTGATAGTTCATAGTCAATTCTTTCTTGGATTTCTGGAGTAATTTCTGGGTATCGTTCAGTTTTCCTTTCATCCACAATTTCTTTAAGGTACGTTACAGGTGTATGTCCTTCAGGCACATCAAAAATAGGCATTTTCCATTTACCAAGCTCGATTTCCAGATTGCACTGTTCAGCAATTTTAACAGTATTTTCTATAGCTTCTGGATACTGTGCGAAGGTTGAAGCCATTTCTTCACCACTTTTTAAATAAAAGTCAGGTGAATCAATCATTTTCAATTTGCGGTTTGGAGTATCAACTGTGGTTTGAGTTCCGATACATAATAAAATATCGTGAGCCTCAGCATCGTCTGAGTTAACATAGTGGTTATCATTTGTTGCAACGATTGGAATACCGTACTGCCTGGATAGCCCAATAAGCTTTTCGTTGAGTGTCTCTTGTTCTGCTAAATTCTGGTGACGTTGTAATTCTAAATATAAATTTCCATCTCCGTAAATTGAGTTTAATTTTTGCAATCTTTTCTCAGCAGTTTTTACATCATCTTGCATTAGTGGTTCTGAGATATATCCGTTCAGGCAAGCAGTAAGACATATAAGTCCTTCTGAGTATTTTTCCAGTAAATCTATATCTGTTCTTGGTTTATAGTAAAATCCCTCCAAATATGACGCTGTTACAATTTTGATGAGGTTTTTGTAGCCAGTTTCATTTTTGGCAAGAAGTATGAGGTGATTATAGTCGTTACTGCCCTGTCCTTTTTCTAGTCGATTTTTGGTTACATATACCTCGCAACCAATGATTGGTTTAATACCTGCTTTTAAACATAGCTGATAAAAATGAATGGCACCGTACATATTGCCATGGTCAGTGATGGCTAAGGACTTGAATCCCAGTTCCTTTGCACGCGATACCATGTCTTCGACTCGAGAAAGACCATCTAGAAGAGAATATTCAGAGTGATTGTGGAGATGTACGAACTCAGTCATGCTATCTTTCGTCTGTGTCGTCTAGATTTCGTTGCGCGTTCATTTCCATATCTGCTTTATCTTTTAGGCTTTTTACGCTGTCGCCTTGCTCAAAAGAAGCTAAACCAACTCTTGCATATATGTTTATATTTTGTGTATCGACACCTTCATCTTTTAACTTTTCTTTTACGTACTCTGAAAATTGTTCTCTTAGCAGTTGTGGTGAAAGTTTTTCACTTATTGACTCTGGATCTGACGATGGGAATGCATATAAGAATTCGTCTCCATGAAGCCTTCCTCCAAAATCTTCAGTCCTGATATTCTCTTTTACGAATTGATGAAAGTAGGCGAGAACTTTATCACCTGTTTCGTGACCTAATAAATCGTTAACTGATTTAAATCCAACTAAATCAAAATATCCTACAGACAGTGATTCTTCAGGATGTCTATTTATATGGCTTATCTCTGCTGCCAGCCTCTCATTGATACCGTTCTCGTTTAAAGAATTAGTTTTAGGATCTATCAATCCATTCAATTCAATTCTTGCCATTTCAAGAGCTAGAATTGAGTTTGCTTCTTCTCTTGTAAGTATATTATTTTCAACATAAAAATTTAATTCATTTACCTTTGCAGTCGCTCTTTGAATTGCCTCTTGCTCGTAAAGATTTTCAGAATTTTCTAATTCTTTACCTTCTGATAGATAAACATCCATTGTTTCTCTAATCAGCTTGTTTTCTTCAGACCTTACTTCGTTCTGTTCATTATTGTCTGTATGTGGGGGTTTGGGTCCAAATTCACTCATAGCTATTGAAGCTGGGATTTGATTTTATCTAAGACCATTTTTGTATCTACTTTTTTACCGATTTTTCGCATCGTCTGTCCCAGTAGGTACATTATGACAGATTCCTTTCCACTTTTGAAGTCTTGTACTGCCTTTTCATTCTCAGAAAATACTTCTGTAATTAAAGACTCAAGCTTGGCCTCGTCAATGGTTTCAACTATGTTTTCTTCAATGATTTGCTTTACCAGTGTTGCTGCCAATACTTTTTCTGGATTAATTTTTTTGTTGATTATTGCGTTGGCAACTTGTTTTGGAGTAAGTTCATGGTCCAACCCGATAGCCAAAGCCTCTTCATAATAGTCAGCTAGATTTTTTTCCCTTGTTAGAATCTCTGCGTCATAATCAGAAATATTGTATTCTTTTATAAATCGTTTCTCTTTTTCCAGTGGTAGCTCTGGTATGAGACTTCTTAGCTCCTCCACATATGACTTTTCAAATCGAAATGGAGGAATATCCGGCTCAGGAAAGTACCGGTAATCATTTGCTTCTTCTTTCACTCTTTGAGAGAATGTTTCACCTTTCGGATCATTCCATCCTCTTGTTTCTTGAGTAGGTGTTTCCCCTTTTTTTAATATCTCAGTATGCCTTTTAACTTCGTAATCTATTGCTTTTTCTACAAACCTGAATGAGTTAATATTTTTTACTTCAACTTTGTATGCAGGCAATTTGTTAACCTCTGATTCTGTATTCTCGATTTCCGCCACGGATATATTCGGTTCTAACCTCATATCTCCTTTTTCCATATCGGCGTTTGATACACCAAGATAACGTACAATTTGTTGTAACCTGCGTAGGTATTCTGAAACTTCTTTTGCATCATGAAAATCGGGCTCAGTTACAATCTCAACCAAAGGCACACTGGATCTATTAAAATCGATTAAGCTAGATTTTGCACCGTTTACTTCTTGGTGAGTTAGTTTGCCGGTATCTTCTTCCATGTGTACGCGAGTAATCCCGATTTTTCTGCCGTTAGATAGTTCCATAAACCCACGTTCCCCAAATGGCAGATCATACTGACTAATTTGATATCCTTTTGGAAGGTCGGGGTAGAAGTAATTTTTTCTATCAAACTTTGAAAATTCACTAATTTTACAATTAAGGGCAAGTGCGATTTTAATACACCATTCAATGGCAGTCATATTTGGAACAGGGAGTGCACCGGGCAGTCCTAGACACACTGGGCAAGTATGGGTGTTTGGTTTTTCACCAAAGTAGTTTGCTTTACATCCACAAAACATCTTACTCTCTGTTGAAAGTTCTATGTGTGTTTCAAGACCAATGATTGGTAGATATTGCATGTAAAATTTAAAATTACTAATGTCTAATTTCTAACTAAATTAAGAATTAGTTACTTGATATTAGAAATTAATTTTGGTTCCTCCTTCCAGTGTGGGTTAGCTTGTTCATAGGTATGAGCTGTTTTGTAAAGAGTAGCTTCATCAAAGTGCTTTCCAAGTAGCTGGAACCCAACCGGTAATCCATCTATAAATCCGGCAGGGACCGAAATTCCTGGAACACCAACAAGGTTTGCATGGACTGTAAATATATCTGATAGATACATTTGCAGAGGGTCATCGGTTTTTGCTCCAATTTTAAACGGAAGAGAAGGGGATGCGGGTGTAAGTAACACGTCTACTCCATCTACAGACTGACTAAATGCTTCGTCAAAGTCTTTTTTCAAGAGTGTACGTACTTGCATAGCTTTTTTATAATAAGCGTCATAATAGCCAGAAGAGAGCACATATGTGCCAAGCATTATTCTTCTTTTTGCTTCATCGCCCAAATTAGATCGGTCAGTGCCAAACCTGATACCTGTGTAGCGAGCTAGATTAGATGAGACTTCTGCTGTTTGGACAACATAATATACTTCTATTGCAAATTTTGTGTGAGGAAGTGAAATATCAACTATTTTTGCTCCTTGTGATTCATAAAACTTTATTACGTCTTCTATCCTTTCTTTGATGCGAGGATCAAGTCCTTCTATAAAATACTCTTTTGGTACTCCAATTTTTAGGTTTTTTACTCCATCAGTGATATTTTCAGTGTAATCAGTAACCTCTTTTGGAGGAGTAGTTGCGTCCATCTCATCTTTTCCTGCAGTTACATTAAGAACCAGCGCGTTATCTTCAACCGTCTTTGTAAAATGTCCTACTGAGTCTAGTGATGATGCCATCGCAATAACTCCATATCTGCTAACCCGTCCATATGTTGGCTTTAATCCCACGGTATTTGTAAAGCTTGCTGGAAGACGTATTGATCCCCCCGTATCAGTTCCTGTAGCCATAAGAGACATATTGGATGCGACCGCAGCTGGTGAACCGCTTGAAGACCCTCCCGGTACATATTCTTTGTTGTATGGGTTACGTGTAGGGCCAAAATCTGAGTTCTCACCGCTCGAACCGTGTGCCCACGCATCGCAATTGGTTTTTCCTACAATTACAGCTCCTGCATCCTTGAGTTTTTTAACGACGGTTCCATCAAATTGTGGAATGTAGTGCTCAAGAACTTTGGATGCGGCTGTGGTACGTGTTCCGTGGGTGACAAAAAGATCTTTTAAAGCAACCGGAATTCCGAGCAATGGCTTTTCTTTGTGGAGAGATTCGTCTTGCATAGACAGCAGTTTGTCAGCTGATTCTGCCTGCCTGATTGCATCTTCGTTGGTAACTGTAATAAAAGCATTTATCTCTGAATCATATTTCTCAATTTGGGATAAATATGCCTTTGTCAGTTCCGTCGCACTTATTTCTTTTGCAGCCAGCATTTTCTTTGCCTCAAAAATTGTTAATTGTTTTGTATCCATAGTTATTTAAATGAAATTATTTGGTAGCCAAATTTTTTTACTTCCTCATCTGTCCAAAATTTAATATCTTTTGTTTTAAGCACGTAGGTTACTTTTTTTTCTAAAGTTCTTCCTGTAAATCTCTTATCAATATGATCCCACTCTTTAAGTACCAATATGTCTCCTGATTTACAATCGAAGTCTGCAAGTCTTAATTCAAATGTTTTATCACCAATCAATATTTTTTCAAAATATTCAGGAAGTACTTTTTTCTCAATTCTCTTACTCATTTTCAAATACACCTTTCACTCTAAAAAGCCCATTATGCTGAGAGGCTGCATTAGAAAGCGCCTCTTCTTGGGTAAGTGAAGGTTTGATTTTATCGTCACGCGTTACATTTTCAAGTCCTGTTACTTGGCTAGTCGGTTCAATATCAGTAGTGTTTAACTCATTAAGTCTTGAGATATAGTCAAGTACTTCGGAGAGTTGCTTTTGAAATTTTTCTACTTCATCTTTTTCAAGAGTTAAATTGGCTAGTTTGGCAATATGATTGACATCTATTATTTTCATGGGGCTAAAAGTTTTATATCCGCATTATATCTTAACACCAAGCTTTTTTACAATTGCATAGTGAGCTTGTTTTTCCAATTGATCATTCAGTGGGGTAAGTTGGATTTTTTTTGCATATTTTACTTCCAGCGCCCTCTGAATTAAGAAGTCTGCGATATGAGGATTTTTTGGAAGTAGGGGACCATGAAAATAACATCCGATCGCGTTTTTGTATACTACCCCCTCTGTGTTGTCCTCGCCATTATTGCCGTAACCTTTTACAACTGTTGCAAATGGTTTTGCATTCTGGCCTAATCGAGTTCTTCCTCCATGATTTTCAAATCCAACGATGTAGTCACTGTGAACTTTGAACTGTGAACTGTGAACAGCTAAGTTATCCCAATTTACTCTTGCTACCACATTGCCGATTAGTCTGTCGTTGTTGGGTCCAGGATGCCTAGTCTCCATATCAAATATTCCTAATCCCTCAATTCTTTTTCCCGATGATGGTTCATAAAATTTACCCATTAACTGTGGTGAGCCACACACAAACAATGATGGAATATATTGTTCGATTAAATCTTTGATACAAATACCTTTTCTCCCCTTTAAATCACGCATTACTATCTCTTGCTCACGATCTTGCGCGCCTCCACCGAAAAGCAAGTTGATGGATGAAAGTTCATGCTCAGGGGTTTCTGGAGTTATATGAAGTATTTTCACTTTTATGCCTCTCCATTCACAGCGTTTTTTTAGTACCAGAATATTTCCTCTGTCACCATAAGTACTCATCAGATCAGGATATAACCAGCCAATTGTTAATGATAAGTTTTCCTCTCTCAAGTTTTTATTTTCCATCTAAAGAATTTCCCTTCCGGTTAGGATTTTTCTTAACTCAAGCATCGCAGAATAAGTTGGAAGAATAAATGCTAACTCTCCCTCTGGTGTAGCGTTTACTAGTTCGTCTATAGCTTTTTTGCTGTCTGTAAAAATTTTAACTCCTGAACTATGTTTTTGGCTTTCTGTAGAGTATTTCAATCGAAGTCCCATCTCATATGCTCTATCCCCGGTAACCATGATTGTCGCTGAGTTGTCATTGAGTTCTTCAAAATCTACATCCCATATCCAAGATACATCTCGTCCATCAGGTATCCTATCGTTTAGTGCAATTAAAATATTAGGGTGTGGTCCAGCATTTTCAGATCGACGCTTATCTTGATCTGCTCTAGAATCATTAGACTTGTAAACTTCTTTGATGGCTGAAATTGATTGATTAAAACCTGCAGGGTTTTTTGATAGTAACATGATAAACCTACGTGCTTTGTACTTAAGTACCTCTTGTCTACCAAATGCAGGTTTAAAGTCTTTTAAAGCTTCTCTTATTTTCTCCGATGGTATATTAAATACTTCTATCGCAGTCTTAACTGCTGCGTGTGTGTTATAAACGTTATATGTGCCTGCAAGCGGTATTGGAAATGACTCATCAACTTCCCCTTTAATGCCTCGTCCGCCGTCAAGCAAATTTTCATTAGTAAATTTACATTTTGGACAAGTGTACTTACCTATGTGAGAATATGCAATTTTTGAAAATTTTAATTTCGTGCCACACGACGGACAGTGAGTTGAATCAGTATCATATGAAGTTTTTTTCGCTGAAAGATACTTATTAGGAATAGAGAAGTAGCGTGATTTTCCATTTATACTTTTGAGCAAATATCGAATTTCTGGGTCATCTGCGTTCAGAAGTACCATTGTCCTAGAAGAAACTTTTTTAAGTGCTTCTTGCCATCTACTTGCTATGGTGTGTACTTCTCCATACCGATCGAGCTGATCACGGAATAGGTTGAGAAAAACAATAGCAGAAGGGTTTATCTGAGCTAATACTTTCGGTAGATTATTCTCATCAACCTCAAAAATTGCCGCATCATATGGGATATTGTTCAGGATAGTAGAGTTACGAAGTAAGCTAGTCGCTATACCGTTTATGAGATTTGCGCCCTCGTCATTTTGAAAAACTTTCAGTCCGTTTTTTTCTAAAATATGTCTGAGCAGTTTTGCCGTTGTAGTTTTTCCGTTTGTTCCTACAATGAGGACTATCTTTAAGTTTTTTTTATTAGTAAGATCTTTAAGAAATGTTTTATTAAGTTTTAGTGCTATGTGGCCGGGCCAGGTGCTTCCGGACCCTAGTCCGAACTCTTTTATTATGGCATTTGTTACTTTTCCTGCCGCAATACTGGTTAATGTACTAAATTTCATATATGGATATATATATTCTAACCGAATAAGGCTACGAATAGAAGATAGCTATGAAGATTAATTGAAAATTATGAAGAAAAATCTACTTTGACCGGTTCATGATCACCTTCGTCTGTTTCGAAGAACTGTTCTTCCTTAAATCCGAATATGTTCGCAATGAATACAGTCGGAACAGTTTTTAGACGGGTATTGTATGAAAGAACGTTTGAGTTATAAAACTGACGAGAATAAGAAATTTTGTCTTCTGTGTCAGATAACTCTTCCTGAAGGTGTTTAAAGTTTTCACTTGCTTTCAGGTCGGGATAAGCTTCAGCTACAGCAAATAAAGACTTTAAAGCGTCAGTAAGCATATTATTTGCTTCTGCTTTCTGGTGTGGAGACTCAGCCTTCATGAGACTTGATCGTGCTTTGGTTACTTCCTCAAACACACCTTTTTCATGCTTTGCATATCCTTTAACTGTCTCAACAAGGTTTGGAATAAGGTCAGTCCTACGTTTTAATTGTATATCTATACTTGATAAAGCTTCACGGACTCGTTCACGGAGTGTAACGAGTGAATTATAGTTAATCCATAGAAAAACCAGTATTGCTATTACAACACCTGCGACGATAAATGTTGGACTCAAGAAGTTCATGTTTATTTGATTTTCTACTTATTGTTTCAGATTGTCAAGAGCAACACGGGTCACCTGTTATTCATTATCCATTTTTCGAATCTTTCCAATGGGTAGGTATTCAAAATATCACCTTTTTCGCACCAACCTCTTCGAGCAACTGAGACACCATAAAACATGTTTTCCATATGATCGACTGCGTGACTATCAGTATTAATAACAAATTTGATCCCTGACTCTTTTGCTTGCTTGACTAACATATCAGGAAGGTCAAGTCGGGTAGGCCAAGAGTTAATTTCAAGCGCTTTATTGTTTTCTCTCATGAATTCGAAAAGTTTTTCCCAGTCAACATCATAGCCAGGTCTTTGATTAATTAATCTTCCAGTTGGATGCGCAAACACTTTGACCTTTGGATGTGATAATCCATCTATAATTCTCTGAGTCATTTTTTTTCTTTCCATTCCAAATGCACTATGTATAGAGACAATAACAGCATCTAATTGCTCAAGTGCTTTATCGCTAATTGCTCTTTTCCCATCAGCCAATATATCAAGTTCGAGTAGATTAAATACTCGTATATTATAATTACTCGATATTTTTTGTTCGATATATTCTTTTCTCCCCTTTAATAATGACAATATTTCGTTTTCAGAATGATTGTTTATGCTTGGATTGTGTTCCGAAAACCCAACATATTCATACCCAAGTTTTTTTGCTCGTTTGAGGTGTGCATCCATCGTGTCCGCCCCAGTATCGTGACTTGGTTCTATAGGGTAATTGCTATGCATGTGTAGGTCTCCTTTTATATCTGAGATTTCTACAAGTTTTGGCAGAGTTCGTTTAAGAGCGTGTTCAATCTCTCCCTGATTTTCTCTGATCTCAGGTGGTATCCAGTCCAGCCCTAAAAAAGAATAAAATGATTCTTCTGTTTTGAACTTTATCATTTCACCATCTTTTTTTAAAAGTTTAATACCTCGCTCTGAAAGTGAGTAGCCTTTTTTTAAGGCATATTCTCGAAGAGCTACATTATGAAATTTGCTGCCAGTAAAATGCTGAAGGAGAGATCCAAAACTTTCAGGTGGAAGAACAAGTAAGTCTACATGTTTTCCTCCTGCAACTAGTATCGCAGCTGTAGTTGGTCCTCTTTCAATCACCCGTTCTGCTCCAGGGTATTTAGTAAAATAATCGAGTACTGCGTCTGAATTTCGTGATGTGACCGCAAGATCTACGTCTCCAATTGTTGAAACCATACGTCGTAGGCTTCCTAGAGGGTGAATTTCAATAACATCCTCACACTGTTTCATATATTTAACCACCGTTTGTGACAGAGAGTAGGCATATGGAAGAACCATTCTGCTGGACTTAGAAGTGCCTTTCTTATATTCATTTAGTGCTCTTAATATATCTTTTTCACTTTTTTCTCCGAATCCCGGTAGTTCTGAAATTCTGCCGTCTTGGGCAAGTTTTTCAACATCTTTAAGCACTGTAGATGGATCAGAGAGCCTGAAACTCATAACAATTTTTGCTGCTTTTTTGGGACCAAATGAAGGAATATCAAGTAATGGGAAGATAGACTGAGGTATGCTGCTTAGAAGGTTATCAAAGTGTTGAACTTTACCATTTTTAAATAGTTCATCCAAGTATTTTTTGATACCTGGTCCAATGCCGGGAAAACTTTCAAGCTTCTGTTCACGATGAAGATCTTGTAGTTCAATTGTCGCATGCTCAATGGCCTCACTTGCGTTTTGATATGCAATTATTTGAAATCGGTGTTTCTTCTCATCAGTCAATGTATAAGCAACTGCTACATTTCTGAGCAATTTTGCGATGTCTGAGTTTGAGAACTTCTGTGCCATGTTACATCTTATTATAGCATTGACTGGTAGGTAAATATTTGATACTATTCCGTAAAGCCTCTAGCTACAAATCTATAAATTTGAACTGAGAATTTAATATTCTCAGTTGATATATATAAGGAATCTGGGGGTGTAGCTCAGTTGGTTAGAGCGCTTCCCTGTCACGGAAGAGGTCGCGGGTTCGAGTCCCGTCACTCCCGCCACGTCAAACGTGTTTACCATGTTTGACGAAGGGAGGATATGAGGGACAAGATGTTTATCCTCTAAAAAATATAAATAATGAACTTATCTTTGCCGTTACATTAATAATGTAACTGGGAAGAGCTTATGCAAGAACAACCTAAGGCTTGTTACGCGTAAGTACTGCCTATAATCTGCCACTAACTCTTGCCCAGAAGGGAGGTGTAGAAACAATGCCACGAACAAAAAAGAAATCTGAATCAAAAAATGCAGATCGAAAACAGCGAGCAGAAATGCTTAAAGCCGAACTGCGTAATAGATACTCTAATTTTTCATTTCCTCGTTCATATACTTCATTAGTGTATGGAGTAATAACACTAGTTGTTTTATTTGCTCTAGGTTTTGCAGCAGTGCGCCTATTTACACAAGGATCATCACCTGATATTCAGGATGGAATTGATTCTGAAGTAGAGCAGGCAAATGACAATGAATATATTGTAGACGAAGGAGAGACACTTTGGTCAATTGCAGAACAAGAGTATAACGATGGTTATGCATGGAGTAAGATTGCTGAAGCAAATAATTTGAACAATCCTGATAATTTAGAAGCCGGAACAAGACTAACTCTTCCTGAAAGAAACGCAACTCCTGAAGCTGCAGAAGATGTTCAGCCAGAAGTAACAGTAACGAGAATGCCTTCTCCAACTGCTGCTACTGAGCAGACACAGCCGACCGGTGAAAGAATTACCGGATCTCAATATACTGTTGTAGAAGGAGATACTCTATGGGACATATCTATCCGCGCATACGGTAACGGGTACAGATGGCCTGAAATTGCGCAAGCAAATGGATTGGTCAACCCAGATCTGATCTACGTAGGAACAAAACTGAGTTTACAGAGATAATCTAATGTTTAAAAATACTCTCTGTAAATTCAGGTATTTGTGTAGACAGAATACTAGTATTTTTTACACTGATACTTACAGTGGCGAGTTTCTGCCCACCTCGTTTTTATCTACATACGTCTGTGCTACTATATTATTGCTACCTTTTATTTAGTTATGTATTGCAGAGGTAATTTAAGGTCAAAATTACAAGCCTCGCTTGAATTTACTTGCGCGATGGTAGTTCAAAGGTAGAATGTCTCCTTCCCAAGGAGAAGGTTGAGGGTTCGATTCCCTTCCATCGCTCAGATCTACGTTAATTTTTAGCAAACAAACAATTACCTATTGTAAACTGTTTAAAAAAATTTATATACTTTAATAAGATTTAGAATTTATTAACCGAACATGTCAAAAAAGAAATCCAATACTTATTGGGATTATCTTGAAAAGCAAAATAAAAAAATAAAAATTGCTTTATCTCTTTCCGCCTTCGGTTTACTACTCTTTATCGCTCTAGCTCTCACTCTTCCTTTTGGGGATAATCTTATGAGTAGGTTGTTTCCCAAATCTCCTACCAGAGCACAAGCATTACCACCAAATTTAGTACAGTATACAGTTGCTAGTAGTAGTGGACAGGTTAATTCTATTTCTGCATCATGGTCTAGTAATACAACTGAAGGTAACTTACTTATCGCTGCAGTTTCATCAAATTCTCAATCATCCGATGCGATATCAGTGACAAGTGAGCCTGAAGGATGGGTGAAAGCAGCTGAGAATAATAACGGGAACAACTTAAAACAGTGGGTTTATTATTATGCTAATTCTCCGCAACAAAGTGGAGAGGTGAAATTTGAGTTTAGTGGAGACACAAAGTCTGCGATAACTATTGCTGAGTATGACAACATTGAGACAGATAACCCATTAGGTGTAACTTCAAGTTCCAACGGGGATAGTATTTCGCCATCTAATAACATTACTCCAACTTCAGATGATCAGTTTATCATCACTGCAGTTACTGCAGGGAACAGCGTAACGTTTTCATCTCCTAGTGACGGTAGCACATTAGCGAGTCAGAGTAGCACATCTGGTGACGATAGCTCAACAAATACTTCAATATCATTATTGCATTCTCTTTCATCAAATACTAATGAAGTGTCTACAGCAGTGGTAATTGATCCCTCAGCATCATGGATTGCGACGTCGCTTACGTTTCAAGCAAAACAAGTTATTCAACAGTTTGCAACAACCTCAAGTTTGGTTGCTGGAACACTTAGGAAGTGGTATCCAGTTACTATTGATTTTTCTGGTCCATCGCACAGTGAGACAGATAACAGTCCAAATCCATTTTTAGATTACCGCCTACAGGTAACATTTACTTCTCCTTCAGGTAAAACATACAACGTACCAGGATATTTTGATGGAGACGGAAATGGGGGAGGCACAGGCGATGTTTGGAGAGTAAAATTCACTCCGGATGAAGCTGGAGATTGGAACTATACAGCTTCATTCAGACAAGGTAGCAATGTTGCTGTTAATACAAGTCCTACTGCGGGAACATCTACGTCATTTGACGGTGAAACTGGATCGTTTACGGTTGTAGACCGAGATCCGAACGCCCCAGGATTTTTCAAATGGGGAAGACTTGAGTATGTCGGTGGTCATTACCTAAAATACCGTGATGGATCGTATTGGATTAAAGGTGGTGCAGATAGCCCTGAAAATTTATTGGGATATGCAGGATTTGACAACACTCCTAACTATTTGCACACGTATCAGCCTCATGTAGGTGACTGGCAAAATGGAAATCCTATCTTAAACGCAACCGGTAATGATGGAGGTAAAGGACTAATTGGTGCAGTTAATTATCTTGCCTCACAAAATGTAAACTCAGTGTACTTCTTACCCATGAATATAGGTGGCGACGGTCAGGATACTGCTCCATTTGTGAATGTGACGGATTGGGAAGGTTGGACTAGTAATGATGTTGTTCATTATGACATCAGTAAGTTACGTCAATGGGATGAAGTGTTTACCTATATGCAGGAAAAAGGTATTCATTTACATTTCGTATTGAATGAGGCAGAAGAGCAGAACAAACGTGCGTTGGATGATGGGACGCTGGGAAATCAGAGGAAACTTTATTACCGTGAACTTATTGCTAGATTTGGACATCATAATAGTTTGCAATGGAATATATCTGAAGAATACGACTTTATGTATCCGCTTTCTCCTCAAACTGTAGTTCAGTTCGCAAACTTCATAAAACAGATTGATCCATATAAGCATCCTGTTACAGTGCACCAAATTACGACACCTGATGTATCTTGGCAGCACTTTTTTAGTTTAGGAGCAAATAATCCGTTTGATTTGACCTCATTACAATATTCAGGTGGTGACGCCGGAAGAGGAGGGGAAGTTGAGAAACTAAGAGATCGTTCAGACCAATCCGGTAAACCAATTACCATCTCAATGGACGAATTACGCTCCACTTATACCGATAACATGGATGCTCAAAGAAAGGATCTCTTGTGGCCGACTTACCTTTCTGGCGGACAGATAGATTGGTTTATGCAGGATCAAGATCAAGCTTTAGAAAACTTCCGAGATTATGAGGCTATATGGAGATATACATGGTACGCGAGAAAATTTATGCAAGAAAATCTTCCTTTTTGGGAGATGTGGCCAGACGATGGATTAGTTTCTGGAGCTTCAAATCAACAAGTGTTTGTAAAAAGCGGAGAAGTGTATGCAGTCTACTTGCCTAATGCGTCCACTACCGGGTCACTTAATCTTTCGGGTACTTCAGGACAATTTCAGAAGCGCTGGTATAATCCGCGTACAGGAGCATTTGAAGGTTCATCACAAACCATTAACGGAGGATCATTTGTTTCGCTTGGTAGCCCTCCGAGTACTCCATCTCAAGATTGGGTAATTCTGGTTAGCAGGAATTCAGGTCCTACTGTTACACCTGCACCAACTACTGCTCCTACCTCTACTTCAACTCCTACTCCAACGCCAACCCCAACAGTAGTTTTGACTGCTACACCCACTCCCGCGGGTACAAATACAGTCACAGTACAAGTACCTGGTGGTACTAGTGACGGGTATGATGTAGCAGGCAGTAATGCATTAAATACAGGTAGTACAGTCTTTGGGGGAGGAAAAGACGAAAGCGGACAACTAATTACAGCAGGATTTAGATTTGCTAATGTAGCTGTACCACAAGGTGCAACCATTCATAGTGCATCAATTGATTGGCAACAGGTGTGGCCGGGGGGAGATTATTTGAATAATGTTAAGATACGCATTTATGGAGAGGCAAGTAATAATAGTGCGGTGTTTAGCACAAACAGTTTACCGCGAAGTAGGAGCAGAACAACTGCGTTTGCCAACTACAACTCAGCCCCAGAAACAATGAACGCTAATATCTGGATGTCATCGACATCGTTAAACAAACCTCCTCAAATCACATCCGTTGTACAAGAGATAGTAAACCGAACTGGGTGGCAAAGTGGGAATGCACTGAGTTTATTGTTGGTTGACAACGGATCAGCCACCGGTTGGTGGTGGGATTTTGCAAGTTATGAAGCTGGAGCTGCAAACTCAGCTAAATTAACAATTTCATATTCAACTGGAGGGTCAGGAGTAACTAATACACCAACTCCAACTCAAACTCCACAGACATACGCCCTGACAGGTACAGTATATACAGATTCCAATGGTAATGGAGTCAGAGACACGGGGGAAGCAGGGTACAATGGGGCTACTGTTACACTAAACACTGGACAGAGTGCTACATCAAACAGTAGTGGAACTTACACATTCACTTCTTTACTGCAAGGGACGTACACAGTTACCTTAACACTACCTTCTGGATATACTTCTACCACTACCAATCCTGTATCGGTTTCACTCTCAAGCAACACCACTCAACACTTCGGTATTAGACAACAATCATCTTCGCAAGGTGATGGAGATGTAAATAATGATGGAACTGTAGATGCACAGGATATTAGGTTAGTACTTCAAAACTATGGTAATTTTCAGACAGGATTACTTGATCAGCATGCTGACGGGAAAATTAATGGTATGGACTTGGCAGTAGTTTTATCTAATTTTATCTCAAATCCACCTACGCCTACGTCATCGCAGAACTCGCCTACACCTACCTCTCCGCCTACAGCAACAACAAATGAGTGGACTCAACACGCACACGATGCGCAACGTACAGGTTATACTTCTCAGGTTGTTGAGACACCTTGGAAATGGAAATGGGCTTGGAATGGACCAAATGCCAGTGGTGCAGTATCAGCGGGTAAATCGAGTTTGCCAAAAAATGTACAGCCAGTTACCGGGGGAGGAAGAGTCTATGTGGCAGCGGGATCTCGTGGAGTGTTTGGATTGAATGAATCAAATGGCTCTGTTGCCTGGAATGCTACTAATGTAGGAACTGTAAACTCTACAGTTGCTTATGACGGGGATACATCATCTGTATTTGTAGTTTCAACGAATGGAACACTTTATAAATTAAACGCATCAAACGGCAGTGTTTCTGCGCAATTCCCCTCAGGTTCAACCAGTAGTCTTGCATTACCACCTGCAGTAATTTCAGATAGGGTATTTTTCTCTATGGGTTCCAGAGTATACGCCATTAATAAAAATAATATGTCTCAGATCTGGTCATATAATGCAAACTCAACTGTGCATACTCCACCATCATATTCGTTATTGCGCGACAGAGTAGTGGTCGGAACCGCTGATCTTTATGTCCACGCAATAAATAATTCAAACGGATCACAGTCCTGGAGAGTCAAACCTTCTGTCCGTACAGCAGGTACACCAAATGAGTTTAGCTATGGGTGGCCGGTAATCGCAGAGCAGCACGGTTATGTATTGATGAAGATGAGGCTTGATTGGGATACATTATATGGAGTATGGAGTCCGTGGCCAACTTCTAATACTCAAATCAGGTCAAATTTGCAATCTAGACCTGATCAACAAGCCTTGTTTGTGTTGAACCTTGATAATGGTAACGTTCCTTTCATAGCAAATATTGGACACGGAGGTTATGGTAATGGTGGTTATCAGCCTATGGGACCTCAACCAGTAGTGAAGAAGTTCCCTGACAATAAAGAAGTAGTTTATACAATTATTAGAGGAATGGATAGGTTTGACGGAAGATGGGATTCACACTTTGGTGAAATGGTTTTGGACAACACAACCGTTTCTGGCTTAGAGCCGGGGTATGTACGGTGGATTAAGTATTCAACAACAGGCGATACTACTTGGCCTGGACCATTTCTCTTAACCGATGAACAGCCAAATGTAACTATGGCTGGTGATTATCTATTTGGTGCTCACTGGATGGCAGGCTTATCTCTTAAAATAAACAATAGATCAGCTACAGTAGGGACATTTGCCAATCCTATTACAACAACACATACTCCTCAAATCGTGGGGTCTACAAATGCATCAGTCGGTGGTTGTTCTACCTTTAGTACGAGCCACTATTGTAATACGCTCACAAAGCAAGATGGTGATCCACGTGGATTTGGACCTACAGCTTTTTATATTTATTGGAATCAGGGACTCGTTCATGATGCGTATTGGGAAGAATATGCGACATGGATAGTAAGTAAAAATACGATTTATTATAGGAGTCTTGACGGTGCTATTGTAGCACTAGAAAACGGTAATCCAACTGCTGCAGCTCAGCAGAGGCAGCAAGTTGCAGGAGCAACTACGTTATCTGGTGGAGTTATTGAAAACCACAAAGCAGAGGATAGACCCGCAACAGGACCTAAAGTAATTCCTTATACTCAAGCCGCGAATCATATCGGACAAACAAAAACAGTTGAAGGCACAATCAATGAAATCTTAAATAACAGATTGGCAATATACCTTGGATTTACCAAGCCTCACACTGGATATACATTGGTCAGAATAATGAAAAGTAACTGGAGCAACTTTCCTACAGTTCCGGACAAATTCTACAAAGTTGGTCAAAAGATAAGGGTAACCGGAAAAATACAATGGTATCAAGGTGATCCGGTGATCTATGTTACAAAACCGTCACAAATTCAGGTTGTATCAGGTAGATAATATGAATAATTTATTTCGAAAAAATATAAAACATTTTTTCATACTTAGTGTAATTATCTATGGTTTATTATTCCAATTGGTAAATATAAATCCTGTTTTCGCAGCTGGAGAGAATGCAACTCTGCGGTTACCTCAAGTTAATACATTTCCAGGACAAGAGTTTGATCTTCCAATTACGATCAACACAGATAACGCAGGTGTTGAAGCTATAGATGTGGTTATTGAGTTCGATAACACCCGCTTAGAGGTCGTAGGAATTACTCCTACTGCCCAAAGTGCAACTTCGTTAAAATCATTTTCACCTGTAGGACAAAATGGTGTATTTAATCAGAACGCAGTAGTTACAAGCGCGAATCAAAATGGGGTGATTGAGTTTGGCGCTTCAGCCTTTGATTGGAGTCAGGGTTATCTTACCACACCGTACAACGGTCAAACTCAACTAGCTGTTGTGCGCATGAAGGCATTACAAGAGGGAAATACGAGCGTTTCATTTCGGTTTGCATCAGGTTCGTCAACCGATACTAACATTGTGTCTTCAGGTCAAGATCTCGTTACCCAATCAAGCCAATTAATAGGAAGCCAGGTTACAATTGAGACGTTTACTTTATCCGGGTTAGTATATGTAGACAGCAATAATAATGGCGTTAGAGATACTGGTGAGAGTGGGTATAACGGGGCAACAGTTTCACTAAACACAGGACAGAGTGCGACGACAAATAGCAGTGGAACTTATACTTTCAATCAGCTTTTGCCTGGAACATATGTTGTTACACTAAACCTTCCTTCAGGTTATAGTGCTACCACCACAAATCCCGTTTCTGTGCCATTATCAGATGATACAACCAGGAATTTTGGAATAAGGCAATCTTCATCTACTTCATCACAAATTCAAAATTTTACTGCTATAGTTGCTCCTACTAATAAATATTCTAAAGCTGAATGGTCATTTGATATCAATAAAAATTATATTAACCCTTATTATTATTACGACCCTAGCGATACAAGCTCAACAAATCCTGCTAATGCTACGTGGTATGGAGTAGATGGTGTTACAGTTGACATGCACTTAAATACTCCATCAGGTAAATCTATTACCGTACCAGCATTTTGGTATGAGGACTACCACAGGGTACGCAATAATAACATGGAAGTCTTAGGTAGGAAAGATAATGGGGAGTGGCGTGTACGCTTCACTCCATCAGAGTCAGGTACATATACTTTCTATATTACGGCTCAAGATAAGGATGGCACGATGAGATATCCTAGCTCAGGAACAAACTCGTTCACAGTTGCAAACTCTACTAAGAAAGGATTTATTAGAACCAGTAGTACAGATCCGAGGTTTATGGAGTATGACAGTGGTGATTCTTATATTCCTATCGCATCGGGTAGGCAGTGGTGGACAAATCATGCATTAGCATCATATGAATACGAAGATGCTTTTGCGACCTTTAAACAAAATGGTGTAAATTTGACCAGAATATGGGATTCTGCAGATTTTGCATTAAGCGTAGAAGGTGCTAAGCCTGTCTGGATTAGTGAAAATACTACCAGTAATGTTGCATCCAGTATAGAGGTTAACTCATCAAACGTTAAAGGAGGGTTGAGATCAGCTAAACCTACTGTTGGAAAAGGTTGGTATCAAAGACTTGCTGTTGCAGAGCCAAATAGAACACATAAACTTACAGTTTGGGTTAAAACTCAAAGTCTATCTGGTGGAAACGCAGTGGTTGAAGTAAGAAATGGTCAGTTTTATCGTGCTGGAAGTGTCCTTGGTCAAATTAATCCAGTTAGTGGTACAACAGCTTGGCAGCAATATACGACTTCATTTACACCAGGATCACAGGCAGTCACTATTAACCTTGGTCAAACTGGTGGAACAGGATCAATATATATTGATGATATTGCCTTTGGACCTGTAGATGGTTCGGGCAACATAGAATATAACATAATATCCGATGGTGATTTCGAGCGTCACTTCGCAAAGGATAATACTGGTAACGATCCTAATTCAAATCCATCATTGCCACGACCATTAGGGAACTTCTTTAATCCTTGGGCATCGTACCAGCTAGATAAAATAGTTGAAAGCGCTGAAGCAAATGACGTTGCTTTGCAGCTATGTTCATGCTCAGGTCCATGGTTTACTTGGCCAAAAAATGAAGAAAATCTAGCTGATTCTGAATGGGACGATGCCTGGCACGTAAATACATGGAAACGAAATTTCCGTTATCGAGTGGCAAGATGGGGATATTCAACCTCAGTCTTGGCTTGGGAAAAGCATAATGAGCATGGTCATATAAGTTCTTCCTCAAATCCAGGACATTGGAACTTTTATCAACAGTATGGGGCATACCAAACTCAGACAGATCCGTATAATCATCTTCGTACAACTTCGCAAGGTTCTCAGACGTATTCGCCAGCCTTGTGGTCTTCATCAGCGTTCGATTTGGCAAATTACCATGACTACCAGATGATTTCTCGATATCCTGCTTCACTAACCAATGACAGTGCTAATTTTGTATATAGCTTTGCCTGGTGTTTGCGGAATCAAGGTGCATATTGTAACGGGCTTGCAGGCGACGGTACAACTTGGACAGGAAATCATAAACCATGGGTATGGGGTGAAATAGGAGTCGGTACTACTGTTTTCGATGAATATAATGTACAAGGAACCCAAGGTGAAGGAGGCAGAAGAGCTTTACACAATCAAATGTGGGCAGGTTTATTCTCGCCATTAGGTACGACACCTATCGAATGGTATTGGTACGATGAAGACACATTCGCTACAAATAGTAAGTTTGCTGAGAGAAAAGTTGCCTCCAACTTCTTCAAAGAAGTTGATTATGACGGAGCCCAATTTAACTATTTTGTTACAGCACAAGATGCACCTAATGGATACTCCGGTGAAACAGTAAATGCATCTAATTCAAATGCTAGGGTTTATGGTATGAGGCGGAGTGATAAAAAAGCCACTTATCTTTGGGTTCAACACCGCAACCATACCTGGAGTAATGCACCTACTATTCCAACAGCAATAAATCCTACAGTTACTGTTAATAACCTACTAAATGAACTTTATACAGTTGAAATCTGGAATACGTCAAACGGTAATATTATTTCTACGAGCCAACAAACTCCTACATCAGGTTCGTTATCGTTGCAGATTAGTAACTTAACTAGCGATGTGGCAGTAAAGATTGAGTCTACATCATCATCAACAACTCCTACCACTACCCCACAAACATATACACTATCTGGTACGGTATTCCTTGATGCAAATAGCAACGGGGTTCAAGATTCAGGGGAGTCAGGATATAATGGTGGAACAATATCTTTAAATACCGGTCAAAATACAAGCACAAATAGTAACGGTGTTTATACTTTCTCATCAATACCTCAAGGTACTTACACTCTTACACTTACTGTTCCAAGTGGATATTCAGCTACAACCACAAATCCTGTATCAGTTACATTGTCCAGCAACACGACGCAAAACTTTGGCATAGTTCAAACTACTCTGACTCCTACCCCTGCAGGTACAAATACAGTCACAGTACAAGTACCTGGTGGTACTAGTGACGGGTATGATGTAGCAGGCAGTAATGCATTAAATACAGGTAGTACAGTCTTTGGGGGAGGAAAAGACGAAAGCGGACAACTAATTACAGCAGGATTTAGATTTGCTAATGTAGCTGTACCACAAGGTGCAACCATTCATAGTGCATCAATTGATTGGCAACAGGTGTGGCCGGGGGGAGATTATTTGAATAATGTTAAGATACGCATTTATGGAGAGGCAAGTAATAATAGTGCGGTGTTTAGCACAAACAGTTTACCGCGAAGTAGGAGCAGAACAACTGCGTTTGCCAACTACAACTCAGCCCCAGAAACAATGAACGCTAATATCTGGATGTCATCGACATCGTTAAACAAACCTCCTCAAATCACATCCGTTGTACAAGAGATAGTAAACCGAACTGGGTGGCAAAGTGGGAATGCACTGAGTTTATTGTTGGTTGACAACGGATCAGCCACCGGTTGGTGGTGGGATTTTGCAAGTTATGAAGCTGGAGCTGCAAACTCAGCTAAATTAACAATTTCATATTCAACTGGAGGGTCAGGAGTAACTAATACACCAACTCCAACTCAAACTCCACAGACATACGCCCTGACAGGTACAGTATATACAGATTCCAATGGTAATGGAGTCAGAGACACGGGGGAAGCAGGGTACAATGGGGCTACTGTTACACTAAATACTGGACAAAACGTAACAACGAATGCTCAAGGAAACTACGCATTTAGCAACTTACAGACAGGAACATATACAGTGTCATTGTCTGTTCCTTCTGGATACACAGCAACCACTACAAATCCATCGATAGTTTCTTTGTCAGGTAATACTACTCAGAATTTTGGAATTAATCAGGTTGTTCCAACTGCTACTAATACGCCAGTACCAACTGCAACGAATACGCCAGTACCAACTGCTACTAATACGCCAGTACCAACGAACACGCCTGTACCTCCTACACCAACTAGAACACCGACTCCTACTGCCACGAACACACCAGTTCCGCCTACACCAACTAATACTCCTGTTCCTACTGCGACTAACACACCTGTACCTACGGCAACAAATACACCAATTCCTACTGCCACGAATACTCCAGTTCCGACCGCTACGAATACGCCAGTACCAACTGCCACACCAATTCCAACCTATGTTGTTTCCGGATCTGTTTATAGAGATACCAATGAAAACGGTGTCAGAGATGCTGGTGAACAGGGGCACAGCGGAGCAACTGTGACATTGTCGAATGGAGCTTCGGTAACAACAAACTCATTTGGAAATTACTCATTTAATGGAATTCTGCAAGGTACATACTCTGTTACTTTGACCGTACCGTCAGGATATGCGGCAACCACAACGAATCCTGCTAATATTAGTGTGACGTCTAATACGACTCAAAACTTTGGAATTGCCCAGCTTCCTGTGCCTACACCTACGCCAACTCGTACACCTACTCCAACTAATACACCAGTACCTACTGCCACACCAACTACGGCTCCATTAACGCCTACAAATACACCTGTTCCAACTGCTACGAATACACCGACCAGGACACCTACACTTACCCCAACACCTATACCTGTACACACCTTATCAGGGTCAGTATATATTGATAGTAATGAAAACGGTGTCAGAGATAGCGGCGAGACGTTTGCTACAGGTGTCAGTGTGTCTCTTAGTGGGGCAGCTCAATCATCTACAACAACAAACGGGTCAGGCGTATACCAATTTACTAACTTGTTGCCTGGAACATATACTGTAGAGATTGTTCTACCAGTCGGTTATCAGTCTACTACGAATAATCCTGTTACAGTTTCTCTAACCCAAAATACAAGTGTAAACTTTGGTATGAATGCAATACCAGTTCCTACACCAACAAATACTCCTGTTCCTACAGCTACACCAGCACCAAAACCTGATTTGGTTGTTACAAATATTTCTTGGACGCCTGCAGCGCCAGTAGCAGGGGATGATGTTGAGTTTTCGGCCACTGTATTAAATCAAGGCCAAGCTGCAACTCAAAACGGGCAGCCGCTGAGAATAGTCTTCAGGGTAAACGGGACTGAAGTAGCATCGGGACAGGCATCTACCTCTCCTTTGATACCAGGCAATACTAGACTGTTATCTGCAGATCAAGGTTTAACCTGGACCGCTGGGTTAGGTACCTATGTCGTAGAGGCAGAAATTGATGATGGAAATAGCATCGACGAATCAAATGAACTAAACAACACTAGAACTAAAGATCTTACTGTAGTTTCTGCACCTACACCTACTCGTACACCTACTCCAACAAATACTCCTGTTCCTACAGCTACACCAACCAGGACACCTACACCTACTA
>CAZIAP010000001.1:0-216969 GCA_964537315.1 uncultured Gammaproteobacteria bacterium | reverse complement strand
CCAACAAATACTCCTGTTCCTACAGCTACACCAACCAGGACACCTACACCTACTAGAACTCCTACACCTACAGCTCCTATCGGAGGTGGAAATCCCACAAATACACCAATTCCAACGGCAACCAGTGTTCCTGCAACCAACACGCCTGTGCCTACTAACACTCCTACATTCGATTTGTCAGGTACAATTTACGAGGATTCTAACAACAATGGTGTTAAAGACTCTAATGAGACTGGAGTTAAAGATGTAGTGGTTAGCACCGGTTTAAATACGGCTACCACAAATGATTCAGGAACCTTTGCCTTCAACATTCCTACAGATACATACACTGTATCAATAACTGTTCCAAGTGGTTATACATTAACTACATCCAACGATGTACAGGTGTCACTTTCTGCAAACTCTACTGTTAACTTTGGAATAAAGAAAAATGTTGTTGTCGTGCCTACTAATACTCCGGTTCCACAGAATAACAATACCGGAGGTTCGGGAGGTAGTTCATCCGGTGGTAGTTCAGGATCAAATAGTTCAGGCTCTGGCTCTAGTGGAAAGCAGGGAGACATAAATAATGATGGGAAAGTTAATATCTTTGATCTATCTACATTGCTTGCAAACTTTAATAAAACAGGCGTATCATTTGACTTAAATAAGGACGGAAAGGTTAATATCTTCGACCTCTCACTACTGCTATCTAACTGGGGAAAATAAAGTTCTAAATAACCCAACTGTTATCTGATTTTGAAGTTAAAGTACTAATATCAATTAAACGATGTTTTCAGATATATATTAATTTATTTCATATCTATACCTATAAAAGGTTCATAAAAAAATAATATACCCTCGACTGAGGGTATATTATTTAAAGTAACGTAGTTTATTATTTGACTACTACAGTTCCTGTCCGTTCTGGGTGAAAGTGATCATGATAACTATACTCACCATTAGTAGTAAAAATATGTACTACGGATGAATCTTTTGGAATTACACCAAGATTTAGCTCAGGATATTTTCTGTGCTCTGGGTGATCTGCAGAGTTTACTGACACTTCCTCATCGGTTGATTTGTTAACCCACCTTACTGCAGAACCAGCTTCAATAGTAACCTCGCTGGGGTTAAATCCATTGTCTGTAAGTTCAACCGTTACCTCTTTAGGTAAGTTTGGATTATGCGCAGTTTTTTCTCGGCGGACTAAAACGAAGACAACTATCGCAATTACTATAGCGATAGCCGCGATGAGTAGTAATAACTTCTTATTAAACCTTCTATTAGTTCTTGTGTTTTCATCATTATCCATGTATCTCACCACCTTTCATGACTATATTGTATTTATTGCTGAATACTATCTTGCTGAGTCTCTGATGTAGCATTATTTTTTGATATACGTACAATTATCCCAACTATTAGACCCAAAAGTAGTAGAATAACGGGAACAGCGATAATTAGTAAGGTCTGTTTATTCAACTCAAACTTTGTATCTGATACTCCTGCGACCTGAATTGTAAATTCTTGATGCGAAAGTTCTTCCTCTCCTTCTTGGTTAGGTGTATTCACTTCAATGGTGGAAGTTTTTGATCCTGAAGATGTTTCGATTATTACTACCATTTTACCTGTAGGAAGATTATTAAAAGTTACCTGTCCAGAACTGTCTGTTTTGAGAGTAATAGGGCCATTAGGAGAGGCTACAGTAACATCTGCATTAGCAACAGGATTAGAGCTTGGATCTTCAACTTTCACGACAACAGTGTATCCTTTGGTAGTAAATGACATTTGTTCACTGACTGTTTCATTTTCTTTGTTATCAGCGCTTTTTGCTATAAATAAGTATGTTGTACCAGGTGCAATAAGCGGCGAATCCAATACAAGTCGGTGAGAGCTAGTTGCAGTTGACTGATGTGCGGTAAGTCCAAACTTGTCTGAAAGCCCATACTCGATGGTAGAATCTGTATCAACATTTGTTTTCCAAGTAACTGTTGCGGAGTTATACGTTATATCTTCAACTTTTAGTTCAGAGATTTCTATTGTAGTTTGAGGATTACTAGTAACAGTAGGGCTAGGTTTAGCATTCGACATGGTGATGTTGCTTCCTGTTGTGCCTGAGAGTACGTTTGAATTACTTGAACCGCTTACTACAGCAGAGTCTCCAGCGAAGGAAATAGCTGCTGTACCGCTGTTTTGCTTGACTCGAAAAGTAACAGTTGCAACCAGCCTATCACCGGTTAAACCAGCGCCTATCACACCACGCGCGATTCTTACAACGCCACCACCTCCTGTTGATTCAGCCTGAATATTAAACGGGCTTGCAGCCGCGTTCACGCCAACAAAATCAAGTTTGTCTGCTGGGTATGTAAGATTTGCTTGAATAGCATTAACTGGATCAGATGTTATATTGGTGCGTACAGATACTGTAATGTTGCTTCCCATTCCTCCGGTAGTATTGCTTGGGGTTAAGTACAGATTTCCGGCTGCAAAAGTATTTGACAAAGAGAAGAAGAAATATCCCACAAATACACCCAGTACAATGATTATCTGCAAGTACCTTTTCATGTGTTTTTAGGATATATTTTTATTGTACGTATCTTATATTTTGTTTGTCAATACACTTAAACAAATTACTTGTTGAATGTATGAAGCGCACCATGTAGCTTAGTTGTGTTTTTTCTGATTTTCACCTCAAAATCATACTGGTGAGAATCTTCTTTGTAATTCGTGATCAGTTCTATATCTAAGTAACCTGAGAGTGTTTTAATCAAATCCCCTTCAAGGCCTGATCCAAGCTGAAAATTTCCGACGTCTCTCAACGACCCGTAATACTTCACAAACAAATCGGATTGTTGTTGATCTGTGAGAAGATTACTGCCGCAAGTTACTTTTATAACTATGACGTTATCGCTTTCATGTCCCACACTGATCTGAATTGTTGGGGATTGAGAGCTAGAAGAGATTAAAATCGATAAGTCTATTATCTTCTGTATCAATATTGTTAAATATTTTACATTTGTGTAGACAGAAAAAAATGGTCCCGTAGTGTATTCGGGAGAAATCTTAAGCGCGTTAGCAATAAATGGAGCTAAGTTGTTAATTTTGGTATCGTCAAGTTTAAAAGATAAATCGACTGAAAATAACCGTGAGTATTTCTGTTGCTCCATAACTAATTGTCTACATAAAGAGGCAATGTCCACGTATGATTTTTGGTCATTTACTCCGTGCTTTTCAACAGAGTAGTAACTTTGGATATCTCTTTGTATTTTCGTGACAAGCAATAGTCTTGTAGAGATATCTTCCAAGCCTTTCATTTCTGTTCTTTTAACTAAATCTTGTACCAATGCAGCAAGTCTTAGTTCAGCTTCGTCCAACGTATTTCCTTCTACAGATGTAGATTTTGCAGATGCTGCATAGTCGCTAATGATAAGGCTGATATGATCAACATCACCTTTTGGACCAATAATCGGTTTAATAATCGCATGTACCTTGCGAACAGGAGCATTAGTGCTAATGAGCATAAGCTCAGCTAGTTCTATAGGTTTCTTTTTTTCAAGAAAGGATGAGATATCTAACTCTTTTTGTGTTACAAGCGTTCCTTCTTTATCTTTAAGGAATAGTACGTCAAAAATATTACGGTTTAATACTTCGATTCGGTCTTTTTGTATAGCGCGCTCTGCAGTGTCATTAAGCGAAAGAATATTTAAGTCTGTATCCACTAAAAACACTAGTTCAGGAATATCTTTAAGTATCGATCTCTCTACACTTACTTGGTACTGTAAAAGCTCAAGCAGTTTGTCTCTGATGTGGTATTGGTGTGAGAGAATTTGAGCTATTGGTACAAAAACAATAAATGACACACCGTATATAATAAGTAGTGCTGGATTCGCTTGTAGTAAAGTTATCATATAGGGATCAATTAAGGTGGCAATAGAAAGGTTGATAAGTGAAAATACAAGAAATGCTAATGCTATTGGAAAACTAAATAAAAAGCTAATACCAAGAGTAAAGAAATGAAAAAATATAATGAATGGGCTATATAAACCTCCCGTATAAAGTACTGTGAGCTGAATTACTAGGTTTGCAATAAATAGTAGTGTCCATTTCCCCCATTTAGCTAATACAAACTTCAGTCTCTTTATCCATAATGCGTTTACAGCAATTATGACAAAAAATGAGAGTAAAATAATAATTTTGTGAGCGATTTCCGGAGGAACCTGAAGATGCCCATAAACAAGAATAATAATGGACGTAAAGAGGAACACATTGCAGGCTATTAAAAATCTCCTCATATATTGATTATATGAAGCCTTATAAGCTATGTCTATAGTGAGTCAAGATATGAAAATTTCTTTTCCATATTGACGAAGTGTTGCGTGTTTTGATATAGTGAATCGTGCCCACAGAACAATCTAAATTGAAACGTACAAAATATATATTTGTCTCGGGCGGTGTCATTTCCGGCATCGGAAAAGGTATTACCGCAGCATCAATCGCACTTCTTCTCAAACAAGCAGGATATAACGTAGCCCCCATAAAATTTGAAAACTATCTCAATCTTGACGCTGGCACTATTAACCCAATAGAACATGGCGATCCTTTCTTGTGCGAAGATGGCACAGAAACGGATATGGATATCGGAACGTATGAGAAGTTTCTCGATGAAAATATGGGGAAGCACAACTTCGTTACTATGGGGAAAATTTACCATACAGTAATAGAGCGTGAACGCAGATTTGAGTATAACGGAGAAGATGTTGAGGCAATTCCTCATATAACCGATGAAATCATTAATAGAATTAAATTCGTTGGAAATAAAAAAAACGTAGATATAGTAATAGTTGAGTTAGGTGGAACAGCGGGCGAGTATCAGAATGTTTTTTATTACGAAGCGTCCAGAATTTTGGCATTAAAATACCCAGGAGATGTTATACACATCCATGTGAGTTATGTGCCTACGCCTGGGCATTTGGGTGAACCCAAGACAAAACCAACCCAGCTTTCTGTGCGGACTCTGAATTCTATGGGTATCCAGCCTGATCTCATTGTGGCACGCTCTGACCGAATGTTAGATAAACGTAGACGTGACCGCTTTGCTCTCTTTTGTAACATGAACTCTGAAGACATTATCTCTGCTCCTGATGTTGACTCGGTATACAGGGTTCCTTTCGTGTTGCATGATCAGGAAGTTGAAAAAAGAATACTTGAAAAACTAGGTTTGGACATCAGAAAACCTGATCTGAGACGATTTGAGAAGCTGTTGAGTAAAATCGAAAAATCAAAAGAAAAAACAATTGAGGTAGCAATTGTCGGTAAATATTTTGGGACGGGTGAATATCAGCTAAAAGATTCATATGCTGCGTTATTCGATGCTATTGACCACGCAGGATGGGAGATTGGTGTAACCGTAAAAACCAGATGGGTTAATGCGGAAAAAGTTGAAGCAAATGGAGCTGAAAAAGAGATTGGCACCCCTGATGGAGTAATTGTTCCAATTGGATGGGGAGAAAGAGGATCAGAAGGTATGATAGAGGCTGCTAGTTATGCTCGTAAAAATAAGATTCCTTATCTTGGTCTATGTTTTGGTATGCAGCTTGCCTGTGTTGCTTTCGCGCGAGACATGCTTTCGTTTAAAAACGCCAATAGCGAAGAAATAAACCCTAAGACGAAGTATCCAGTTATTCATTTTATCTCTAATCAAAAGGAGCTTATCCAACAGCGAGCATATGGAGGTACTATGCGTTTGGGAGGGTGGGATGCAAAGATTAAGCCAGGAACTAGAGCATATACAATCTACAACAAGTACAATGCCATGGAAAATAAAGCAAAAGGAACTGCCAGCGAACGCCATCGACATAGATATGAGTTTAATAATTTATACTCAGATGATTTTGAAAAAGCAGGTCTCGTAATCAGCGGACGCTCTGTAAAAGAGAACTTGGTTGAGATTATTGAGCTTCCGGAGACGGATCATCCATTTTATATGGGGACACAAGGACACCCAGAATATAAGAGTAGGCCAGGTAAACCTCATCCATTTTTCGTCGAGTTCTTAAAGGCAGCAAAGAAGCAAGCCTGAATGTTAAGTATTATGTATTAACTAGTTAAAAGGTTAAGAGGATTTTACATATTTAGATTCATTTTTTCACACTAGGGACATCTGTTTATGCATAATACTTCAATAATATTGCATCTATAGCTATATTCAAGTATAATTAACTCTTATGGACACAAATATTCGTGTTGGAGACACAATTCAAGTTAGTCAAAAAATACAAGAAGCAAAGCGCGAACGCGTAGTTGCTTTTAAAGGCAAATTGATTAAATCACGTGGTAAAGACGGAAATAACATGATTACTGTACGTCAATTAATTGACGGAGTGTATGTTGATCGTATTTATCCTGTAAATCTTCCCACAATTACGGAAATCAAATTGGTTGAGAAGCCTAAGAAAGTTGTAAGAAAAGCCAAGCTGCTTAAACTTCCTAAAAAGTAAATAATCCTACTTATGTCATTAGAGCGTCGAGCCCACTCATTTAATATCGACTTTTCAAAAATACCTTCCGAATATCACTCTTATGCGGATCAGTATGTATTTGCGCGTGAAAGTGCGCCTGTTTA
Source organism: uncultured Gammaproteobacteria bacterium (assembly GCA_964537315.1). Classification (GTDB taxonomy): domain Bacteria; phylum Patescibacteriota; class Microgenomatia; order Levybacterales; family GWA1-39-11; genus JBDHUV01. Next base: position 210,368 of record CAZIAP010000001.1, on the reverse strand, counting down.
TGCTGCATCCTTAATTTATGCAATTGCAAAACAAAGAGAAGCTCACCGATCTGAATCTATTGAAGCAATAATGGAGACAGACGTAGAGTACGCAATAGCCAACGCAGAACATCAGCTGAATACTTCAATCCTTCTTGATGATAGGGCTAACTTTGTTTTAAGCGCACTAGAAACTGACGAGTATATAAATCCTGACCCAAGAGGCTATTTAGGTGAAGTAGAGTAATACAGATACTTGATACTACATACTAAATACTGGATACTAAACTTGTGGCGCGACACAACGTTATTGGCTCATCAGGTGAAAAGTTTGCAGTCGACTTTCTTAGACAGAAAAACTACTCATTAATTACCACTAACTTTAGATCTAAGCTAGGAGAGGTGGATATTATCGCAAAAGAAAGAACTCAGTTTGTATTTGTCGAAGTAAAAACACGCTCAGGGACACTTTTTGGCACTCCGGCACAAGCCATAACGCCTAAAAAACTTAAATCACTTATAAAAACTGCTGAGTATTACTTATTAGTAAATAATCTTGCTAGAAATTATCGTATCGATGCGATAGAAGTGGTGTTATTTGGTCAATCGGTTAAGTCGATTAATCATATTAAAAATATTACTCTATAACTTACCGAGATTGATTACAGTTCATACAACTTTGTGTACTTTTCGTTGATATATGATAAATAATGACCAGTATTTAGTTTTTCGCCCGTGGCTTTTTTGATAAGCTCTTCAGGTAAATATAGTGAGCCGTATTGGTGGATATTACTTCTTAACCATGACAATACTTCACCTAACTCTCCTGTAGATAGATTAGCTTCATAATTTAGTTCTTTTTTCATTGCGGTGTGCAGCTGAGCTGCGTAGAGATTGCCTAAAGTATATGTAGGAAAATATCCGAATGATCCATATGACCAATGTACATCTTGGAGTACTCCTTGACTATCTGTAGGAGGTGTGATCCCAAAGTATTGATTCATTTTTTGATTCCAAGCTTCAGGTAAGTCTTCTGGGTCGAGCGTACCTGAGATTAGTTGTTGTTCAAGCTCAAATCTTAAAATTATATGTAGATTGTATGTCACTTCGTCAGCTTCAATTCGGATAAAATCAGGCTTAACATGGTTAAAAAGCTTGGTAATTGTATCAGGTCCAGCTGATTCCAACGATGGGAAAAAAGCGTGCAGGAGTGGTGTCAGAAACTTTATAAACTCGGGGTGTCGACCGATTTGATTTTCCCAAAAGCGTGACTGTGATTCGTGTATTCCAAGTGAAACTCCTCCGTCTAGAGGAGTACGAGCATACTCAGATTTAACTCCTTGCTCATATAGTGCGTGCCCTCCTTCATGTATAGATGCTGTCAAAGAATCCCGGAAATCATTCGTTTTATACGCAGTTGTTATTCTAATATCGTTTGTCCCCAGACCAATTGTAAAAGGATGAGGAGATATGTCGAGTCGTCCAGCATCAAAATCATAACCAATTTTCTTAAGTATGAAATGCGAGAGCTGCTTCTGTCTGTCCGTAGCGAAGGAGGCACCTTGACCCACTAAACCAAGTTCTCTTTGGTAATTTTTAGCACTGGTTATTTGTTTAATCAGTTTAGTAAGAGGATTTTTTATCTCATCAAATAGTGCAGAACACCTTTTTGCTGTTAAACCTGGCTCGTAAAGATCAAGCAGTGCATCATATGGATTGTCTTTATAGGTTAAGTGATCTGCAAATATCTGGTTCAGGCGTATTACTGTCTTAAGATTTGGCAAAAACTCTGAAAAGTTATTGTTCTGCTTTGCGGAATTCCACGCCATAAATGCGAGGGACGTCTCTTTTGAAAACTCAACTATCAAATCTTTAGGAATCCGTGAGTAGTATTTCAAGCCGTGATCAATGTTTCGCACGACGGCTTTTTCTTCTGTATTTAAGTTTTCTTCCTGTTTGACTGCATTAACAAGTTCCAAAAATTTAGGGTCTTGCCATTTCTCTGTAGTAACTTTGGTTAAGTAAGCCGTCTGTTCTGCCCTTGTTTGTGATGCTTTTTGTGGTAGGTGTACATTTAAATCCCAGTTTAGCGTTGAGTTAATAGAGTCGAGCAGAGAAATCTCTTTATAATAATCAAGGAGTTTTTTAACCGATTTTTTTGTTGAGTGCATTTTTGCAGTATATACCGCAAAGTTTACAGTTTCAAGTTTTCAGCCTCCAGTTACTTAAGAGACTGGAAATCATTCAGGCGAGGACTGTGTTTTGTGATATGTGTACTTTGATTGTTTCATAAACTGCTTTTCTGCTATAGATAATGCATCATGAATGCTATCTATATATTTTTTCCTCTCTGCGGATGCAGTAACATTGTTTCCGGGTATATCCAGATGAATAGTTGTCTTGAAAGCGGCTGTTTTCTGATTTGAATACTTTTGCTGATCAACTGCAACATCCACTTTCATGATATCTTGAACTTTCGATAACTTCTTTACCATATCAGTTATTTTTTGTTCTGATTTTTCAACAAGCGTTTTATCGACTGAGTTGTCTGGTTTTTTAAAAATTATAGGAATATCAACATCTGGTTCAAACGATGCTAAGCAATGGATGATATCTTTTGTTGATAAAAACTTAGTGGGCTTGAAGTCTGCATCAACTAATACAATACTTTTATAATCAGATTCTATAAGATTTTTTATTACTTCTTGTATTGGTGTAGTGTCAGGCATTGTAAATACATTTGTGGTAGAGTATCGATCAATTGGATCATCCTCTCTGTATATTTCTTCATCATAAAAGAACTGCGTACTCTCGTTTTCAATAGGTCCTCTAAATCTCTGTCTTGGAGTAGGTCTGATAAATGCAGTTTTAATGTCTGCTCTTGAGATTATTCCGTCCACTTTGCCATTTGAGTCTGTCAGTACTACTCTGGATATTCCTTTAGTTCTGAGTAAATGGAATACGTCTTTTATTGTTCCTTTATGTGGACGAGATACAGCTTTTTTCGTCTCAATACAGTCTACTAAGTATGTGGAGATAATTTCATCATCAATTATTGCTCTCATAATGTCATCTGCTGTCACAATTCCCTGGATATTTTTGCTACTGTCGAATATAGGAAGTTCATATAGTCGCGTATCTCTCATTGCCCGTATAACTTCATAGAGTGATGACCTTGCTGTGAGCTGAGGAGTTTGTTTGAACTCAGAGATTACTTTTTTTGTGTAGGGAGCGTGATAACTGTGGTAAAGTGATTGATATGCCGACACTATACCCATAAATTTATTATTTTCGAATACATAAATGGGCTTATGTGAACTATCTGTATATTCCAGCACCTGTCCAATAGTTTGATTTGGATTTGCAGTAGGACGATCTAGGAAAGGTTTAACAAACTGTGTGAGATTGTATCCTGCCATGCATATACATGTTACTTGGTTAGTAGTAGAAAATAAGCATTTTATTGTAAGAAAAGCGTAAGTGTCGCTAACTACTGAGTGATGATATAATTAGAGAATGAGAATTAAACGTCCTATTCAAAAACCTGAACGTATCGTTTTTACCAAAGAAGGATTTGAACGGATCGAAAAAGAGTTGGCTGAACTACAGGCTTCACGCAAAGGGGCAGTAGAGACACTATCTGCTGCACGTGCTTTGGGTGATCTGTCAGAAAATGGGTTGTATACTGCTGCAAAATCACGTTTGCGGTCTATTGATACTGAAATCAACAGAAGAAAGTATTATCTAAAGGTTGGTGTGATCGAACAATCCGGAGAGTTTGTAGTTGGAATAGGCAGCACAGTTGTGGTAAATGATGGTAAAAAAGAACGAACTTTTCAGATTGTGGGCGATACAGAATCTGATCCACTAAATGGAAAAATCACTCAAAAATCTCCTATAGGCAAAGCACTTTTTGGAAAGAATGTAGGAGATTCTGTAAAGATCAAGACACCATCGGGTGAAAAGGAGTTTTCTATTGCAAGTATTAAATAATGGAATTACAAAAGGATAATCAGAGTAAAAAAGATGATAGTTTTAGTGGGTTGGTAATTATTGCAGGTCTGCTTTTATTATTGGTGGGTTTTATCTACCTACTGTCGGTACAACAAAAAAATGATGACTGCCAAACATCATATAACCCTGATGGTAGTGTAAGAGCAGGATGTGCTGTTAGTGCTCCGTTAGTTTCACCTACACCAGAGACATCAGTTGAGCTTCTCGACCAGCTAAATAAGAATGAAGTTTCAGAAGTTGATAAACGGCTTCAAGAAGCAGCTCAGGATTTAATTAATAAACAAGAACAGCAAAAAAAACAAAACCAACAGAGTTCTCCTCAGATGCCACAGTAACTAGCTAATATTTTTCCTAAAATTTGAGAGTATATCAATTATCTTTTCTTCTGAAGCACCTCTACTATAGAAGTCTGACGCAATTACCATTAATTGATAATGTGTTTCTGATAACTGCTCCTGTCTATTCAAAGTACCACCCGTCCTTGAGGTTTTGTGCTCATATCCTGTAATTGGATGCTTAATGTGGTTTAGTATCCAGGTAATAATGTTTTTTGGGAGACAAATTTCATAAATTATATTTCTTTTTCCATACACGTGTTTAAACTTCATGATGTCTTTATACAGATCAAAATAATGAATGAGAACAAAGAAATGTAAAAAATTTGCGTGAAAAAGGTTAAAGAGTTTAGTTCAGTAGTTCTTTTGAGGGCTGAAATATCGGATTTTGCTGTTCAATAACGTCAGGTATTTTCAAAACCTTTTCAGCATTATTAACTCTATTTGCAAGTTCTGTAACTATGACTTTTATCATTTTTTGATTCATTTTAACGTTTTTTGGATTTTCAGGATGCCAATCAATTCCCGGACTAATATTCGCTTCAAGAAGATAAACATTACCATTATTAGATACGATAAAGTCTAAAGCATATAATTCATTTTTTTTATTAATTTTTTTATTAATTTTTTTAGAGATTGACACTATTTTTTTTGGAATATCTTTTTTATTTATAAAAATTCCTCCCTGACCGTTATTGCATACAAAATCATCTTTTTGGGCTACGCGTATATAATTTTGAACAACTTTTGAACCGTGATAGATAAACCGTATTTCAGTAAATCCCTCTAAGTCCATATATTTATACCCGGAATCGAATGAAACAAATGGTTGTAATACAAAAGAAATATTTTTATTTTTGTTCATTATCTTTCTAATATTGTTATAAAAATTGTTCTCGATTTTATATATATTTGTTCCACCTGCTCCCAGCCTGTCTTTCATGATATACATAGACAAAAAATCTTTTGAATTTGGGTGATTACTTGTCAATTCGCATAATTCTGTAATTGCGTTTTCTATAGACTCTGGAGTGTTATCTTTTATGCTCACAGTTGGGATAGAGTATTCAGAAAGAAAGTCATATGTTTTTTGTTTATCAGAAAATACCTGAAACAGGTATGAATCTGAAAATGGTTTGATGTACGGCGCTGAGAAAAGAACTTCTCGTCTGTGAAGCTGTGTTTTGTTGACCGGAGCAAACTTTTCAAAAATTTGTTGAGAGTAGCAAGGGCTTTTTACCGGTGTCCATTTATTGTTCTGTAATTTCCAGTAACTTTTGCATTTTCCTGGTCCGGTAATATCTGCAGAAGTTGATAATACGGCTGTAATTTGATTCTTTTTACATTCATTAAGGAAGTATGCGTAAACATCATTATAAACTTCGTATTTCGTGTCTTTAGGAAACGGAAGAGCCAAATTGTCGTTTGTTATTGAAGATGCACTTTTTGCGAATTTACTTGAATACACAACCAGTACATCGAAGATGTCTGTTTTTTTCATAAGTACGTAGAGTACAGGATGTAATTCTAAAACGAAGAATTATAAAATGTAAGGTACGCTCTTATTATACCTCTTTTAGATATAAATTGCCAATTTCGTACCTAAATCTCTCACAGTACTCTACGTAAACTAACGTACTTTCACTTAAATCCGTTATTCTAATTGTTCGTTAATTTCGTTCGTTGGTTCAGGTGTTGGTTCAGATGTTGGAATTGTAGTTGGCTCAGGCGTTGCATCAACTTCGTCTTCTGGTGGCTCAGTTTCTGGTACATCTAGCTGACGTTCTTCTGCCGGTGGGCCTCCACCAACACCAGGTTCTGCATCAAAGTTATTTGATTGTGAGAGCGCATCATTTGCGATCCATCCCATGACAAAAAATATAGGGAGTAACAATACCCACATCCAGTTTGTGCCCCCTGTATTTCTTCTCTCAACTCTTGTGTCATCTCGTTCCATAATTATCACCTCCCTATAACTTACAATAGCTGCTCATAAATATATGTAAAAGCAAGCTGGTGGTGAGATACTACTTTAGCTAGTTAACTTCGCAACAAAAAAACGGTAATAAAGAGGTGAGAACTAAAAAGTTGTATCTGGTGGTATAATACTTTTTAACTTGACTAAGCTAGCACAATGGCTTTGTCGATCATTTACAAATAGGGTATGATAGGTTAAGTTTTTTCATTAGTCCTACGATTAGGAGTGGAAAATGTCTGACAAACTGACATTTGCATCTGATGCACAGCGCGTGCTTCTATTTGCAAAAATGGAATCAGAAATGTTCCTAAGTCCGTTTATAGCTCCTGAGTACCTGTTGTCAGGTATTGCCAAGGAGGGGATACTTAATTTTGTCGAAATTGACGTAAATATGATACGTCAATATTTGATCAATGTGGCTCCTGAAGCGAGCGGTATGCCAGAACAGGAGAAGAACCTTCTAGTATTCTCGGTTATGTGTGTTTTTGAATATGCAGAACAGGAGATGATAGATCGAAACCATAAACTGGTCAGAGCAAATCACTTGCTAGCGGGAATTTTGCGGTTAGAGGAATCAATCGCAAAAGACATACTTCTGTACTATGAAGTTGACCCCCTTTATCTCTACAGGCAAGTAATGGGTACAGTAACCCAATGCTAGAGTCTGTTGACGAGCTATCATACCCTACTTTAGGGGAACATTTTCATAAGTGTTCCCCTTTTTTATTGCTACAAGCCTAACTCTTTCTTAACATCATCAATGCTACTGTACTCTCTATCGGGTAATTTATTTGATAAGAAATCTTTTGCCTGATCGGGTAGCTGTGGTATTTTGTCAACTGCGCCTAAAATATCGTTTTTCGTGGCAGGAAAATTGACATTTTCATCAACTTTGTCAGCAACTTCGTTAACGTTAGGTATATTATCTAAACCTGGAATATTTACCATGGAATCACCTCCACGTATAAATTAGATTTTTCAAGTAAGAATGGAGTGAATATAGAGTAGGACTCTTATAAGTTAGTTGGGGAGACATATAGTCTCCCCATAATTATAGCTAGTTAAGAGAGTATTCTTTTAGGATACCTCCTTCAGGAATGTGGAACTCATAGGAACTACTGTCACGGTTTTTGCAAACTCCAAACCAAGAAAATGTATTGATGCATTCATTTTTCTTCGTTAACAAGTAAGCGTCCTCACGGTCTTCTTCGAAGATCATTACATCATCTTCTACACTGAGTTTGTCGTAACGGTATCCTCCATTATCTTCGTAAAAGTAGTGGTAGTGCATTACCTCACTAATACGGCCTGATCCCAGATAAAATTTACCTGAGATAGTGCTGTTGCTTGAGACATTAGCGAGTTCTACACGATCAGTTTGCTCAACGGTTGGCATAGTTTTGCCAATAGTAATTGCAATAAACGATGCAGCAACAAGACCGAGCAACAAACCTACGAAAATGTTGAATACTTTTGTACCATAATCAGTATCATTTTTCTTTGAAAGATAGTATCCAATGATACCTCCCATAGCAGTAACCAAAATCAAGGTGAGCATGCGGTTCTTCCTCTCTTTAGCTATAAAAGTGCGAAAATCCGTTTGCGTTGTACAAATTACAGCCGCATTGAAAAGTAAGGAATTATATCAGAGATGATGGAGTAAAAACAATGTTATAGGATGATGTGACCCCCACCCCATACCGATTTTTATAAAAATTTCAGCTGATCTGAGTGTCTATTTATCAAAACTGATCCGCATACTACCTTGCATTTAATTTCTTGAACGCTTGTGTTATTCACACTGCCAAATGCGGAGTATAGGTGAGAATTGAGAGTTATGTTATGAAAAAAAATAATTTAGAGGCAGATTTAATTCCGCCTCTAAATATTGGTATGCCTGTATGGGTAATAACTTATTAGTTATTATTTCTCCATACACGTTCTCGCATATAGTTATAATTGTTGTCATTATAACGGTTACGACCATTATCTCTGCTGTAATAGTCATTGTCACGTCCTAGGATTTGTCGACATGCTTCCCGTATCCGATTTCTGTCGCCATTTCTTCGGTAATCCCAGTTGTTCTGTTGATCCTGGCGTAAGAGATCTTGGCAAAGCTGGCGTATGAGCCGTTCTTCTAGCCTGTTACTATTACGTCCATTCCAGTTGTCATTATTGTTAGTATGAGCAAGCGCTGGAGTAGCAAAGAGAGAAACAGCCATTACAAACGCTGTTACCGTTGACAAGATAGTCTTTTTAATCATTTTTTCTCACCTCCTTTTTTTGCTTTCTGTATCATTAAATACTCTACCGTCATTTGTAAACGATGGACTATATACCTGTGAGTTAAGTAGTGTATATGAGGCGAGAAATAATTTTGTAAGCACAAACAAAAGCATTGAAATATGAGATATCAGGAATTGTAAGAATACTAAGATAGCAGGGAAATAAGATTTTTTACGTTTGGGTTAGCTAAGGACCACATGGCTCAACAGGCTTTGAGGATCGTGAATCTGTAGTGAAAAAACCAACAAATTGAAATTGTTGTGACCCCAGCGGGAGTCGAACCCGCGATTTTCGGGATGAAAGCCCGACGTCCTAGGCCACTAGACGATGGGGCCACGGAGAATGTGGCACAAATGGCCATTCACACACATCAATTATACTGGAAATTGATCCAGACTTCAATCTAGTGTAAACGATCTACGATTACATTCTCTTTTTTACTCTATCTAGTAAGTCCCGAGCGAAATCCTGTCCTCCTAATCCAAATGCTAATCCTCCTGCAATTGCGAGCATTGCAACAAATCCTGTAAAGAGGATTCTGATTAGATCACTTGCGATTCCAAGCTGGTTCAAAGCTACGAGGAATACAAAGACTAATACAGCCCAACGCCCAACCATTGCAACAGTTCTTGATGCTTCACGTGAGAGTCCATGGATTGAAGCTCTCAGTAAGTCGTAAACGAGCTTGGATACTGCAAATCCGACTAATAATAGTAAGACTGCAATTAGTACGTTAGGTAAGTACAACAACAGATTGTTTAGTATTTCTGTAAATCGTCCAAGTCCCCAAACATCCGCAGTAGGTACTAAGAATAGAATTATTACAAACCATCTTACAAGTTCTGCAAGTATGTTAGGCCAGTTAATTCCTTCTTTTGTTTCCGGAACTCCATATCGCTTAAGCAATGCGTCTAACTTTATAAACTTAAAAAGTTCGAGCAAGACTTGCTTCAGGAATGTAGCAAGGATAATACCAATCAGTAAAACTATAAGACCTGAAACGAAACGTGGGATAAAGTTGGCGATCGAAAAGAGAACGCTGTTTACTGTGGTAGATAAAATTGTATTTACGTTTTCCACATTATTCACCTCCTTTCGAATTAGTTATATCAAGATTACGCAAGATTGCTTGTCATGTCAACCCCGAATTAATCGAGGTCAGCAAATTTTACGTTATTCATACAATCAATTGCTTTCATGAGCCTGAGTTGGTAAAATATAAAAACTTAAATCGAGTATGTACTTTACGTATGTATTATTGAGTTTAAAAGATAATAAACATTACATTGGTCATACAGATGATTTAAAAAGAAGATTCAATGAACATAATAAAGGTTTGGTTGAATCAACTAAATTAAGACGACCGTTTGAATTGATATATTACGAAGCTTGTTTAAACTTAAGCAAAGCAATTTCAAGAGAAAAATATTTCAAGACTGGATTCGGACGTCGATATTTAAAAACACGTATTTGACACGTAAGTTATGTAAGGTGACGGGCCCTGCCCGCAACGCCTCGCATGCTCGACTTGCGTGGCGGGCGGGCCGATAGCTCAATTGGCAGAGCAAGAGCCTTTTAAGCTCTGGGTTCTGGGTTCGAGTCCCAGTCGGCTCACAATCCATGAATACAGGTTCGAACCCTGTCTGAGCAACATTTTCAATGCTCAGTAGTTTAATGGTAGAACAATGGACTTTCGAGCTGGATGGTCATAAAAAGGGTTCGAATCCCTTTCAGTTTACAAATTAAGCATTTAGTTTAACACTGCCCCAAAATATGCAAGATTTTATTTTTTGGTGGTCAGTAGTCTCTACAATCTTCTCTGTCATTTTTCTTGGTGTTTCCATATGGCAAATTGTTGAAGGCCGCAAACAAAAAGAACGTAGTAACGCCCAGGTTAAAATATGGATGCAAGACGCAAATGGTTTAACACAAGCACTATTACGAATTATTCAAGATAATCTTGCTAAAAGATATTCATCCACAAATGATGTTTGTAATGCAGTATGGGCGATTCACGCTAGTTCCTTTGCACTTTATCAGTCATTATATGAAGAACGTGCAGTGACAGAAGATGAATATAAACAGCAACAAAAAGAAATTAATGAACAACTTAAAAAGCAACAAACTGAGCCTCAAACTAAACCAGAAGATGCTCAACCAAGGAAATCTAAGCGCAAAAGACATTAAACATTCGAGCCCATACATGATCAACAATCTTATAGTAAATTGACATTGAATGCTAAGTAGTGTATACTTATTTAGTCTTAGATTAGAGCTTCAGTTATTCTTCCTTTTGAAACACATTAGGCAATAAATATTCTTGAGAGCTCACTGATGCGTATCAAGCATAATTTATCTGCTCATACTAGTACTTCAGTTAATCTATTTCATATATTATGTACAACAAAAGAAACAATCGCTCAACGCGGGGTCGTGGGAAAAAACCGTTCAAACAAGTACCAGGCGGAGCAACATATAATAATTCCTATGCAAATAGGCCGTTTCGTGCTGCAGGTAAACCTCGTAAAGTAACAAAACTTGACCACAACTTGTTTGTGAACCAGGCTTCATCTACATCATTAACACCAATAGTTCATGAAATAAAACATGTATTTACTGACTTTAATGTATGTGCTGAGCTGAAAAGTAATATTTTAGAAAAAGGGTTTACAACTCCCACTCCGATTCAGGATCAGGCGATTCCTGAAATCCTTAAAGGAAGAGATGTAATAGGTATAGCCAATACTGGTACAGGTAAAACTGCGGCCTTTTTAATCCCAATTGTAAACAAAATATACAATAATAAGGCTGAGAAAGTACTTATTGTTGCACCCACGCGTGAGCTAGCAATGCAGATTAATGATGAGCTCAGAGAATTTGCTAAAAATATGCGTATTTTCTCTGTACTAACAATTGGCGGAGCAAGCTTGAACAGGCAGAAACAGGAACTTAGACGCGGATTTAATATCGTAGTCGGTACTCCAGGTCGTTTGAAAGATTTGATCGGAGAGAGAGCATTAAATCTAGCTGAGTTTCATACTGTCGTTCTAGACGAGGTCGACCGCATGGTAGATATAGGGTTTATTAATGATGTTAAGTATTTAATCTCACTTATGCCGAAAAAAAGACACTCACTGTTTTTCTCTGCCACAATTACGCCAAAAGTCGACGAGATCTTAAAACAGTTTGTAAACAATCCTGTCACAGTATCTGTGAGAACAGCCAGCACAGCCGAAACTGTGGAGCAGGATATTATAAAAATCACCGGTGAAAAATCAAAGGTTGACATCTTGCATGACCTGCTAATTACTGAAGGTTTTGATAAGGTTATGGTATTCGGACGCACAAAATGGGGTATTGAAAAACTGACAAAACAGTTGGTCGAGCGTGGATTTAAAGCTGCTGCAATCCATGGTAACAAAACTCAAGGTCAGCGTCAGAGAGCATTGTCTTCTTTTAAAAATAACGATGTAAGTATTTTACTTGCGACGGACGTTGCATCTAGAGGAATTGATGTTGATGACGTAACACATGTAATTAACTATGATGCCCCAGAGTCATACGATGACTACGTTCATCGTATCGGCAGAACCGGACGTGCCAATAAAAAAGGTAAAGCTCTCACCTTTGTTGAATAAAAAAAAGCGCCTATTTAACGACAAATAGACGCTCTTCTTTAAAGGGCATAAAAGAGAAATTAGGCAAAAGCCTAGAGCTCCTTTACGCCCTACAGACAATTTACCACACAAATTTATTGTAGGCAATATATCAAAATTACTACAAGTTTTATCTGAATCGTGCGTAAATTTCTGAAATGCAAGTTAAAATAGTGTACAATTGAGGGTGGTTTTATGAAGAATATATATGCAAAATGCAGTAGCATTATTTTATCGATCTTACTTTTTCTACAGCTAGCAGTAGGCGGAACTTACGCCATTTACGACCCCCTCTCCAAACCAAATAATATGTATGGAATGCATATTCTTTTTGATAGTGAGTTACAGGATGCATCTGAGCTAATTAACTCAAATGGAGGCGAATGGGGTTATGTAACAATACCGATTCAGATGGGTGACTACAATCTGGATAAGTGGCAGAAGTTTATGGATGAAGCGAAAAACCGAAAAACGATCCCCATAGTGCGCTTAATGACAGATCCTTATTGGGTAAATAGTCATTACTGGCGTATACCTGATCGGCTGGATATTATTGACATGGCAAACTTCCTTAATTCACTCAACTGGCCTATCGAAAATAGGTATGTAATTGTATTTAATGAGATGAATCGCTATGACGAATGGGGTGGCGAGTTTCCTAACCCTGAGGAGTATGCAGATATTCTAGATTTTACAATCCAAGTCTTTAAAGATCGAAACACTGACTTTTTTGTAATTATGGGAGGACTGGATAACGCCGCACCAGATGACGGAGTAAAACACATGGACTCGTTTACATACCTTGAAAAGATGGCAGAGTATAAACCCGACGTATTCAGAAAAATTGATGGATTCTCGAGCCATTCTTATCCAAATCCTGGATTTCAGCAACCTCCTTCTAATTCAAAAGTCATGGGAACTTCAACTTATAAACACGAGTACAACTTTATTGCTCAAGTTGCCGGTAGTCCTAAGCCTGTATTTATTACAGAAACAGGATGGGATGCGAGGAAACTATCAGCTGGTACCATTGCCGATTATTACAAATATGCGTTTAAAGAAATCTGGGAAAAAGACAAGGATAAAATTGTTGCTGTAACTCCTTTTCTCTTAAAATCACATGGCGGATTTGATGAGTTTTCATTCATAGTAAATGAGCAAAAAACTCCCCAATATACAGCTATCCACGAATTACAAAAAACCGCGGGTACTCCTACCATAAATATAGGCGGAATCGGAGGACCAACAGCTTTTATTCCGGATGTAAAAGGTTTAGAAGATTTACCTGAATACGACGAGTCGTTTACCTCTCCTTTGCACATGACACAGCCGCTTAAAGATTACTTCAAATTGCTTTTGGGAATTTAGAGTATGGTATACTTACAGGCGGATATTAGCCATGAAATTTACAAATATCAGAGATGAACATTTCTCAATTGATCAGATTATCGAGCAGATAAAAATATTCCTTGAATTAGATACAAACGCGCGGTACAGTCTCACGATAGGTACGGACTCAGAGGTTCGTGTTGATCATGAAAAAAAAGAGGTGCTTGAGTTAATAACAGCAATCGTAATATATAAAAAGGGCTTCGGAGGTAGATACTTTTGGACTAAAACAAAAATGAGTAAAAACAAAAGCCTCAGAGATAAAATCTACCAGGAAGTACTTCTGTCTCTTGATGTTGCAAAAGAGTTTGTACCTAAACTAAAGCAGCAGCTCAACGGTCAGTCTTCGCTATATGATCTTGAGATTCATGTTGACGTTGGAGAAGTCGGAAAGACGCGTGAGATGATTAAAGAAGTCGTAGGTATTGTAACAGGAATGGGCTTTGTCGCGAAGACCAAACCATACTCATACGCGGCATCAAACATCGCGGATAGATACAACTAAGTAAATAGTTTTAAAGTTGTAAATTTATGGCACGTAAAAAACGAACTTCAGTATCACTAGAATGGCAGGAAGACCCTGATATTCAGCTTCAAGTCAATCATTTGATTAACATCTTACAGCTTGATCACTTGAGAGCTGATCGGATACTCTGTTACAGGACGACAGGATCATCCGCCCGTGCATATGCTCGTATTTGGAGTTTTCCTAAAATATTTCAGCAGGCATTGCATCTTGAGCCTGCATATGTCATTGAAGTAATCTCAGAAAAGTACGACCGTCTTCCTGAAGATAAACAGATTCAAGTACTAATACACGAGTTGATGCATATTCCTAAAAATTTTTCCGGGAGCTTACTACCTCATAAATTCGGCAAAACTACTATTGATAAAGAAGTAGAGAGGCTATATAAAGAATTTGAAGCAAAACGCACTTTATAGTTATTAGTTAATGGTTCATGGTTATTGGTATAAAAACTGATAAATACTTAATTCCATGAACTAAGAACAATTTGCTATGAACTAAATAATTATGTACATAATTCACGGAGATAACACAGCTCAGTCACGTAAAAAACTAGATGAAGTTTTGACAGGCAAAAATAACATTAAATGGTTTGATGGCAAAAAACTGAAACCTGACGATGTAAAAATAACATTTTCCTCAACGGAGCTTTTTGCAGAGGAAAAATGTGTAGTAATTGAGAATTGTAAAGGAATTTCAAAACAAGTTTTAGAGGAGTTGGTAAAAGTAAGTAATGATAAAAATGTGCTTTTAATTTTTTGGCAAGACGGAAATTATGACGCTAGGATGATCAAGAAATTTTCTAACGCGCAAGTTTTTTCTTTCCCATTGCCTAAATACTACTTTGAGTTTTTAGACTCACTTGCACCGGGTAACGGACTACTATTACACAACACATATGAAAAACTACTACAATCCTTCGTGCCTGAACAAGTATTTTTTTCAATGATAAAACGCATGAGGCAACTGCTCATTCTTAAATCTGAACAAGAAATCAAGTTTGAAGAGTTTGCAAAGATGAGCACTTGGCAAAAACAGAAGTTGAAATCACAAGCCAACAAGTGGGATAAACAGAATTTACAAAACTTTTATACTAAGCTTTATAAAATAGAATCACGTATGAAGAGCAGTGAGTTACCTACAAATCTGGAGAAGCATATTGACATTCTGTTGCTGTCTGAGTTACATTAGATGAAGTTTTTATGAATATTCCCTCTCATATATTTAAGAGCTACGACATCAGAGGAGTTTATCCAACCGACATTAATGAAGAGAATGCTGACCAGATCGTTGGAGCGATCTATAAATTCTTTTGTGATAAAGTTGGCAAGAAATCAATATCGGTGGCTCTCGGATACGACATGAGAGTTTCATCACCTTCCCTATTTGAAGTCGCAAAAAAGAAACTAGTAAGTATGGGCGCACAGGTAATTGATGTAGGACTTGTATCTACACCGACATTTTATTTTGCCGTCCGTGAATATAACTACGACGCAGGTTTACAGATTACTGCCTCACATAACCCCAAAGAGTACACAGGTATGAAGTTTGTCATAAACAGCCCAGAAGGATTGATTAAGATTGGTAAACCAACTGGTATGGAAGATGTTAAAACACTCGCTATTGAAGGATACGAATTTGAAGCAGAGGGTCAAGGAACTGTAGAAGAAAAAACAGGAATCGTAGAATCAGAGGTAGATAATGCTCTACAGCTTTTCCATAACCCTCAAATTGATAAGTATAAAATTGTCGCAGATCCAGGAAACGCGATGGGTGGGATATACATTGACGCGCTGTTTAAAAAAATTCCCGCTGATTTAATTAAAATGTATTATGAACTCGACGGAACTTTCCCAAATCACCAACCTGACCCTTTACAGGAAGAAACGTTAGTTGATCTTCAAAAAAGAGTAGTAGAAGAAGGAGCAGATATGGGTCTTGCACCTGATGGCGATGGCGACAGGCTTTTCTTTATTGATGAAAAAGGCAATATTGTACCACCAACTGTTATAACCGCTATTGTTGCAAAAAGCTTGCTATCTCAAAACCCTGGAGGAAAAATCCTTTTTGATATTAGGTATATTCTTACTCCGATAAAAGTAGTAGAAGAGTTAGGCGGTACATACGAGGTTACAA
This sequence comes from uncultured Gammaproteobacteria bacterium, assembly GCA_964537315.1. Classification (GTDB taxonomy): domain Bacteria; phylum Patescibacteriota; class Microgenomatia; order Levybacterales; family GWA1-39-11; genus JBDHUV01. The sequence goes on along the minus strand of CAZIAP010000001.1, from coordinate 194,069 downwards.
GAGTTGGACATGCATTTATCACTGAAAGAATGAATGCAGATGGAGGACTATTTGCAGGAGAATCATCTGGGCATTACTTCTTCCAGGCGACCGGTAACGCTGAGTCTCAATTAGCAGTACTAGTTAGTGTGCTGAAAACTTTGACAGAAGAAAAGAAAACACTATCTGAGCTAGTAGAAGAATACTCCAAAAGCTTTCAGTCTGGTGAAATAAACTTTGAGGTTACTAACTCAGCTGAAATAATCGAAGTAATCAAACAACAATACAATGATGGAGAGCTAAATACCTTAGATGGTATCGCTATATCCTATCCTGACTGGAGATTTTCGGTACGGACTTCAAATACTGAGCCTTTATTGAGACTAAATGTTGAAGGATATAATAAAGACAATGTTATGAGTAAAACAGAAGAACTTAAGTCCTTAATTACTACTACCGCGAAACATGAGTGATCAAGATTATAAATCATTTAAAAAAGCGCCCTTCAATAATGATTCATATGTGCGCAAAATTGATAAACCTTGGGGATGGGAGATCCACTGGACTCCTGATAACCTCCCCTATATGGGTAAAGTACTGCACGTTAACGCAGGAAAAAGACTATCACTTCAAGTTCATGATAAAAAACAGGAGTCTTGGTTCTTGATTAGCGGTAGAGCCAAAGCGATGTGGGATAACGACGATGGTGAGTTGATAGAGACTGAGCTTGAACCAGGTAAAGGATACACTTTACAACTTGGACAGCGTCATAGGCTTATCGGGATTACAGACTGTGACGTAGTGGAGGTCTCAACTCCTGAAATAGGTACTACCTTCAGACTCGAAGACGATTATAAAAGATCTGACGAAACAGAAGAAGTAAGAGCCAAAGATAGAGGATTAGATAGTTAATTTCTGAGTCAAGATAATTAGAAATTAGGTATTAGTAATTAGACATTTTTATCATGTATAACTTCAATGACCTCGATGAAATAAAAAAGATCGACCCGCAGGATACATTAGGTTCCACAGAGCTTGCTGTAAAACAGTTTAAAGCAGCTTGGGATGAAATTGAGTCTCTGACTATTACAGAAGATTATAGCGGCGTTAAGGCTGTAGTATTTTGTGGAATGGGAGCATCTATCTATGGTGGGCTAGTGGTAAAAGCGCTTGAAGGTGCAGACTTTGCTTATCCTACAGAGATTGTAACTGATTACCACCTACCGGCATATGTAGATGAAGACACTCTGGTCGTTCTTACCAGTTATTCAGGTAGCACAGAAGAAGTTTTGTCATGTGCAGAAGAAGCAAAAGAAATGGGAGCAAAGATGGTCGTACTTACAAAAGGCGGTAAACTGGCAGATTTTGCAAAAGAAAATGATATTCCATCATATATTTTTGATGGGAAAATGAACCCTGCAGGAGTACCTCGACTTGGAAATGGATACTCAATTTTTGGCTTGCTTGGACTGTTACATAAAATTGGGATTATTACTCTTGATATTTCAACAGTTGAGCGATCGATTGAGTATGCTGAGAGTCAACAGCAGCGACTAAAAGAGAAAGCACAATCAGATGTTGAGAAATTTGTAAATACTATTCCGGTCATCTTTGCTGCAGAACACCTATCAGGGAATGCCCAAATCATGCGTAACCAGTTTAATGAGACTAGTAAGACATTTTCTGCTTTCTATCTTGTGCCTGATTTAAACCATCATCTTATGGAAGGCCTCGCTTTTCCTCAAGATGCTGCAGTTACGTTTTTCATTTTCAACAGCGCAAACTATACAAACAAAATAAAGAAGAGAATGGAGTTAACAGCTGATGTTGTAAAGCAAAACAATAGAACGGTTGTTGAGTATACAACTCAAGGAAGTAATAAGTTTGAGGATTTTGTAGAAGTACTAGTGTATGGAAGCTATCTGACCCTATATCTAGGTCTATACTATGATCAAAACCCCGCGATTAATCCATGGGTTGATTACTTCAAAGAAAAGTTATCGTCATAGTTGAGTATAGGGCTTGATTTTGATTCTCCATTAAGACAATACTATATATATGGTTCGATCATCTGATATTGCAGTGTGGTTAAAAAATGTCGATAAGGATGATCTGCGTTATATCGGAGACTTATCTGCGAATCTTGGTGAAATGATGCAGGCAGGTTTTCCTGTTCCTCCTGGCTTTGCTGTAACAACAAACGCATATACACTTTTTATTCGAGAAAACTCGCTGGATAAGCCCATCCTGCACTTGCTTAACACAGTAAATTATAGAGATCCAAACTCAATAAAACAGGTCTCAAATCATATCAAGAAACTTATCACTCAAGCCACTTTTCCTAAAGAGGTTAGCAGTGAAATTATAAAGTTCTATGAGAATATAAACCGTAAAAGTTCAATGCCAACTGTCTCAGTGAGACCCTCTATATTTTCAGGAGATTTAAAAAATTTGTTCATTGAACAGCGTGATATAAACACAAATATCCACGGAGAAGCGACACTTATGCATGAAATTCGCAAAATTTGGGCATCTTTATTTGATGCAAACGTCATTAACTATAGACATCAAAACAATATGAATCACCTAACAACTAAGATCGCATTAGCAATACAACAAACATTAAATCCGGAAAGCAGTGGAGTAATATTTACCATAAATCCTATAAACAATGATAAAAACACAATCTTGGTGGAAGCCATATATGGACAAGGAGAGGGTGTTACTCAAGGGAAAGTTACTCCAGACCATTACAAAATCAGTAAAAAAGATATGAAGGTCGTGGAGAAAATAATATCAGATCAAGAGGTAATGATAGTTAAAAATAAAAATGGAACTAAAAAAGTAAGTGTACCTAAAAAACTAAGAGGTAAACAAAAAATTACAGATCAAAACATACTGCTTTTAGCTGAGTATGCTAAAAAACTTGAGAAACATTATTATCTTCCTCAGGACACTGAGTGGGCAAAAGAGGATGGAAAGTTCTACATTCTACAAACACGTCAGATTACGACGTTATCTTCAGATAACGGTTTGAAAGGAGTCAGTACTCCTCCAGAATCGACATTTCCAAAATATGCTGTAAAACCTTTGTTACTGGGAGATCCTGCAAGTCCAGGCATTGGAATCGGACGGGTCCGAATAATCAAAAACTTGCGCGATTTAGGCAAAGTTAAAAAAGGAGACGTGTTGGTAGCTGAGTCCACGGGCGTTAACTTTATTCCTGCTATGAAAAAAGCTTCAGCAATAATTACTGAAAAGAGTGGGAGAGTCTCACATGCGGCAGCAGCATCCAGAGCCTTGGGTATACCTGCAGTTGTCGGAGCACCTAATGCTTTAAAGATACTTAAAAATGATATGGTTCTAACTGTAAATGGTAAAACCGGTGAGGTAATGAAGGGTAGCATTAGAATATCAAGCAATAGCGCATCCATGTCACAAACATCTCTTAAAACAAAGACCTCAATTTTTGTGAATATTACCGAATCTGATCAAGCAGAGAGTTCAGCATCTCTACCTGTTGATGGTGTGGGGCTACTAAGATCAGAGCACATGATAACTGACTTTGGAATCCATCCTAAAAAACTGTTGCATGATAGAAAGCATACAGAGCTAACGAATAGACTGGCAGATGAGATAGGTAAAGTTTGTAGAGCATTTTACCCTCGCCCCGTTTTTTATCGGTTAACTAACCTCAAAACAAATGAGTACAGAGACTTAGCGGGTGGAAAAATGTATGAACCAACTGAACCTAATCCTGCACTTGGGTACAGAGGAGCATACAGACATATAAACGACCCAAGGGCTTTAAAGCTGGAATTAGATGCTATAAAAAAAGTTAGAGAAAAGATGGGATTGAACAATCTCAACCTAACGCTTCCTTTTGTGAGAACAGTTAAAGAACTTGAACAGATCAAACGATATATAAACCAGTCAGGACTAAGAAGAAGCAGTACATTTAAGCTCAGTCTCGTGTGCGAGGTTCCATCAAATGTTATACTTATAGATGAGTTTTTAAAAGTTGGTATAGACGAAGTATCTATTGGTCTAAGCAACCTTACAATGTTGATGCTTGGACTGGATATAGACAACGAAGAAGTGGCAGCTGTGTTCGATGAAAAAAATTCAGCTGTTCTTTGGGCGATTGAACACATGATAACTAGTTGTAGAAAGCAACAAGTACCTGTATCAATTTTTGGAGACACGTCGTTGACATCTCCCTCTTTAATTGAAAAGCTGGTAGAATGGAAGATCACCAGTCTATCAGTCTCGCCAAACCTAGCTGAGATTATAAGAGAGAATATTTATAACGCCGAGAAAAAATAACGTTTTAGTACTATGGCAAAAATTGAAAACATTAAAGCAATGATGATATTTGACTCGCGGGGTAATCCTACTGTCAGTGCAGAGGTGTTACTTGATGATGGATCATTTGCATCGGCATCTGTGCCGAGTGGCGCATCTGTGGGAAAATATGAAGCTGTAGAGCTTAGAGATAACGGAGAAGAATACGGAGGATTAACAGTTAATAAAGCAATAGAAAACATTACTACCAAGATTTATCCAGCACTAAAAGGCATGGATACTCATAAGTTTCAGGAAATTGATAAAAAGATGCTAGAAGTTGACGGCACAGATAATAAATCAAATCTTGGTGCAAACGCTACTCTTGCTGTATCCTGTGCAGCTGCACGGGCAGCATCAAGAAGCCTTAGCATTCCTTTATATCAATTCATACACCAGATGCTAGCTGATCCCTCATTTGAATATAGTCTTCCAACACCGCTGTTTAATATGATAGAAGGCGGAAAGCATGCTGATAATGGGCTTAATTTTCAGGAATACTTAGTCATACCTGGTACTCAAAAATCATTTGACCAAAAAATAGAAGTAGGAGTAAAGGTTTATCATGCTCTTAGAAAAGTTTTATCGGAGAAAAATATGTCAACTCTATCTGCTGATGAAGGAGGTTACGCTCCTGATCTATCCAGTAACTTAGATCCCTTACTGTTGATTAAAACCGCAGTAGAGCACTCAGGATTAAGGTTTGCTATTGATGCCTTTTTAGGAATTGATTGCGCAGCCACAAACTTTACAGATACTTCAAACTACAAACTTATTGATAGAAACACATCATACAAACCTGAAGAACTGATAGAATTTTATCACTCTCTTACAGAGGAGTACTCATTGCTTTACTTGGAAGATCCATTTTCAGAGGATGACATTAACGCATGGAAAAACTTAAGACACAAAATTTCTCACAATACTATGATTGTAGGAGATGATTTGACTGTGACTAATCCATATCGTCTGCAGCTTGCTCTTGATAACGACGCAATTACTGCGATTATCATTAAGCCAAATCAAATTGGGACTATTTCCGAAGCAGTTGCAGTATCAGAGATGGCAAGATTTAAGAATATCAAAGTAGTAGTTTCACATAGAAGCGGAGAGACTACAGATGATTTTGTATCGGATTTTGCAGTAGGAGTAGGTGCCGATTACGTAAAGTTTGGACCACCTGCCCATGAGAGAGTTGCAAAATATAACCGACTTCTTGAGATACAAACAGAGATTACTTCAGCGAAATAAGTAAAGTGATTTCACCTTTGGGTGCGTTTTGAGTATAGCTATCTATTAAAACCGAAACGGATTCAGTCCTAAACTCTTCATAAAGCTTTGTTATCTCTCTTGCAACTGTCACTTCCTTATCACCGAAAATTTCCAACATAACTTTTAGTGTTTCTGTCAGTCTATGAGGTGACTCGTACATGACAATTGTAGGGGAGTAATTTTTATTGACAGTGTCCCGTAAATGAGTTAGAAGATTAATTTTTTTAGAATTGTTTTTTGGTAAAAACCCAAGAAAAATGAAGCTATCTGTTGGTAGCCCACTGGCACTAAGCGCAGCAGTCACTGCAGATGGTCCTGGAATAGGTGTTACTAAAATATTTCTTTTCCTAGCTTCTCTTACGAGCAAAAAACCTGGGTCTGATATCAAGGGAGTACCATTGTCAGAAACCAAACTGATGACTTCTCCTTCTTCCAATTTTTTTATAATCTCATAAACTAGATTCTGTTCGTTAAACTCATTTAAAGCACGCATCGGTTTCTTGATTTCGTAGTGATGCAGCAGGTTCCCTGTAACTCGGGTATCTTCACATACAATAAGATCTGAGTTTTTTAAAACTTCCAGTGCTCTGAGTGTAATATCACGTATGTTACCGATAGGTGTAGCTACCACATACAAATGTCCAGATATGTCCATAAAGATGAATTATACAATATTGGTGGAGTAAACACTTATTAAGAAGCAGTTCGGAAGCGGCGAACTAAACCGACACAAATTCCTTGTATACGCACGGATTTGGGGTAGATTGGCTCCATTGTAGCATTGGCTGGTTTAAGTATTACACGTTCGCCTTCCTGGTAAAATCTTTTTAATGTCGCCAAACCTTCATCAACTAATGCAACTACAATATCTCCGTTTTTGGCTATGTCAGTTTTTTCTATCACTACATAGTCACCATCCAGTATTCCGTCTTCTATCATGGAGCTACCTTTGACTTCCAGCACGTATGAAGGTTTTCTACCACTAATCATGCTTGAAGCCACATCAAAAGTAGCTTCAGGATCAGTATGAGGTTCAAGAGGTCTACCAGCTGCAATAAACCCAAGGAGTGGAAGAGATATAGTGGGTCCACTAGCTTTAGCAGTTGGTCCTACGAGATTACCTAAAGTTTCTTTCTGTAAAATCTTAAGAGTTCTATTATTTCCTTCAACTTTTTGAATATATCCTTTATCAACCATCGATCTGATTAAAGCGTGTATTGTAGAGACACTACGACGGTTTAGGGCATCTGCCATTTCGCGAAGGGTAGGGGAGTATCCGTGCTGCTCCTGATACTGGATCAGGTAATTGAGTAGTTCACGTTCTTTTCTGTAGAGTACTGCAGGCATACAAAAAATATACGAAATATCCTCGAAGAATTCAATAGGACATACTATAACAAAGTATAGAAGAATCTAAAATTCTAAAAAATAATGATAGAAACATTCCTCAATAAATGCTCCATAACAGTTAAATATGTTGTGCAATGGTATAATGACATGTATGAAATTCAAACTCAACTCAAAATTCAAACCTACAGGAGATCAACCGAAAGCGATCGAAAAATTGACTCAAGGAATACTAAAGGGTGAAAAAGAACAGGTTTTACTTGGAGTAACCGGAAGTGGAAAAACGTTTAGTATCGCAAATGTGGTAGAGCGAACACAGCGTCCGATGTTAGTAATATCTCATAACAAAACTCTAGCCGGACAACTTTATCAAGAATTACGTGATTTTTTCCCGGATAATGCGGTGTCATATTTTGTTTCTTACTATGATTATTATCAACCAGAAGCATATATTCCTACTACGGATACTTATATCGCAAAGGAGACTCAGATTAACGAAGAGATTGACAAGCTAAGACTTGCTGCGACAACAAATATCTTAACCCGCAATGACACTATCGTAGTTGCCTCTGTATCATGTATATACAACTTGGGTTCACCGGAAGAGTATGGGAAAAAAATATTGCCGATCTCTCTCGGCGACACTATCGATCGCCGTGAAGTAATGGATAAGTTAATCGACTTAATGTATGGGCGTAATGACTATAATTTCGCTCGAGGTAGTTTTAGAGTTAAAGGAGAAGTAATAGAAGTTTACCCAGCTTACGAAGATCTGATTGTGAGGATTGTACTCGAAGAAAGTGTTGTACAAAAAATTGAACAGCTTGATCCCACTACAGGAGAGTTTATTAAAACTTTGGACCGAGTTGTATTATATCCCGCAAAACATTACATTACAGATAAAGAGGGTTATGATGAGACCTTTGTCAGAATCCGGCATGAGCTCACTGAGCGTATCAAAGAGTTAGAAAAAGAAGGAAAGATGTTGGAAGCTCATCGTATCCGCCAACGTACCGAGTATGATATGAAGATGATAAAAGAGTTAGGTTATGTTAACGGAATAGAAAACTACTCTCGTTACTTTGATGGACGTAACCCGGGTGAAGCTCCGTTTTCACTTCTTGAATTTTTTAATAAGGCGTACGGAAATGACTGGTTACTTGTGGTGGATGAATCACACATCACTCTTCCTCAGATAAGAGGTATGTATAACGGTGATCGATCAAGAAAAGAAGTTTTGATTAACTACGGTTTCCGTTTACCATCAGCTTACGACAATAGACCACTAAAATTTGAAGAGTATCAGGAAAGAATAAAACAAACGATTTATGTCTCAGCAACACCTAATGAGTGGGAGATTGAAAGGTCTGGTAAAGATAACGTCGCAGAACAATTAATCCGTCCTACAGGAATTGTAGATCCCGAAATCAGTGTTAGGCCTTCAGAAGGACAAATTCCAGACTTACTAAATGAGATCACAGAAGCAGTTAAAAGAAAAGAACGTGTACTGGTAACTACACTTACTAAAAGAATGTCGGAAGATCTGACAACATATCTCGAAGAACAAGGCGTAAAAGTACAATATTTGCATTCAGAAGTTGACACTCTACAAAGACAGGATATTCTCGATGATTTAAGGCTCGGGACATATGATGTAATTGTAGGAATTAACTTACTTCGTGAAGGTTTAGACCTACCTGAAGTCTCAACAGTCGCCATACTCGATGCAGATAAAGAAGGGTTTTTACGTTCAAGATCTTCACTTATTCAGATCATGGGAAGAGCTGCGCGACGAGTTGATTCGCGGGTAATACTGTATGCAGATAATCATACTGACTCTATGAAATCAGCAATTGCAGAAGTTGAGAGACGACGTGAATATCAGCTTAAGTACAATAGTGAACATGGGATTACACCTAAAACAGTTGAAAAAGAGGTAAGGAAAAAGTTGGTAGAAAAAGAAGACGTGATAGATGAACTTGCACCAATGATGGATAAAGAAGTACTTCTCCCAGATCAGCGAGAGAAACTTATTAAAAGACTAAGATCAGAGATGAAAGAAGCTGCAAAATCACTAGACTTTGAAACTGCAGCTCTACTTCGCGACAAAATCCGATACCTCCAACAAAACTAGCTACAAATCATCACTTCTAGTACATTTTTCTACTTGTCAAGATCGGTTCTAGACAGAATTTATAAAAATAGCCACAAATCTATAAAATGTCGAGATCGGTTCTGGACATTTAGAATGAAAATGTATTATACCTTTTTATCACTCTCTCTATATCACTGCTTGTAATTGGCGCGCAGATTAGACTATAATAGACTGTTTAACTTTCGCATACTTCGTAAAATTTACGCGTAGTTAATCATAAATTTATTACACTTTTCTTTGTTGGCTGTCGGTCAGCTCAGAATGAAGAGCAGAAAACCATGATTGATAAAATAGTTATAAAAGGCGCACGAGAGCATAACCTCAAAAACATAGACCTTGAGATTCCAAAGTATAAAATAGTTGTTTTTACAGGTTTGTCAGGGAGTGGTAAAAGCTCACTTGCGTTTGACACAATTTACGCAGAGGGTCAAAGAAGATATGTTGAGTCTCTTTCTTCATATGCGCGTCAGTTTTTGGGTGTCATGAAAAAGCCTGATGTTGACCTTATTGAAGGATTATCTCCAGCCATTTCAATTGACCAAAAGAGCACCTCGCACAACCCACGCTCAACAGTTGGAACCGTGACTGAGATTTATGACTATATGCGACTTTTATACGCGCGCATAGGTCACCCACATTGTCCAAATTGTGGCAGAGAGATATCGAGGATTACTAAGGAACAAGTCGTCGAAGAGATTATTACTAAATTTATTGGAATTACTCCAACACGTATTATGATTCTTGCCCCGATAGTAAAAGGTAGACGAGGAGAGTACACTGATCTCTTTCGTGATCTAAAAAAAAGAGGTTTCCAACGTGTAAGAATTGACGGACGAGTTTACTCACTTGACGAAGATCTTGTGTTAATTAAAACAAACAAACACACAATTGACGCAATAATAGACCGTGTAACGCTTTCTAAAGACTATGACCGTCAACGTCTTGTTGAGTCAGTTGAGCAAGGGTTAAACCTCGGAAACGGAGAAGTGATCATCTCCAAAGTATCTGATGAGTCGTTTAGTTTTCCTGATAAGCCAACTGAGATGGAAGACACGCTGTACTCTCAAAAATTCGCCTGTCCTGAGTGTGGTATTGCATTTGAAGAAATAGAGCCTCGTTTATTCTCATTTAACTCTCCTTATGGCGCATGTCCGCGCTGTAATGGACTTGGTATCAGACATGATATTGATGAAGGGTTAGTTTTGAATCCAGAACTAACCATCGCAGAAGGTGGAATACTTGCACTATCCAATATATATGACAAAGAGACATGGTTTGGTCGAACTGTACGTACCGCATTAGAAGATAACAATGTTCCCATGGACTTGTTAATTAAGCATCTATCTCCTGAACAGAAGGAGTTATTACTCTATGGAACAGGAGACAGGCTGTACGAAGTAAAAGGAAAAAATAGGTTTGGTGAACCAACTAAGATTTATGAGAGCTATCCGGGTGTCGTAAATTACCTACTCAACAGGTACACAGAATCAGATTCTGAACTCATTAAAAAAGAGATTGAGAAATACATGACTCCTAAGATATGTGAAATTTGTAATGGCGCAAGACTAAAAAAAGAAGCACTGTCTGTCACAGTAAATCAAAAAAGTATCTCTGAAGTAAGCACTATGAGTATAGAAGCGACAGAAAAATTTGTTGATGGATTGCCTGAGGTGTTAAACAAAAAGGAAAACGAAATATCACGAATGATACTTCGTGAAATATTAGTACGACTTAAGTTTTTAAACAACGTGGGACTTTCTTACCTAACTTTATCCCGAAGCGCGCATACATTAGCTGGTGGAGAGGCCCAGCGTATTAGACTTGCTTCCCAAATCGGAAGCGGATTATCCGGAGTACTGTATGTTTTGGACGAACCATCCATAGGACTTCATCCACGTGACAATACTAAACTTATTAGTACCCTCAAGCGTCTCAGAGATTTGGGAAATAGTGTGGTAGTAGTCGAACACGACAAAGAAATGATGGAGGAGTCTGATTACATTTTTGATATCGGTCCTAAAGCAGGCGAGTTTGGAGGATCTATAGTAGCTAGTGGAACTCCACAAGAGATTATGGAAAGCGAAGAGTCTGTAACAGGTCCTTATCTCTCCGGAAAGAAAAAAATTGTAGTAAAACGAAGCAAAGACAGTGAAAATCCACATGAAGGACTGACACTTAGAATACAAGGTGTCCAGGAACACAATCTTAAAAACGTATCTGCTGAATTTCCTCTGGGAAAGCTTATCTGTGTAACAGGCGTCTCAGGAAGTGGAAAATCTACATTAATCAATGATGTGCTATATCACGCAATTGCTCAAGAAAAAAACGTGTTTCATCGGCAAAGACCTGGTAAATTTCAGAGCATATCAGGGTATGAGCATCTGAAACGAGTATACATGATTGACCAGTCTCCAATTGGTCGTACTCCTCGCAGTAATCCGGCCACGTACACTGGCGCATATTCATATATTCGGGATATTTTTGCAAATACTCGCGAAGCGCGTCTACGTGGATATGGACCTGGTAGATTTTCATTTAATGTCCGTGGAGGACGATGCGAAAACTGTGAGGGAGAAGGGCAGATTAAGATTGAGATGCAATTTTTGCCTGACGTGTATATTGAGTGTGAAGTGTGTAACGGAACAAGATTTACACAAGATACATTGGAGGTTCAGTTCGAGGGTAAAAATATTGCTGATGTTTTAAATATGACGGTCAGTGAGGCAGCAGCTTTCTTTTCTTTTCATGAAGGTCTATCAAACAAACTATCAACTATTATGGAAGTAGGACTGTCTTATGTAAGACTTGGACAACCAGCTCCAACTCTTTCAGGAGGAGAGGCACAGCGAATTAAGTTGGCTGCGGAATTGTCTAAAAAAGGACAGGGACAAAGTCTATATCTATTAGATGAGCCGACTACGGGGTTGCACTTTGCTGATCTTCAAAAATTGATTGCGGTATTGCGTAAACTGGTCGAAAAAGGTAATACTATAATAGTAATTGAGCATAATCTGGATGTGATCAAGAACGCAGATCATATTATTGATCTTGGACCAGAAGGTGGAGAAGGCGGCGGACAGATAATCGCTGTCGGAACTCCACATGAGATTGCGCGTAATAAAGAGTCACATACCGGAAGATATTTAGCTCGAGAACTCGGTATTGCATGAGAAATTTAATTTCTACGTTGTTTTTATCTTTCATATTCGCTTTTGTTCCTATCACAGTCCATGCAGCAGATGATACTTTTTCCATATCTTCTGCCTCAACGTTTTCTATTCAGGAAGATACTACTACATACGTAACACAGAGGATTACTATAACAAATAATACAGAGTACTATTACACTCCCTCCTACGGGATGACTATTGGGTATAGTGATGTGAGCAATATCTCTGTATTAGGTCCAGGCGGAGCAATTCCATTTACGGTTGAAGATCAGGAAGATGGAAAAAAAATTGATATTAAGTTCCAAGACAGAGTCGTCGGACTCAATAGACAAAACACTTTTACTGTAAGCTTTACTTCAAAAGAAATAGCTCACAAAAATGGATCAATTTTGGAAATCGGAGTTCCGGGAGTACGCAATATTTCAGAGTTTGAAAAATATACGCTTTCACTTCATGTTCCCACATCCTTTGGTACTCCCACAATAATAAAGCCCAAAAAAATTTATCAGTATGACAACAATATAATAACTTTTGAAAAAGAGGAAATCGGAGAAGCAGGTATTTTTGTAGTGTTTGGAAGCGAGCAGTACTATTCGTTTGACCTCGATTATCACATTACAAACTCTAATTTATTTCCTATTAAAACTGAGATTGCGCTTCCTCCCTCAACCAACTATCAAGATGTAATTATCAATAAAATTGACCCTGCTCCAGCAGATGTATATCAAGATAAAGATGGCAATTGGCTCGCAGAGTTTAACCTTTCTTCACAGCAAAAAAGAACGATACATGTAACTGGTATGGTCAGACTTCTCCACACACCTAAGCCTGAAATTCTTACTGCAGAAGACAGAAAAAAATATCTAGTAACTCAACCTTACTGGGAACTAAATAGTAAAGAAGTACGTGAGGCTGCAAAAAACTTGAATACTGCACAAGACATTTATGAATATGTAGTTAGTACACTTTCATATAACTACGATAAAGTAACAGGAGATAATGATAGGATTGGAGCAAAGGAAGCCTTAAAAAACCCATCTAACGCAGTGTGCCTTGAGTTTACTGATCTGTTCGTTGCGCTCGCAAGAAGTAAAGGAATACCTGCTCGATCAATTGAAGGGTACGCGCATACTGAGAACGACAAACTACGGCCTTTATCTCTAATTAAGGATGTGCTCCATGCATGGCCAGAGTACTATGATGAAAAGAAAAGAACCTGGATAATGGTCGATCCTACTTGGGGAAATACCACAGGGGGATCAGACTATTTTGAGGTATTTGATTTTGACCATATCGCATTTGTTAAAAAGGGGCTGGATAGTAACTATCCTGTCCCAGCAGGCGGATATAAATTTACAGTTGATTCAAAAGATGTACGGATAGATTTCACTGATAAATCGAATTTTGAGAAGAAATCTTTTGTAAGTCTTAAAACTTCGCTTCCGTCTTACGCGCTTTCTGTTTTTCCCATCAAAGGGCATGTTCTAATCCAAAATACTGGAAACACCGCGCTTTATAACAAGTCGGTTACTATAGAGTCTGACATTCCACTACGTCAGAATGAATTTGTGATTGATGTGCTACCACCGTATGGAAAAGTTGCTGTACCGCTTGCATTTGAACATGTTCCATTTTTGACAAATCGTACGTTCCCTATTAAAATCACTTTTGAAGGGTACACCGACACGCAAAACATTCAGGTAGGTGTATTTCCACATCAGAACTCACTAATAATCGGAGGTATTGGAACAATTGGACTCATCAGCCTACTTATCATTGCCGGAATCACCCGGCGTATATATATACAAAAACGCGCAAAATAAGGTTATTTATGTTGGCAAAGCCAAAAACCTTAAAAAGCGTGTTTCATCTTATTTTTCAAAAACTGCGTTAGATGCAAAAACAATTAAACTTGTTGGTGATATTAAGTCAATTGATTATATTCAAGTAGGGTCAGAAGTTGAGGCATTTTTGCTTGAGGCGGTACTAGTTAAGAAGCATCAGCCGTTTTATAATATCCAGCTACTAGATGACAAATCATATCCTTATATTAAAGTTTACAAAGGTGATAAAAAAATCGCTCCTTACGTTACGATTACCAGAAAAGTAGTCAAGGACGGGTCTTCGTACTTCGGTCCTTATACTAACATTGGAGATGTGAAAATTATTTTAAAGCTTCTTCGTCGGATATTTCCATATCAGTCTGTAATAAACCACCCTAAAAGAACTTGTTTATACAACCATCTTGGACTTTGCCCGTGTATACCTGCACGACCTGATAACTTTATTAGATACAAACAAGACATTAAAAAAATCAAACAATTCTTAAGTGGTAAACAACAAACATTAATGAAAACTCTTAAGGCTGAGCAAAATGATGCAGTTAAACATGAAGAGTTTGAAATAGCAGCAAAAATACAAAAACAAATTGAAGCAATAGAGCTAATCACTAGCGAGCATTATTCACCTTTTGAGTATGCACAGAAACCGGATTTATATTTTGATCGGATTATTAAAGAAGTAGACTCTTTAGTCAAGATACTTCAGGCTCACGATCCTCGTGTAACCAAACTGGAGAGAATAGAGTGCTATGACATTTCAAATATACAAGGCAAGCAGGCTACCGGTTCTATGGTGGTATTAATAAACGGCGATGTCTCAAAAAAAGATTACCGAAGATTTAAGATAAAAGCCAAGTCTACACCGGATGATTTTTTCATGATGAATGAGATGTTGAGGCGTAGACTAAACAATGATTGGCCATTACCTGACCTATTTGTGATAGACGGAGGAAAAGGACAAGTAAGTGCTGCTATGGGAGCACTTTCTAGCGCGAGTATAGATATACCCCTTATCGGGCTGGCAAAGAGAGAGGAGATTATTGTGCTACCAGTACCAACATATGGAAATAAATATGAGTTTGAAGAGATAAAGCTACCTAAAGAAACACCGGGTATTAACTTACTTCGCAGAATTAGAGATGAAGCTCATAGATTTGCGGTTACCTACCACAGGTTACTTAGAAAAAAAGCAATGCTGGAATTTACAAAGTAATAACATTTTCCTCAATTATTCAGCATTTGCCTGATTAACCTTTTTCATTCTATAATTAAACTACTAACTATGAAATCATTCTTTAGATCTATATTGATTACAGCGATTGCATTTTATGCCACAGTTCTCATTGCTCCTGGCCTCACTGTTTCCGGTAATTACTTAAACTATATTTTCGCAGCAGTGACTTTCGTAATATCTACCGCAATACTGCGTCCATTACTTAGTATTTTTGTTTTTCCTTTTGCATTTTTGAGTGGAATCATAGTAATAATCTTATCTAATATCATTGGTTTATATGTAGTTGCAGTGCTGTTTGGATTCGTTAGAATATCTTCATTTGTTTTTGAAACTCAGCATCTCATAGGTCAAAATATTCATGTAGGAAACCTTTTGTCATACATAGTAATATCTGTTATAATAGCCTTGATTGTAAAGGTTCTTGAATGGGTATTTGATCTGATTTAGAGGTTTTTATGACAGTAATTACAATAGCGCATATCATTGTTTGTATCCTGCTCATGGTATCTGTCTTAATGCAGACACGAGGAACAAGCGTAGGAATAGCTTTCGGTGGAGGTGCAGAAACTTACCGCAGCAAAAAAGGGGTTGAAAAATTCTTGTTTTATGCAACAATTATACTTGCAGCACTATTTGCAGCCCTCTCAATTTTACGTCTCATACTTGCGTAGCGTGTAATTGTCCACTATGGCACAACTTCGAAAAAGATACTATTTTTGGCTTTTTAAAGCATACTTCAAACGCTGGAAGCGTACAATTTTCACTTCAATTATCATAGGCATAATAATTAGTGTCGCAGGTATTGCTTTTCTTAACTTTTATATACGACCATCAGTAGACAACAAAATACAGCGTGTAGGAGTCCTAGGAGTTTATGATCCTGACGGTCTGCCAAACTCAATAATATCCGATGTTAGTTACGGGCTTACCAATGTGTCTGAAAGAGGAGAAATAACACCCGCTGCAGTCGAAAGATGGGAAGTAAAACAAGATGGTAAGGAATACGTCTTTTATCTCAAAAAGGGGTTGAAGTTTCATAATGGTGAAACATTTAATGCTCAATCGCTCAATTTAAATTTTAAAGACGCAAAAAAAACTATCATTGATCCTTATACTGTTTCATTTACACTTTCTGCACCCTATACGCCGTTTTTAAGCGTTGTATCTAAGCCCATATTGCTTCAAGACTTTTCAGGGCTTGGAAGATATAAATTAAGTAAAGTAGAGCTTAATGCGGGTTTTGTAAAATCACTAGTCTTACAAGATAGAAACGATAGGCTACATAAAAAACTAATTTATTTTTATCCAACACAGGCATCTTTAAAAACAGCATATATGCTAGGTGAGGTCGATATTATTTCAGGAGTGAATACACTTGAAATTGATCAAATGAATCTTGCGAAGTGGTCAAATACAAGCATAGAAGAAACAGTAAACTATAATGAGCTAGTCACACTTTTTTATAACAATACAGATAGCAACCTCTCAAATAAAAAGTACAGACAAGCATTAAATTACGCACTTCCTCCATCGTTTGAGTTTGGTGAAAGAGCTTTTTCACCTATACCTCCAAACAGCATTTATTTCGCAAGTAATCCTAGTGCCGAAATCACTGATAAAGAGATTGCGAATGAGTTACTTGTAAGCAGCGATTTACCTTCAGACATTGAGCTAGAGATTACCACACCTGCTGAACTGGAGAGTACTGCAAAAGTTATTGCAGCAAACTGGAAAGAAATCGGAATAAACACAAAGATTGTTGTACGTGAAGATGTTCCCCCTACTTTTCAGGTATTACTGTATAAATACCGTTTGCCAAAAGACCCTGACCAGTACACGTTTTGGCATTCAGACCAAGTTAATAATATTGGAAAGTATAAAAATTTACGTATAGATAAACTTCTTGAAGATGGTAGAATTGAGACTGATACTCAGGAAAGAGTCAATATTTATAGCGAGTTTCAAAAGTATCTACTAGATGATGTTCCTGCTTCGTTTCTGTACTTTCCCAAAGATTATAAATTAGTTAGAAAGTAGAAAATAGTTTATAACTGAGCCTCTATTATTTTTTTACTCTTTCAAATCCGTAGAAATTACCCGTTTGATAGTATAATTTGAAGTTAGGATCAGCGTGTAAATCTTCAATAAGTTTAAGCTGATTATCTCTGGACTCATACCAATCTCCAGTTAGTAACAAGATCATGTCTGCCTCGTTTATCCCTCTTGGAAGTACATAAATGTTTTCTCGCCGCGAAAGATGTGATCCTAGGTTATTGGTAGCAGCAACACTTTTTCCTTCATCTATCTCGGCTATAAACTTTCGTATCTGATCAGCATCACTGCGTGGGTTAGTATATATAGAAACGTACGGAGATTTACCAAACGGTAGAGCCCCGTGGAGCCAAGTGCCTATTAGAGAAAAAATTAAAATATAATACACTAACATTTTTTTTGGGAAATATTTCATGAGCAATGAAACACCGTATATTGAAGAAATAAAGAGAAACGGTAAAATCTCTGCGTTATACTGATAGAATGATGATCTGAAATTGGGGTTATCTGCTAGTGTATTTTTTGCAATATCAGGAGCAGCAAATAATAAATACAAAGGTGAAGCAAAAGGCAGATATCCTAATGGAAGCAGAAGCATGTTAAGATATCTCAATCCATTATGTTCGAAAAATACCTGAATTGTTTGAATGGGATTTGTGATTATTGTAATCGCAGCAGCACCAAAGCTATCTCCAAACTCTGATAAAAAGGATACAGCAAAGTGTTCGCCACCACGTGCTTCAGGTATAAAAGTCTTCATGAGCAAAATAAAAGTAGTGATAGATACAATCGTAATAATGCTTCCTAGTTTAAAATGTTTTCGAGTTATCAGAAATATACCAAATATTGCAGTAATTAAGTAAATATTCTCCTTGGTAAGTACCGCCAATATGAGAAATACCGTCATCCATACCAAGTTCTTTTTGATGAAAAAATACCATACTGCAAGCAAAAAAGTAGTGGCCAATACGACCGCATGGAAATCATACAAATTTTGTTTTTGCACAAGTGGATTTAGTAGAAACGCATACGCGAATATTAGTGAAATCGTATTATCTTTCAGTATGTGTTGTCCTATTTTATATACAAAATATGCACCTAACCCAAGTACAACGGTTTGCAGGATTAAGAGCATTCTTGGATCTGACCATATTAGATAAAGTGGTGACAGTAGTATCAAAATAAAATCAGCATGAAATGCAAGTCTACTGATATTTTCTGTACTGTCTGGATTGGTAAACATAAAAATCCGCCCATGGAGGGTATTCCAGACAGTCTGATCCATGTTGCCAAGATCAAACTTTCCCATAAAAAAGTTCAAATACTTAACAATTGATACATAGGAAAAATAAATAATATAGCTAACAATTCCTATCCATAAAATTACAGCATGCGCATGTTTTTCAGCAAACTTCCACCATTTTTGTAGATACTTACTTTTGAATAATATAAAACTTACCAGCAAAAATAAAAACTCACCTGCCATAAAACTAATCCTTGAAAAAAGCGCAATTAGTGAAGTTACTGAAAGTGGAGCGAAGGGAGCAAGTCCTAAAATCATTATACCTTCACGTACCCCAAGACCCATCGGAGTTACAATACTTATATATCCAATAAACCAAGATAGGACAAAAAATGAAGCAAACTGCAGAATATATTTAGGATCAAGCACATGAATAGAACTTGCTACTAAGTAGTTGGCAAGTCCGAAGAAAAACCATGATAAGCACGACAAAAAGAAAAGATCTCCATATTTATTTACGACATCTCTTATATTAATTGACCTTACTCCTAGTTTCTTTTTTGCGAGTACAATTGCTGCAACCACCGCTAACATTGAAAATGCAAAAATACCAATAGTTGCTGGTAAAATATATTGAGAGTATTCAGGGAACTGCTGTTGGAGGCGCGGAAAAATAAACAATATTCCCGGAATACTAATAATTAGACTAGGGATAACAAGCAATAAGGAATCAATAATGAGCGATTTAACTAGAAGTTTAGACGGAATATTAGCATCATTATATGACTTTACTCTTGCAGCATAGGCAAATATACTACCGGGAATATACCTTTTTGTCTCTGAGAAGGAGAGCAGAAAAAAACTCTTTGTAGTATCAATATCTTTTGCACCTAGATTTTTGAGAATTCTAATCCAAATAATATTTTTTAGGAAGAAGAAGAGTATAAAAAACAATATTCCGACTAAAAGCAAAGTGTAATTTGCATTTGCTAGTGAGTACTCAATTTCATCTCTGGCGTTCCAGAGGAACATTCCTATAAAATAAAATGCAGCGATTGTAATAGGTACGCCTAGTAAAAAACGAACAATTTTTTTAACAGAAGAGACAAGGTTATTTCGACTCATACTTGATTGGGAGTTTTGATTTTTCTTTAAAATGAAGGTTAACAATCAAGTCACCTAATAACCCAGTTAATATTAACTGTGCACCGAAAATAACCATAAGGACTCCAAATGTAAGTAGCGGACGAGTACCAATCGCTTGATCTAAAAATATTCTTAAAAATGATAGATATGCAAGAATCGCTGTACCAGTTAAAAATGGGATCATCCCGATTCTCCCAAAGAAATGCAATGGCTTGTGCGTAAACTTAGTTAGGAAATAAATTGTCGCAAGATCCGGTAAGTCCGTGAGTACCTTAGATGCACGATACTTTGAGTACCCAAATTTCCTTGACCGATTATGTACTTCGTGCTCGTCAACCCTATAACCTAATTCTGAAAGCATAATTGGGATAAATCTATGTAGTCCTCCGTATAGATTTAGTTCTTTTGCAGCATCTGATCGGTAAACTTTTATTCCGGCATTAAGATCGTGAATATTGAGCTTAAATAATCGCAACACAAACTGATTAGCGATTCTGGAAACCGATTTTATTGCATTAGTATCTTGCCTATTTCTACGCCATCCGGTGACCATATCTAAGTCTTTATCTATCAAGTGATTGAGTAATATGTTAATTTCTTCAGGATCGTCCTGTAAATCTGCATCAAGTGTGGCAATAAACTCACCTTTGGCTTTGTGAAATCCGTGCATCAATGCATGTGACTTACCTAAGTTTCGTCTGTGAGAGAGGATTTTGATATAAGTTTTATCTTTTTCAAGGCGCTTTAATATCGGTAACGTTTTATCTGTTGATCCATCATCTACAAATATAACCTCGTACGGCTTTTCCATCTTTTTGACGGCTGATTCTATCTGGTCAACCAGCTCTTCTATACTTTCTTCTTCGTTATATATAGGAATAACAATAGATAAATATGCTTGCATGGTTGTAGTATACCAAAAGTTAGTAAATTGATGATAGTTACTAACAAAAAGAGGGGAGGTGTAAAGCCTCCCCTTTCATAAAGTCTTATCCGTTTATTGCAAAGTTTTTTGCAGCTGCCCATGTGCTATCGAAATTTTCTTCTCTGATAGCCTCTGCTGGTGATAGATCGCCCAATTCCGGACTTCTTCCACTGTCTAAATGTTCAAGTAGTACATAACATCGTCAGACTTGCTTGCTAAAGCTATCTCTTGGTCGTACACGATTTTCCAGTCAAAAATAGAGACAAATGAACAGTCGTTATTTGGAATAGAAAGTTCGACGGTCATGTCCTCATTTGGAATATCGCTCGATATGTTAACAAATAATTGTACATCGTTTGAGACAGACCGAGCCTGTGTAAGGTCATAAACATATTCTCTTATTTCATCCGGAACATCCAGAACAACAATATTACTCACCGGTATGCGACCTTTCGCTAAATGAATGCATATAGGACAATAGTAGAGCAGCTGTTAATGTACGAATAAGTCTCCACTGTATTATAGCACACATATCAATATACTATAAGTTCGTATTATATCTGCATTGATTGTGTCTGAGTACTAATTTTGGTAAAATTTGATGACTCTGCGCCCATAGCCCTGCCCGCAAAGCTAGCTTGCACTGCAGGCGGGTTAATGGATAGAGCACTAGTCTTCGGAATCCGTCAGTTGACGGATTGGACGTTTGAAATATATAGTTGCGCCCATAGCTTAATGGATAGAGCATTGGTCTTCGGAACCAACGGTTGCAAGTTCGACTCTTGCTGGGCGCGCAAAGTATTAAATAGGTACGAAAATGTGCTACAAAGCGATACAATAAAGGAAAGAAAGATGGAAAGAAAACGTTAGTTGTCTTTCCACATGCAGGGCGACTAGCTCAATCGGTAGAGCAATTCCCTCTTAAGGAATCGGTTCAGGGTTCGAGTCCCTGGTCGCTCACACTTCGGCATGCTCAGGACAAGCAGCACCATATTTTTGAAGAACAAACGGGACGAGAAGTTTATCCTGACAATGTCATCTATTGATGTCTATAAATGAAAGCGGAACTAGAAACAGCGAACCTATCATAACTGGATAATCTTCGCATTCTACCTGAGGACAAATCATAATTTCAGAGTAATCTTTTTGAGAATAGTTCAACTCACATCCACAATTTCCAGTATTGAAGTGTCCTGGAGTCGCATTCATCCACACTACGACAATAAAGAGGATGATTATTAAACTTAGTCGAATAATTTTTAAGGTATATCTCATTAATTCTCTTGACGCATTTATCATATCATAATAATTAATCTTTCTTGATTCCTTTTGCATACATACAGTACAATATACACATCATGAAAAAAATATATATTTTGGCGACTTTTTTAATGTTTCTATTCTTTGTTGCTGCTCCTATTAGAGCACAAAAAACAATACCTACTTCTCCATTAGTGGAGACAGAAGAAGCAACAGAAGAGGCAGAAGCCTCACCTTCTGCAGAAGCTATTGCCCAACTTGAACGTTTGCGTCAAGATGACGTTACCCGAGTTGAAGACAACGAAGAACGTGCACAACGAATTCAGGAGCTTTTTGAAAGAAGATCGGTGGAAAAACCTACTGTAACCAATTTTATCGCTTTTGCCATACAACACTCAGTTAGAGCAGGAGTGCCATCGAATACAGTTATACTTATTTTACTTCTCCCGCTCTTAGCTACTTTTGTAGTGTTTTTCAGACATGTTGTAGGCGTTCCATCCCTTGCTATGTTACTACCGGTCGCGCTTTCAATTACACTTGTAGCTACTGGTATAGCTGCAGGACTTATATTGCTTACGACAATCATTCTAACTTCGACACTTGCACGACTAATTCTCAGAAGGTTTCGAATTATGCAGTTTGCAAAAATGGCTCTTACAATCTTTATTGTTTCAGTCGGAATTCTAGCAACTCTTACAATTAGTGCACAAATTGGAATACTTGCAGTTACTCAAATATCTATTTTTCCTGTACTACTTCTAATTTTGCTTAGCCAAAACATAGTTGAACTTCAGATTGATCGTACATTCCCTGACATGGTAATGATCTCAGCTATTACCGTCTCACTTGGAGTATTAGGATACTTTTTACTATCTTATGAACCAATTAGAAACTTTGTAATCTTATATCCAGAATCAATGTTAATTGTCATTCCGCTTAATATCTTAATTGGTAGGTACTTCGGATTGCGGTTTACCGAGTACTTTAGATTTTCTCCAATCACACAACATGGCAGTTAGCAACAAAATTCTGGGTATGAACGCCCGGAACTATCTTTACATCAGACGTTATAATCCACCCTCAGCTCGGTATGTAGCTGATGATAAACTCGAGGCAAAAAAGCTTCTTTTAGCACATGGTATACCGACAGCTGAGCTTTTTGCTGAGTTTTCTTCTAGAGAAGAGATAAAAGCGTTTGACTGGACAAGTTTACCTTCACAAGGATTTGCAGTAAAACCCGCAAGAGGCTGGGGAGGAGGAGGTATTCTTCCAATTAAAAACTGGGATGGAAATTACGGTAAAACAGTCGGCGGGCAAGAGTTTGATGTTGATGGTTTGGAAAATCATATCTTAGATATATTAGAAGGTGCATATTCTTTACAGTATTTGCCTGATAGAGCGTTCATAGAAGAGAGATTAACCGAAAATCCATTTTTTAAAAAAATTAAAGCTATAGGAATTCCTGATATACGAATTATAGTACTAAATGGAGTACCTGTAATGGCGATGATCAGGCTTCCCACGAAAGAGTCAGGCGGTAAAGCCAATCTACACCAGGGCGCAATTGCTTTGGGAATTGATATCAAAACGGGGATATCTACCTCTGGTGTGTGGCATGATAAAGTTATTCAGTATATTCCTGAGACTAAGATTAAAGTACAAGGCATCAAGATACCCGAATGGGATTCTTTATTATTAATGGCTTCAAAAACACAGATGGTGTCAGGGCTTGGATACGTTGGAGTAGATCTTGTACTCGACGGAAAAAAGGGTCCATTGGTACTTGAGCTAAACGCAAGACCAGGGCTATCAATTCAGATAGCTAATCTCACCTCACTTCGTACCAGGCTTGAGCGAGTAGAGAATATGGATATCCCTACACCTGAGAGAGGAGTAGAGGTCGCAAAATCACTTTTTGCGGCTCCATTTGCAGCAAAAGTGCACTTTGAAAAGAAAGTTCTGGGAGTTGTAGAGTCAGTTAAAGTAATTGGTGAATCAAAAGAAAAAGTAGTCGATGCAAAACTAGATACCGGCGCATACAGATCATCTATTGATGAGTCTCTTGCCCGAGAACTAAATATACCTATCTCAAACGACAGGAAAGTGTTTATTAGATCTGCCAGTGGTCAAAAATACCGACCTCTAGTGAATCTTACTCTGGAAATCGCAGGTAAGAGAGTTGTTAGCGATGCATCTATAGTTGACAGATCACATCTTAAATATCCTATTATCGTAGGAAGAAAAGACCTAAAGGGGTTTATGATTGATCCGGATAGATTTGCTCCCGACGAGTCAATTGAGGTTGACGAGACAATTCAAACTGCTTCTTGATTTACTAGATTCGCTTAAGATAAAATATATATACTCTCGATAGATATCTGGCCCTTTTACACCTTTTGGGCTTTAATACTCGATACGTTTTATTTTTGTAATATCATATGAAAAGCATTGAATCAATGTCATTACGTAGTTTATTTAAATCTGCTGCTGAGCGCGGTATCTCACGACCTGCCAAAGAAATCCCTGAGGAAAAAGTTACAGATGTTATTGCGCAAGTCGCTTCAAACCCACTTGAACAAAGTACATTTTTAACTCAGGAATTAGAACACCTAAGTGAGATTAAACAGGCTACAGTAGAAACAAAACTTGCAAAAGCTGAAAAAGCAAAACAGGAAAGAGATCTTGAGGCTGCTAGAAAACTTTTTAATGAAGCAAAAAAAGAATCAGAAAAAACTGTTGAAGATCTGGCGTTGGAAGAAGCAGAAAGAAGTGCTAATGCCGGAAACGTTAAAGTGACCAAGGAATTACTTTATGTAGGAACTCAAGATTTAGTAGAAAGATTCGACATTTTACAAAAAGCTCATGAAAACAATGTAATTCTCACTATGGAAGAAAATACACGTAAGGTCTCTTATGCTCAAACTGAGCTTGATATATTTCAAGCAGCTCGGGAAGAATTTTTACAAGAAGTTATAGGTGAGGATCCTCATCAAGAAGCACCTCTGCCTATAAATAGAGAAATATATATCACTCCGTTTGAAGCGGCCGGAGAGGATTAAACTTGTCTGCCATAAATATCTTCTAATTCTTTGACACCTCCGAACGGAACCCGGTCTATAACTTTGTCATTTAGTCCCATCATTAAGGCAGGTGTAACTACATACTCTCCATAACGATCATTTACCATATCCATAGAGCTGCTCAGTCTCCATTTTTTTTGTCTCTCAGTATCGTCCAGTTCCAGCTGCATTATAGACAATGGAGAAAGATTGTAGCAGTTAACCATTAAATGCGAAACTGTCTGTTTCATAGGAGCTTTTGCCAGCAATTTGATTGCTTCTTTATATATATCTGTGGTGTTATATAGCTTCTTATCAACCTTTCTTCCCTCATGCCAGTACTCGGATTTTTCATATATGCATCCAACATGTATACCTGATGCGTAATATCCTCCTCGTCTGAGTCTTCTTCCCATTTTTTCACAGAGCTTCATAAGCAGTGGGGCAAGTATTGATATGTCATTTGTAAACTCTTTCAATGCATAAGACTGACCATAAGTTTTTCTTCCCCATTCAACATTATCTACTTCCCAGCCTCTCAGTCTCATGTACCATCTGTATCCTTCTACACTCTTAAATACTTCTGATTTCAGTTTAAATGCTGAAGTATCTAAAAATTGGATAGGATTTGAAATTCCCGCGACAAAAAGACGTGCCTGAAATCGTGTATTTATTCCACAAAGGTCTATTAATTCTAATGTCTCAAATACTTCACGAAGATTTGTGTGTGTAATAGTATCCATACCATCAGGTTTATGTAGCGATGCGGCTGTCTTTGCTAAGAACCTGTTTGTTCCGATACCTATATTGCAGGTTATATAGTCACCTATTTCTGACTTCATTCTGTGCTTAATCTCCATTCCTACTTTTTCCAGTCCAATTTCTAAATACTTAGTTCCTGCAAAATCAATTATTGCTTCATCTATAGATTTAGGAACAACGTTTGGCGAGTAGCTTTTAAATATTTTAGAAAACAATAAGTGCACGGCACGGTACTTAGGAGGATCAGGAGGAAGTATTATGATATCAGGACACACCGCTTTTGCGTCTCTTACCCTAAATCCCACCTTAACTCCCATTCTTTTAGCTTCATAGGATGGTGATATCACACAACATGCTTCAGCAATACCTGCAGCAACTGCAACGGGCCTATTACGTATCAAAGGATTTGCCTGTTGTTCCACTGTCGCAAAACAAGAGTTTAAATCAATATGCATAACTTTTGGCTCTGCTTCGTTAATGGGAAGTTCCATCGTATATTTCCTCCAATACCCAATCTAGAGTGTCTGTATCAAATTTAATACGAAAAAAAGTAGAGCCGTCTGTCACTGAAAAAATATGTATAAGTGTCCTGCCTTGCTTATATTTGTGATGGAAACCAAGTTTTGTAATTTTATATATTCTTGAGTTCCATTTTAAAAGGAGAGGTTTATTTACATGAGCATAAGGATCAAAAAGCGTAACTACTTTTATTTTTTCATTTACTTTTGTATTCATATCAGATAATGAACAGTAATATTACAGAGTACAGACCTCTGTAATAAACAATGATTGATAAATTAACTCAGTATCCAGTATGCATACATGCGTACTATTTTTTTAAGGGCAGGGACTAACATAAGTGATATAAATATAGTAGAAAATTACTTGAAAGTAAACCGAATATTAATAGAAACTACCAGATCATAAACACTCAAATTTATTATGAGACAAGTCTAGATTTTTATAGTTTCTGTTAAAGATGCTTGTGGAATAGATACAGGTAATGAAATATCAGAAATCTTTTTAATTTTTTTATAGTTCTTAGGATTTTTTAAAAATTGCACTAAGATCTTGTACATATCGTGGTCAAAGGTGTACTGAGAACTCACGTTACAGCCAGTATTAGCTTCACAATTTCCTAGATAACACCAAGAGTCAAAAATATATCCAACAGCTTTTTCATCAAACACATTCTCTTCATGTATCAGAATAGGTCCATCAAATGGCCATTTCTTTATTTTATATTCTGAAAAAGCAGTGAGCATACGAAGATTGTATGTTAATGGCGACTCATTTCCTACACACGCCCCTTTACACCACCCCAGTCTATACGCAAAACATGACTTAGAGGAGTGTTCTACGCCTAATACTTTCGTACAAAGTTTATGCTGTTTAGCCAAATCGTGGAGTAGAGTAACGGCTTTCTTTTTGGACCTAACAATAGCTAGAATGCTGCCTAGATCACCCATAGTCAGTTTTTCCATTTCCTGAATCTGCACTGTATCATAACCGCTATCGCTCACCGCTTTACAAATTACAAATAACTTTCGTTTATAACGAAGCTTACGGTTATATAAAGGTTGCATTTCTTTGATTAGCTTTGACTCCAGAAACAGTGCAGAAAGTTCACCTGCAGTGACAATTGTTTCGATGTGATGTGTTTGCTCTGAAATTTCCCTTTCCCTTGTCGACTCTGTGTCAGAAGAAAAATGTGAGAGAACACGGTCACGAATATTAATACTCTTACCGATATAAAGAGGTGAACCGGCTTTATCCTGAAAAATGTAAACACCAGGAGACTCTGGCAATGCGTCAATCATATCTTCGGTAATATTAACCGGCCTTGATGGTCTCTTTAATGCAGTTTGCAGTGCTTGATAAAAAACATCTTGGCTAGTATGTTTCTGCAAATGCGAGTAAAAGTTCCATATTACTTCTGCATCTCCTAAGGCTCGGTGGCGATTATCACAAGTAAAACCAAAACGATCAATTATTGCATCAAGGTTATGATGCCTATGTTCAGGAAACAGAGCTCGCGAGAGTTTTACAGTACAGAAGTGCTTCAATGAAAAGTTAGTTAAATAACGTTTGTATTCACTTTTCAAAAAACCATAATCAAATCTCACATTATGTGCTACAAAAATACAGTCTTTTAAAATATCTAATATCTCGTCTTTTACTTCATAAAACGTTGGGGCTCGTTCCAGTTCTTTTGAAGTAATTCCTGTAAGTTGCTCAATAAACGGTGAGACATATGTGTCTGGATTTAAAAGTGATTGGTATTTTTTAACCACTTTATTATTTTCTACACGTACGATTCCTATTTCAATGATTCTGTCAAATTGTGATCTACCGCCTGTAGTTTCAATATCAACAAAAGCAAGTTTTTCGGGCAGCTGCATAATGCCAACACTATACCAGAACAAGTATTACAAGTACAATCTAGCATTTATTCTTGTCTTGTTCTTACCATTTTTTTCCAGTAGATTTTTATATCGCTTATAAACTTATTGTATGGAATTATCATTTACAGAAATTAGCATATCGTGGATAAACCTCGTTACCTGGATTTCTTTTGGAATTGTTGCTGGCGGAGCAGCTCATTTAATGAGTGCAGGCAAATCTCAGCTCAGCCTTTTTGCTGCGTGTGCGCTAGGAATTCTAGGGGCTGTAGCAGGAGGAGCTTTTGCAACTGTCTTATATGGAATAGGGTTACACGGTATTGATCTAACCTCACTTTCTATTGCCATTGCAGCATCTCTTGGATTTTTAACCGCGTATCAAATTTTTTCAAAACCTTCAAATACCTAAACACCCCACATTGACCACATGCTTTAATTAGTCTTCCGATAAAAGGTTTTTTAATTTTATAAACTGCTACCTGGAAACTTGTACTTAATTCGCAATAATACTGAAAGTAAGCTTTATATCTTGTATAATAGGTCCGTGAAATCATTTAAGTATTTAGACATAATAACTGCACTATTTGTTGCTGTTTTACTTATATCAAATATTGCCGATACTAAAATAATTACAATCAGCGCGCTATCGTTTGGAGGAGGAACTTTTCTTTTTCCGCTTACGTATATTTTTGGAGATATTTTGACTGAAGTGTATGGCTTTGCCAGAGCAAGGCGAGTAATCTGGATAGGTTTTATATGCGCACTATTGATGGCATTTACTTTTATCTTGGTGGGTTTTGCCCCTCCTGCATCAGATTGGCCATATCAGGAAAGTTTTATGAACATTTTGGGTTTAACTCCGCGAATAGTAATTGCAAGCCTTTGTGCTTATATTGTTGGAGAATTTGTGAATTCCATAATATTGGCTAAGATGAAGCTCGTCACACAAGGTAAATATTTATGGGCAAGAACCATAGGATCAACTATTATTGGACAGTTACTTGATACGACAATCTTTGTATTTATTGCATTTTATAACATACTACCACTTGAATTGTTATTCTCAATAATTCTCTCAGGATATTTATTAAAGGTATTAACAGAAGTGATATTTACTCCTGTAACGTATGTAATAGTAAATAAGCTTAAGAAAGCAGAGGGTATTGACCATTATGATAAAAAAACTAATTTTAACCCTTTTTCGCACATAGTATGAAGCAAGATATATTTTTCGATAAGTTTATAAAATCATTTGAGCCTCAATTTGAGGAAACTGTGAACCAGCTTTACCTTCAGTCAAATAATAACGGTATAGATACGGAAATCATTAAAACTTTTTTTGAACCTTTACTCCCATTCATAAGGTCAGGTAAAAGAATCAGACCTTTTTTGATTTCTGTTGGAGCAGATGAGGTCAATGATAAAGTTATTCACGCAGGAGTTGCTTTTGAGCTGTGTCATACATTTGCTCTTGTACACGATGATATCATGGATGGGGCAAAGTTGAGACGCGACGTCCCTACTATACACGAAGCATTTAATAATAAAGGTTTAAAAGGAGAAGTAGGTGCAATATTGATAGGAGATTTCCTATTATCTGCAGCAAATGAGTATATGGCACAGCACGTTCCTGAGCTTTTGCCTTTGTTCAGTAAAATGCAAAGGTTTTTATGTATTGGACAATTTTATGAGATGTTTTACTGGGAAAAAAATATTGATAAACAAATAAGCAAGAACATATCAAGATTTAAGTCTGCACAGTACACCTTTATGTATCCAATCCAATTTGGTTTACATCTAGCAGGCAAAGATATACATATGCTCGATACTTACTGTGACGCAACAGGATTGGCATTTCAACTCAGAGATGACTGGATGGATATAAGTGAAGAGATGAATTCAGGCAAAGACAAGAATCTTGATATGCAAAATAATGTGCCAAACACTGCCCAACTCCTGCTTGCAGAAAATGAAAATGATAAACTGGCTACAAAAAAAGCAGTACAAGGTCTATTAGAAGAGTATTCTTCAACTGGTAACAAGTCGTTACAAGAGCTTGAACTAAGCGCAAAACAACGACAATCGTTACTTTCATTACTGAGTTTTTCAACTACCATCGGATAGTCTTCAAATTTATTGCAGTTTTATTATATTTCTAATACATCATTTTGTGCTTGGTGAACTATAGTTATGTATTATGAAACAAATAAATCAAAATGGATATGCGAAAATCTGTATCCCCACTATAAAAGAAATGCTTTCATTACCTCGAATGTTTGATAGAGCAGTAGATGAGGATTTCATGCTTTACGATAAGCACACACGTCAGAGGATAAAGAATAGATACTCATTATTTCACTTATTTATGGCTCGATACAGAAAAGGCAGAATGCTACTTCTAGCTATGAGAAATAGTGAATGTGTAGGAATATTGCTTGCTCACTATACATCTGATGGGGTGGGAGTAGTTCATTGGGTGTATGTGTCACCCGAACATCGAAAAAAGAAAGTGGCTCAGAGTCTGCTCATAGAAGCGGAAGAAAAATTTCGCCAACATAACTGTCATAAATCAGTAGTTACAACCGAGTTGGCACAAAAATTCTACCAAAAAGTTGGATATGCACAGGAGGCAATCTTAAAAAAACATTGGTGGGGCAAAGATTTCTTCATGTACAGTAAGTATATTTAACCTTCATTTTTTATATTCTTGAGTAATTGAACACGTAACTTCGCTTGTGATATAGTTTAATTTGTACTGCCCATGGAGCAAATTACAGGACTATCTACACAAGAAGCAAAAGAAAAACTAAAAGAATTTGGCCCAAATGTAATTCAAGAAATCAATAAGGTTTCGCCGTTAAAAATTCTTCTTCGTCAAGTTAAAAAAAACATGGTTGTCTATCTGCTTACGATAACCATGGTAGCTTCGTTCTTTTTAGGCAAGAGCCTGACTGGCTGTGTAATAATTGGTGTAATCTCAATTGTAGTATTAACAGGTTTTATTCAAGAATATAAAGCTGAAAAGGCAATAAGCGCGCTTAAAAAAATGATTTTACCAGTAGCTCGGGTAATAAGAGATAAAAAAGAACAAGAAATTCCAGCTAGTGAAATTGTTCCTGGTGACATATTGTTATTGCGAACAGGAGAAAGAATTCCTGCCGACTGTAAAGTTATCCATGCTACGGACCTAAAAGTTAACGAAGCCGTACTTACAGGTGAATCTACTGATGTTAAAAAATTCGCAATTAAGAATTCTTCAAAGCTTAGAGACGAAAACGAAATTAACATGGGCACCTATATTGTTCATGGAAAGTGTGTTGCGCAAGTATTACATACTGGAATGAATACCAAATTCGGAAATATAGCAGGAATGATATCAACTGCAGAAAAGCACCTACCTTTACAGGATAAAGTTAACGATATATCAAAGTATATGGTCTACGTAGGGCTCACAGCCGCAGTATTGACTGGTGTTGTACTTATAGCAAGAGCTGACACCATTACAGCTGATGTAATAATTAATATCTTAATTGTGGTAATCGCATTGTCAGTCTCATCCTTTCCTG
The DNA here is from genome assembly GCA_964537315.1 of uncultured Gammaproteobacteria bacterium. Lineage (GTDB taxonomy): Bacteria > Patescibacteriota > Microgenomatia > Levybacterales > GWA1-39-11 > JBDHUV01. The sequence continues at coordinate 162,312 of CAZIAP010000001.1, read as the reverse complement.
AAGGTTTTCCAGTTGTACTTATCACAACACTAGCAGCCGGAGTTAATCGCATGGCCAAGCAAAATGCAGTCGTCAATAGAATGTCTATCATTGAGACTTTAGGCGAAACATCAGTAATTTGCTCAGATAAAACCGGAACTATTACACATGGAGAGATGACGGTAAGAAAAATATACTCAAATGGAAGCACCTACGAAGTGACTGGTGTAGGATATGGTAGAGCAGGGCAAATAAATAACACAAATAAATCACGAGTAGATATATCGAAAAACCAAGAACTATCTATGCTTCTAAAAACCTCGGTTCTATGCAACGATAGCAGAATATTTAGACTTGAAGATAATAACAATTTCAAAGTCAGCGGGTCTTCTACTGAAGGCGCGCTTTTAATTGCAGCTTCTAAAGCAGAAATTTATAGAGAAGATAATAACTTACAAAGAGTCGATGAAATGCCATTTGATTCAGAAAGAAAGATGATGTCAGTAGTGCATCAAGAAGGTGATGATAAAATTGTGTACGTTAAAGGTGCGCCTGAGGTCATACTTTCCAACTGCTCCAGAATACAAAAGTCCGGTAAAATTGTAAAAATTACTAATAAAGAGAAGGAAGAAATCATATCGGTTAATCAAAATTTTGCCTCAGATGCGATGCGAACACTTGCTTTCGCATATAAAATAGAAAAATCCACAAACAAACGCTATTCAGAAGATGATTTAGTATTTTTGGGAATTGCTGCAATGGAAGATCCTCCAAGAGAAGAGGTTGAAGACGCAATTAAACTATGTTTCAGAAGCGGCATAAAAGTTAAGATGATCACAGGTGACAATAAGATAACTGCAGAAGCAATAGCGAAGCAAATTGGACTTGAAGGAGACACGCTCTTAGGGGATGAAATTAATGAGCTTACAGATGAAGAACTACTGAATATTGTTCAGAGAGTTGTTATTTTTGCCCGCGTTAAACCTGAACACAAACTAAGAATAGTAAAGGCCTTAAAAGATAATGGAGAGATCGTAACAATGACTGGAGATGGAGTCAATGATGCACCAGCGTTGAAAGAGGCTCATATAGGTGTTGCGATGGGTATAAACGGTACTGATGTATCAAGATCAGTAGCTGATATAACCCTAAAAGATGATAACTTCGCAACCATAGTCACGGCAATTAAAGAAGGTAGAACTGTATTTAATAATATTCAAAAATTTATAACATACCAACTTTCGTGCAACTGGTGCGACATTTATATCTTATTTGTAGGTATGATCGTTGCACCATGGCTTGGCTGGTATGTTCCAATCGTAACAGCACTTCAAATCCTACTTATCAACATTGTTACAGACAATATGCCTGCAATCACACTTGGATTTAACCCAACATCTAAGGATATTATGAGAGAAAAACCACGTAAAAACGCTAAAATTTTAACCAATGAGTTTCTAAATATCATAATTGTTACTGGAGTAATAATGGGCGTAATAATCCTGTGTATCACGTACTTTTCATTTAATATTCTCGATCTTCCAAAAGAAGTAGCAAGAACAACTGTGCTTGCAAGTTTAATTGTCATGCAGATTGCAAACGCGTATAATTTCAGATCTTTCAGGTATGGAGTACTAACAAGGAGTCCGTTTGTTAATAAATATCTTGTATTAGCAACATTTATTTCTCTTATGACATCATTTGCGATAATCTATCTTCCACCTCTACAAAAAATGTTTGAAACTACACCGCTCGGAGTTACTAGCTGGATAATTGCCGGATCAGCAGGAATCATGATTATCCTAATTATAGATATAATTAAGTTTCTCAATAAAAAAGAACATTTTCTTCAGTTTAAGGCTTAGAGTGCAAATCTAATTTTCTTTAATCGGAAGACTAAAATAAAAGGTCGATCCTTTCCCTTTTTTACTCTGTACCCAAATTTTCCCCCCATGTGCTTTTATAATTTGATATGAAATGTATAGTCCCATCCCTAATCCCAGGCTACCATTTCTATATGTCGTATCTACTTGGTAAAATCTATTAAATATTTTGTTTTGATCTATTTTTGAGATTCCAATTCCTTCGTCTTTTACACTAATATGAGCGTATTGTTCTTCTTTTCTTAGATTGATTGTTATACGTGATTTTTCTGGTGAGTATTTAACTGCGTTTGATATGAAGTTAGCTAACACCTGATAAATACGCATTTTATCTGCAAAGACTAGAACCTTATCTATATCTTGGTTTATAATTTTATGGCTTTTGGTTATTAATTGATACTCAGTCACTAAATCACGTATCAGCTCATCTAATCTAAATTCTTCCGGATGGAGAGTGAGTTTTCTTTTTTGAATTCTTGATAAGTCGAGTAGGTCGTCAACAAGTAACTGTAATCTCTTAACTTGCTCGAATACTCTTTCTAAATAAATCGTACTCTTGTTATTTTTTTCAGTCTTTAACTGCTTTGTTAATAAATCTAAAAATAGGTTTATTCCTGTCAGAGGTGTTTTTAGCTCGTGAGATGCCATACTGATAAAGTCATCTTTAACTCTGTTTTGATTTCTTAACTCTCTATTAGATTTCCTTAAATCTTCTAACGCAATAACGCGTTCAAATGCTTGCGCGCATTGATATGCAAGTGTGTTGATAAATAATTTATCTTCTCCCGAAAATTTCTGGGGTACTTTAAATGTGAACTGTAAAATTCCAATAATTTTATTTCTAATTATGAGAGGTAATAGTACCGCAGAGTGTGAGCCTGTCATTTCAATAAATTCTTTTGCGACCTTGTATTTTTTATCTAATCCTTTTGCGTCCTCTATATAGAAGGCTTTGCCCGTTTTAATTACCTCAGAAGACAAAAGTGGAGATTTCTTGTCAGCTTTATGTAAAGTATTTAAAAAATCTTTTTCGTAACCTTTTTGTGCAATCATTTTAAATGATTTATCGGGGTTTATTAGTATGATATCACCACTGTGCGCACCTAATAGAGAAAATCCTTCATTTACAATGATTTCTCCTACGCGCTTTTTTGTATAAGCTCCTGATAAAGAAGATGTAATTCTCCAGAGTCCTTTTATTCTTAATATTGATTGGTCGCTTGCGACGCGACTAAATGATGACGACACCTCTTTTTTATTCATATGTACTTTAATTGTATAGATAAGTTATACTGACGTACAGTATAATATCCTGATATGTACAGTCGCAAGCTTTCCCAGTATTATAATTCCCTGATGGGAGACTATTCAAGTATTACTAATACAACTAATAAATTGGTGAGACAGTTTGTTTCGAAACGCTCAAGTATTCTAGAACTCGGCTGTGGAACTGGCAACATATTAAAAAGTCTTCCAAAATATTATGACCTTCATGGACTGGACAACTCAGAAGGAATGCTTTCAATTGCTCAAAATCAAGTCCCTAACGCTAATTTTTATCAGGACGATATGACCTCATTTTCACTTTCTCGTAAATTTGACGCAATACTTTGCATCTTTGACTCGATAAATCACCTAACGACTTTTCCAGAGTGGAAGAAGCTCTTTTCCAATGTCTCTAAACATCTATCCGATGAGGGCATATTTATATTTGATATGAATACTTTAGTTAGACTCGAAACATTATCAACATTTGACGCAAACGCACTTAAACTAAATTCAGATACTGTAGCTGTAATGAAAGTAAATAAGGATAAAGAAAACTTATATTATGTTAAGTTTCAGTTAATTGAAGATATCAAAAAGAAGGATATCATTTACACAGAAGAGAAAGTCTACGAATCCTCTTTCCCTCTAGACAAAGTAGAGCAACAACTCAAGGAAAACTTTACGATTCTAAAAAGGATAGATCCGTACAGGAAACGTATTACCAACAAATCGGGCAGAGTATTTTACGTATGTAAATTAAACTGACTCCTGCCTATATAAGACGAAATACGCTTGCAACTTAATAAATTTTTAGTTTGCTCCAAATTCTGGAGACATTACTTGTCTCATACTGCTTTATATTAACGTTCCACTGTGTGAATGCTGCAAAAACTAAGTTATGATCATGTAAGATTCTGGTAAGAAGAAATTTAAAGATGGGGGACTTAGAAAGCCCCCCAAAACCCTAGTCTTGGTAGTCGAGCATTGCAATAACCGGGTAATGATCGCTAATTAACTGATCATCTGGTTGAGTTACAATCTCGCACGAAATAACATTAAGGTTTTTGGCAAGTATCCAATCAACCCTCCAGGTACCATGATTTCCTCCTTCATACTTACTCCCTTTAAATCCATTAAAGGTATTGGGTGGTGGGTATTGGTTATTTCTTGCATACCAGGCATCGTTGAATCCCGCATAACTGAATATCTCATTAGGAGTACCTGTATACTGAACTCCCTCAAACGGCGCATATGTATCGCAATTAAAGTCGCCAGTTATAACAACCGGCATATATATATCAAGTTCTGATAACTCGCCCAATATCATTTTAGAGCCATTGACTCTTGCTTCTTCACTTACATGATCAAGGTGAGTATTTACCACAACAAGCTGTCGGTTATCTTGTAAGTCCCAGAGATGATATATTGAACACACCCTGGGGTCCTGAGAATTCCAACCTTTGCTTTTAATATAAGGGGTATCACTAAGCCAAACCGACTCACTGAGTACACAAAAAAAACGGCGGCTGTTTACTGCAATCGTATTGGGAATCATCCCATTTCCTTCATCTATTCCCATCCAAAAGTTCACATTTTCTATCCTCTCAGTTAAGTAAAACACATTGCTCAGATGGAGTTCTTGGAAACCGATTATGTCAGGTGAGTATTGGCTTATGAAATTTACGGCGTTAAGCCGTCTTTCATTCCACGAATTTTGGCCTGACATTCTCCAGCCAGAAATATTCAGTGTAGCCACGTTGAAAAGTGACACAACTCCTCCTTATTTCAAAGTACAAATACTAAAACTTAACGTATTCCGAATTATATCAGATGAATTTAATAATAATAGTTTGTTATACTGAATAAACCATGTCTAACCTCACTTTTTTTGGAGCTTCATCAACCGTCACGGGATCGTGTTCGTTATTAGAGTCAGGAGGTTCATCTGTTGTCATTGACTTAGGCTTGTTTCAAGAAGATGAAAAAACAGAGCAGGAAAATAAATCTGAACTTCCCTTTGATGCTCGAAGTATTGAGGCCGTTTTAATTACCCATGCTCATCTTGACCACTGTGGCAGATTGCCTCTACTTGCAAAGCAAGGGTTTGCCGGTAATATATATATGACTAAAGCAACAAAAGACATCGTTGAGATCTCCCTCAATGACTCAGCAAAGATCGCAGAAAGAAAAGAGGAAGAAGAGCAGATCGAACCTATCTATACGATAGAAGATGTTGATGTCGTCATGGAGATGATTAAGACAGTGGAGTATAGAGAACCATTTAAAATTGCGGACTTTGAAGTAATTTTCAGAGACGCAGGGCATATCCTAGGTTCTGCAAGTATAGAGGTACACTGTCCTGACGGTAAAACAGTTGTTTTCAGTGGAGATTTAGGCAATACTCCTGAAGATATAGTTAAGCCAACTGAACTAATTTCAAAAGCTGAAATTGTCGTAATGGAATCTACATACGGAGGAAGAAATCACACCCAGGAAGATATATATGCTTTACTACAACACGAAATTAATGAGGTAGAACAGACAAACGGCACGTTAATCATTCCGGCTTTTTCTATTGAGCGTACTCAAGAGGTTATCCACCGAATCGGACATCTCGTACAACAGAAAAAAATCAATGCAAGCACTCCAATTTTTGTAGACAGCCCCATGGCAATTGCTGTTACAGAAATATTTAAAAAATATCCTAATCTTTATAACGACGAACTTGCACAAGACGTCGAGCCTTTTGAATACAAATCTCTAATCAGCACGCCAACATCTCAGAAAAGCAAAGAAATTCTTCATACAGAAGGTCCAAAAGTAATAATTGCAGGAAGCGGGATGATGAATGGGGGCAGAGTTCATTTTCATCTTAAGAATTATATATCCAAGCATAATACTAGGTTGTTAATAGTTGGTTACCAGGCTGAAGGAACACTGGGAAGGCAATTAGAAGAAGGTGCAAGACAGATTCCACTTTTTGATGAAGAGGTGCAAGTTAACGCTACTATTACAAAAATTGAGTCCATGAGCTCACACGCTGATGAACCAAAACTACTCAACTGGCTTAAGCATATTGAAGGAGTGGAGACAGTTTTCTTAGTACATGGTGAAGATGAAAAAAGAAGAGCACTCCAAGACAAAATTATGAGAGATATTCCTACAGTTAAAACACATCTTCCGGTTAAAGGCGAAACAGTTACGATTAGTTAAGATATTTCCTATCCCATATTATTTTTTAGACTTAGACACATTAGCAAAAGGAGGTGATATGTGGTATACTAAACATATTAGATAGACGCTTCTCAGTGAGATTTTTGTTCATCAAAGACTAATCTTTTTACGTGAACACCGCATCTCTTCACAAGACTTATAGTATATTTGCGTAAGAAGCCCTACCGTGCTTTATTAACATTGAATTGACTAGTATGACCATGAATAGAATAAAAATATTTGACACACTGATTGTATACAACGACGAAATTGCTTCAAGCGCCTCCTCATCATCGTCAGTTATACCGTTTGAAAATAAAGATCAGGACTATAATCATGCATACGCATATTTTCTTGAGAGTTGCAAAAATATGCAGATAAATGCAGCTTTAACAACATCAGGTGACTTCAAACAGGGAAGATTTAATAGCTATTGGATTTTTGAAGACAATCAATGGGTAAAAGTAGTAAAGCCTTGTTTTTCAAACTTTATATTTGATAAGTTTTCTCCAACAACAAAAAAGAGAAAGAATGTTCGAGCTGCACTCTTTGATAATCCATCAGTAAAACCGTTTAATCCCTCGAAGCTATATAACCTATTTTTTGATAAACAAGCCACATATGATGAACTCAATGAGTTTGCCATCCCAACCGTATCAATTCATAAAAATACTCAGAATGACATTCGCACAGCATTACATAAGTTAGAGACGCTGGTAGCAAAGCACCCTAATAAAAAAGATTTCTCTTCAGACATTATTATAAAAGACAGACACGGAGCAGGTGGACACAATATTTATATTGTTAAGGCAGAAAACTCAGTTAAAGAACTACAGAGTATACTGTTAAAAAACCCAAATATAAATTTTGCAATCCAACCTTTCACAAAATTTCAAAATGGTTATCAATACAAAAATTATTCAGGTTTTATAGATATCAGAGTGATATATCTAGACGGTAAAGCGATCCAAACATATCTTCGTATTGCTACAGAAAATGAATTTAGATGCAACGAGCACATGGGTGGATTGCTTGAATATATTTCGCTAAACGAACTTCCACCTAAGGTACTTAATCTTTCTAATCATATTGCACATCGCATCAATGTACCTAATTCTTTATACGCTTTAGACTTTATCATAAGCGACCGTGGCAACGTCTACTTGATAGAAGGAAATTCAGGACCTGGTCTGGATTGGAACGTTTCTCTCAAAAAAAATGAACGCAAATCAAAGCAACTTATTCGAGCGATCGTTAAAAATATATCAAAACGTGTTAATTCGCAAACAAATGTTGATAAGAGTAGAGCGCTGGACGGATTGATAACTCCGTTATCCTTGCATAAATCTCAAGCTAATGCATAGCAATTCCAAATAGAAATATTTCTATCTCTTGGACTCATTGTGATGTATCTATGAAGTGGGATCGAGCAATCTCCAGTTTTTTGATACTGCAGGTTCGCTACAAAGATTACGGTTAAAACAACATGGCCTTCGTATTCCTTTGTTTAGTTTGTCCAGCGCAACATCAATATGCTTTTTCCTCGTTTCCTCAGTTTTTACTGCACGTATCCAACGTACCCAATCCCAACGGGCGAGTGGAGTAATATCATTCCATAATGCCTCTGCTTTTGGAGAAGTATCGAGAGCTTTTTTTAAATCAGCTGGAACATCCGGATCTATCCATTCTTTTGTTGACTGGAGTGTGACATGCACCATATCTCCTACAGACGCCTTTGCTTTCTCAAGCAAGGTATTATTAGGACTAAACCAATGGCTTGGCTTTTGTCCTGGTGCATATCTCCCGTCCGGTTCAAGAAGAGCTTTAAATGGAACATTATTAAACGTTCCTGCTACCATAGTCATACCTCTAGATGGAAGTTTTGCCGATGCTTCTTCAGGTAATCTTAGAATTGTCCAACCTTTAATTTTGTAAAGTTTAGTTTTAAAATTAATTGCTGACATATTTATTTTCCGTCAATTCTTTAACTCTCTCCAGAGCTTTAGGATAGTTGTCTTTAAAATATTCTTCCAATTCTGGCGGAACATCGAATGCAACAGTTAAAGTCGTGGTGCCGTTTTTTTCTACAAGTCTATAACTTTCCTCGCCACCTGTCCATTCTTTTTCACGCTCCTGTTTGCCCTCATCTTGTGTATCTGCGCTATGTCTTAGCAACAGAAATTCACCTACAACTAGTTTCTCCACTAGACTTGTTACACCGTACCCGCTTTCAGAGATAAACTGTATTTCACTGCCTTCTTTCAAATCTCCAACCAAGCATGTTCCTGGATCAATGATACTTGCCCATTCTCGAAATGTTTCGTCTTGCCATAGAGTATCCCATACATTTTCTTTAGACGCATTTATCTCAATTGAAAATTGCAGTTCTTTCATAATTTCATTTTAACTGAAGACATATGTTTGTACAATCTTTTCAAATACTTCTGGGTACAATTTATTCAAAAGACTCAAAAGGTTTCTGTGCCGTCTTTTAATGAGATAGTTCAATATACGTACTTAAGTCTAGAAAGCTTAGAGTCCTTAGCGATAAAGCCATAGAGACTTAGGTCTGAAATTCAAGATATTGTAGCGAATTTCTATTTTAACGATGCATTACATTTCGTACCTGATTAATTAGCTTTCCTACAGCAGTTTTTGATTCATTTGAAACTACTTTACTCATAATATTAAGCATTGCCCCTCCTAAAGGCAATCCATCAATAATATCCAAACCCTTATTATAAATCGCAAATGATTTATATTTAGGAGTACTGTGTACGAATTCAATAACTTTACTATATCTTTCCTCATTCATATTTCTTAACACATCTTCTGCGTTAATAATGTTCTCCGAAGGAATTTTATTTGGCATTATACGATTTACTGCCCGCTCTCTTCGTGAATATTGGGATTCAGGACCAAGGTCATATAGTTTATCCCAATTATTAACTTCACTAACTGACTTGAAATTCAATACTTCATTGTGAGTATCACGAGCAGTGTTATGAACAATTAAATGATCATCCACTTCAGGGTTTGTTTCTGCACGGAGTAGTCGTCTAATATGATTCGCGAGATTTTCTGATAGCACTGTATCGTCATGCATTCCAGCATTTATTACAAGATATGTATTCTCTCGGTCCTGCCTATACAACTCAGCAGCTGCAAGAGCGGACTGACGAGCAACAGTATCAGGAAAATCAGGCCGTGTTTCATCCACACCACTGGCATGGATAAGAATAGCAGAGGATTCTTTATTCATGGAGTGAATTCTATCAAAAAAGAGGCTAAAAGTCAATTGCTATAGGTTGTTATTCCTGAACAATAATAACTAAGGACCGATACTATTAAAACTTACTAAACTACGATCATCTCTTCACTTTATAGTCGAAAATGGGCGCGCGTTCGGTCGGATTTTTCCGACTTACTTGCGCGCCCTGAGGCACAATTAGTGCCAAGATTAATTATAGTGTGTTCGACTAGATGCCGTAATAGCTTGCGTCTCGCTCTTTATCCAGCGCGAGTGCATTTGCTGGAATCAGTCCCCACATCTCGGGAACTTCGTCCCCGACATCAAGCCCGGACACATCAGGCTTCTCGACAAAGATAAACGTGCCGTTTACCTCCCTGGCAAGTCCACCACCTTGGGTGCCATATACAGGAAAATTGTAGTCTTTCATGACGAACTCCTTTTCCTAATCCAAGAAGATAAAGATTTGTGAATTGTAGCAGAAAAAAGGCTAAATGTCAAGTGCTATAGGACTATTTGGGGTGACGTACCGGATTCGAACCGGCGACCTCTAGGACCACAACCTAGCGCTCTAGGCCAACTGAGCTAACATCACCATATAAATCTATGATTTCCTGTGCCCATTTTACTACATCTTCGACTCTAGTGCCAGTCGGTTGCGAATTGACCCATAATTCTAAATTTTCAATACGATTATCACTTCTTATTCCATTTTTATGGTGAACGCTTTCAGTAGGCAATAAATATCTACCAAGTTTTTCTTCCATTACTAACCTATGTTCTAGAATTCTTCCTTCTTTGTCACAATAAGGATGAGAACGGTAATATACATATACATATCCACTCTTATTAATATGCTTTTTATTAGAAAATGGATATTGTTTGCTTTTATTTAAACAGTGTATGCAACGAGCGGATTTTCTTTGCTTTAAACTATTACATAATGGACATTTATTTTTGTATAACTTTTTCCTACAACTGGGACAATTTAAATGCCTACTTGATGAAACTAAGTCTTTTTCACATTTACGACATTTCATCTTATTTTAACTATACGTAGTACATAAATTCGTGTCAATAACTGCAAATTTATTACTTATTTAATGCTATTTTCTAAGAAAAATATTTATAAGAATAGTCAATATAATACTGATAATAATTGACGTGACTATGGGGAAAAAGAAAGTAAAATTTCCTCTTCTCACATAAATATCTCCGGGAAGTTTGGGTAAAAATGTAAAAATTACCCCAGCAACTATTAATGTTATACCTATAAATATTAAAACTCTACCAATGTCCATAATTCTCTAATTTAAAATAAACAAAGCACTAACTAATAACTAGTTTAGACTTCCTCGAATTCACCTTCAATTATTCCTTCATGATACTCTTTATTTCCAATTTTTGCCAATACAACTCCTGCGATAAATCCACCGACATGTGCCCAAAACGCAATTCCGCCAACATCACCTTCTCCAATAGATAAAAATCCTGATAATACCTGTAAACCAAACCAATAGAGTATATAAATTGATGCTGGAACTTTCAGTATAGTTACAAAAAAGAAAATGAACACGATAGATCTTATTTTTGCGTGGGGATGGGAGACATAATATGCGCCCAAGATTCCAGATACTGCCCCTGATGCTCCTAACATTGGTATCTGAGAGTCAGGGTTAAAAATATACTGCGCAAGTCCACCTGCAATACCGGATATAAAAAATATCATCAGATACCATAGTTTGCCGAAATGAGATTCAATGTTATCGCCAAAAACCCATAAAAACAACATATTTGACGCGATATGCAAAAATCCCCCATGTAAAAAAATAGATGTAACAAATGGGATTAGACTATTTGTATCAGAAAAATTAACTTGTGCAGGTATTAGTGCAAAGGTATTAATAAACGCCTCAATATCTGGAGATGTAAGCATTAAATAGAATACATAAATATTTAAAGCAATAATCGCAAGATTAAATAATGGAAACTTAAGTGATTTAACTGAATCTGAAATTGGAATCATAAAAAACTTATTATATCTTGAGTTCGTAAGAAAAAAGATATAAACTTGCCTGCTTACTTACGAGTACCGTGCAATTCTATGATTAAACTTTTACGCTAATTGAGTAACATATCAATCCATGTTGATATATAAGCAGAAACATTTGAACTTTAAAGGGGGTGAAAAATATGGCAAATAGCAACAGAGGATTTGCATCAGAGAACTATGATGAAGCTACTGCTGAGAAAGCCCGTAGTAAGGGCGGTCAAGCTAGTTCATCTAAACAAGATATGAGCGAGATCGGTAGAAAAGGCGGACAAGCTGCACAGAAGAGTGGACATGCACACGAACTGACTACTGAAGAAAGAAGCCGTGGTGGATCAGAAAGTGGAGGAAACTTCAAAAATGACCCAGAACGCGCATCTGAAGCAGGTAGAAAAGGAGGAAGCCGCTAAACGATAATCCACACAGCAGATAAATAGGCTTAATTGTCTATTTATCTGTTTTTTTGTATCATCACAAAATGATGTACCCCCGGCGGGAGTCGAACCCACAACCTTTTCCTTAGAAGGGAACTGCTCTATCCATTGAGCTACGGGGGCGTTTCAAGGAAAACTAAAACATTTTCCTTTGAGATACCTTTCCTTTATTGTATCGCTACGCAGCATTATTTTCTAGTTTCGTGTGACTAGCAACTACTTTTTCCTGTTCTTAACCTATCTGCTTGCGATGTTTTTATGTGCGAGGTAATTATACTAATATATTAGTTGGGAATCAAAGATTTAAAAGTTTAGCTTCTTTTTTGTAAACTTCCTGCACTTTTTTGGAAATAACATGAGGAACAGAGCGATCAAGGGGAGAGGGTAGTATTTCATCTACTGTAGGATTTGGTACGCATGACGCAAGCGCAAAAGCAGCTCCTATTTTCATACCATTAGTGATAGTCTTTGCCCTTGCTTGCAAAGCGCCTAAGAATATTCCAGGAAACGCAAGTACATTATTTACTTGATTAGGAAAATCACTTCTCCCTGTCCCAATAATAAATGCTCCTGCTTTTTTAGCATCTTCAGGCATTATCTCGGGTATAGGATTTGCCATAGCTAATATAATTGGCTTTTCTGCCATCGATTGCACCATTTCTACCTTCAACACATTTCCTGTACTCACGCCGATAAAGACATCTGCCCCTTTTATGGCGTCAGCAAGCGTACCTTCCACATTGTTCCTATTAGTCATATTCGCTAATCTCATTTTCCATGGATTATTCTCTATATCAATTCTGGTATTTGATAATATTCCCTTTCTGTCACAAACTAAAATTTCTTTAACCGGCTCACAAACTGTCTTGTCATGACCAACACACAGTAAGAGCTGAGCAATGGCAGTACCTGCAGCTCCAGCGCCATTTACCACTACCTTTAAGTCACGTATGTTCTTTCCTGCAACTTTAGAGGCATTAATAAGAGCTGCTAGTAACACGATTGCAGTACCGTGTTGATCATCATGAAATACAGGAATTCCTATATTCTGCAAAGCTTCTTCGATTTCAAAACAGCGTGGCGCTGAAATATCTTCTAAGTTTACCCCACCAAAGACAGGTGCTATATTTTTAACAAGGCTGGTAATCTCAAATGTATTCTGTGTTTCTACACATATTGGAAATGCATCAATATCTGCATACTCTTTAAATAATAGTGCTTTTCCTTCCATAACTGGGATTGCTCCATGCGGACCTATATTTCCAAGGCCTAAGACTGCAGAACCATCAGAGACAATCGCAACAGTATTGTGCTTAATTGTCATGTCATAGGATAAATCAGGGTTCTTTGCGATTTCTTTACAAACTTCTGCCACACCAGGAGTGTATACGAGAGATAAATCTTCTTTGTCTTTTACTTTGAATTTAGGAACTATTTCAAGTTTTCCTTTGAGGCGTTTATGAAGTTTTAAAGATTCGCTGTTTATATCCATGAGATATGAAAATTATTATAACAGGTTTGTGTTAAATATTCATAAAAATTGATATAGAAGTATATCTTGACAAATAAAAAAACTAAAAGTAGAATTTATTAAATTTTGCTATTGGTCTCCTAACTTAAGAAATGCCTGCCAGCTTTTCACTCATTGGCTAATACTTGTATTTATTTACTATATGAGTATTGAGGCAAAATTATATAGAAGAATTGCCAATAAAACAGCATTGGTTGGTGTAATTGGTGTTGGTTATGTGGGTAAAGCTTTGGTGAACTCAGCAACAAGACAAGGATTCAAAGTAATTGGTTTTTCCCGAAGTGAGCTAAAAGCAAAAAGAATGGAAAACAGTAGAAAGCTGAATTTCACTGCCACTTCTGACTTTTCAAAACTTTCTCAGTGCTCGATCATCTGTACGTGTGTTCCGACTCCGATTCACCCTGACAAATCTCCCGATCTACAACCTCTCATAGATGCTATAAGGTATATCAAAAAGTACATGAAAAAAGGTACGTTGGTAATAATCGAAAGTACTGTTGCCCCTGGAACAACAAGAAAGATTGTACTCCCACTATTAAAATCTAAATTTATGGTTGTGGGTGAAGATTTCTTTCTCGCATTTTCACCTGAGAGAGTAGACCCCGGAAACAAAAAATATAGATTCTCAAATACACCCAAAGTAGTAGGGGGTATTAATCAAAGTTCATTAAAACTTGCAGTGGCATTTTATGAAAAATTTGTGACAAATGTAACACCAGTCTCCAGTACTGAGGCTGCTGAAATGACAAAAATTCTAGAAAATACTTTTCGTTTAATTAATATATCTTTTATTAACCAACTCAAAGAGTATACAGATGCAATTGGTGTAGATATCTGGGAAGTTATTAACGCTGCAGCAACTAAGCCATTCGGATTTATGCCGCATTACCCAGGACCGGGAGTAGGAGGACACTGCATTCCGGTAGATCCGTACTATCTGCTTGAAGACGCTAATAAAAGGAAAATTAACTTAAGTATGGTTCGTGAAGCTGGACTAATCAACGACAAACAAGTATTAAAAGTAGTAACTAAAACTCAAAAAATTTTATCTAACTTGAAACTAAAAAACAAAATTGGGAAGATACTCTTGGTAGGCGTTACATACAAACCTGACGTTGCTGATGTTAGAGAATCTCCGGTTATCAAGATCATGCAAATGTTTAAAAATTTAGGACACCAAGTTGACTACCACGACCCTTATATTTCCAGTATAAATGGTTTTGAGTCAAAAATGCTTTCTCAAGACATTGTCAGTGGATATGACATAATCGTAATCGGAACAAATCACAAAAAACTTGATTATGTGTCTTTACAACTACTTAAAAAACCAATACTAGATACCAGAAATACATTTAAAAATGTAGATAATTCTGTGATCTTTAGACTATGATTAAACCTGATCAAAATTATAAAAGTGTATTAGTCACAGGAGGATCAGGTTTTATAGGCTCTAATCTTTGTAAAAGATTACTTGAAAAAAACTTTAAAGTCCTAGCAGTTGATAACTTCATTACATCTAATAAAACAAATGCTTCTCAATTAAAACAGTACTCGAATTTTACTTTTGTTAAACATGACATAACAAAGCCACTACCTGACTTAAAAAAATATGGGTTTTCCACATTTGATTTTATATATCACCTTGCGTGCCCTACAGGAGTACCAAATCTCCTGCCTCTTTCACAAGAAATGCTTCTAACTTGTTCAATTGGCACGAAAAACATACTGGACCTTGCAAATAGATACAACTCAACATTTTTATTTACCAGCTCTTCCGAAGTATATGGAAATCCTGAGAAGTTTCCACAAACTGAAGAGTATACCGGAAACGTTGACCCGTTAGGATTAAGGAGTTCGTATGAAGAAGGTAAACGATTCTCTGAAAGCTTAATTATTTCTTATGTCAGAAAGTTCGGACTTGATGCAAAGATTGTGCGTGTTTTTAATACTTACGGTCCTGGTATGTCAGGTGATGAAAGCAGAGTAATTCCAAGATTTATTATGCAAGCAACTTCTGGAATGCCAGTTACTGTTCAAGGAAATGGAGCACAAACTAGAACTTTTTGTTATGTTGATGATCTCGTTAACGGATTAATACTTGTGATGAATAAGGGCAAGAAAGGTAGAGTGTATAACTTAGGCGGAACTAAAGAGTATAAGATTAAAAATATCGCTGAAGTGGTTTTAAAACTTTCAGGATCAAAGTCTAAAATCAAATATGTGAAGCGACCGACTCATGATCATGCTGGTAGAAGACCGGATATCTCCAAAATTAAAAAACTTGGATGGAACCCCAAAGTATCTTTAAATGAAGGAATATTAAAGACTATTGAAAGTATAAATGCAAAACTATGAAGTGGGGGTTTCCCGTAAGTATATCTGTAATCATATGGAGTCTGATTGGACTTTTTAGATTTACCTGGGAACAAGCATTTTATCCCATGAAGAGGGAGTACGCTATTCGCAGAGGCAAAAAAGACGAAGTTTTTATTATTAATACCAAAAATAAAAAAGAAAATGTTGCAATCTGCCTTCCTGCCAAAAATGAAGCAGCCGTTATTTCTCATACTATTAGATCACTAAAAAAACTTGTTCCTGCCAGACAGATATATGTAATCTCAGACGGATCAACAGATGGTACTGAAAAAATAGCTGAGAGTCATGGATGTAATGTATTGGTTAATAAGTATTCTATAGGTAAAGCAAGATCTCTTGAAAAAGTTATTAGAAAGTTTAAGTTACTTAATAAATATTTATTTATTCTTTTTGTTGACGCAGATACCGAAATTAATCCAGAGTATGTAAAAAATGCATTGCATGTGTTTAAAGATCCAAAAGTAGTAGCAATTGCAGGATACGCAAAAAGCAAATGGACTCGACACTATATACCTAGGTGGCAATATTTTTTTGTTGCTCACCGTCTGCGTTTATATCAAATACTTCAATTAATTTTCTCCTACGGACAAACTTGGAAATATACAAATTTTACACCTGTTATTCCTGGGTTTGCCAGTATGTATAGAACAAAAACACTTAAAAAGCTGAAGATTGCTGTACCAGGTCTTTTAATTGAAGATTTTAACTTAGCATTTCAAATTCATAAAAATAATCTTGGAAAAATTGCACATCACTATTCAATGTATGGTACAGCAAAAGATCCCATAGATATGGAAAGCTACATAAACCAGGTCAAGAGATGGAACATTGGATTTTTTCAAACAACAAGAAAGTACGGAATTTGGTTAAGCCCTTTTTGGCTATCATTAGGATTTTTTATTTTAGAAGTATTTTTGAGTGCTTTCTTATTTAGTATCTATCCAATCATATTATTGCTTATCTTTTTAGGTTTAATCACTTATCAATATTTTATCGATCCAAGCTATATAATTCCGCCGCTTGCCTCAGAGCTTTTGACAGATATGCTTATTGCTGCGGCTTTGGTGTTTATTGTTGATTATGTACTTACTTTGTATGTTTCAGTAAAAGAAAAAAAACCACTGCTTCTTATATACGGAGTAGGTTTTTTCTTTTTTAGAATTTTAGATGCAATTATCCTTTTCTCTGTCCTGCCAAGAGCATTTCGTGCTTCAAGCGGAACATGGATCAGTCCTAAAAGGACATAGCTTTAATGGATTCTCTCCCAAAACTGTTCGTCTTCAGCTCCTATTCTCCAAACTGCAAATTTATTAATTCCGAATTCTTTTTGAGCAATCTCAACTTTTTCCCACATTGTATCAGCGTCTTCATACCAAATTACATGCTCAAAGTTATTGTTTGTATATGTTGCAATTTTTGATGATGAACTTAAATCATGCTCAACTCTCGCATCGAACTCTGTAATTCTCTGCAGCACCTCAGGGTAGGTTAATGCCTCACTTTTACGTTTACTCCAATCATATCCATGGGTCGTCAAACCTACGATAATTTTTTCCTGTGGAATTTGTGATAATGAGTAATCAAGCACTGATCTATACCATTCAAGTGGCGCTTGCGCGCCGGGCAGAGTGCTGTCATTGTTATAACCGTACGTCATCAGAATTATTTCGTCGCTATTCTTTGCAATTTCTGCATAATCTTGGGCAAGCGTAGGATCATATGTCTCATTCTCATCTTTTGCATAAAGGATCATACGAAGAGTTAAATCATTTTTCTGCATAGCTTCGTATACTTGTTTCACAAAACTTGTAAAAGCTTTTTTATCTTTACTTTCAAGTGTTTCTATATCAATTTCCCATCCGTCATAATTATTTTTTCTTGCTTCTTCAACTAGCCGATTTATAAATTCATTCTGGACATCGGAGTTATACAGAAGTGCATTTACTCTTTTGCTGTCAAAATCGTCCCCAATAACTGGTGTAATCGGCAATTTGTTAGTTTTAGCCATATCAAGAATTAAATCTGTATATGTAAAAGGAAGTAGTTCTAAATCTCCGCCGGGTGTAATGTGATAGAGAATAGGAGAAAATGCGTTAATTTTTTCAATCACTTTATTTAAACCAAATAAAGAGTTCTCGTCATCCCAGTATGATGTCCAACCAATAACAAATGGTTCTTGTCCTTCAGGAACAGGTGTAATTTTTGCGCTCTTTCTTGCTGGATTTTCAGAGAGATTGTTAGATTGCTTATCTGAAAAAAATATAACCGTTCCCAAACTCAGTAGCAGTATAAAAATTAGAAATATATTTCTTTTCATTCTGCACGGTAGATTTTTATTGTCCCTTCCTCATAAATTATGCCGTAGTTTGTGTTAATTTCGGTCTCCATATCTTCTAATACTCCACTTGTACCATCAGTCTGAATGTATTTAAAATACTTTTCATCAATTGCTTGCCTGTAAGCAGCATCTCCTTCATTATCTTTATACTCAAAATAATAAGGACTAAAAATATTTTCACTATTTACATTTTCTTCGAGTGCAAGTACCGCAATATCTCCTGATTCTGCGAGAATTTTATCGTCAGCATTAATATTCTGCGCTAAAACTTCTAATGCGTTATCTGTATTTGGCCAAAAGTTTTCAAGATTTTGCTGTTTAGGCAAACTATAAAAACTAAATATACAAACGATACTTACAACAGTAAATACTAGTCCATGAATCTTAAAATTATGTAATACATACGTAAATACAGACGCTGCAACAGGAAAAAGAAAAATAGCTGAGAAAAGAGTATTTTGTTCTAAAGTAAATAAATTTTTTGTAATCAAGTGAACAAAAAGTGGAAGAAGAGAGATAAAAAATAGATATATTAGCTTCCTTCTATTTGATCTATGAATCAATATTGAAACAACTACAAACACGTACCATACCCATAATGAACTAAAAAATAGTCCTATTAACTCGCTAACTGATGTTTCTCCGGCATCGATTATCTGTGAAGTGAAAAAAGTAATTAACTCTTGATGGAAAAGTAAAAAATATACCATTAGTGGTGCTCCTAGTCCCATTAACAAATGGAACATCTTATTAATATTTCCTTGCTTATAACTTGCAAATCCTGATATGAAGATTACTAACGGTAGTAAAAATGACATTGAGTATTTTGCCATGAAAGACAAAAATAATAGTAACCCGGAGATAAAATAAATTTTATTTATTCCTCGTTTTACGGCGTGTTGTAAAGTTACCAAACCTCCCAACAATAGAGTGAAGGAGAGCATGTCATAAATCGCGAATCTTGAAAGCCAAAGATGAATTGGGAAAATTCCAAGTGAGATCATACTAATAATCCCTACTGTAAAATTACGTTCTTCAGATTTAAATATATTCAAGTTTTTACTGAATATATAAAATAGAATCAGAGAAATGCAGCCCAAGATTACACTGAAAAACCGAGTGGCAATTATACCTCCCAAATTATAAAACAGCGCAGAGAGAACAGGGTAGAATATAGGAAACCCACCGATCCAATCAATTGGCAAAGGATAAGATAATAGCTGAGCAATAAAATTTTTTCCGACTACAATATATATCGCTTCATCTAAGAACAGCGAGTTGTAGCTAAGGTTATATGTCCTTAACGCAAATAGCATCGCAAGGGTAAGTAGAATTAACCACCTCCGATTTTTTGTTATATCCATATATTAAGATATTTTTTCTTTTACCCAATCAATACCTTTGGATAAAATGTAATGAACTGTTGAATAAGGATACTCCTGTGTCAGGTTTTTTTCTACATAAACGTGCTTTAAACCATTTTTATTGACTTCACTCAATCTTTGTTCTGTGAGATATGTAGAAGCTCCTAAACCTGATAAATAAGTATCTGCATTATATTTTTTACATATATTAATTAACAGTGTGTGTTTCTTACCTGATACAAGCTCGTCGGTAACTACTGGTGTTTCTATATCAAGAGCTTGACTCATCAGTTGAATAACTGTTGTATTTAAATCAATCAGCCTGTCCCATTGCTTTTCATAGACTTTAAGTAAATCCGATAAAAAATCTTTCTCCTGTGTTTTTGAGTATGAAAGTTGTAATGTTTTTGAATGCTTTTTATTCCACTTTATCGAGTTATTTATTTTCACATCTCTAATCAGTTGATTTTGTGATCCTAAAACCGGAACTGTAAGCCAAATATCAGAGTTTGGTCCCGGTATTTTATGCCTTTGCTGCCATCCCTCCTGTTTTTCGAACTGTACATTTCCAATAATAATGAATTTATCGGCAAGTTTTAGTTTATTAAAAAAGGCTAGATTTGGTAGAAAATTGGGCTGGTGAGCTGCAATTGTCATAACTATATTATAGTCCTAAATGAGTAGTACGCTTCAGCAAAATCCATTCCACAGCTTAAGCCTCTTACTGAAGCAATTTTTTTCATAACTTTCGGATTCCGTTGGTGATTTCCTGATCCTAGCTGTGATTTATATAGTTTGAGTGCGTGAATCTTTGCCTCAATTTCATCTTCATTTAGCTCTATGAAAGTATTTGGTGTAAATGATCTTGGATCATGCCATTGTGCTGCAGCCATCGATTCATATCCCAAAATCATTCTTTGTAGTGGTTTTATCAGATTAGGAGCTGGTCTAGTTGCAGCAAAAACAGCTTCAGCACAAACTCTATGATCCTGGTTGTAATCTGAGGCGTGTGTTGTGGTAACAATCGTAGGCTTAATTTTATTCAGAGAAACTTTACTTCCATTTTCAATCTCTGACACGATCTCTTTCTGAGGTAAACTATCAAGTTTAAGATGAAAATCGTCTCCTGGAAATGCTATTCTGTAATCATCAAATTCCAGATACTTTGCAACTTTTTCTATTTCTGCAAGGCGTTCAGTTGATGTAGATTTTCCCCCTCTTGCATAATCGAAGGTATCTCCAACTGTTAAAAAAAGTACATATACCTTTCCACCTTGTGACTTTATTTTGCGAATGAGGCCTCCGCAGCCCAGTACTTCATCATCCGGATGCGGAGCTATTACAAGAAGCTTTTGGTTTTTTAGATTCCACATGGTGTAGTTTCATGTGGGCAGAGATTAATCTCGCCAGAGTGATGAGCGGGCTAGGGGTTTCACCCCAAGGGTACTAGCTACTTCGTAGCGGCGCGAACAATGTTGCAAAACCTATATACCACTCACACTGTCACAATTTAACAATGTGACACTCTGAGCGGGCTAGGGGTTTCGAACCCCTGACCTCAACTTTGGAAAAGTTGCATTCTACCACTGAACTAAGCCCGCTTGCGTTTGGAGACAAAACTAACGTTTTTTCTCCATCTCTTTTTTCTCTATTGTATCGCGTACCGCATACTTTAGTTACTTAATTCTAAACTAAAGTTATTCTTTATAGACTACCTACGGCTAACGCGATTTATTTTTATTTTGCGTTTGGAGACAAAACTAACGTTTTTTCTCCATCTCTTTCCTTATTTTACTATATCAGTTACAGAAATCAAACGTGTCGGGGATAGAGGACTCGAACCTCCGGCCTCACGGTCCCAAACCGCGCACTCTACCAACTGAGCTAATCCCCGTTCTGCAAAGCAGAACAGTATAATTTATTACTTTCTGCTGTTTGCCACGTAATTATACCAACTTTTGTCAAAAATTCTCTAGTATCATTTTACGAAATCTAAATCCAATGCCTGATTTAAGCAATTTCTCTCTTTTTTCAGCACAAAGTTTACAATAAAATGTCTCATAATATAACAATTTCCATGGTCTATATGCTTTAGTCGATTGAGTAAGCCCCTCATTATGCTCTTGTAACCTATCCTGAACTCTTTTAATTGTATATCCAACATATGACTTCTCTGGCCTACTGATACTTTTCAAGATATATACCTTGTACATAATTAATACTATCACAGTTTATAGAAAGAGAACCCTCCTCTGGAGGGTTGACAAATGCAACTAAGTTGCGTTACTATAAAAGACGTGGGAATTAAAACGACAGTTAAAATTAGAATGAAGAAATGCGGACATCGCGCAAGCAATACTCGTGATGTACTTATTGAAATACTGAATACAGCAAAACAGCCATTATCAGTTCCTGAAATTATTGCTTTAATGAGAGAAAATAATACTGTAGTAAATAAATCTACAGTGTATCGGGAAATCGAAAAATTACTTAACCATGAAATAATAAGGGAGATATACCTTGAAGCTGGAAAAAATCGATATGAAATCGCAAATAAAGACCATCATCACCATATCATGTGCGTATCGTGTAAAAGGGTAGATGATGTCCCGGTAGAAAAGGATGTAGAACAACATGAAAAAACAATTGAAAAAAAGCTACAGTACACAATCGTAAATCATTCATTAGAGTTCTTCGGAGTATGTAAATCATGCCAGTAATTATTTATATTTATTTCTTTACATTGATTGGTAGCGTTTTCTCTTTAATAGGAGGACTAATATTAGTATCAAGAGAGAAGTTTGCTTTCAAGATATCTCATTTAGTCTCAGCATTTGCTGCAGGAACTTTACTGGGAACATCATTTTTTGAATTGTTACCTGAAGCCGGACACCAGCTAGAGGGATCAGGGATTCATACATTTGAAAACATTCTGGTTATAACCTTAGCAGGTGTATTGTCTTTCTTTCTTCTCGATAAATTTATATCTTGGTTTCATCACTCTCACGTAGAGGTGGGTAACGAAGAGAAGCAAAACGCAGCTCTAGTAATTATAGGAGATAGTGTTCACAACTTTATTGATGGAGTAGTAATCGCGGCCACATTCCTAATCAGTGTACCGTTGGGAATCGCAACTACGATAGCTGTTGCAGCTCATGAAATTCCACAAGAGATCGGAGATTTCGGTATTTTACTCAAAAAAGGTTATAAAGCCAAGAGTGTGGTCTTAGTAAATATCTTAAGCGCATGCATGGCACTGCTCGGTGCTACTTTAATAATCATTTTTGGAAGCTATGTTGAAGAGTATCTTCCATATTTATTGGCATTAACAGCGGGCTTCTTTATTTATATTGCGCTTGCTGATCTTATACCAGGAATTCAAGAGCACGGACTTAAGAAAGCTGCATATCTGGAAAGCTTTTTGGTTATAGCAGGTGTATGGGTAATGTGGATCGTATCTGAACTTCTTTCACACGGACACTAAATTTTATATTCAAAAAAAAGCCGCCCCAGGTGTACTCCTGAGACGGCATAGATGACTCCAACAGCATGAAATTTCATGCTACTTTTCAGAACGCTGGAAATGCTTTTTTGAGCTGACTAGAAGTCGGTAAATGACTCCAAAAAAGATCCAACGGTTCTCGGTTGTCTTTTTTATTAATCCATACCCATCCTCTACAAGGTAGCATTAACCCAATTTGATCTACCTCATCTTTGACCAAAAACTTCACCAACGCATCACGTACATAGTCACATCTATGTAACTCTATTATGCCGCTTGCGCTTACGAACAAAGGCAGCCTATCTGACATAGCTTCATTCATATAAGCAAAGCATGTATTTGTTCTCCAGTGGAATGCAAGCACGAATTTGCCAAGATTAATTTCTGATCTTCTATACCGATTCCTATGGTTAAGTGGAATCGGACTTGTTTCTCTCAGAAATACTTGCATCGCATGCCTCCACTCATAATCTGCAAAGACCGAAGATCCTATACGAATTATGCCTTGAGATGTCTGAAGCATGACATTCTCCCGCCTGAGACGCGTTCTATATGTCACGTATTGACACTAAGAACACAAAAAGTTAAGGTACGTCCCATAGTTTAATACGGAGGAGTGAAATATGTCAAGTATTATTTAATCAAAAGAATGAAGATCAGCGGACCTAAGGGGATTCCCAACAAGCGGACTAGGTATTGGCATACCGTCGCGAACCCTGACCTATCCGATGTACATCGAATCGCTCTGAAGTAGTGGACCGAAAGAGATTTGAACTCTCAACCCCTTCCATGCCATGGAAGTGCGCTACCGTTGCGCCACCGGCCCATATCCCCACCTCAACGAGGCAGGGAATCCTGCCGACGAGGTGAGCCCAAAACTCCTGATTATTGTAACAAACAAAAATTGTAAATTTTGTAAGATTATATACATCACACCTGCTATTGCGTATCTGTTACAATATCTCCATAAACTATAGACACTTCTATGGAAATACCACTAGCTGAAAGATTACGCCCTAAAACACTAGATTCATATATCGGTCAGGAACATTTAACCGGAAAAGGACGACCTATTCGCAGAATGCTTGAGTCAGGAAAAGTGTCATCAATGATATTATGGGGACCTCCAGGAAGCGGAAAAACAACCCTGGCTCATGTGATCGCAAATAGTGTTAATGACCACTTTACTTTTTTTTCAGCTGTGACAAGTGGAGTCGAGCAAGTCAGGCAGGTAATAAAAGAGGCAAAAAAAATAAAAGAAGAAAAAAACATTGCAACCATCTTATTTGTTGATGAGATACATCGTTTTAATAAATCACAACAAGATGCTTTTTTACCTCACGTTGAAGACGGCACAATAATACTTATTGGTGCCACTACTGAAAATCCCGGGTTTCGAGTAAATGCTCCATTAATTTCCCGTGCACAAGTATTTGTGCTTCATGCACTCAGCGATGACAATTTAAAACAAATTGTACAACTCGCTATAAATGAATTTCCTAAACATACCTGGGACAAAGATGCTATAGAACATATTATTCACGCAACCAATGGCGACGCACGATCATTGATCAACGCGATCGAGCTTGCTGCAACACTCTCTAAAAAAGTCACTCTAAAAGTTGCAGAACAAGCAGTACAGAGAAAATCTATCTATTATGACAAAAAAGGAGACTACCACTATGACACGATATCAGCATTTATCAAAAGCATGCGCGGCAATGATCCAGACGCAACTCTACATTATCTTGCTCGTATGATTAAAGCTGGTGAAGATCCATTATTTATTGCCAGGAGAATGGTAATTTTTGCGTCCGAAGATATTGGAAATGCTCAGCCAACAGCGCTTGTTGTTGCAACAAGCTGTATGCAGTCTGTGCATATGATCGGTATGCCTGAATCAATATATGTCCTTGCTCAAACAGCGAGCTTTCTAGCTACCGCTAAAAAGTCAATTGCATCAACAGAAGGTATTTTCGCTGCAATGGACGATATTGATGCACAAAATCTCGACCCAATCCCGCTCCATATGAGAAATGCATCAAACAAAGTTATGAAAAATCTTGGGTACGGAAAAGATCACGTACGTTATGCGTGGAAAGAAGATACTTCGGCAAGCTCAGTACAAGGAAAAAAGGGTAAAAAAGTCGATCAAGAATACATGCCTAAGAACCTCGTTGGAAAAAAATACTACAAAAAAGACTGGTAGCTCGTAGTGCCCAGGGCGGGAATCGAACCCGCACATCGAAACCGATACAGGATTTTAAGTCCTGCGTGTCTACCGTTCCACCACCCGGGCAATTTCGTATTGAGTATACAGTATACCCTGTTTTGTGACAAGAGAGTGAAGTAATCAGATACTAACTAAATAATTAGGGATGAATTGGTGGTTCGACTCCCAATGATTGAAGAGAGTAGTCCAGTAAATTTTTCATTTCTTCTCGTCTGTTGTTGCTATTAAGTAATACCGCAACAATTTTTTTCCCTTTATATTCAAGATATGATATCAAACACATACCAGCTTCATATGTGTATCCGGTCTTAACACCTTTTACACCAGGGTAAGTAGTAAGGAGATTTGTATCATTGAAAAGTTTATAATACTTGTGATATTTATTCTCAGGTAACTCTTTTTCTACTGTAGCGACAATCTCTGCGAACTCAGGAATATTTAGTCCGTACCTAGTTATGACTAACAAATCATAAGCCGTAGTATATTGGTTACCATCACCTTCTAGCCCGCTTGGATTTGTAAAATTTGTATCAGTTAAACCAAGCTGTTCTGCCTTTTTATTCATGAGATACACAAAATTTTCTCTGCCTACAGAACTGGTTTCTGCAAGCACTTCTGCGGCATCATTTCCGGAAGGTAAGATTAAACCATAAAGCAACTCTCTTCTGGTAAAACGTTCGTTTTCCTTAAGCATCATTGAGTTCTCACCAATCTCTGCAGCTCGCTTACTAACAGAAACAAGCTCATCTAAATTTTCGTTTTCAATAATAACTATCGCTGTCATTATTTTTGTAAGTGACGCCATCGGTAGTTTAGTCTTACTGTTTCTGTCAAAAAGTACTTGGTCACTTGTCATATCGTACGATAAAACAGCACGTGCAGAAAACTTAGGTGCTTTTACCCGACTTTTCAAGTTTGAAGAAGTGTTAGGTTTCCAATAATCTTTAGTTGCAAGGACTTGATGATTTTTTTCCGTGAATATATTAGGTAGGGGAGACTCTAGACTAAACGTACCTGTTTCTGATATTTGGTTTTTAATATATATTGCTCCAACTGTTACTAATGCAGCAGTGATTACCAGGACTTTAAACACGCGCGACAAGGTCATAAGCAATCTTCAGTATAATGTTATGCAAAAATACATGCAAGTTGTCCAAATACTTGACAAGCAGTTAAAATGTATCTATAACTAGAAAACGCAGACACTAATTATTATGCCAAAAACTACTACAAACTTTGAAAAACATCAGCATCGCAACCCGATCCAACGTCACCTTATTGATAATTTTTATAATGAACTATTTAAGATTTTAAGACGCACCAAGTCGGATAAAGTTCTTGATGCTGGATGTGGAGAGGGAATAACTCTTAACAGAATACAAGAATTAAAATTAGGTAAAAAATTAGAGGGTGTTGATTTCTCAGATACTGCAATAGAAATCGGCAAGAAAAATTTTCCTGGTTTATCACTTAAAAAAGCTGATATTTACTCTCTCCCATACAAAGACAATGCATTTGATTTAGTACTGTGTAATGAAGTTCTCGAGCATCTGGAAAGACCCCAAGAAGCACTAGACGAGTTAATTCGGGTGTCTAATAAATACTTGCTATTGTCGGTTCCAAACGAACCGTGGTTTAGAGTTGCAAACTTCCTGCGAGGAAGACATGTAAGAAGACTTGGAAATCATCCCGAGCATATTCAGAACTGGACACACTCTCAATTCACGCAACTTTTAAAAAAGAAGAAATTAAAAATTAAAGACAAAAAATTGCCTTTTGCCTGGACTCTTATTCTTGCCCAAAAATAACTCTAATCAAAGTTTATATTTCTGATCGATTCAGCGCCGTGATCATCCAAAATAGCTCTTGCTTCCCGCTTACTTCCTTGTTGCACAGGAACCGCAAGCAAAATACCTCCAGCTTTGACTCGATCTTCATATACATGTGCTTCTTCTTCCGGTACCCCAAGTCCAACTAAAGCTCCTACTAATCCTCCTGCTAACGCACCGGTCGCAGCGCCTGATATTGTAGTAGCAGCCGCCCCTGTAAGACCCAATGCCGCCGCTAGAGGACCAGCGATTAAAATTGCGCCGATGCCCGGAATCATAATTGCTCCTATTCCCACAAGTAGACCTGCTAAGCCTCCTATTACACCTCCAGTGGCAGCACCTGATAAGGCACCTTCTGCTACACTCGCACCTGTATCAGTTGATACTGCTTCTGCTTCTCTTTCATCCTTCATTACTATAGAGATATCTTTTGCGTCGTAACCTTCTGATTTTAGTTCTTCGATAGCGTTTTCTGCTGATCCTTTCTCAGAAAATACTCCTAATACCATCTCTGCCATATATATCACCTCCAAAAAATATAGGCTCGGGTAGGAGCAAGATAACCTGCCTCTCACACATGTGAGTTTTATTATTTATCCTGATTCCAACTCAAGCCTTATATTAATTTATCTTATATTCAACTGATTAAAAATTAAATAAAAATAAGTAAGAGAAGCGTAATGACCGATTTACAAAAAAAACACCAGATGTTGTAGAATACATCTGGTGTTTATACGGTCTTATTTTCTTTTTAACACCGGTAATCCCGTTTTTTTACTTTCTACTACAGTGAAACCGTCCGGCACTTCATCTATTGCTTCTGCACGCTCTTCAGGTGCAAAATAGAAAATTCTTTGTATCCTATCTCCACCTCGTAGCTTTACTTCTTTAGTGTGGAGAAAGTACTCTTGTCCTCGTGAGTTTGTGTATGCAAATGCCATTAATTTTCACCTCCTTTCAAATCTTCAATATAAATTCATATCTGCACACGAAGACTAATTATCTGCATTTAAGATTGTATATCTTGAAGATTAATATTAAATTGCTCCCTTTAAATAGGTACAATAAACAGGTAAGGAAGCTGCAAGAAAGGATTGTCTCACAATATTCAAAAATAGTTGAGATTGTAAGAGTTTATTGTTATAATCGGGTTCATGACAAATACTGTGCTCCTCGTCGAAGATGACGCAGGCCTTCAAAGTTATCTCAAAGAACTATTGCTTGACAGTGGATTTTCAGTACAAATTGCATCAGACGGAATCCAAGCACTTAATACCCTTAAAAAAATCGAGCCGGATATAATAGTCCTTGATTTAGGGCTTCCTAACATGAGCGGTGAAACTGTATGTCGCGAGGTAAGAAAAAAATATCCTGAGCTACCGATTATTATTTTAACAGCTAAAGACTCAACCTCAGATATTGTGCAAGGACTTGATCTTGGTGCAGACGACTATATGACAAAGCCGTTTGTTGCGGATGAATTACTGGCTAGAATAAAGGTGCGTTTGCGAAAACAAGGCACTGGTGACACTAAACTTAAGGTCAATGATTTAGAACTTGATACTAACACTCTTGATGTTCTCAGAAACGGAAAATCAATTCAGCTTACTCCTAAAGAATTTAAGCTTCTCGAATATTTAATGCGTAACAAGGGAAGAATATTAACAAGAGAGATGATTCTTAATCGAATTTGGCTATATTCACCTGATATCGAAACTAGGGTAGTAGATGTATACATGGGATATCTACGCAAGAAGATTGATAGTGATCACAAGAAAAAACTTATCCAATCTGTACGTGGATTCGGTTACATGATAAAAGAGTAGTTAGAGTTTTAATTTTCCTCCGGCTTCTACTTCAACTTCTATATTTTTAAGCACATTAGTATTAAGAGAAACCATGCTCTGATGTATGTTTTCCTGAACGATCCTTCTATCAGAAGGAATGTTAAATTTTTCGGAAAGAAAGTACTCTAAGTACCCTGCAACTACACTCGTCCTAAAATCAGGATTATTTTCTAACATCTGGGATATTCTTGTAGAGGATATCTGAATTTTTTGTTCATTACCAATAAAATCTACAAGAATTTTGTTAAAGTCTTCATCTACTTTTCTCGTACGCTGTATAGGAGCACCATTCCACCTTAATAAGTTTAATAAATCTCTGTCGACGGGCATATCTGTTATAATTCCGAATTCGTCTAATATATTTTGTAATCCCCTTGCTGTCTTTATTACTGGACCTTGTTTGGGATCTGTGTTATGTATTTTTTCTCGGAACATTAGGTATCTTTGTCTTTGCTTTTCATCTGTATAAACTGCTCTGAAAAGTACGAAAGGCTTATCTGCTAATGCTTGTATTGTTTCTTCACCGCGACCTGCAATACCAGGCAAATCAATATAAGTTATACTTTTGTCAATTTCAGATAAACGAACAGCTTGCCGAGAGTGCTCCTCTGAAGCGGCTTTAAGATTTTGGTCAACTAAACCACTAAACTCTTCAGGAGTTGATTGAAGGTACTTAATCAGGTAACTTCCCCAACCAAGATAGTAGCCTTTCATATCTCTAAGTCTTATATCAGTGGGATCATCCAATAATAATTTATTCAAAAGGTAAGCGTCTTGACCTATAATGGTGGTTTTAGCCGACGCAGGGAGACCTAAATTAACAACAACTAATTTGTTGTGTTCATGAACTAGCTCATACTCTTTCTTTGCGAATTCTGCACCATCTGTTAGTCCGGTGTTACCTTCGTACGTACGTAAGTTATGAATTACGCTAAATAATTGATCCTGCTCTAATTCCTTGGAACGATGCTCACTGTTTAGTATCTCAGAGGATGGGTCAGGTTGTTCAATTCTCATGTTATTTCAACGATTTTGGTAACTTCACCGTAACCGTTGTACCTTTATTCTTTGAAGATTTTATTGTAATTAAACCATTATGTTTTTCAATTATGTTTTTTACTAAAAACAAACCAAGTCCCATTCCGGCTTTTTCAGTACCATCGTCAACTTGATGTAACTTTCCTTCAAATATTTGCTGTAACCTTTCCTGTGAAATCCCTTTACCTCTATCATCAATTTTTACTTGAAAATAAGGTTTTTTATAAAAAACAGACACACTCACATTCTGATCATGGGAGGAGTATTTCACAGCGTTGTCAAGAAGGTTATAAAACACTTGTACTAATTTGTCATAATCTGCCACTATAATATCATTGTCATCTGAAACTACTGACTCAAATAAAATTTTTTTACTGGGATGGTGGTATTGCAAGCGACTAATAGTTCTTTGCAAAATATCAACTAAACTATGTTCTTTTAAAATATACTCAGCAAGTCCTGCTCGTATCCTATTAACTTCTAATAACTCTGTTGTAAGAATAGTAAGTCTATTTGTTTCCTGTACTAGTTTTTCAATCCAACGTGATTCTGGTGTACCTGAATTATTCATTTTTTTGTGTAGTAATTGTGCATATCCACTTATAGCTGTAAGTGGAGTACGGAGTTCATGCGAGGCTGTAGAGATAAAAAAATCCCTAATTTCAAGCGCTTGTTTGGTACCAGTAAGCAATTCTGTTTTCTTTATAGCCAAACTCGCCATAGAGGCGTAAATTTTAAGTGTTTGAAGTTCCTCATCTGTATAGCTTTTCCTTTTCGTAGAATTAAGCGCAATCACACCAAATGCTTTTCCTCTATAATACAGGGGTAGATATAAAACTACTTTTATTCCCATGTTAATGAGTCCAGGATGAATGTTTTTTATTTTTTCAATTGATACAAATGAAGGGGTAGTACTCTTCAGAGATTTATAAGTAAACCCCTTTTTACGTGCACGGTTCGTATAGAGTAGAGAGTCGGAAGCATACACTCGCTCCAGTACACCACTATTTATCAGGAAAACAGAGCCAAATTGTGCGTCTGCTAACTCCATACTATCTTTAATAATGGTTTCATATGTATCCTCCTCATTTAGAGGATGCGAAAGATTTAAACTTGCCTTATAAACCTTTTCGACCAGTGTCTTCATGTTTCACTGATCTTACCAAAAATGAAAAAGGATGTAAAACCTTGCGAGGTTAATTTACATTGCTTCTTAATCGATTCTTACAATTTCCACATTCAGCATTAACCAGCAAGCATTAGTATTAAAAATATGTTATAGCAGATAAGCTGACGTTTTTAACCAAATTCTTAGTTGAAATTTACAAGCTATAACACAGTTAAGGAGGTGAAGTATATGGCAACAATAGTAAACAATCCGCCTAGCGAAAGAAGAGGAAACGGCTCAGGATTTTTGATAGGAGTGATATTATTAATTATTTTTACAGTTCTGTTCTTTTATTACGGGCTTCCTGCTTTACAAAATGTGGGGAATTCTGGAGGAACCGAAGTAACAATACCTGATGAAGTCGACGTGAATGTAAATACGCCGAATCAGTAAACAAGATATGTGTTGTGAAATATTTTGAATTTACGAATATCAAGAGACATTAAAGGAGGTGATTATATATAATGAGCATTTTATTATGGATTCTTTTTGGAGCTATTGCAGGATGGGTAGCTTCAATGATAATGGGTACCAGTGCACGACAGGGACTTGTAGGGGATATTTTACTAGGAATTGTTGGCGCAGTTATTGGAGGATTCCTCATGAACCTCCTTGGTTCTCCAGGTGTGACCGGATTTAACGCTTACAGCATCATTATTGCAGTCGTGGGTGCGATTGCACTAATAGCTATTGGTAGAGCTGTATATCGTTAGAGAAGAGTATACCATAAAAAAACAGCCCTTTTAAAGGGCTGTTTTTATTTGAAAATATTGATTACCTTCTTCGACTGCTGCTAGCAGGTTCGGGTTCAGACTGCACCGGTCTAGCTTCATTTCTAACCATTTCAGAGCTATCTCCTTCAACTTCTTGTGATTGTTCTTGCGAAGTCATCATTTTTTCTTTAGTCCATCGCTTGGCATCTGAAAGAGACTTTCTAATTTTTTCTCGATTTTCTTTGTCAGACATTGCAATTCCAATTGCTGTGCCTGCAATCCCAATTACTGCACCTGCAACACCTGCTTTAATAGCAGTTGATTTAGTATTTTGCCTTCCTATATGTATCATTGATTATCCACCTCCCTTCTCCTCTCGTAGCTTTATCTAAATGAGACTACAATTATCTATGGTGACTAAATATGCTAACTTTTCAAAATTAGGTAATATAAAAAAAATAGTAAGAATCCAGAAAGGATAAAGAGGGGATTAATTTACACCATCGTCTTTTATTTGCGTAATGTCTTGTATATCAAGGACTCCCATCGAATCATCAGAATTATTAAAAAGTTCGTTGAACTCCATCAGACATCTCTCTGCTGCTGCATTTACCGTTTTTGTAAAAGTGTCAAACTGAAATGTATACGAAGAACTTTCAATAAGCTCTGTAAATAACCTTTCTCGTTCACGATCCTCCCAAAGCCAGAGTAATAACAATACATGACCTGGGTTAGGATTTATATCTCGAGGTACAGACTTAATCTTTGCTTGTATCATACTCTAAACTTTTGATAATTCAGGAATTCGATATGACAGAAACATGTGCGCCAAACCCCCAAATCCTATTACCATAAATAAATATTTCAAACCAGGAACCCCAACTCCATACAAAAGTATGATGACAAATCCCAGTGCGATTCCAACGGATAATTTTATAAGTGACGAGAAAATATCTCCTCGTGAAGTGGTACGTGGGTCGAGTGAGTTAAATATAAGAAGAAGCAGAGAGATGAACATCGCGAATGCTAACATTGTCATGAGTACTATGCTACCAATGCGAATTAAGAATGAACACATGGATGTGTAAGAATTATGCAATTCTAGATTGAAAAATTGGAGTAGATAAGTTGAGTGGATAACCGCGAAAAGTCTGTTCTATCAACTACTTTCTTACGAGTTTGGAAGTTGAGACGATTTCTAAAATCTGTCCGTCTTCTCGCTCTATAACATTGCTTCCTGAAGCTCTTTGATATTCTTGTAAAAGATCTGATAGTGTAGCTTGGGTTTCTTTAATTTCTTCTTTAAGTGCTTTCATTTTTTCTGCGATTCTTACTACGTCCGGTCTTTTCATTATCTGCTGTTTTGTAGAAGACTTTGTATTATTAGCTTCTTTTGCCTGATCAAGATGCTGTCTGTATGTTTGATCATTTTCTAGAACATTATCCACCATCTCTTTTTGTTCTCTATATTGCTTTTGCAGGGTATCAATGTTGTTTAAGTTGCTTTTTATAAGATTTTCAAGACTGAGGTAAACAGTACTATTATCTGCTGCGGTATTTTCTTCGATTACAACTGATTCTACTTCAAGTACTGTAGATTCAGAAGTATCGTCCTGATTTCGAGGTGTTTGATCATCCATCGCTATTCACTATAACTAAATACGGTGAGAAAAATCAAGGGGTAAATAGTAATTACGCTTAACGTTATTAGTTCACCCGCCGAAACGTGTATGTTACAATTTCACTATGGCATTAAATAATAAATTCGGCGGTGTAATCTGGACAAATCATGCACTGGAAAGATTAGCTCAGCGTAATCTTGCACAGAATCTTGCTTATACAGCATTTATATCACCTGATAATAAAATCCCAGGTAAAAAAGCACATACTACTGAATACCAGAAAAAAGTTCAACATTATAAAATAACCGTTATCGCGACTAAAAATGAGAAGAATGAACACGTGATACTTTCGTGCTGGGTTGATCCTCCTATGCCTGGCTCAATAGACATTGAAAAGAAAAGAGTATATAGAGAATATCAAAAGGGATCGTTTTGGAAGAAAGTATGGATTACTATTAAAGTCCAGCTTGGTTTAAGTAAGGTCTAAACTCTTGAATATCAGCTTCATTTCTTAATTTGGTTATTAATTCTTGGTAACTTTGTGCAAGTTTTTGTTGAGTGAGCTGACCTCTTACCATCGATCTTATCTCTTCCTCATCCTGATCTTGAGGAAGTAAATCTTGGTTTGATTCAATATAGTCTGCGACTTCTTCATCAGATACTTTTGTTTCTCCAAGCATCTGCTCAACAGACTTTTGGATCCTGTAATTTTCTCTGAGACCTTCTCTTGTCATTCCCAGTAAAGCAAGTTGACTATCTAATGACTGTCCTGTTTGCTTCAGCTGCTCTTCGGTTGCTTTCATTTCTTTATCGATATCTTCTTCAGACACCGTAATTCCTCTTTTCTCTGCTTCTGACATTAATAAAGATTTATCAATCATGATGTTTACAACCTCTGATACTTCATTTCGCTTAACCATTTCTAGTTCTTGGAGCACTGCAGCAGTAGTGATAGGTTTACCGTTTACTTTAGCGAACAAATACTCTCCCTGGAAAAAGTAGAGAAGCGCAACAATACCTGCGATTGCCAAGACAATTGATAGTTTAACTGGATTTATAGAAGGCAAGCGACTTGGAAGAGCAGCAATGCGAGAAAAAAAAGATGGAGAACTATTTTTGACGGTTTTTTTGGTTGTTTTCTTTGTACGTGTTGCCATTAAAAGCTATTATAACAATTGGCAACACAATTGCAATATAGTAAATTACTTCCTAGTATATCTGGAGACTTTTTCCAGAAGTATATTTATATCAAATGGTTTAGGCAAAAAGTCGTCTGCACCAGCTTCAATTACAGATTCACGAACATTAGAGTGAGCAGATACCATTACAATCGGTATATGAGATGTTTTCTGCGTGTTTTTTAGCGTTCTGACAATATTTCTTCCATCATCTCCTGAAAGCAGCACATCTAGAATCAGCATATCCGGTTGCTCATTTATTGCTGAACTTATAGCACTTTTTCCGTTCGTCGCAGTAAATACATAATAGTTCTCAAGTTCTAAAGAAACTTGAATTGCTTCTAGAATTGCTGCATCATCATCAACCACCAATATTTTTTTCATACAAATTAATTAAGGTTGTACACCTGGAGCGTACAAAGTTTCATTGATATCGTTTTTAAAAGCTGTCGCTGCTTGGTTTTGTGCGCTGACCGGAATACTCATATAGAATATAGACCCTTTTCCAAGCTCACTTTCTACCCAAATTCTTCCGTTGTGCCTCTTTACTATCTCTGCTGAGATATATAATCCCATACCTAAACCTGGATACGTCTTTTCTCTATCATCATATACTCTAAAAAATCGTTCGAAAATTTTTTCTTTATAATCCTCGGGTATTCCCACGCCATAATCTCGAACGGATACAATCACTTCCGATTCATTCTGTGTAAGGGCTACATCTACAGTATCAGCGTTAGGAGAGTACTTTATCGCATTTGAAATTAGATTTATTAAAACTTGTCCTATACGATCTTTATCAGCAAGCACATAATCATAAACACTGCCAGTACAGACAATCGTATGTCTATCTGACAATGTCTGCATATTTTCAACTACTTCATTTGCTATTTCCTGCAAATTCAAAACCTCTTGCTTAAATTCAAGCTTACCAGATTGAATTCTTGAAACATCAAGTAAGTCATTGATCAACAGCGTTAATTTATCCATCTGAGCATCCATTTTCATCAAATACTTAACCGGAGATTTGTCAGAGTGCCGACTAAATATTTTTAATAATACCTGGGTAAAAACTTTTACACTCGTCACAGGCGTTCTCAATTCATGACTAGCAATACTGATAAAATCATCCTTTCTCCTCTCAATCTCTTTTCTTTCCGTTAGGTCACGAGAAATAACCGAAAAACCACATACTGTTTTTGAGTCATCAATTATTGGGGTTATAATACTGTTTGCCCAGAATTTTGTACCATCTTTTTTACTTCTCCATCCCTCAAACTCATAACGACCATTCTCAGTCGCTAAGGCTAGATACTTCCAGGGAATACCTTCGCTAATCTCTGTAGGTTCGAAAAAAAGCGAGTAGTGCTTTTTTAAAACTTCTTCCAGTGTATATCCCTTCGTGTGTTCTGATCCGCGATTCCAGCTAGTAATATATCCTTCTTTATCAAGAGTATAAATAGCATAATCTTTAACAGACTCTACTACTGACCTATATCTCTCTTCACTTCTGATCAGTTCAGTATTTTTTAAAATTGAATTTTTAAGAGCAGTATGCATATTCTGACTCAGGTAACTTATGAATACACCTTCGAGGAAAAAAATAAAACTTCCTATGAGATAAGATGGATCTTTCAATGTCACTGTGTACAAAGGGGGTATAAAGAATGCATAAGCGATACAGGCTGAAAGAAGTGTAGAGTATACTCCGGTACTAAATCCTCCAATCCAAGCACTAGCCACTATTGCAACAAAAAATAATAGGTACGTATATCCTTGACCTGACAAGGAGACAATCAACACTTGTGCCAAACAAGCAACAAATGTCATGAGCGTCGCAAATAAATACAAAAGCAACGGATCATATGAGTACGCACGTGTATTCCACTGAGGTTTATAACGAAGTCCGCTTCGAAACATACATAATTCCCACCTATATATACTATAGATCGATCAATGTAATGAATTTCAGAGAAAAAAGTAAGAAACCAATAAGAGACTATTTCGAAACGAAGCTTGAGAACAACATCGCGCAGTTGTTTCCTGAACAACTAACACAACCGTGTGTATAGTTTCCAAGTATTGCACTTCTGTGAATAGGTGAATTCATCCACCAGTTCACTGCCTGTTGTTCTGTCTGCTGCGAGATCATGTTTTCTGTTACACGATAAGGAATACTTGGCTGTCTTCGCGCAAGTCCCGCGTGCATATTTCCATTAACATATATTTCGTTATATAGCTCAGGCGCGCGCTCATTTGCAAGTGCACACAGTCTATCATCTTTAGCAAATTGAGGTAGTCCTGCATCAGCACGTATTTGATTTACCATTGAAAAAATCACTTCAGGGTTTAACCCACCTGTAGAACTTTGTGGCTGATCGTTATATGCAACAATAGACTGGACTTCTACAGTCGGGCTAGGAGTAACTGCCTGGCTTTGCGCAGCAGGTGAAGGAGATGCTTTGGCTACAGAGTAACTATAAGTAAATAGAGGTTTATTATCCTCTTTTTCTTCAGAGTCTGAATTTGGAGCAGCAATAATCCCATATGACACCTGAGGCTCAAATACAAGTGAATTTGACTCTTTATCCGATAACATACACTTTCCTACGATTTTCCCACAGAAGGGAGTCAGGAAAGGTCCGGAGCAGAGAGCGGCCTTTGGTGGGGTTGTGTTGTTGTGGATTGTTTTTGTGGTAGCGGATGCAAAATTTTGGCTTCCGCTGAAAAGTGTTAGTATGATTGCAGAAAAGCCTGCAATCACTTGCTTTTTAAGCATATTTTTTAAGACTTGGGGATAATACCATGTGAAATTTGCTATGTCAAGTTTTTTAAGACCCTCAAGGCTAGGATTGAACAATATATATACTCATTAGCCTCAAAAAGGCGAAAAAAATGTCTATCAGTTTAGAGCCAACGTTTGTAGTATAAGAAGAGGAAAGCTGCTAACGCTGCAAGGACTGTTGAGAGTGTAATAACTGAAAAAGCATACGGGTACTCATCGAATGGAACATTAACATTCATTCCGAACAGGCTGGCTACGATGGTAGGAATGGTTAGGATGACTGTAAGCGAAGTGAAAAGTTTAATGATTTTGTTAAGATTGTTTGTAAAAATTACCTGGTACGAATCCCGAATACTGCGAATGCTCCTTAGGTTAACGGTACAAATATCTGCAGACTGTTTAATCCCTACAAGCAAATCTTGTACCAAATCTTCATCTTCCTGGTATAAATTAATAAACTTTCCTGTACGAATTGCCTCAAATACGTTATTCATCGGAACTAAAGCAGTAATATACTGATTAAGTACTTCCTCTGTTTGTGCAAGTCGAATAAAGTCTTGCGTATCTATCCTACTGAAGTCACTTGTACTACGAGACACGCTGGTACGAAGACGCTTAATTTGCACTGTGTACTCATGAGCCAGTCGCAAAAGCATACGAAGTACAACTTTTGACTTCTGTGTAGTTGCAATTGAAGTTCGTTGGTCTAACAGGAAGTTTGTAACCTTATTCTTTTCCTTAGATATGGTTATTAAATACTTTGATGTGATGACGATCGTAAGTAACTCAGTATATAATTCCCCTGCTGTGGGTTCAGGCGTCCTAACATATAAAAGAACACCTTCTTCCTGTCGTTCTATACGCGGAACTTCATAGTTATCCAGGCTATCTTGCAGATCATGCATACCCAAACCTGTCAGTTCTGATACCTTCTCCAGATCCTGCTCAGTAGCGTTTTCTACATTAATCCAGCATCCTGCGCGAACTTCATCTATCTTCTTAAACTTTTTGTCTTTTATTGTTTTGAAATATACCTCGATCATAATACCTCCAATTTAATTATACTGCTCAGCAAACTAGGAAAACAAGCAATAAGAAACTTAAGTCTTAGTTGGTCATGAAATCCTCATCCTACTGAATTTGTTTATAGATCTTGATATACTCATTTTATGCAAATTAAATTTATCTCATGGAATATTTGGGGAGGAAGAAGAATTGAGGAAGTAGTTAAGTTTCTGGAAAATGAAAAACCAGATCTTGTAGCCTTACAGGAAGTTTCTGAGAAAGAGCATGATGGCTCTGTTTATAACGATGCAGCAAAAATAGCTGACTCTCTTAATATGCAGTATTACTTCGGGAAAGCTTTTACTACAGACCGCCATTTTCCTTCTTATACCCTTGGAAACGCTGTTCTGAGCAGTTACCCAATAATTGAGTCACGCTCAATAGAGTTGAGTGGGTTGCCGCTTTACCGCAAAAATTCAGAAACCGAACCCAGAAATGCAGTGTATGTAAAACTACAGCTTGAACAAAAAGAGATCTCTGTGATTTCTACACATCTGGGTTTTTCAAATACGAATGAGATGACATCAGTACAGAGTATACAAGCAGAAAAACTAAAAAGCTCTTTACCGGATGAGGCGTGTATTCTCGCAGCAGACTTAAATACACAAGCTGGCAATAAACTGTATTCGGAATTAGAAAGTGAACTCGCTGCCCGTAATAAACCGCTTAACGAAGTTGGTAAATCGCATACGACCAATACTCAAATTCCGGAGCATAGAATAGATTTTGTATTTACCACAAAAGACTTTGATGTTAAAAATTTTCAAATGCCTGACACTGCTGCTTCAGATCATTTGCCTCTGGTTGTTGAAATGGAAATTTAGTGATTTCGATGGTACTCTTCGGCTTTATCTATGTCGCTTCCGATATCTAGCTCTTGCGGATGCTCTTCATCTTCATCTAAACGCAATCCTACATTCTGAGCATTTGCCAATGTATCGTCGTCAGAAGCAGGATCAGGATTCGTAGCATTTACTCCTTGTTCGCCAACTGTGTGTGGTGCAGCATCATCCAGTGTTTCATTACCTGTAGGAGTACTACCTGGAGTCGCAGTAACGGGAGACTCAGATATTGGAACAGTTGAATCCTCGCTCTGTGTCGGAACGTCTCTATTTGACTTTGACTTATGCTCAGACCAAGTTCGAATACCAGGTTCTGTGCCTTGAGGAGGTGGTGTATTTGGATTGTTCGCATCTTTACTTACACCTGTCATTCCGGTTGTATCGTTCATCATTCCTTGAGCGTTGTCGGTAGGATCAAGCGGAGTTTGCCCAATTGGTGGTTTACCAAAATTGCTTGTGTGTTGTTGATTTGTTTTATCTTCAATTGTCCTATTTACATTTTGTTTATCTTTCATAAATAGTTATGTTATTCGTTAAAGATAAACATAGTGTAAAACCTTGTAAGAAGAATGTAATTCAAAATAGTGGAGATTATCTATGCACTGAAGAAGGTACCTACTATATAAGCAATTGTTGCAGAAATTCCCCCGAGTATAACGACTTCACCAACTGAACGCGCAATTTTTTCTTTAGTGACTCGATATCGAAGAACACCTAGTAATATTAAAGCTATAGACGCGGCAACTACCGAGACAAGAAAAACATCAGAGTTGTCTCTAAATATCAAGTAAGGCAGAATCGGGACTGCGCCAAAAACTATAAATGAAATAAAAGTAGACAAACCTGTTAGGACGGGGTTATCACTCTCCGGATTAGTCATCTCAAGCTCGTGATTCATCATGAACTCAAGCCAGTACTCTTCATTAGTCGCATAAACTTCTGCAAGTTGTACTGCCTGTTTATGTGTAAAACCTTTTTGTTTTAAAATAAACACGGTTTCTGCAATCTCGGACTTTCTATTGGCCTTAATTTCACGCCGTTCTTTTTCTTTTTCCTGCTTGTATACGTCTTGATCCGCCCTAACTGAAAGCACATTACCTAATCCCATCGAAACACCATCTGCAAATAAATTAGCAAAACCGAACAGTAGTACTGCAGTAACAGAGATTGACGCGATAGTACTATCACCACTTTGTGCTCCCGTAAAACCTGCAACAACAGCGAAGGTAGTGACTATACCGTCGACTCCACCATAGACAATCTCTTTTAGGTAGGTAGAAAATGCAGATTGGCTATGCTCTCGATTCAGGTGTTGATCAAACTCTTCCTGGGTAAACTCACTCGTCATATTAAATGAGTATAACAAAATATTACTGATATAATACTAATATGTTAGTAGACGATGTAACAATTACACTTACCGCTGGAAAAGGCGGAGACGGATCCATACATTTTTTCCGTGCTGGACATAACCCAAAAGGAGGACCTGATGGAGGGAACGGAGGGAAAGGAGGAGACATTTATATTGTCGCTACTCATAATGTCTCTGATCTTTCTCAGTTTACGTATAAAAAAGAGATCAGCGCACAGGATGGAGAAGATGGAAAAGGTAAAAAAATGCACGGAAAAAACGGTGAAGACATTACTATTAAAGTACCGCTGGGTACAAGCATTACAGACCTTGCGACAAATAGAACTGTTGAACTAGAGTACGAGAATAAACCATTCTTGATTGCAAAAGGCGGCAAAGGCGGACGAGGAAATGACGAGTTCAAGTCAGCAACCAATCGCGCTCCTCAGATTGCAGAGAAAGGTGAGATGGGTGTAAAAAAGGAAGTCAGATTAGTCTTGAAACTGATCGCACATATCGGACTGATCGGAAAACCAAATGCAGGAAAAAGCAGCCTTCTTGCACAACTCACAAATGCAAATCCTAAAATAGGTTCTTATCCCTTTACAACATTAGAGCCTAATCTGGGAGTTTTCGATAATTTTATCATTGCTGATATTCCAGGGCTTATTGAAGGAGCTCATCAAGGACGAGGACTAGGTATTAAATTCTTACAGCACATAGAAAAAACCCAACTGCTTGTTCACTGTATTGATATTACTGAAGATGAGCTTGTTAAAACCTACAACTCTATAAGAGAGGAGTTTAGGGAATATAATAATGGTGTATTGTTGGAAAAAGAAGAGATCATCTTACTCACCAAAACTGATCTCGTACAGTCAGATAGGATTGATAAGGCTGTTTCTCAGCTTAAAAAAATGGGTAAACAGATACATACTGTTTCAATTTACGACCAGGAAAGTCTACAGGTGATTTCAAATGTGTTTAAACAAAAACTCTCTTAAGTAGTGCTATAATGAAGCTAAAGTATGCGAATTATTGGGATAGATCCAGGAATTG
This sequence comes from uncultured Gammaproteobacteria bacterium, assembly GCA_964537315.1. GTDB lineage: Bacteria > Patescibacteriota > Microgenomatia > Levybacterales > GWA1-39-11 > JBDHUV01. Next base: position 120,393 of record CAZIAP010000001.1, on the reverse strand, counting down.
CCAGAGTAGGGTGGGGAATAATCGATCAGACTACCAATAAAGTAAACACAATTGCATTTGATTGCTTTGAAACGCACAAGTCACTGCCTACTGAGATAAGACTACTGGAAATATATACCTTTATCAGTAACCTCCTAAGTGAATACAAGCCTGACGCGCTATCAATTGAAGAATTATTTTTCAACACCAACGCAAAGACTGCACTTGTTGTTGGACACGCAAGAGGGATAGTCTTACTCGCTGCAGCCACACAAAAAATCCCCATAGTTTCATATACACCACTACAGGTAAAGATGGCATTGACCGGATATGGCAGGGCGGATAAATCTCAGATTGGACATATGGTTAAAACATTGCTATATTTGAAGTCAATTCCAAAGCCTGATGATACGGCAGACGCATTAGCAATTGCATTAACTCATGCTTTTAGCAGTAAGCTACACAGGTTAAAGAATGAAGCGTTAAGGATTAAGTAATACACTCGCCTTTTATAATTTACGCTTAATAAATATGATCGGATTTTTACGAGGAAAAGCAGTATTGAGAGATGACCCATATGTATTTATAGATGTACAGGGGGTAGGGTATAAGGTGCTCGCTACTCGGGAAGTTATCACTGCCAGTGCTGACTCAGAAAAAGAACTTCTGCTTTATACGTACACACATGTTCGTGAAGACACTCTGGAGTTATTTGGCTTTCTGCACACAGAGGACTTAAAACTTTTTGAGATGTTTATCAGTATCTCAGGAATAGGACCAAAAACCGCGATACACATCTTTTCATTTGGAAACCGCAAAGATATCGTTGAAGCTATTATTGCAGGCGATGTGAAGTTTTTTACCGCAGTACCTCGTTTAGGCAAAAAAAACGCTCAGAAAATTATTCTTGAGCTTAAAAGTAAATTTGCAAAAGGTGGAGATGAGTTACTAATGATCGAGGACGCCAGCGCACATGATGACGTAGTATCTGCGCTCCAGAGCATGGGATTCAGTAACACGGAGATACATGCTGCATTACGCTCTGTTCCTGACGGTATTTCAGTCGATGAAACATTAAAGCATGTATTGAAAAGTTTGGGTCGATAAATTAACAAAACTTAGCTGAATACTGAATACGCTATACTGAATACACTCAATCAAACTATGGACGAAATTAATCCACTTATTCGAACACAACAGGAGAACCCCGAGGAGGAAGTGTTAATTAATTCATTGCGTGCAAAATCGTGGAACGAGTTTTACGGCCAGGACAATATCAAAGAGTCTTTACAAATCTCAATCACAGCAGCAAAACAGCGTCAGGAAGCCATAGAGCACGTATTGTTATATGGTCCTCCAGGATTGGGTAAAACTACACTTTCACACCTCATAGCTCACGAGATGGACAGCAATATACGTGTAACTTCGGGTCCAGCAATTGAGCGTGCAGGAGACCTAGCATCTATACTAACTAACTTAGAAAAAGGAGATATCTTGTTTATTGACGAAATTCATCGGTTAAATAAAGTAGTTGAAGAAACCTTGTATCCGGCAATGGAAGACTACTGTCTGGATATCGTTATCGGAAAAGGCCCATCCGCGAGGACTCTCAGACTTGATCTTCCGCACTTTACTATTATAGGAGCAACCACCAGAGTAGGTCTGATCTCTGCGCCTCTACGTGATAGATTTGGAGTAATTCATCGCCTGCAGTTCTATTCTCCCGGAGAGCTTGGAATCGTTATTAAAAACGCAGCAGATAAACTACAAACAACAATTGACGATGATAGTATCGCAGAGATTGCGAAACGAAGTAGAGGGACACCTCGTATCGCGCTAAAAATCCTTAAACGTGCGCGTGACTTTGCTCAAGTAAAAGGAGACGGTCAGATTACCCATTCACTTACTAACTCTGCACTCAAGATGCTGGAAGTAGACCACATGGGACTGGACGGAGCAGATAACAGACTTCTTAAGACAATGATTGAGATGCACAATGGAGGTCCTGTCGGAATTGAGACGCTCGCTTCATCACTGTCAGAAGATGTTGGGACTCTGGAAGATGTAATTGAACCATATCTTATGCAGATTGGGTTTCTTAAAAGAACCCCAAGAGGTAGAATCGCTACGTCTGCCGCCTATAAACATCTAGGTGTAGCTTTTCCTACTGCAGAAAACGCTCAGCAAAAGCTAATCAAGTAGCGAACTAACTTTTACTAGTCACTTCTTTTTCTTTTTTCCCCAGAGGATCTTATTCCATGCACGCTCATGCAAAAAGTAGATAATCGTATTTATTATAAAAGTTAGTCCGGCTACTTTTGTTGCTACGTCTAAAGATTTTGTCAGTATGAATGCGAGTGTGAAGTTAGAAACTATAATAAGAAATCGATAGGTAAGTGTTTTAATGATTGATCTGACTGGTAACTCAATAAAAACCATAGGCTTTATTCTTTTTTCCATCTCTTTAATGACGGTATAAACTTCTCAGCAAGTTCACGAGCGTCTGGGTCTTCAAATCCCAGTTCTTCTGTCATGTTATTTACTGACATCTGAATCATCACATCCATTGTCAGATCAGGTAGTAAGTACTCGCCATCTTGATAACAAAATTTACAGTATTCATGAGTAGGTTTGCCATCTTTTTCTGTTCCGAAAAATTCATCATCCAGAGGCATTCCGCAACTTTGACATCGAACTGAAGCATCCATAGAGTAAGTATAACCAATAATGAATCGAGAATAAAGATTTACGAACTTCTGACAATGTATCTGATATAATTGAAAAGCAATATTATGATAAAGAAAACAAAAATCATCTGCACCATTGGACCGTCATCAAACTCTTCAGACACCTTAAATGAGCTCGTTCAAGCAGGAATGAATATAGCAAGACTAAATTTTTCTCACGGAGATCATGAAGAGAAAAAAGAAAACATCAAAAAAATCCGTGAGGTGTCAAAAAATCTACAGACTCCGGTTGGCATTATAGCCGATATTCAAGGACCAAAACTACGTCTCGGGACCCTAAATCAAAGGCTTGAGATCCAGAAAGGTTCAGGCATAACTCTGTCTTCAGATCCATCAGACACTGATATCCCTTTGCAGTTTGATCTTTCCGAAATGATAAAGAAAGGTCATCGAATATTTATTAATGATGGACTGGTAGAGTTAGAAGTCACCGAAATTCATGGCAAACGAATCGTAACGATTGCAAAAAATGACGGGTGGATTGATTCTCATAAAGGTATAAATATTCCTGATACTCACTTTACTAAAGACGTTTTTACCAAAAAAGACAGAGAAGATCTTAATTTCGCAATCGAACAGAACCTTGAATATGCCGCACTATCTTTTGTTCAATCTCCTGATGATGTTCTACAAGTCAGAGACTTTATAAAAGAGAGGAATAGCGATATGAAGATCTGTGTAAAAATAGAAAAAAATGAAGCCATTGATCATTTGGAGGAAATTATTAAAGTCTCAAATGCTGTTATGATCGCAAGAGGTGACTTGGCAATAGAAACATCGGCAGATCAAGTTCCGGTTCTACAGCAACGAATCATTAGACTGTGCCGTGAACATCAAAAACCGGTAATTGTAGCAACACAGATGCTTGAGTCAATGATCGAAAACCCTCGTCCTACCAGAGCAGAGGCTTCAGATGTTGGATACGCGGTCATGAACCAGGTTGATGCTGTCATGCTCTCAGCAGAGTCTGCTGCTGGTAAGTACCCTGTTCAGGCAGTTAAGGTTATGCATGATATTATCCTGTCTGTTGAAAGATCTCCTGAGTTCAAACAGTACGTTAGAGTTAACTGGGAACATATCGAGTTCCAAAATCTTCAGTCCAATGCCATTACCTCATCAGCAGCTTCACTTGCTTATAAGCTAAAAACTGATTTACTGGCAGTTGCAACTTCAAAAGGAGGTACAGCATTTAGTATCGCTTCATTCCGACCAAATGCGCATATCGTAGCTGTTACGCATGATAAACTGACTCAAAACCAGCTCTGTCTTGTATGGGGACTTCAACCGCTCCTTATAAAGCCAACTGACACAAGCGACTCTTATTGGGGAGCAATTGCTGATGAGATACGTGACAAAAAAATAGGAAAGACTGGGGAAAAAGTTGTAATGATAGGCGGAACAGCAGTAGGAGTAAGCGGCGCAACAGACACTATAAAAGTAATCACTCTTTAGTTATAAAGTTTAAACCTTACACGAGCTTTATTTGCTTTTTAGGCTTGCCCAGTACTGCCATAGGACGTTCTCTCCATGTACCGCTTCCGTCTTCTTCGTCGTGATACTTCAGAGTGTATATATGCAGCAACACCCATCCATCAGATAACATTTTATTTACTTCTTCACGTCCTGACGACTCAAGATTATTAGTAGTTATTTCACTAATTCCTAAGTTCCACAATCCTAAAGCTGGAGAGAGTGCTTCAAGGTCTTTTGTTTTCATTTTGATAGTCAGATTAATCAATCAGATTAAGAAAGTGGTTAAATTACGGACTTAAAAAAGTAATGACGCTCAAAATGATATACTTAAATTTATGTCAAAGCTAATTAATTGGAAAATATTTTTTATTCTTCTTGTTGCGAGTGTTGGTAGTACATTTGCAATTATTCCGTATATGTTTACCATCCAAAAAGACCTGATATCACAGATTCCTTTCCCTATACCGGTACTGATGCTTATACAAGGAGTTCAGACGACGATTCTTTATTCCATACTGATATTTATTGGACTATTACTTGCTAAAAAAACTGGATTTTCGTTTCCAATTTTAGAACGAATTACCAGTAAAAAACCTATTCGTGATCAGCTTAGATCAATTATCCCTCGGTCAATTCTAATAGGTTTACTTGTCGGCTTTCTTATTGCCGGTGTAGATTACTTATTTATTCAGTTTGGTGTACAAATACCCGGCAGCTCTGTTGCTGCACCGCTTTGGCAAAAGTTTCTTGCCTCATTTTACGGAGGAATAGCGGAAGAAGTTATGATGAGATTATTCCTCATGACACTCTTAGCCTGGATCTTTTCCAAAGTATTTCATAAAAGTAAAAAACCCTCTGCTATTCATATTTATCCTGCGATCTTCATAACCGCGATAGTATTTGGGCTAGGACATTTGCCTGTCACTGCTACTTTCACTGAGATAACGCCTCAGATAATCTTTCGTGGAATTTTACTGAATGGTATAGGTGGAGTAGTGTATGGATGGCTCTTCTGGAAAAAAGGTTTTGAGTCAGCAGTAGTAGCACATTATATGACTGATATTGCTCTTCTAATTATCGTCCCAGCATTAATTAATCTTATTATCTGATACTTCATTGAAGCTAGGATCAAATTTTGATATCATTAACAGGCTCTAAAAAGCAGATTGCCAGTTCGTCTAATGGTAGGACAACGGACTTTGGATCCGTTTATTCTGGTTCGAATCCAGGACTGGCAGCCATGAAAAGTCCCGCTATTCAGCGGGATTTTTTGTGGCTTGATAAAGTGCTTTTCAAGATATAAAATCATGATCATACGAACACTAATATATGCTAGCTATACCTCACATGACTCCTATTATTCGAAAAAAGTGGATGAATCTAAACTCTTTAAAATTACTAATGTGATGAAATGCAATAATTTTCCGTTCTTAATCCTGTGAATATAGTAAAAAATGGCAGTAAAGACTTACTTTAACCAATAAATAATAAATAATGAAGTTTAAGATAAAAAATGACTGGAACAATTTGCCATCAGGACAATATATCCCATCGCCATATTTCACTGGTAGAATAAATGAGATAAATCAGTTGATTCATTTAATCAAGTACAAAAATTCAGGATCTATCCTCATATCCGCACCTCGAGGAACAGGTAAAACGGATTTAGTATATCAATCATTAATTAACTCTGATTTGGAAAATAATAATATTGTCCCGGTTATATTCAATGCTTCGAATATTGACAGCAAATATACTAAAAATGAAAGTAAGGATTTTGAATTAGATGTGCTTAAATTTATAATTTCGCGAACTTTTAGTCAATTAAAGGACAGAAAACTGAATAGAAGGATAAAAGATAGATTATATAGAATATATCTCCAATCAACGTCATCTAATTTTCAGGAAATTAAAAAACTCTCGATAGAAAACAAAGAGTTATCAGAGGATTTAGCAATAAAAAAATATAAAGTTATAGGAATACTCAAAGTTGATTTTGAAAACTTAGTCAGTCTATTAAAATACACACTACCTACAATCTCAACAGTTTCAGGAGTAATTTTTAATATATTTAAATTGTTTGATGATACAGTTAGCATTGCGTTGATAGTCATTGGAATATTGTTATATTTCATTTTTCATACAATAGGCATTAATCTAACATCTGAAGGAGAATTGAGTGGTGAGCACACTAATAATAAAAGCAAAAAATTACAAGACTCAGCTGAATTATCGTTTTTAACTGATAACTCATTTAATACACTTGAATCTGAGTTTAGAGAACTGTTGAACATGTTAAGTAGCAATAATCCTGCATATAAACTTGTTTTCGTAATCGATGAATTAGATAAACTACAAGTTAGAGGACAAGAAGTTTTGGAGCTTATTAAAAAGTTTAAAGGGTTATTCAATCATTCAGACGCAATATTTTTTTTCATTGTTGACGAAACAGTTTATCAAGCAATAGAAGCATCGAGAAAGGACAGAATACCAAGTTCTACATTATTTAGTGATTGGATGTACATTCCACGAGCATCTATCTCAGATATAAAAGAATATATTACTAAAATAATTATACCTCCCGTACCTTCTTCAATAAATGTTTTTTCAGACGTAATTCTTTATGAATCAAAAATGGATTTCTATCGTATAGGAGAAGTTATTAAAGATTATGTAAAGTATAAAGAGAATGAAATTGAAATCGAGTTTGAAAATGACGATAATTGGAAAAACAAAGCAAATAAACAAAATATTATCAATCTATTGCTTGAAGAAGGAAAATATTTATACACCAGGCCATCCAATATATATTTAAATGAGGAGTTAATCAACGAAGTTTACAATATATGCAACTCTGAATCACCTATTGAAATGTATGCAAAACCCTCAGAAATTCCATCTATTCAAAGCCAAAAAGTATTATATCAATTAAAATCAGATTTATGTAAATATCTAGCTGTTGCAGGAATTTTTATTAAAAAGCCTGGAATTAATGACAAGAATGAACAAGTAATAATCTATACACCTACTTCGAATCCAGGTAGAAGGTTAAAAAGCTTGGATGAATTACTTGAATTTGAACAAGACTATATACAAAATTTTGATATTTACAAAGGAATTCTATTACATATATACAATATATGGTCAAAGTGCATGGGAAACACCACGATCTCTGATTTGAACGACTCCGCTATTAATGAGTTAAAACGGCTACATGATGTAGAACTGCCCAATTTTGATTTTACTTATAACATATATAAGAAGTATCTTGAAGACCCTAAAGACCATCCGTTTACTCAAGAAGAAACTGCAGGGCATATCGAATCTGTTAAAAAGGGAATATATGAGGTTATAAACACTTATTCATTACGAGTAATTATTAACATTATTAAAGACTTTACTCAGTATCCCACCTATGATTTGCTTCAACACCCTCAATTTTTAGGCAGTATTGCAGATCTAAATTCATTTATAATCTCGAATAATATTCCTGCTATTGCAATACAACACCCTGATACAGCAAAAATTGGATTGATAATCTTAAATAATTTAGACTCAATCCAAAACAACGAAAGTATCCTAAAAGAAGTTGAATCAGCAAACATTTACATACTAGAGTACTTAACTGGTGAAGAACAGGCAATTATGGATAAACGAAAAAATATACTGTCTCAAGGTTTTAATAATTATTCAGGTTTACAGTCTTTTGATTTGAAAGCCTTAGTTAAAAAATTGGATAAAAAGTAGTTGCTATATAATAACCTGAGCAAAGATATTCAAAACTAATTTTCAATCAAGGTGTCAGTTCTGAAATTATCAAACAGTCCCAGCATGAAAAATCCCACATTTGGTGGGATTTTTTGTTGTCTGTCAACGTCATTGAATCTTGCTTTAGCTCGAATCTTCCAGCACAAAGAAATACTCCTGGGGTGCAGGACTGGCAGCTATGTTTTGGTACTCCTTCTAGCATCAAATTAACTGTTTGCTATACTTAACTAATGAAAATACAGCAGTGTTCTGAATGTGGAGCTTCTTTAAGAGGAGTTGAAAATTGTCGTGATTATTTTAATCAAATGCTAGTATGGGATTTTGAGGATTTTAATGGTGCAGGATCTGTGCATCATTTAACAGTACTCTGTTATCATATGCAACACCCAAGTTTGTATTCACGTGTAGCATTGACACATGCAAAACAGTTTCTTAAAGAGGTCATTCAGAATAATCTGTCGGCAAAAGAACTTCTTGAGAAGAGCAGAGAATTTTTGGTTACCAAAGTTAATGATTCATCAGTTAAAGGTAGTCCAGGAAACCACGGGACATATTCTTTAAAAATACTCTGGTCTATGACAGCAGATAAGGTGATTGCTGATGGTCTCGGTATGTACCAAACTCATGTAAATGAATGGGCGCAATCTATTTATAATGATATTAAATCTCAAGAAGGATTTATATAAAAGATATTTTTACCCTAATCATACACATTAGGTATAAACTCATGGCATATGTGTGGGAGGTATGGATTTTCAGTTGATGATGCTCAAAAAGTATATGATCGATTTGAAATCGAAACAGCTAATTTTGAATTAAAACCTCGATATAATATCGCCCCAGGCCAGGTAAACCCTGTAATTATTAGCCATAGTCCAAATGAATTAACTGGTATGTTTTGGGGTTTAATCCCATCGTGGGCAAAAGATATAAATTATAAATACAAAACAATTAATGCCCGAGCAGAAAGTATTGATGAAAAACCTACGTTTAAAAAACCACTTCAGTTTCAGCGGTGCTTAGTCCCTGCCACAGGATTTTACGAATGGGATGGATCAACTTCGCCTAAAACTCCTTATTATGTGAAATTGAAAAATGAGGAGATGTTTTCTTTTGCGGGCATATATGACATTTGGAGAGATAATAAAACTGGAGAAGAAGTCTATTCATACTCCATCATCACAACCAATGCAAATGAGTTGATGAGACCAATACATAATAGAATGCCCGTGATATTGAAGAAAGAGGACGAGGAAGCATGGCTAAACAATGATGAAACCGAACCCGAACGAATTAAAGAGTTTTTATACCAATATCCATCTGATGAGATAGAAGCGTACCGAGTGTCAACTGAAGTAAATATTGTAAAAAATGATAGCAAAGAATTATTAGAACCAATTAATAGTAAATAATTTCCCGCGATCAACCATTAGTAAAATTGTGAAAGTACAGTCTGTGTCAATTATGATGATATTAGAGAGCAGCACGAATTAAGTTCGCATATTTCTGATACAATTCATATATGAAAAACTCCTATTCAAAGCTTGCCTTAGGAGGGTCAATCTTTGCCATAGTATTAGGGTCTTTGTTGCACTTTGTTTTTGAGTGGAGCGGTAATTCTCCGTTCATCGCACCTATCGCTGCAGTCAACGAGAGTACATGGGAACATATAAAGCTTGGCTTTTGGCCACTGCTTATATGGGCGTTTATCGAATATTATTTCTTCAAGGTAAGAAATGAAAACTTTGTGATTGCTAAGGCTGTTACTATTGCGGTTTACTGTATATCAATACCTACTCTTTTTTATTTGTATACAGCAGCTCTGGGTGAAAATTACTTTTTACTTGATATCTCAACCTTCGTAATTTCAATACTTTTAGGTCAATATGCAGGTTATCGGATACTTAAAATTGATAAAAATTTAAATTTAGAGAAAACAGGAGTATTTATTATTCTAGCTCTACTTTTTGCATTTTTCTATTTTACGTTTTATCCTCCGGAAAACATCCTATTTAGGGATCCAGTCAGCGGGGGTTACGGAATCATATCATCCTAACAAAATTCAAAAGAAATATCATCTTAATTATGCCACTGTCCATTCTCTCGAATCACAACTCTTCTGGTTCTATTAAGTGCTCTCTAAATACTTGCTTCTCTTTATCCACTTCAGGAAGAATTGTTTTTAAAATGTAATGATATTTCATAGGATTGTGTATAAGATATAAAGAGAAATATTTCTCTGATGCCCAGTTAAATAACTTAATCGTTCCAAAATTAAATATCCTGCCTAATAACCCTTGATCTATCTCTATAGACCCAATATGATCTAGAGTATTTAGTTCTTCCTTCTTAAAGAATAATCCTCTTCTGAAAATGATTTCTTTGGGTGTAATTTCATAATATTCATTTAACCACCGTATGATAACAAAGATCATTACGCCTGTTTTTAATGAAATAAGAAAAAATAATAGAGGAGCATTAAATAAAACAATATCACGATTTACATTTTCTACTATTTCTGCAATGTTGGTAGATATAACTAATGTATGAAACATTATTATTCCAAAAGCAGCAAGTAATTCAAGTACCACTAACCTAAATAGTAAAATAACTATACTTTGTCTTATCGTAACATGTGTAACTACTATTTTTCTTTCTTTACCATCAGGAGTTACACCTAATATTTTTTCTTGCACATTCATATTTATTACTTACATTTTTAGAATTTCCAATACTTTGTAAACTACAACTCCAGGCCAAAAGATCGCAAAAATCACTCCTATAAAACCATCCAAAATTGAACTAGAATGTTGAATAAAATAGACTAATGCCCCAAGAATACCTAATCCGTAAATTGCTCCTGAACCTGCATGATATTTCATTTTTCCACCTCCTTCATTCGTACCATTGTCTATTATGCATCTCCTTAGTTTTTGATAAAGCAAAAATTAATAAAAATATTAATATTAAAAGATCAATTGTTAGATAATAAATATTAATTTCTTTGGTTAATGTAAAATTGAAAAACCTACTATAAACCGGCAACATATTATCAAGTATTAACCACAAATGAGTTAGCACTTCATTTGTCATAATCCCAGCAAAAAATAGTGCAACAAGTTTCCAGTTTATTCTGTCAGTTAGTTCTTTCATGGTTATAAAATATCTCAATTCATCCATAAAATGAAATTATTATTTAGTTTGTTAACATATTACTCACTTTTTTTATACTTAGATAATTTCGTCTTCTGGTGTTGAAGTGGTTTATTCAACCTCTTCACCAGAAGACTTAGTTTATTGAAAGCTCCTTTGTTCATAAAAGAGTTTTCCACCTGCTGTTAGCGCAAGTAGTAATCCCACTGCTATACTCGTCCACATAGCTTGTGTGATGTGTCCAAAACCAAGCACAAATGGTGCAGCGATTGCTCCTAGTCCAACAAGTGCCGCAACCCAATATTCCCAACGGTCTTGGTTTTCCGATGCTTCCTCTAATAAGGAAACAAGCATTACTCCTCCTCCTAAAAGGAGGCTCGTCCACATAGCAACAGGATTATTGCTATAACCAAAGAGAAAAGGTGCTACTGCAAAAGCAAGCCCTAGAATACCTGTTGTCCAGTACATAATTACTCACCTCCTTTACTCATCAATTCTTTAATTTTTCTCTCTTCCCAATAGGATCCAAGTATACCTAAATCGAAGAACAATACTATTCCATTGATGATTACAGCGACTCCCCAACCAATAGCAGGCCAGTAAAACCACCAGTTGCGTCCAGTAAGATAATCAACAATAAACAAAAATCCAATAATACTCAGGTAGATTCCCAAATGAATGTAAAATCCATTAATGGCTTTTACTCTCGCTTGAGCTTGTTTATATTTCATGTTTACTCATCACCTTCCGCACTTTCGACTATTGCTTTCGCTTCTGCTTTAGTTCTATGGATTGTCCTATCAGGATGCTCAGGAGGAGCATACACGGTATAAAGCTTTAAGTCCTCGTCATCAGTATTTCTAAAATTGTGAGTTGTACCTGCTGGCACAAAAACTACATCATGCTCTCCAATTCTTTTCTTTTCTCCATTTAGTTCTGCCTCACCTTCACCATCCACAATAAAAAGCATCTGATCTGTATTTTTATGAACTTCTTCACCTATATCTCCTCCAACTGGGATACTCATAGCTACAATTTGACTATACTCACCTGTGTATAAAACCTTCCTAAAGTTAATATTCTCTTTTGTAAGTTTTTTTATATCTTCAGCAAACATATAAATCACCCCCTTAAATTGCACTCTATAAAGCATTTTTACATTTTATATAAATTCATCTATAATTTTTAAAATATTCTGTAAAAAGATCATTTGTCTACTCATATCGTCCCGAATATACTCCTTTTAAGGTTATAATACTTTGATATGAATCAAATAAAGAACTTGATCGATATCATGGAAATTAAAGTAGCATTGGTATAATTTGTCTGCATATGATTCAAGTAATTCGAGAAGGTTCATACCAACTAATAGAGACGAAGGATCAAACAAAAAATTTGATCCTTGATAATAAAGACAGTTTCGCATGGGTATATGCTGCGGATATTGGAGAAATCCTAGTTACAACTCACAAAAAACATAAAACCGACTGCGTTCTTTCGATAGGTAGATACAAGCTATATGTGGTGAAAAATGAACCTGATTTAACTGATTTACAGCATCTCGAATTATACGTTGGTGACAATTCTTGGCAAGGTTATCTACTAACCAATGGTTTGCCTACAGATGAAAAGAGGAGAAATAGAATTATTCCAACTGACGAGGTAATTACTAGGATAACGCATTAAAATCTCCGGATAATTCTGATTCAAGCCTGACAATATCTGGTATAACAAGAGTTCCTCTTTGAAACTTTATTAATCCACGCTTTTTTAATATTGTTATTTCACGACTTATCGTTTCAAAAGTCATTCCAGTTTGAGCAGCGAGATCTTTCTCGGCAACCGCACAAGTTACTATTCCTGTGTTTCTTTCTTTGATTCCAAATCGCTTTGCACAAATGAGCAATTCCGTAATTAATCGAGTATATGCGCTCCCAGACATTAAATACACCATACGCATTAATAACCCTTCTATTCCCCAATAAACGCGACTTACTAAATCAAATAGAATATCATTTTCTTCTCTCATGAATTCAATAACTTTATCTTTTGGAGCTTTACATACTTCAACTTGCGTCATAGCTTCATAGAAATATCTATTAGGTGAATTATTAATTGCCCATGATACAGGAAAAAATGAGATAGGTTTATATAGATTGACGATTACATTTTCTCCTTTTTTTGAGATAGCATACATTTTCACAATCCCATCCTTTAAATAAAACACTCCCGGAGGATCGTCGTCTGCACGGATTAAAATCTCACCCTTATTATATATTTGGTATTTGAACTGACTAAAAAATTTGTCTAATTTATCTTGGACAGATTTATCCATATTTTTTGTAATCAAACCAACGGTAATGAAAAAGAAAATATACTACCTTTTCCTTTTTTGCTTTCTACCCATATTTTCCCTCTATGTTTTCTAATTATCTCAGAAGTGATGTATAATCCTAGTCCAAAACCGGTTATCTTCCCGTCTTCTTTATCTTTTGTTCGGTAGAACCGTTTAAAAATATTTGCCTGGTCTTCGCTGGCTATTCCAAATCCAAAATCTTGAATAGAAACTACAGCATGATTGTTGTTATTTGAAAGATTAACAAATACATTACTAGCATTCGGTGAGTACTTGATAGCGTTAGTAAGTAAGTTTGTTAATACTTGTTCAATCCTGTTTTTATCTCCTACAACTTGTCCATGTATAGATCCTTCTATTTTTATCCTATGTGTTTGAGTTGCGTATTGAAAATCCATTACAACCTGTTTAACCAGCTTATTAATATCAAGTTCTTCAGGTCGAAAAGGTAGCTTTCCTGATTCGAGCCTACTAACATTTAAAAGATCATCAATCAGTGATGCCAACCTCTTAGTTTCCCTAATTATATTAGCAAGTAGATACAAATCTTTTTTATCTCCTTTTTGAGACAGACGTTTTTCGAGAATTTGAGAGTATGCCAAAAGTGTAGTTATAGGTGTTTTCAGTTCGTGAGAGGCAATACCGATAAAGGCATCTTTTTGCTTCTCAACTTCAATAAGACGAGTGATGTCGTGCAATGTTTGTACATAAAAAATATTCTGCCCATTCTTCTTAATTGGAAAGTATGTGGCATGAACATGAAACTCTTCTCCGTTTTTCTTTCTGTTAATAACATCACGAGTTGTAAACGTCAGTCCTTTTATAAGATGCTTCCATAAGTTTCTATAAACTCTTATAGGAGTTTTTCCACTCTTTAAAAAACGAGGATTTTCACCTCTTACTTCTTCTAAAGAATACCCGGTTAACTTTTCCCAAGCTGGGTTTACATAATAAATTCTTGCTGCAGTGTCTGTAATAAGTATTGGATCTGGAGAAGCATCTGCAAGTTGAGGAAATAATATTTCCTTGTTTAGTACTGGCTTGTCCTCTTTAATATGTTTAGTTTTTGCAATAAAAGACTCTATATCTTCAATTTTATATCGTCTTGCATTTTTTTTACCAATCCTAATTGCACACAAAATACCTTCTCTGTCCCAATTTCGCAGTGTAGTAGGAGTACATTTGAGGATTTGGCTTACTTCATGAATCGTAAGCAACTCAGAAATGGTTGACTGCTTATTATTCATACTACTTATTTACAATAATTTATATCATTTTACAAGTATTGGTTAATTTACTCAATTGAACTTTGATATACTGAACATATGACAGATCACAACAATCACGACTGCATAGAAAACAAATGTGACATCATAGTTCATCCAAATGGTGTCAAAGAAAAGAAAATTGAAATTATAGATGGCTATACAATTAAATATCATGCTAATGGAAAAACACTATGGTCAAAAGGTAAAATAGTGGACGGCAAAACAGACGGGTATTGGGAATGGTACCGTCCAGACGGCACATTAAAACGGTCAGGATATTTTGAAATGGGAAAAGCTGTAGGGGAATGGGTAACGTACGATAGTGAAGGTAAAGTTTACAAAGTAACTAAGAAATCTTAGACTTAACACTTCGTTCTAGAAGATTTATTGCTTACGCAAAATTTTTTCCATTGCTTTTCCTTTTGCTAACTCATCAATTAGTTTGTCCAAGTAACGAATTTCCCTCATAGTTGGCTCCTTTATATCTTCAACTCTAACGCCACAAATTACACCAGTAATTAAAGCTCGTGAAGGATTCAATTGAGGAGCTTCCGCAAAAAAAGTCTCAAAGTCAGTTTGTTTTTCAAGTTGAGCTTCCAGCTCTTCCTGACTATAACCTGTCAACCATCGAATAATTTCATCAACTTCTGCTTTAGTGCGTCCTTTTTTTTCAGCTTTCGCCACATAAAAAGGATAAACTTTTGAGACACTCATCTTATAGATTCGATGATTTGCCGCGCTATCTTGTTTCATAGATCTTTGATTTTATCATAATCCTGTTCAATCCCGACTTTTTAACTTTAAAATATTAATTTGGTATACTACTAAGCGGGTTGCATAGAACTATGAGAAGTAAATTAAATGACAATCGTAAACCTAATACACCAATATTAAGTAAAGGTCTTTCCACAGACAATTCTGATATGAATAATATCTTGTCCATGATGGAAAAACTACTCCACTGGGCGGCCATCATAGAGTCATCTGATGACGCAATAATTAGTAAATCAGCAGATGGGTATATAACAAGCTGGAATAAAGGGGCGCAAAGACTTTATGGTTATAAACCTGAAGAGATTATTGGTAAACCTGTATCTATTCTTATGCCGCCAGAAAAAAAAGATGATTTCCCATATATTATGAAGCAACTCCACGAAGGGAAAAGAGTCGAGCATTACGAAACCCAAAGACTGACAAAGGACGGAAGAATTCTTTATGTGTCGATTACTGTTTCACCTATAAGAGACTCACAAGGCAACATCATTGGCGCATCTAAGATTGCTAGAGATATTACAGAAAGAATCGAAAATGAAAGAAGACGTGATGAATTTGTTAGTACAGCAAGTCACGAATTAAAAACACCGATAACAAGCCAAAAAGTATTCGGTGAACTTATGGAACAAGTTATCGATAAAGAGGGACTTTCAAATTTAAAACCATATATTCAAAAGATTAATCAACAAACAGAAAAGATAACAAAATTAGTGGAAGATCTTGTTGAGCTTTCGCGAATACAAACAACAAGATTAAAAATGGAACACACACATTTCTTGTATGATGACTTGTTGAAAGAAGTAACAGAGAATATTCAATTTACAACAAAGCATAAAATTATTCTAAAAGGTAAGGTCGATAAAAAAGTATATGGAGATAGGGAAAGACTTGGCCAGGTATTAACTAATCTGTTAACAAATGCAATTAAGTATTCTCCTAAAGCGGACTCAGTATTAGTTAAGGCTAAGATAGACGGATCAGAAATTATTACTTGTGTACAAGATTATGGTATCGGAATTGCAAAGAAATACCACGACAAGATATTTGAACGTTTCTTTCGAGTTACGGATTTAGATGAGAAAACTTTTCCGGGTATGGGAATTGGTTTATTCCTTTCTCAAGAAATTGTGACACGACATAAAGGAAGAATGTGGTTGGATAGTACTAAAGGTAAAGGTACAAAATTTTACTTCACGCTTCCACTAAGTAATGGGCGTAAAAATAAATAATCACTATGAAGAAAGTCCTCGTTATAGATGATGATCCAGATATTCTAGATGCAGTTCAACTGATACTAGATAGTGGAGGGTACTCATCAGATGTTACCACAAAAGGAGATGAAACCTACAAAAAGATCGATGAGTATAAACCTGATCTTATTATTTTAGACGTGCTTCTTTCCGGAAATGATGGTAGAAGAATCTGTAAAAATCTTAAAACTCATGCCTCAACCAAGAAAATACCAATTATCATGATCTCTGCTCACCCCAGTGCCAAAGATTCCGTAAAACAATGTGGTGCAAACAGCTTTGTTGCAAAACCATTTTCTATCATCGATCTGCTAGCAGAAGTTAAGAAACACATTGGATAAAGAAATCTGGATATTGATTTTTTACATTGACAAAACTACTAAAATGGGAATATATTGAAATATAAACCTTTAAAATAAGTTAGGTTATGAAAACAAAAAAAACTGACATCATCATGCAGAATAAGATCTTTACCTGGATCGCGCTTGCAACAGGTGGTATATTATCCATCCCCTTGGTTGCAATGCAGTTTACAAGTGAAGTGAACTGGAGCTTGTCCGATTTTATTATCATGGGCGCTCTATTATTTGGCACTGGATTCTTATTTGTTCATGTAGCAAGAGTAATACCTCAAAAGTATCGAGTTTTAACCGGTCTTGCTTTTTTAATCGTTATGCTCTGGATCTGGGTAGAACTTGCCGTAGGATTATTTACCAATTGGGGTAGCTAATAGTTTGAATCAAATATTGTAGCATGCTACACTAATTGCTACGGCTCATGGTCTATACGCTCACTGCTCTTTATCCGTTTTTATTACTTATCTTATTCTTAGTGATTCTTCAACGTCCTGCTGTGGTTTCAATTCCTATAATACTTCTATCTACTGCGATGGGTGCACATCTGATATGGGAAATGAACTCGCTATATTTTTTGGTCGCGGGAGTAAAATCACTCTTTGTTACTTTAGATATCCTTTATATTGTCGCAGGTATAGTGTTTCTGTTTCTAATTTTACAGAAAGCCGGTATATTTGAGAACTTTGAGCAGCTCATGACCCGAATCTCAACTGACCGTCGAATACAAGCAATAATCGTATCGTGGTTATTTGTTGGATTGCTTGAAGGTACTGCTGGTTTTGGTACTCCCGGAATGCTTGCGGCAGGAATTCTCGTACATATCGGGTTCAGACCAATGCTGGCGGTTATTCTTCCACTTATTGGAGGTTTTGTGGCGACAACATTTGGAGCTGTAGGAGTACCGATCTCTATTGGAATAGAGCAGGGAATAGCTCAATATGCAAACCCAGAATTAATACAAAACGTAACAAGCATGACTGCACTTTTTCACTTAATTTTAGGATCAGGAATACCACTGTTGTTAAGTTGTATAACTACATACCAGTCATCCGGATCATTTAGACAAGGTCTGGGAATTTGGAAGTTTGCCTTATTTTCTGGAATTGCATTTACACTTCCAATGTATTTAATTGCCATAATATTCGGTCCTGAATTTCCTTCTATCGCAGGAGCATTAATAGCGTTTTGTGTCGTGCTTGCAGTACTTAAAAAGAAGTTATTGCTGCCCAAGTCACCGTATAGATTTCCTCAAGATACTAATAAAAAAATCAGACCGCTATCTGAAAATACTTTTAAATCATTTTTTAAGACACTTTCACCTTATTTATTATTAGTTCTCTTCTTGGGTATTGCTCGTCTGCCATTCCTACCTATTGGAGATATCTTATCAACCTTTGTTGTCAATATCTCTTCAATATTTGGTACAGCTATAAACCACTCAGTAACACCGTTATACTCACCAGGGTTTTTCATAATTTTGACAGCATTATTTTCAATAATATTCTTTAAGGTCTCAGTAAAAGATTTAGGTCAGATTTCTAAAGACACAATAAAGAGAGTAACGATACCATTTATAGTTTTATTAAGTACTTTAACTCTTATTAATATCCTAATCTATTCAAATAATAATTCTTCATCTCTACCGAATATGTTGACATTTTTATCAAATCAATTTTTGATTAAGACAGCGCTTTGGCCATTACTTTCTCCACTTATTGGAATGTTAGGAGCGTTTGTGTCCGGAAGTGTTACTGTATCTAATCTTTTATTCGCATCACTACAGTATGAAAGCGCAGTACTCCAACAATATTCCCTGGTTTTAACCCTCACACTTCAAACGGTTGGAAGTGCTGCAGGAAATATGATCGCTCTTCATAATATAGTAGCAGCACTTTCAGTGGTAAAACTAAATAACAAGGAAAGTACTGTAATCAGAAATACCATAATACCTGCGTTGTTGTATTCTCTTTGCGCGGGCGTATTAAGCTTAATTATTGTGAGTATTTTGAAGCTGCATTGATAAAATATAGGTATTCAAAACCCACCAACAATAATGCATGCTTGATGAGCCAATGTATCTATGTTATAAATTTTACTATGGAAAGTAATCCAATCACAATTGAAACCACTGTTAACGCTCCTATAGAAAAAGTTTGGGAATACTGGAGTAAACCTGAGCATATTACACAATGGGCATTTGCTTCAGATGATTGGGAAGCTCCAAAAGCTGAGAACGACCTAAGAACTGGTGGAAAATTTACTACAACAATGGCTGCAAAAAACGGTAGTGAGAGCTTTGATTTTACAGGCAAGTATACAATGGTGTCTGAGCACAAACTTATTGAGTACACAATGAGTGATGGCAGGCATGTAAAAATACTATTTGAACAAACACCAGAAGGAGTAAAAATAACTCAATCGTTTGATCCTGAAAAAGAAAACCCAGAAGAGATGCAAAGAGAAGGGTGGCAATCAATCCTTAATAACTTCAAGAAGTACACCGAAAAAAGTCTTGCTTCTTAAATATCGGATTAACCTCAGTTCTTTACAGTGTATTCATAAAATTGAATCCAAATGTTAAAAACCTGGAAAGTAGTCAGTAATTATCTTATCGTTTTTTATTCCCAGCTTATGTAAAACTTTCTTATAGCTGTTTACCATCGAGTTTGGCCCAGAAATAAAGTATGTCCTATGCGCGTAATCAGACACTTCATTTTGTATCATCTCTTCATTTATATATCCTACCTTTCCTGTCCAACCAGAAGGAGCATTTTCTGCGTGAGTAATCACATACTGAACGTTTACTCCATAGTTTTTGGCCATTTCAAAAATGTCCTGATATACAAACTCTGAATGATGGCTACATACATAAAACAGCACAATATCTTTTTTCACCCCGTTATCAATCATCTGTTTTATTATGCTTCTAAAAGGAGTTACGCCAATCCCGCCTGCAATAAAAACCATTTTCTCAGCCGGATGGTCAACAGCTGTAAAGTCACCTGCAAGCTGACCTACTAGCAACGTGTCTCCTGCTTTCATGTCTCTAAGCGCAGACTTAAAACTGCTCGATCCGTTTTGCTGAATCTTTACCCCAAGTCGAATTTCCTTTTCATCAGGTGACGAAGCAATTGTAAAGTACCGTCTTACACCTCGAGAATCAGAGTTATGATGAGGAAGTGTCCACTCAAGATATTGTCCGGCAGAAAACTTCATCGGGTAATCCGGCTCAAAAACATACTCATAAGTGTCTTGCGAAAGAGGAATTTTATTCTGTAATGTAAGCGTAAATTTACGCCTAGGACTTACAAAATAAGAGTATACATTTCCAATTACCAACGCTAACTCTGGAGTAGAGAAAAATGGACCGATATGATACTGTGAACCAAATAACAACCCTGTAATAACTCCATATATAATTTGCTTTTGTTTAGTCGGAGGCATCGTTAAAGGCTCAGTCAGCATTATTGTTGCAAAAAAGATGACCGGCCAGGAAAGAAGAACTTGAGGATATAAAGTTTCCAACGGAACTTGATTATATATTCCGAATGCTGTAATACTCACCAACGCAGCAGCAAGAAATGCCAACACCATCCTAAAACGACGTATTTTACGAACAATCATGAAACCAAGAAGTGCCACAATAGGTAAAAGTGGAGCGCTTCCAACCCACCAAACTGCTTGGGTAGCACCATACATACCTGCGATCACCAGTGCTAATGCAGCTGGGTTAAACAAATGTTTTTTATGAATTGAAAACAGATACTTCGATACCATAGCAATAGCCGCTATGACTGCAATGACTATACCGTCCTGGATATTGCTTGGAGGTGCAACGATCAAGAATAGAATAAGTGCAGTAATGGCAAATGACTCGGGATTTGCTTTGGCTTTAACAATTCGGGAGACTAAAAAATTTGTAATCAACGATACGACTGTGATAATTACAAGTGAAACTAAAAACTGAAACACTGAATAGTACAGCATCCCCAATAGCGCGTAAAAAAGAGAGACTATGGTAAGAATAACCAAACTATAAAGCACCAAGCGATACATTGTTATTTGGTTTAAAATATCATCAATATACTTCATATTCACATTGTACAAATTTTTTTCTAAAGAATACAAACACTAAGTAAGAAAAAGTTCTGCAATAAGTCCAGAAGACTTTTCAAATGTATAATCCGGAAAAAGAATGAAATACTCAAAAGAGTAGTGTGCTAACAAATTTTTAGCAGGTACCATAAACAGGCATGTGGCAATCGCATCAGCTAGAATTGTAGTATCTGCCGTCACCCAAATAGACAAAATATCTTTGGGGGACTTCAATGTGTCAGGATTGATTATATGGTGATACTCTCCCCACGTCCTTCTGTTCCCTGAAGAAGCACAGATACTAAAGTTTAATACTTCAGCTACTCCAATAACCTGCTTCGGATTTTCAGGATGTTCAAGACCAACTTTTATAGGAATGTCTGAATCGCTAAAATGCCGCATGTCACCGCCTGCATCAACACAAAACGATTTGATTCCTGATAAGAGCAGGATTTCTGAGACTAGGTCTACCAAGTGTCCTTTACCGGCTGCACCAAAATCTAACAAAGCGGGTTCTTTTGCGGTAAGAAAAGGGTGACGATAATTAATAGTTTTATCAAACTTTAATGGATTATTTACTTTTCTTTGTACAAGCGAATAGGATGCGTCATATCCTGCCTCTTCTAGAACAGAACCAACAAGAGGTGTAAACAAACCATCTGATAACTTAAAAAGATTTTGATAAAGAGTTATCAACTCGGCTGCGTTATCAGGAAACTCGTATGTGCCTTTTTTTTGAGCGATGAGGGTTACCAGAGAGTCATCTCTAAATCTGGAATATGTTTTATCGTACTGTTCAATATAATCAGATAGATTTTCAAATAACCCGTCTTTGGAAACCGATTTAGGTACTTGGTAACAATCAATTACCCATTTTGTACCTATGGCTTCAAATGTATATTGAAATGACTTCATTTTAAGACCGAGCTTGAGCTTTTATCTTTTCAAGTGCGTCATTAAACCCTCCAGGAGTAAGTGATGATCCTGAAACTTTTGTCAGATGAACCTCATCGATATTTCGACCCTGAACCATTGGCTTATAATTTGCAGCAAAATCTGCCTGCATCTGAGATGATATAGGCAATGATGCTTGAGGGGTTACTTCTATATCGGTAATTTTTCCATCTTCTAAAGTTACTGATACTGCAAGTTTTTCTCTTCCGCCGGGAGAGATATATTCACCCACTGCATCATATTTGCCATCTTGATATGTCAGTACTTGTTCTGTCTCTGTATCTGGTGAATTGCTCGTTTCTCCGACACGGGTTGGAGTTGGAATAACCGCAACATTTTGCGAAGGAGAATTATTGTTTCTTGCCGCGAATGCGACTGCCCCTGCAATAATAATGATTATTAAAGCAATTACAATTGCGCCTTTAGGTAAAGAATTTTTCTTGGGAGGACTTGCTGGAACTGATGATACATTTTGTTGAGAACTAGTCTCAGGCTGGTTAGTTGGTATATTGAACTGTGAATTGTTTTGTGATTGTTGTGTCTGGTTATCTATATGTATCACCACCTTTCTATCGCGAATATTCATTTTACATAATTACGCACAACTATGTCTAGTCGTTAGAACAGCAATAATAATCTTATTACATATTTCTTAGCTTAATTTACTTGCTTATAAACATTAACCAATTAAATTATATACATGAAAAAGATGATATTAATATTACTTTTTGTAATTGTTCTTGGAGGATTCATATATTACCTCCAAATCAGAGAGGATTATGTTTCTGTTGATTCAAAAATTTTAGATCCTTTATCTAGTAGTTCACAAACGGAAGTAGAACAAGATAGAAGGCTTATAAGCTCTGAGTACATAGATTCTTTTTCGATCGAGCAGATAGAACAGTCAAATAATGATTTTTATCCCGCAAGTTCCAGGTTAACTCCTCAATACTCAGTAGACAGATATATCATCACTTACAGTAGTCAAGATACCAACAGAGAAATGATTCAAATCAAAGGTCAACTATTCCTTCCGAAACCGAATAGTTCTGAGGAGTTTCCTTTGTATGTATTCGGACAAGGAACTACAGGATTAGGTGATCACTGTGCTCCTTCAAAAGAAAATCCTTCAGTGAGTAACTGGGGAAACTATAGAGCACACATGCTTGCATATGCATCTCAAGGATACATTGTTGTATTCCCTGATTATGCTGGATTTAATGATCCCGATAGAATTCACCATTACTTTAATGCCCAGCTTGAGAGTAATGTTCTGATTGATGGTACACGAGCAACATTAGAGTACTTAAAACAATCTGATAAAGTAAAACCCAAAGATGCAGTATTTTATGCAGGATATTCTCAAGGAGGACACGCTGCGTTTGCGGTTAAAGATAATGCTCAACAATATGCTCCGGAGATTCCTATTAAAGGCGTTATAGGATATGGTGCGACAACAGATATGATTGCACTTTTGAAAGAAAATCCTACACTTGCTCCATATGTGTTCTATGCATATGAAGATCTATACGGAAGTGATAAAGTAAATCCTTCATCTTATCTTCATCAAAACCATTTACCAACATTTCGAGATGATGTTATTTCTATATGCATCGGTGATATATACAAAAAATACGGATATAACGCACGTTCAATTTATTCAGACGACTTTCATTCAGCACTTTTCTCTGATCGACTAGAGGAAGAATACCCGGATTTTTATCATGTACTCGCAGAAAATAATTCAGGCTTAAAAAGTAATTCTATTCCGGCTTTAATTTTACAGGGATCAACAGACCCGATTGTAACTGTGACATCTCAAAAAAGATTTTTGAGTCGGGCCTGCAGCAATAATGCACGTATTACTTATATTGAGTATCCGGGAGTACACCATTACCAAACACGACAAGTCGGTATTCGGGATTCGATTGAGTGGATGAAAAGTATCATAGATAACAAAATTCCCCCATCAGATTGCTCAAACATTTAGCATCAAATTCGTTAATTTAATAACTAACCCGTTAACTCGTAAATAAATAATATACTTTATACCTATTTCTAACTACATAGGTTACAATATAGGAATGGAAAAAAATCAATCAATCAGTTTGAAGGACTTATTTATTATATTTTTGAAAGGTGGATTCGCTTTTGGAGGAGGTTTAGGAATACTGGCAGTACTTGAAAGAGAGTTCGTAGAAGAGCGCAAAATTATGACGAGAGAGGAGTTTTTGACTATGTACGGAATTGGCAGGGTGGTTCCTAGCGGTACACTGACTGCGCTGGCTGTCGGATATGGATATAAATATAAAAAACTGCCTGGATCATTAGTAGCATTGGTTGCTTTAATTTTACCGGGTATCACATTAACTATTATACTTGCTGCATTGTATGCAACATTAAAAGACACTGTAGTATTCGAGTTTATGAGTGTTTCGATTCTTCCTGCTGCAGTCGGTTTAATCGTACTTGCTGCGCTAAATTTAGGAAAGGAAGTTTATCACTCCCCGCTCCTGATCTTATTTGCATTTAGTGCATTTATAGCAACCTTAGTTTTTAACGTTAATCCTTCAATCGTTTTGATATCAGGCGGATTGTTAAGCATTATTTTATTACGGAAAGTAGACCACAAAGCCAAAGATTCATAAGCTATCCTTGGTGTTTTCCTGATTTATTTGCAGAATATTAAATATTAATATGTCAATTTTTGAGTTTATACTTAATTTATTATTTTATACAGTCATAACTTTCGGTAATGGATCTGTAATGTTTCCATTACTGGAAGAAACTTTAGTAAGCCAGTACAGGATAATATCCCAAGAACAGATGCTGTACTCATTTGCAATTGCTCGTGTCACTCCTGGGCAAGCAAACCTTTATATTTCAGCGATTGGGTTTCTTTCTTTTGGAGTAATAGGAGCTCTCGCAGCTGCATTTACTATTATGTTACCTAGTTTTTTAATGATTCCGTTATTGAAGGGCTACGAGAAGGTGAAAAATATTGACTGGGTTAATAAATTTGTGAAAGGAGTTACGGTAACATCAGTAGGCCTAATATTTTCAGCGACTACTGAGATCGGTCAAGACGTCTTAATCAGCCCTATTGCTTGGATAGTATTCATATCTGTATTAGTATTTTCTAGAGTGTTTAAACTAAATGGTTTTGTAAATCTAATTACCGCAAGTATTTTAGGTATATTTTTAAAGCTCGTTATTTAGTCGTTTATAACCCACCGAACAACTCAGTTTCATACTAATGAAGTATAATGTAAATATGAATACTACACATCAGGAATTAAGAATACTCCCTATCCATGTAATAAACTCTCAAAATGAAAAAGAGGAGAGTATAAAAAGTGGGGAAGAACTCGAGTCTCTAATTGATACTCTTGGCGGTAAGATTGTTGATAGAGTGATTCAACGTAAAGACAAAATCAGTAAGATGGCATTTTTAGGTAAAGGAAAAATGGAGTCTGTCGGAGAAATTATTGAAAACAAAGAAATAGATGTAGTGATAGTTAACGCACTGGTAAAACCGGGGCAGATTCACGAATTAAAAACTTCATTTGAAAAAATTAATCCTAATATTGAAGTATGGGACCGTATCGACTTAATTCTACATATTTTTGAGAAACACGCATCTACAGCAGAAGCAAACTTACAAATAGAACTCGCGCGTATGAGATATATGGGTCCCAGAATTTATGGTATGGGACACGTATTATCACGACAGGGCGGAGGAATAGGAACGGTAGGTATAGGTGAAACAAATACTGAGCTAATGAAACGTCATTGGAGAAATGAAATGAAAAAAATAACAGACGAACTAGATAAGATCACTAAAAATCGTGAGAATCAACTAGCCCAGAGGAAAAAAGCAGGGTTTAAGACTGTTTCGATAGTTGGATATACAAATGCTGGAAAAAGTTCATTATTCAATGCTCTAACTGGCAAGAAAAACTACGCCAAAAATGAGTTGTTTGCGACACTAGATAGCACAATCGGTAAAGTCTATTTGCCAAATTTAAAACAAGAAGTACTTATAACCGATACCATCGGTTTTATTCGTGATCTTCCACCCATGCTTGTAAAAGCTTTTAAGTCCACATTGATGGAATCAACTCACGCTGATAGCCTAATACATTTAATCGATGCTTCTGACCCAGAAGTCGATCTCAAAATTAAAGTTGTGAACGAAATACTTGGTAGTATCGGAAGAAAAAATCATAACGATGTATATGTTTTCAACAAAGCAGATTTATTATCAGAGGAGCAAAAACTTGTACTCACAAAGAAGTATTCAGAGTTTTCGCCAGTTTTGATTTCAGTACATAAGCAAGAAGGGTTGGAAGAGTTATTGAATAAGCTGGAAATTATATTAAAAGATAGTTCTCAACACGATACTGTTGATAAGACTATTTAACATCAAGAAGCTCTACGTCAAATACGAGAGTTGCACCACCTGGAATAAAAGGTTCGGCTCCATAATCACCGTATCCCATATCAGCGGGTATAGTTAATTTTCTTTTTCCTCCTACTTTCATTCCAGGAATCCCTTCATCCCAGCCTTTGATAACGTAACCATAACCAATCTTTACCTCAAACGGTTCGTCTCGATCAACAGAGGAGTCAAACTTTTTGCCATCAGTTAACCAGCCTGTATAATGAACTTTGACAGTATCACCTTTTTTAGCTTCTCTTCCTGTGCCTTCTGTAATCTCTTCAATTTTTAATTCATTTTTATCCATAAGGATATTATACAAGATATAATGCTAAATTTGTGTATGAGATAAGGATTATGAAGTATTAATTATTAACGAGTTACTTATCAACAAATTAAAGAGTTCTTGATTTATAATTTTGGATTAATTATATCAATGTCAAGAACCGATCTTGACATTTTTAAAGAGTTTTTGATTTATAATTCAAGATTAATAATTCTTTTTGAGTATGAGTTAGCTGCTTGAGTTCATATTCACGCTTAAGCGCATCGTTTACTGTTTCATAAGTTTCCGTATAAACAGCGTTCACAGGTCTGCGAGATCTTGTGTATTTTGCTCCGCCTGAGATCTCGCCATTATGCTTACGCAATCTTTCCTCAATGTTTGTAGTTCTGCCGGTATAATATGTGCCATCTGCGCACTCAAGAATGTAAACGTAATACTTCTTATCCATTAAGATAAGTATATATTATAATCTTTGGGGATTATTTACCTTGATGTTTAGCTCTACGAGACATCGCTTCATCAAGAATCGTTTTTCTTATTCTAATATTCTGAGGTGTAACTTCAACCAACTCATCATCTGCTATATATTCTAAAGCTTCCTCTAATCCCATTACGTGAGGAGTTTTAAAATAAGTTGAAACTCCTTCACCTTTAGAACGCATGTTTGTAAGTTGCTTTAGTTTGCAGACATTAATCCATAGATCACCTGCGCGTGAATGTTTTCCAACAACTTGTCCTTTGTATACAGCATTTCCAGGTCCAATAAACAAATCTCCTCGATCCTGAGCGTTGATTAGTGCATACTGTGTAGATTGTCCGCTTTCGTGTGCGACAAGCGAGCCCTGCTCACGTTCATATGAATATCCATTATCTGAGTCATACTTTTCAAATAAGGTATTAATAATTCCCAAACCTTTTGTATCCGTTATAAACTCACTTCTATATCCGAATAGTCCTTTTGTTGATATTACAAACTCCATAAAAGCAGTTCCGTTTTCTACTCTCATATCCTGCATATCACCACGTCGTGCGCCCATTTTTTGCATTACCGTGCCATTTAGGTCTTCCGGTACTTCGATAAATACCCGTTCGTATGGAGTAAGTTTTTTACCGTCAACAACTCTGTCAATAACCTGAGGCCTTGCAACTTGGAACTCGTATCCTTCACGCCTCATACGCTCAATAAGAATCGCTATGTGTAGTTCTCCTCGCCCTGACACTGTCCACCCCCCGCCCGCAACGCCAGCAACCTGACTTGCTTGGCGGGCAGGACCTGTATCGTCATCTTCTACACGAAGTGCCATATCGGTCTCCAACTCTTTATACAACCTGTCACGAATCTGACGAGAAGTTTTAAACTCACCTTCTTTTCCCGCAAAAGGGGAGTTATTTACCATAAATGAAACTCTAATCGTTGGCTCTTCTATTCCAAGCACAGGTAGAGCAGTGGGGCTAACAGTATCTGCGATTGTTTCACCGATTACAGGTTCTGCAACTCCGGCTACTGCTACAATATCTCCAGCTTGAGCTTCTTCAGTTACGACTTTATCAAGACCCTGAAAAGTCATCAACGAACTGACTCTGAATTTATTGTGTTTACCCTCACGAGTAATTTGTATAATATCTTGACCGTTTTTTATAGTACCGTTATAAATTCTACCGATCGCAATACGACCTAAGTGAGAATCAGAAGCAAGTGTAGTTATCAGAATTTGAAGAGGATTATTCTTTTCACCACTAGGAGAAGGAATCTGATCCAGTATCACTTCAAATATCGGCGAAATATCTGTCATTTCGTCAATATTGTCATTTAGTCCTGCCTTTCCATTGACACCTGAAGCGTAGATAATAGGGAAGTCTGCAGCCTCATCATCGGCACCCAGCTCTAAAAAAAGATCAAGCGTTTTATCAAGCACATAATTAATACGTGCATCAGGCTTATCGATCTTATTTACCACTACAATGATTTTGTGCTTCATTTCCAGAGCTTTTTTAAGAACAAATCTAGTCTGAGGCATTGGTCCCTCTTTAGCGTCGATCAACAATAGACATCCATCTGCCATTTTGAGAACACGTTCTACCTCTCCGCCGAAATCTGCGTGACCTGGGGTATCAATAATATTGATTTTTGTACCTCCCTGTCCTGAGTCTGGCGAAGGATTCCAAATTACCGAAGCATTTTTTGAAAAGATAGTAATACCGCGCTCTTGTTCCAGTTCATTACTGTCCATGATTAAAGACTGCGCAGTATCCTTGTGCATTTTTGTATTTGACTGCTTCAGTAATGCGTCAACTAGGGTAGTCTTCCCATGATCAACGTGAGCTATAATTGCAACATTTCTTATATCCATAAAAAAAGCCGCCAATTTCGCGGCCTACATACATTATAACAAACTTCTGTACGCACGAAAAGCATCAAACATAAATCCTATAATTATAGTCAGACATTAATATTAAAAATCTGGTATAATAGAGTAGTACTCTAACATCACCTCCTTAATTGGTATTGTTTCCGACTCGTACTTGAGACTTTATAAGCACTCACAGACCAGCCGTATACTTATTAAGCGCAGCGCGAACTGACAGGTGTACGGAAAGGAGGGGATAGTAAATGGTAAATAAATTATTTGTAGCAGGACTGCCTTACAGCGTCACTGACAACGAGCTCGCAGAGCATTTTGCATCAGCTGGAACAGTAACTTCTGCAAACGTAATCACAGATCGCAATAGCGGACAAAGTAAAGGATTCGGGTTTGTAGAAATGAGTTCAGTAGAAGAGGCAAAGAAAGCAATCGAAACAATGGATAACACTGACTTCGGAGGACGTACAATCATCGTAAAAGAAGCACGACCGATGGAACCTCGCACACCTGGACAAGGCGGCGGAGGATTCAGAAGCGGAGGCGGAAATCGTGATTTTCGTTCGAACAGAGGAGATCGAGATAGAAAAGGCGGAAACAGATGGTAAGTAAAATAAAAAAATGATTAAGTATGAATAATTCAACTCCGTGTATCAGATGCGGTAAAGAACGCATCGTCTCAAAAACCTGGAAAGAAGAAATAACCAACTTTTTTGGCACCTCTTTTGTCACCCATACTGAAACAGTATGTCCTGATGAAGAGTGCCAAAAGTTAGTTGACGAAAGATTCCGTAAAGACAAAGAAAAAAAGGAAGCAATACAGCTCGAAAAACAAAAGCGTTACGAGCAGTCACAAAAAAACGCTCGCAAAAAAACAGTGTAGTGCTTACTATATACTGTCTTCACATGTTTAATCTCTTTTTTTAATTAACTTCTTACAATAACTATTTAGTGTATCTCTATACAGATCAGATGTATAGAATATGTTTGAAAAACCTACACGAAAAAACTTTTTAAACTTAAGTCAGATAACCAAATCAATTAAATCTTACTTTCAGGCTGAGGAAGTACTTATACCCGGTAAAACTTCCCTAATAAGATCAAAGCAGTACCGCTTAACTATAAAAGCAAGCTATACACTTGCACCCACCATATTTCTTGCGTGTCTACTGATGATTGAACTCCTTTTCCCTCCAAATACTGCATTCACACAAAATAAAGATATCTCATCAGAAACAAAAATTCAGAACATATCATATGACACTCCAATTAGTGACATTCCAGTGGTTGATACAACTGCAAATAGTCCAGAATTAGAAGAACAGCCACCAACATATCATCCTGAACCAACTGAGTACCATGAAATATATGATAGTGAAGAGAATCTCCATTACCAACAACCAACTAAAACTAATATCCAAAGTAATGGTGAGAGTTTAAATGCAGACTACCTCTTTAACATGGTGAATAACCACCGCGCTCAAATTGGTGCACAGCCATTTGAAAAAGATAATAATCTTTGTTCATTAGCCCAGGAAAGAGCCGGAGAAATACAAGGAGAGCTGGCATCTGGAACGCTGCACAGTGGAATTGCCAGACGAGGACTGAGAGGGCAGGTTGTAGAAAATGCTATATCGATAAGTAATGAAGACCGTGCGTTCAACTGGTGGATGAACTCAGGGGTTCATAGAGAATCCATTGAAAGCGGTAAAAAAAACAGCTGCACAGCGTGTCAGGGAAAAGCTTGCGTACAGTTGTTTTCTAATTAACACTTATTTTTTTTCAAACTTTACAATCTCTCTTTGTACGAAATCACGTTTATTACCAACAATCACAGATTTACGATCGCTTCCTGACAGCGCTAATTGCGTAAATCCAATTTTTTCAATGTCTTGTAATATCGGCATAAAATGGGGCTTATTCGTCTGAAAAGCAGGTAAAATCATAACTACTGATCCATTAACATGCAAAACTTTATAGAACTCCTTAAAACTTTTTATATACAGATCTGAAAGCTCAGCTGTTGATCTATCTATCTCCTTAGGATTTAACCGTTTACGCAGTGTGGGTCCCAAGTAGGGTTCCGTAACAATACCACCTATTGAATCCGGTTCAATCTCAAGTGTTAGCTTTGTAACTTCAGCGTGTTTTATAGTTACGTCTGCATTCTCCATACTGGTATTAAATACCCGTATGTACCACTCAATATTTTCCCTACTGTCTTTAATTGCTTTTGCCGACTTATCCGTTCCTATAATTTTTTTATATCCAAGTTGCAACGCTTCCTGCAGCACTGTGCCGCTCCCACAAAAAGGATCTAGTAAAGTATGTTTTGGAGAAATTTGTGCAATATTAATCATCATACGAGCAAGCTTTGGGGGCATTACTCCGGACTTCATATCCCGGACGGGACGACCATAATCACGTCTACTGAATAATTCAAACTCCTGCACCGCATCCGTTTTACCAACTAATACTGAATCCTGGGTGATGATGACTACAATTTCTGCACCTTTTTTCAAAAGCTTGTTTTTCTCAACCGAAGCAGAAGAAAGTACTGTCTCTTTCAATTGAGGAAAGTGCGCTTTTATTCTGTTTTCTTCCAATTCTTTTTTTATGGAAAGAGTAATCTGTTGGTGTGTTTTATGTGCTACCGCCACATCAGCTTGTTTCCCCCCACACGAGTAAATACTCACACCAAATTCGACTTTGCGTAACTCATTTGAAAAAAACTCATTAAATAATACCTCATAAGAAAAAAGATCAGGAAGATCGGAGAGAGAAGAGAGTGGAAGAGACTCTATAACCGAACCGATTTTAACAATACCTCCGAGTATGCTGTTCATCTCTTGAATAGGCAAATCGATACTACTTTCTACAAGCGCGATTCCCTCTGAGTGTTGAAGTAGTTTAAACGGCAGACTCAGTCGTGCGAATACACTCTTTAGCTCGGCAAGTGATAAATCAGGATATCGACCGAGCACAAAAAAATACTGTTTCATCAGCCTATTGTATCATTATCCAAGGTATTAATCAGTGAATAATGGATCGTTCGCTTCACGTTCAATCCTTCTTTGCTCTCTCATTGCTTCTCGTCTTTGTCTTAGTAGCTCTCTTACTACTTCTCTGTGTCGCTTCAGCTCTTCTGAAATACCTTCTTCATCTGGAGACTGTCCAATATTTCTATCATCAAACTGCTGATTGTCACTTTCATTTCGAGGAGGACTACATCTACGTGTTGGTTGTGTTCCGGCAAGAAAATACTCTGTCGATCCTGAGTTATCTGACCTAGCTAAAAGACCGCTATGAGAGCAAACAGAGCGTGCAATAATATTTTCTGGCTGCTTAAATGCAAGCTCCGGTTTTCCATTGTGAAATTCCTCCATCAATCGTTTCCAGATCGGTGCTGCTCCTAAGCTTCCGGCAATCTGATCCATTGGCTCTCCGTCGTTATTTCCAACCCATACACCTACTGCTAGCTGTGGTGTATAACCAATTGTTAATGCATCTTTATAGTTCTCCGTTGTTCCGGTTTTGACCGCAGCTACACGCGATATATTGAGTGTGCTACCGAAAACTTCTTGACGAGCATTAACATCGGATAGGATTGATGAAATAAGAAATGATACCTGAGAACTTAGTACCTGTTCGTTTTTAGGAGTATATTTATATATCGATTTTCCGGATTTATCTTCTATTGACTTTATCGTAGTCACATCATTGCGTCTTCCTTCGTTTGCAAACATCGCATAGACTTGTGTTAATTCAGTTAGCTTAACCTCTCCCGCTCCTAACGCCAATGATGGTCCATAGTTTACAGGATCGCGTAGAGTAGTGATCCCAAATTCTTTTACACGCTGCAAAACATCGTCCATTTCGAGCATTGTCATTATCTCAACAGCAGGAACATTTAAAGAGTTAGCAAGCGCGCGTCTGACTAATACGTTTCCACGAAAGTTATTATCGTAGTTTCGTGGTTTATAATTCTGGCCAAAAGTAGTCGGTTTGTCATGCAGCACTGTAGCGGGCGTAATCTTTTGTTCCTCCATCGCAATGGCATAAACTAGCGGCTTAAATGATGAACCAGGCTGCCTTAGCTGAGTTGCTACGTTAACTTTTCCGAATTTTTTGTCAAACCAGTTCCTACTTCCAACCAGTGAAAGAACTTCTCCGGTTTGAGGATCTATTACTACAGCAGCACCATTTGACACATTATTGGCTGCAAGCTTTTCTACTTCTTCACCAACCACTCTTTCAGCAAACCTTTGCATATCTAAATCAATTGTGGTTTTTACTTTATACCCAGATCTAATAATATTTTCTTCTCCATACTTTTTGATTAATTCGTCTCTTACCATCACGGCAAAATGAGGAGCTATCGAGTTGAGATTATCATCATCTTTTGCGTATGATAACTGCTGATTTATTGCTGCCTCCTTTTCATTTTCTGTAATCAGTTTTTCTTTTACCATTTGGGAGAGTACATACTCTTGTCTTTTCTTGGCAGCTTGTTCATTACCATCAAGAGGGGAGTAGAGTGATGGAGCCGGAAGCACTCCTGCTAGCAACGCGCTTTCAGCAATCGAAAGCTCTGACGCAGACTTACCAAAATATCTTTCTGCAGCTTCTTCGATACCAAAAGATCCGTTTCCGAAATAAACAGAGTTTAGGTACATTTCTAAAATTTCATCCTTAGAGTACCTCCGCTCAATCTCTTGCGCAAGTACTACTTCTTGAAACTTGCGCAAGAAATCACGTCTCGGAGTAAGCAGAGAGTTCTTTACAAGCTGCTGGGTAATAGTTGATCCTCCAGCTACTAAATCTTGCTCTGATACATTCCTAAACACGGCTCTTAGTATGCCTTGCATTGAAAAACCAGAATGTGAATAAAAGCTTTTATCCTCTGCTGCAATTACTGCACCGACTACTGAGTCAGGAATCTCCGATAAAGGAATAAATGTTTTTTTGCGTGCGGAGTAAAAAGTAAAAAACGGCTCATCATTTCGATCAGTCAGAATAATTCCGGTGTTATTGCGGTTCATTATTGACTCTTTGCTGCTTAGATCTTTTGCAAAATACAGATAAGTAAAGATTGAAGAAAAAATAAAGAATCCCAAAAATGCAAAAACAAGAATCAATAAATTTGCTTTATTTTTGAATAATAACTTTTTCATTTGTTTAAGCATAGTCAGACAAATTTATGAAAGGGATAATATAATGTAAGAATTATACAAGCAGTTAAGATAAGTACTAAGTATTGAATTTTATACGGGATAAAGTTAGTAATTTATAATACATATGAAGTACTTATTTACTTAATTACTTACATACGCAGGTGCTGGCCGGGAAGGTTTCGGAAACAAACGATCCAGTATTCCAGAAATAATAGACGCAAGACTTTTTAATTCCAAAACGCCCACCTCCCGTATCGCTCACTTAACATTGATTCGTCAACCGCTATGGGTTTCATATTAGATGATGAAAATCCTGCATTTAAAAGAACGGATGCTTGTAAATCCCTCTCAACTACCGATGTAGCACCCAGCAAAACAACTAGTACTCGCTTTCCATCACGCTCAGACATAACAATAGTCGTGTTTCCTGCACGTTCGGTCATGCCGGTCTTGAGTCCGAATGTGTTTGGGTACACGCCAATAAGTCCATTCCAATTATGGAGATCAAACTGTTTATGTAGTTTGCTTTCAGGAAGAAAGGCATAGTCCTCTTTTGCAATATTCCGAATTTCTTCGTAGTTTTCCATTGCATATAGAGAGAGTAGTGCAAGATCATACGCACTTGAGTAATGACCTTCAGGGTAATCAAACCCTTGCGGATTCGTAAAATTCGTGTTTTCCATTCCTATAAATTCGGCTTTTATATTCATAGCTCTTACGAACACATCTTCGTTATACTTTTCATTAATACCCTCTTTCATTACCTCTGTCGCGTCATTTGCGGAAGTAAGCATCACAGCCTGGAGAAGTTCGTAGACTGACATTTTTTCTCCCGGAACAACTCCGATTTTTGTAGGAATGATTCCTGCTGCGTGCTCCGAAACCGTAAAGTTCTCTGAAACTTCTGCTAAGTCCAGCGCCACGACACTGGACATAACCTTGGTAAGTGAAGCTACTGCCATAGGAGTTCTTGAGTTGCTTTCAGCAAGTACTTCATGCGTATCCATATCAACAACAATATATGCATTTGCTTTTATTTCAAGCGGAATTTCTCTAAGTTTTTCAGTCAAAGTTATCGTGTTTCTTTTCTCTGTCAGCTTTGATTCTATTGAATCTACCGCTTCTACAATTTTTTTCTCGTCAGGTGAGAAAAAGTTTGGAGAGATTCCCAGGTTCTGAAAAAATGCCATTGCAAATCCTCCGATGAGCGCGAACCAGAATGATCGTCGATTAAATGTATTAAGATTTATTCCTTTCAGCTGTTCAATAATGTTTGTCAGGTTTAACTTATTCATAGTCATTTTTGTTTATAGATTTCCAATTCTCTTGTTCATAATATTTGCGTCTGCATATTTTGCTCCAAATTTTCTATCAAGCAAAGCCCAGAAATCTTTTTTTCCGTCGTCAAATCCTAATGCCCACATACCTACTCCGCCTAGATTCTTTTGCTTAGCGTATTCAAATTTAATATCCAGCGACTTTACGTCATCAATAAACACCATTCTCCAGGTTCTGGTACGGGAAGAGTAATACGCTTTCCAACCTACCTGTCCATGCTCATCCCATCCGCTGGCGAACTCATATATTCCCGGCATATCTTGTGTTACTCCATCTTCAACGAGCTTGTATGTTTGCGCAAATCCACGTCCATTACCTGTCCTCGCTTTTACGGTTGGAGCACCTACGTTATAGTTATATCCGTACCAAGGCACTCCCAGAATTAACTTCTCAGCGGGCATGTAAGTAAGAAAGTCTTCAACCGCGGTTGATACGTCATACCAATATTTTCCTTCTTTGTGTCCATAGAGTGGAGCAGTAGGAATCGCATGATCTGATCCCGCAACAGCAAAGTCATACGCCATCATAAATACTCCGTCGGTATATTCTCCCATCTTGGCAATGTCATAGATCTTTGGTTCTTTTACTGCTGAAGCATATACTGATACTGTAACTTTTGATTGTGGTACGGCAGCATGCATTGCATCAGTCATGTTTTTGACATATCCACTAAATGCATTTCGATATCCTTGACCAGGGTTTCCGGTGTACTCAATATCGATATTAACTCCATCGATACCTCTACTTTTTACTAAGGAGACCGTTTGCTCGATAGATCGTGCTTGGGCTTCAGGATCGTCCATAAGAGCCCGGATTTCTGCATTATTCATCTGCGTAATAGTAAGTACAACACGCGTACCATGTCTGTGCGCTTTTTGAAATAATTCAGTTGCAGTTTCACTCTTGAATGTATGATATCCCTGGTATGATGTATCAAGGTTTCCGTCTCCTTTTACAGGTATTCCGAAGTATGCAAATGTAGTTAAGACATTAAAGTCTACATTGTCCAGTTTGTTGATTGTCCAGTACGGGGCAAAACCGAATACTTCTTTTTGAGACTTTCCTTCTTTTAACGGCTGCAGTTCATTTGACCGCGCAAGAGGAGAGATTATATTAAAGTCTCCGGTAAATACGGTATTTAGAATAAAGGTTAGAAAAATTACCGTTATTGTCAAAAGCGTTAAGCGTTTGTTTCGGTATTTTTTTATAGTTTTTTGTGTATTAAAAATATTGTTCACCAATCCTTAGCAAAAAAATTAACAGGGCTTGAATAAATTCGTTTGGATTGATATATCAATCTTTTTGCTTGCTTCGCTTATCTATTTTTTAGAACATTGAGTTTATACCATGCAGAAATAGAGGAGTCAACTATATCAGAGTGTATCATTTTAATTTTCAAGATAAAAATGAGTAAGATTTTTGTAATATTTAGTGTGTTTTCTTACAATCTTTCTGAAGAAATCTGAAGATTTGAGTATGTTTATACTAGCATAGTAATGTAAGAATACAAAGTGAGGAGATAAAATGAGAGATGTTAGTTTCTAACTCGTCTTCTGATACAATCCAATTAATTCTGCATCATCGATTACGTGAGTACTCATTGCAGTCTCAACTTCTTCTCGCGTTGCTGAGTTATCAAGATCCAGCATTGTATCAAGCGCATAAAGTCTAAATCTATAGTGGTGCACAGGTTCATTAGGCGGACAAGGACCACGCCATCCAGGTTTTCCGAAACTTGTTGTTCCCTCAACTCCGGGTGGAGTAGCATTCTCTCCTATTTCGTGAGTATCTGGGGGGATATTAAATACAACCCAGTGCGTCCACAAACCTGATACAGCATCAGGATCGTCAACAATTAGTACTAGGCTCTGTGCTTCTTGAGGCACCTCTAAAAAGAGTAGTGGGGGATTAATGTTTTCTCCTTCGCAGGTGTACTGCATAGGAATAAATTCATTATCCTGAAACATTACACTTTGAATCAGCATATCTTGAATATAGTAAACAAGATAAATGAAATGATTGCAAGATATGAGTATGAAGAGAGTAAAATATGGAGCGGCGGACCGGGATCGAACCGGCGACATCTTCCTTGGCAAGGAAGCATTCTACCGCTGAACTACCGCCGCTTTTTAAGGAAAATCAAGGCTTCCTTTATTGTCAGTTGTGCCGAGAGCAGGAATCGAACCCGCATAACTTGTTCTTCAGACAAGCGCCTTGACCAACTTGGCAATCTCGGCATCTCACATTCGTTTGATGTAAACCTGTTATTGTCTACAGTGGACGTAATGAAGAGTGGGCGCTAAGGGATTCGAACCCCTGACCTCCTCGGTGTAAACGAGGCGCTCTAAACCAGCTGAGCTAAGCGCCCAAATATAAGATTAACCCTATATCAGAGATCATTTTAACATACGTACGAAGGTAATAAAAGTAGTTTAATGTGAAACGTTTGGTGGGCTGAAGAGGACTTGAACCTCCACACCTTGCGGTACAGCCCCCTCAAGACTGCGCGTCTACCAGTTTCGCCATCAGCCCATATTTCCATTCCTGAAGGGTGGCTTACATTTTACAAGAAATATTACTTAATATCAATGAAAATTATCGTGAAAAATTATAACTATCCGTTTATAATTTCCCCGCCGTTAGGGTGGAGTACCTGACCTGTCATGTAAGAAGAATCCTGTGAGGCTAAAAATACATAACTTGGTGCAACTTCATCAGGTTGACCGGGACGACCTAAAGGCTCTTTTTCTCCAAACTTTTCAACATGATTTTCAGGGAAAGTAGAGGGTATTAACGGAGTCCAAATAGGACCCGGAGCAACGCCATTGACTCTAATATTCTTTTCAGCCAACTGACTTGCAAGTGAGCGTGTAAAAGCAACAATTGCACCTTTAGTAGATGCGTAATCAATTAAATGATCGCTTCCTCTGTAAGCTGTA
This sequence comes from uncultured Gammaproteobacteria bacterium, assembly GCA_964537315.1. Classification (GTDB taxonomy): domain Bacteria; phylum Patescibacteriota; class Microgenomatia; order Levybacterales; family GWA1-39-11; genus JBDHUV01. The sequence continues at coordinate 81,682 of CAZIAP010000001.1, read as the reverse complement.
ACGGAAGTAGTGTTAATAATGGTACTTCCTGATTTCAGATGGGATAGAGCAGCTTTAGTTAAGTAAAAATATGCAAAAATATTTGTTCTAAAAGTCCTTTCAAGCTGCTCAGAAGAAATATCAGAAATGCTTTCCTGTGGATGCTGCTCGGCAGCATTATTGACTAATATATCCAATGACCCGAATTCTTGTATCACCTGGCTTACGACATCATTAGCGTGTGATTCTTCACCAAGGTCACCGGAAATAGCAATACATTTTTTTCCTACCTTTTCAACCTCTTGTTGAGTTTTTTGAGCATCTTTATGCTCATTAAGATAGGCGATAGCAATATCCGCTCCTTCTCGCGCAAAAAGCACAGCAACCGAGCGTCCAATTCCACTATCACCGCCGGTAATAATTGCAATTTTTCCTTCTAATTTCCCGGCAGGCTTATAATCTTCTCCATAATACTCAGGTTTTTGAACCATCTCGTGTTCTTTCCCTGGTCTAGTATCGAGAGTTTGTTTCGGTTGTGGGGGTGTTGGTTTTTGTGTCATTTTCTTTTATTTGAACCTCTTCGTCCTCTTTAATTTCTTGTTCTCCGCCTTTTTTTCCGCGAATATTTCCTAACCCATTTTTGATATAACGGAATGTATCTCTTAATTCTTTGAGTAAATAGCGCTTTGGCATATTATCCTAGCGCGGGACATATCTCCTGCGCTAGCCATTTACATCCTATCGTCATCAGTCTCGATCAGATCATCAGTTGTTTCGTTGATATCTGCGTCATACTCTGCCTCTCCACCTGCTTCGCCTTCTTCATCATCGATTATTTCTTCCCGTTTTTTTAAATCATCTTTGTCTCTTAACACATCAGTCATATAGTTCACCTCCTTTTACTTGGTATGCTTGTGATATTTGCACAAAGACACCTTGTATACATTCGGTACATTAAATTGAAATAACTAACTAGATAGTAAGGAAATCGAACGAGAATAATCAAAAAATACAGTAAGAATACAGGAAGAAATGACAATAGGTGAGTAGATTATAGACCTATTCAATCACTTTCACTTAACACCTTGTTCACGATATTCTTTGGCTCTGTATAACAAGATTTTTTTAATCAAAGTAACCGGCAGTGGTTTATCATAATGTAACTGAACGGAACCTTTACCAGTTTTGTAATCTGACAATTCATTTTCTAACGCCTGTTTAGTGCTTGGTGTAGCAACAAGATTCATGTGTTGTTTATATCCACCATAAATTACTAAGATCATTCCATCTTTATCCAAGACTGCTGGATCACCCCATTTGAGTGCTTCCTTTGTATCAGGCAGTGTAGTTTTTATAATCTTTCGTAGCTCTATCAGCTTTTCTTTCTGATCTTGTGGAAAATTTTCAATGTATTCGTCAACACTTTTGGGTTTCATAATTCGAGTTTACTAAACGAGGATAAACAGCTTTAATCCATTTTAGTGCGGGCGAGAGGACTTGAACCCCCACGGCCTTGCGGCCACTAGTTCCTAAAACTAGCGTGTATACCATTTCACCACGCCCGCTCACGACTCACATTATACATTTTTCCACCTACAAACTGCAATCGAAATATTAAACAAATTTTAGCGTATGCACCCGATACACAACCCCCCTCAGATCATACCTCCAAATATGTCGAGATCGGTTCTTGACATTGAGCACAAAAAACTTAGTCTTCTAATGTTAATTCGCCAAGTAGTTCTTTTGATGGCTGAGTATGGTCTTCTACAAAACTCTGGTACGATAACATATCGTTATTACTTATTTTTTTCACACTTCTAAAGTACTCAGTAATTATGTCAGGATGTATCCACGATGGTGGATTTGCATTTAAATACCAAGCGTAACTAGAAAACTTTTTGAAATCTATATTTGACTTTATCTCAAAGGCATTAAGATGGATATAGCGCGATACATGGAGCATTTGTTCGTCTGTTGTGATAAGCACAGACTTATAAATTCCCTGAAATAACGGACCCACCCTATTGTACTTTTTATTAAAATACATTGCATATGCAACAGACATTCGCTTCATTAACTTTGTAGTACCATTGGTAGTTTTTTGTTTAATCAGTAAGTGAAAATGGTTTGGCATTAATGCATAGGAAAGAAGATCAGTTTCTTCTGATAAGTTATTCTTAAGAATTTTATCTAACCTAAGTCCAGGAATTTTTTGAGTCTTTAATGCTTCTATAGGAGATAAATAGAGCTTAAGGTAAAATAGGAATATTCTACAGTCAGATTCATCAAGAAATATATCTCTTTTTTCAACGCCACGATTATATGCGTGATACACACAGTTTTTAGAAAAACTTCTAACGGTATATCGAGACGACATACTATCAGTTATGAGCTGTCACATCCAACTTGTCAAGATCGGTTCTTGACAAATACAATACTTTGCATGTGAATGCGAAGTGCTTGTCGAGATCGGTTCTTGACATTTCTAAAACTGAGGAGCAGCAGCAAGGGTAGTCAGGTTTATATACTCTTTATCAATTTGAGTCATAAAACGTGATATGCGCTCTGCCCAATGAGGATTTTCAGCATAAATAGGACCTATTTTTTCCACAGTATTTGCACCACGATCATAATATTTCGTTTTCAGCGCGTAAGAAATAGTGTCTATACCATCCTCCCAGCTTTCAAAGTATATATATCCGCCACCCCATCCATAGGCGTTATATGACCCTTGTACATACCGGGCACCAAAATATGATTCAAGACCTGAAATAGATACCAGAAGTCTCCAGTCGATACCGTGCTTATCAGCATAGTACACAAAGTTTTCTGCTTCAGGCACTAGAATAGAATCATACTTTTTCAGTACATTTTGAACTGCAGTAACCCTCACGTCGTTAGATAAGTTCTTATCAGTTTGACGTTTAGATTCAATAGAAAGTGTTGCTGAGCGTCCTGCAATTTTTTCAGACGCGAAGGTTGTAGGTGTAACGCTTACCGCAAGAAGAAAGGCGATAAGAATAAAAAGTTTTTTCATATTGCATCCCGATTCGCATTATGCGTTTACCTGGGACTCCAAAAAAATAATGAAATATTTTCTTGGAACTCAGAGGTAAAACTACGTTGGAGATGCTTATAAAACTTTAAAAGGACTAAATCGCCTCGTAGAGATGTGGATTTTTACATAAAAAATATCCACTGATTCAGTCCTTTTAAAGAGTCTCAAAGTAAGTTTTGGGCTACCTCGAGACCTAGCACGTATTATAGCAAACAACTATGAGTCTGTCAAGTCTGTAAAACAATGCTCAAAATAGCATAAATACGGCCTAATCTGGAATTGCCTTAGTGGTCACTTGTAGTTTGGACCACTATATAGCAGCTAAATATTAGAGTGGATTTGATTCATGAAGTAAATAACTCCATTTGCCCATGAACCATTGCTGTTAGGAGTATACTTGGACATGATCTGCTCCGGAGTTTCCAAACCTTTACTTATGTACTGCTCGGAAAGAGTTTTAGAGATAACTTGTATAGCTCTATCATACGATTCGAATCCAGTACGTTTTTTTCCGTATATACCGAAACCCCAACAGTTATGATCAGCTCCCTTAGGAATTTTTTTACACAGGTTGCTTTCTTGCATGGCAATTGCAGGTAGAAGCCGATAATCAAACCCATATTCATCAGCCTGCTGAACAATAATTTTGCTATGAGAGACAAGTGGGGATTTGTGCTTCTTAAAGAAGTCATCCAGCGCTGCAATTCTGGCATCAGTACTTGGTAGGTTAATCGCTGATGTGCTTACAGTATTGTCAGGTAGAGCTTCAAAATTACCATTATAATTCAACACCTTTACAGAAGGTGTACGAGACAGAGTATGCTCATGGTGATAGTAAAGGGTATAAAAGATAAGAACGAAAAGTGCAGCAGGAGCAGTGAGCAAATAGACACCGAGCAGAATAATCCGTTTGTCCATTCCTTCTATCTTTCCATAGATGTATTTGCTTGTCAAGGAAGATCAAAAGGGATAAAATATATCAAAATATATGAACTGCCCAATAACTAAATTATGCCCGAGTGGTGGAATGGTAGACACGCAGTGTTCAGAACGCTGTATCGGCAACGGTGTGGAGGTTCAACTCCTCTCTCGGGCACACCTCACAATAACTCTTTAATTAATCCTATAGTTGGTGTTATAATAACTGTAATATTCTTTGTGTGTATTGAGTTGTCTATCTTGGGTTAGAAGTAAGGGGGAGAAAGTTGATTAATAGGATTTTCAATATGATTAAGAAAATTCTCAAAATCCAACCCGATTCAAACGATGCTGAACCTTTTTCTAGGTTCTTACCAGAGCAGTATAACAAAGAATAATTCTACGAGCCCTGCGATAACATCAATGGGCTCTTTTTCTACTTTTTACTTTATATTTTGAATTTTAACCTGTTCACCTGTATAATAGGGCGATATGAAACCAGAAATTACCAAACAAGACGACGGAACACTAGTTTTAAAAATAACTGTTCCGTTCGCTGAAGTTGAAAAAACTCGCGAAAAAATCAAATCTGAGCTGAGTAAAAACGTGTCAGCACCAGGATTTCGCAAAGGACAGGTTCCGAAAAAAATTGCGGAAGAAAAACTACCCAAGCACGTAGTTCAGGAAGAAACTCTAAAAGCAGTAGTACCTGAAGCATACAATAAAGCTATCCAGGCAGAGAAACTGCAGCCTATTATCTCACCAAAATTACATATTGAAGTATTTGAAGAAGGCACAGACCTGGTTTTTGAGGCTGTAACCGCGCTTGAGCCAGAAGTAAAGCTAGGTGATTATAAAAAGGCAGTTACAAACGTAACATCAAAAAACAAAATCATCAAACCGGGAGAAAAAGAGCCGGAAAAACCAAAAGTTGACGACGTACTAGCAGCTGCTTTAGAAGGAGCTGAGATAACAGTTCCTAAAATCCTTATTGAAGAAGAGACAAATAGACTTTTGTCACAACTTGTAGATGAACTGCAGAGACTAGGTATGAACTTGGATCAATATCTGGCGACCCGTGGTCAAAATGCTGAAGAAATGAGAAGTGGATATGAAGCAAAAGCAGAACGTGATCTAAAGCTTGAGTTTTTGCTCAAAAAAATTGCTGACACAGAAAACATAGCAGTTGAAAAAAATGACATAGAAGAAGCTCTATCTAAGTTTCAAGATCCTAAAAATAGAGAAGAAATTGCAAAAAATCCATACTTTCTTGTAGCTCTAATCCGACAACAGAAGACAATTGACTTTCTTATGTCAATTTAGTTTGAAATTGAACGTAAAATATCTTATAATACGATCAATTTCCTATGGCAAATCAAACAAAACAAAAAAAACACACTTTCTTCCAAGACTCTATAGAAACGAGTGGAGGAGAGATGGGCAAACAGGTATCTTCGCTTTCCAAAGATGCGCTTCGAACCATGTGGGAAGACTTTTTTAAATCTTCTGCTAAACAAACCCTCCCTGAACAGCTTTTAAGTACGAAATCAGAATCTGGTACAAGTATTCAAAAAGAAGCAGTACTGCAAGAAGGGCAGGAGTTTTCTTTGATTCCGGAAAAATCAGAAAAAAAGCCTGCAGTAACAGCAGAGCATAGAGAGTACGTAAGATCACTTGACCACGCAGAGGTGCCTAAAAAAGAAGAAGTTGAAAATAAGCAACAGATTGAAGTACTTCAAAGCGAGATTAAAAAATTAATTAAAGCATCAAAAGAGATGGAAATGGCTTTTAAGCAAGTCTCACAACAGGTTACGGTTGAAAGTAATTCGAGTGAAGCAAGTCGTTATCAGGTAAACTTTCTTGAATGGGTACTTTTGACTGTGAGAAATGCACGAATCAGAGTTGAGGAGGGTAAAAACTGGTTGGCACTTTTTGCAAGTAAAAAAGGTCAGCAACAGTACTGGAGCCAAGTATCCAAAAAAGGTACGTCATTTAGCCTTTCTTCTGAACGAAACGTTGCAACTCAAACAGGATAATTACCTTTCTTGACAGATAAATTCATGTTAGCTAGAATGAATAAACCATGAATTACACATATTCCTTCACGCGCAAATATTCTCCACGTTGGTGGAAAAATACATGCGTGGGTGGAATAGTAAAATATAAAAATTAATAATCAAAAAAATATATATCTATACCTCCCACATGGGAGGTTTTTTTGTTTTAGTTGCACATTTACATACAGGTTGAGAGGTAAGAGTCTTGAAATGTTCAAGGCTGTTTCTCTCAATCTGAGAGATAGCAGAAAGGAAGCAAGGATGAAGGAATCGGCAAAGGTATGTAAGCATCCAGATGATCACAAGATTGTTACAAGATGTGAAGGATGCGGGTGCACTGTTACCATATGTCCACGATGTTCAAAGGTAGTAATCAAAGGTAGTAATACTTGCCAAGTATGCCACCTTTTAGCAATTGAGGAGGCTAGTCGAAACAATATTTTGTTCCCTGAGCTTGTCTACATTCCCTAGAAAGACGTGTGAGACATGAATAGTTCAAATCCTGTAATTCTGATCCCCAACAATGATCCAAAAGTCATGGGGATGCTGGAGCTTCTTGGTTCGCAGTACAACACCAGGATTATCTTTCCTGAACGCGGAGAAGTAAGTCGAAAGTATGACTCAGTCATAATAAGCGCGGAGTCTGATGCGTATTACAGATTTGGACCGTGGAAAATATGGGACGCTCCTCATACTATTCCAACCGAACTATTCCCAAGTTGGGTCAAAACACCGCTTCTTATAATCGTAAACAGAGATGAAGTGCTGAGATCAAAAGAGATATTAAGTATCGGTAAGCGCCTTGACAATGTTTATAAAACCCAAGGTGAGATTCTTCCTTGCGGTAATCCAATAAGTGTAAGAAAAACACACTTAGATCCGCTCAGAATCTACCGAAATCGGTTAAAAGAAGCACTTCGTGAATGTCCGGGATATACAATAAAAAGAAAATCACCCTTTTCCGTCAACTTCCCATCTGCTACATAAGGTTAAATTGTCACTATGTTCATCGGCGAACACCATCAGTGGCATGAACCTTGTCTTTCTTGGTGCAGGAGGTAGACTCTCCTGCACCAATATTAAACTAAATGTTGACAATTACAGACTATGGATTTACAATAAAGTTAGTATGCACAAGCAACTCTTCCCAATTATTATGGTCGTCCTCTTTAATGAGGCGATTTAATTGTGGGAGGAGACATATAGCCCTAAAATATACGAACTACCTCCCACATGGGAGGTTTTTTTTGTTTTTCTGAATACAGAAAAACTACCCTGAGCATAGTCGAAGGGAACAGAAACGAAGGAAGTATAGTAGAAGGGTAGTAGCACATTAAAATCGTCTTGAATACCTGGTCAATTTTACAAACGGCGTAAATACGACTTAGTTAACTCAAGACACCGTGGCACTTGCATTTGATTAACGAAAGGAGAAGAAATTCCATGAGGTCGTGATTTACCAAACCGCGAAGGGGAGTTTTTTACATTCCTGAAAGGAATCTAGAAGTGGACAAGAGCGATCTTCCGACGATTTGCTTCATAAGGCTTGACTGGCTTTCGATGAAGGTCAGAGATGTCCTACACGAGCAATTCCAAGCTCAGTTCAAGGAGAAGATCCTCAACAAAGAGGATGAACTTCCTGCCAACAGCGTAGTTGTTTATTCTGCTCTTTCCAAGAGAAATTGGGGAGAAACGGCAGATCGAGCTGTGTTCGTTCAATCAGAATCCGATGAGGACATAGAAACTTCGCTCAGCATACTGCTATGTCAGGCTTGCAGACCTCTTCCTCCATCCTCAAGGGATTTGGAAGAAGTTGCAGCTGCTCACAAAGCAGCGCTGGTCCGTTACGGACCTATGCATCGTTTTTAGGCTTACAAAAAGCAGAAAGGAGATCGAAATGTCCCTTCCGTTTAAAGGTCGATTCTTTCCTCTAGATGAGGAAGAAGAAGAAACTCGCTATCACCCTGAATGGGGAGATAGAGACTGCATCCAGACCCACACTGAAACCAAAATGGAACCAAAAAATAAACCTCTTCCATGGGGTTTTCATCCTGAAGAAAAGAAAAAGCGAAACCGACCAGGTTTCGCTGACCGAAGCTAGTGCCACAAAAGTAATCAGGCAAAGTTGTCTGACCAATTCCTCAATGGCGAGGAAAAGGTCACACTTTGACCACCTGATTTCTTTTACCGAATGGGGGTGCTGTATCTGCACCCCCTTCACTTTAATCCCGCTTTGTCGGGATTTTTTTATGCTTATGAAGTAAAAGCATAAGTTACCTTCAATTGAGATTCCATACATAGTTTTGTATAATTGTGAGGCTTATTTGCGTATATAGATCAGTAGTAGAGTGGTCCGATGTTTATAGGAAAGGTCAAAATTATATGGACGACTAGCTCAGTGGTAGAGCGCTTCGTTGACATCGAAGAGGTCATTGGTTCAATCCCAATGTCGTCCACAGTATGTTTTTTGTATATATTCTTAAGTCTATAAAAAATAACAGATATTACATTGGCTCTACTGAAAATATAGAAAGAAGACTGCAAGAACATAACTCTGGAAAATCAAAATATACCAAACTGACAGCTCCATTTATTTTAGTATTTAAGAAAGAATATCAAACAGTACAAGAAGCCAGATTAATAGAAACGAAACTAAAGAAATTCAAAAGTAGAAAAGTTATTGAACAAATAATTTCAGACGGAGTAATTAAAACAAAAGGTTAGAGCGGTCCGATGTTCATCGGACAGGTCACTGGTTCGAATCCAGTTAACTCCACACGCTATGAATCGAACAGATGCATATAAACTTCTAACAAAGTATCTTCATAACAAAAATCTCCTAAAGCACTGTCTCGCAACTGAGGCAAGTATGAAAGGAATTTTTGATCATCTATATCCAGATGGTACAGATCATGATAGAGAAACTTGGGGTATAACTGGCTTGCTTCATGATATAGACTATGAAATTGCTCAGGAAAAAAATGCCCTAGACCGTCACGGACTGTTGATTTTTGATCTCGAGCCAGAGATAATTCCCCGAGATATTGCTTACGCAATCAAATCGCATAATTTTCAAAGCACAAAAGTACAGCCCAAAAGTGATATGGACTGGGCAATCACCACAGTTGATGGTCTCACAGGACTTATTGTTGCGTGCGCACTCATTCACCCTGACAAAAAACTTAATTCGCTAACTGCAGAATTTGTATATAAGAGATTCGGACAAACAGCTTTTTCTCGCAGAGTAGACAGAAAGGTGATTGAACTTTGCGAGGAAAAAATTGATATACCGCTTGAACAATATATTCAAATAACGCTTGCATCCATGCAATCTATCCACAGAGATCTTGGACTATAAACAGATTCTATTCTTTCAATATTGCTTGCTTTTGTGCTAAACTATCACACGTATGGCAAAGTTTAAAAAAAGCAAAGATACTCTTCCTCCTGCCGCACCATTGCAACCATTTGAGAAACCGTCGAAGCTATCAAAAGGAGAGATTATAGCAAACAATTTATTAGGCGGGATCTTTTGGGGAGTGGGTTCTGTCATTGGTATCGCTCTCTTTCTTTCTGTCATCAGCTTACTTTCACAGTATGTAAATGTTGTTCCATTTGTTGGCAATTTTATTGCAGACATACTCATATATCTTCAGCAACAAGGTGTAACTCGTGGTTAAGTCCTCGTTCTAAGTATTCATCTTCAAATTGTGCCTGGTTTCTGATATAGTACGAAATAAGTATAATATATTAGTATAAAGGTATGAATAATGATGAATTAAATCAACTGAGGCATTCAGCTGCCCACTTACTCGCTGCAGCACTAATCAAACTTTATCCCGAAGTAAAAATAGCTATCGGTCCATCAATTGAGAATGGATTTTATTATGATGCTCAGTTCACAAAACCACTTACAGAAGAAGACCTACCAAAAATTGAGAAAGTAATGTCAGATATTCTTCCATCTTGGACTGAGTTCACTCATCGAGAAGTATCAGAAAGTGAAGCGCGGGAACTATATCAAAATAATCCTTTCAAGTTGGATCTGATTGATGAAATTGTTAAAAAAGGAGAAAAAATTACGTTGTATAAAGCCGGTCCGCCAGCTGACGGATTTGAGGATCTATGTCGAGGAGGGCATAGTGAAAATCCTGCAAAAGATATTGGCGCTTTTAAGCTTTTATCTCTCGCAGGCGCATACTGGAGAGGCGACGAAAAAAATCCCATGTTAACCCGCATTTATGGAACTGCGTTTCATACTCAAAATGAGCTTGACCAATATTTAACAATGCTTGAGGAAGCTAAGAAAAGAGATCACAAAAAACTTGGACCAAACCTTGATTTATTTATTATGCACGACACTTCTCCCGGAATGACATATTGGCTTCCAAAAGGTGTTGTTTTATATAACAACTTATATGACTTTGCACGACAAATGTATAAAAAGTTTGGCTACCAAGAAGTCATGACGCCCCAGTTAAATAAGAAAGACTTATACGAAACCTCTGGTCACTGGTCACATTATCAAGAGGATATGTTTGTCGCAGATATGTCTCGCATGTCTGATGAACAGGGAGGCCACGAGGTTTTCGGCATAAAGCCGATGAATTGTCCAAACGCTATGGTTATATTTAACTCTAAAACTCGTTCATATAATGATCTTCCTATCCGACTTGCTGATACCTCATTATTACACCGCTTTGAGCGTTCAGGAACGTTAAATGGTTTATTCAGAACAAGACAGTTTCGTCAGGATGACGCGCATATTTTCATTTCTCAAGAACAAATAAAGGATGAATTTTCTCAGATTATGGTAATGATCGAGGAAATGTATAAGCCATTTGGGATAAGTTACAAACTACGTTTTGGAACCAGACCGGATAAGTATTTAGGAGAAAGTAGCGATTGGGACAGAGCTGAAGAAATGCTTGAATCAGTACTTAAAGATTCAGGTCAAGATTATTTTAAAGCAGACGGAGAAGGAGCTTTTTATGGACCAAAGGTTGATATTTTGATGCGTGACTCAATCGGACGGGAATGGCAAACAGGCACCATACAACTTGATTTTCAACAACCAAAACGGTTTAACCTTGCATACACAAGCAAAGACGGATCGGACAAAACACCTATAGTATTTCATAGAGCAATTTTTGGTTCACTGGAACGATTTTTAGGGGTGTTAATAGAACACTATGCAGGCGCATTTCCGATCTGGCTCGCACCGGTGCAGATTGCTGTCCTGCCGATTTCTGAGAAAGTCGAGAACTACGCGCAAAAGGTTTATGAAATCCTAGATTCTTCTGGAATCCGAGTGGAGCTTGATAATTCTAATCAAACAATAGGTGCAAAAATCCGCGAGGCTACTTTACAAAAGGTCCCATACCTGTGTATAATAGGCGGAAAGGAAGAATCCGAGAGTAATTCTGTGGGAAAAGAGATAGTAAGCATAAGAACCCGTAACGGTCAAGATCTTGGAAGTCTTGCGCTCTCTGAATTCGTGGAGAGAGTTAAAAAAGAAATTGAGAAAAAAGTATAACCAATCAAAACAACCATTCTATCGGATAAACAGTCAGATCCGAGCTAGAGAAGTACGGCTTCTAGATAGTGAAGGGAAACAAATTGGTGTGATGAGCATCGATGAAGCCAGAAAACTAAGCGATGAACAAGAGTTAGACTTGGTTGAGGTTGCACCGATGGCAAAGCCACCAGTTGCAAGGTTGATAGATTATAGCAAGTTCTTGTATCAATTAAAGAAAAAGAAGCAGGAAGAAAAGAAAAAGAGTACTACATCTGAAACTAAACAGATCAGGATGGGGCCCTTTATCGGTGAACATGATCTTGACATTAAGGTAAAAAAAGCAAGTGAGTTTTTAGAAGACGGAGATAAAGTAAAGTTTATAGTACGTTTTCGAGGAAGAGAGTTTACTAAAAAAGAGTTAGGTGAAAACGTATTAAATAAAGTTATAGCCAAACTTGAAGACGTCGCAAAAGTGGAACGAGATCCGCACATGGAAGGTCGACAAATGGTAACCATCCTTTCTCGACTAAGATAGTCAAGAAAAAACTACTAATTGCTCTAATTGACCTAATTTCTAACTTTAGGAATTAGTAATTGATTAGGTTAATTAGTAATTAAAGTAATTAGAAATTGAATATTATGGCAAAACAAAAGAAAAAAATTAAAAGCTCAGTTTCAAAGCGTTTTAGAGTGACAAAAAACGGTAAGGTGATTTTTGGTCACCAGTATGGATCACATAAAAAACTGAACAAATCAAAAGCCCGAATTAGAAGACAGAAAGAGATTGGAGTAATGGAAACAGGTAAATTTGCAAAGAAAATTAAGCAAATGTTGGGAGAAGCATAAATTATGGCACGTATTAAACGGGGAACCGTATCAAAAAGAAAACATAATAAATTGATGCTACAGGTAAAAGGTTACCGGGCAACAAAAAGTACATTGGTTAAAGCAGCTCATGAAGCTGTGCTTCATGCTGGTGAATATGCATTCCACGGACGAAAACTTCGTAAAAGAGATATGCGAAAGCTATGGATCACGAGAATTAATGGTGCACTTGATGAAATGGGACACTCATATAGTACGTTCATCAACGGAATGAATAAGAAAAACATAAAACTTGATCGAAAAATTTTAGCAAATATTGTCTCCTCAGACCCCGAGACATTCAAATCAATAACTAATAAAGTTTTTGGCAAATAAATCTATGGCTGCACAAAACTTTCAGATGATTACTCAAACCGCGCAAGCTTTTTACTTTTTTTACTTTACTTCCCTTAAAGGGAGGTTTGTTCGTAGTATGAACAAGTAAAAAAGACTAAAAGATATAAACGTATAGACCTCCTTCACCCCGAATAGCGGGGCAAACGGGAGGTTTTTTAATGGGAAAAGCTAATCCCAACGGGTAATGCATTAAATAATACAAATGATGAAATTGAGTCATAATTTTGGTATCCTAGGATACGATATGGATAACTCAGGAAACCGACATTTAGCAGTGGTTGCTATACTGCAAAACAGCGACAATAAAGTACTCTTAATACAAAGAGACGAACCAACATCTCCACATATCCACGGAAAATGGCATTTTCCTGGCGGAGGAATTGAATTCGGAGAAGATCCTGCAGATGCAGTATTACGTGAAGTAAATGAAGAAGTAGGACCTCTAGAAGTACAGTTGCTCTCAAGACGACCAATTATTTTTTCCCACCATTATGAAAAAGATAATATACATGCAGTAGTTTTGGGTTTTCCGGTGATGTATCTGCACGGAGACATAGATATTTCTAAAGAAGAAACAGTCGGAAAAGTAGGCTGGTTTTCACTGCAAGAAGTCGAAGAACTCGACACCTTACCTGAAATATCTACATTTATAGCTGCAATAAGTGGAATTTAACTATGGAACACGACCTAATAAACATTAAAAACGATGCGGTAAGTATGATTATTGCAGCAGAAGATACTGAAGAGCTAAACCGCATCAAGATGGACTACTTAGGTCGAAATGGGCGCTTAACTAAATCTCTAAAAGGCCTTCCTAATGTACCAGTCGATCAACGCCCCATGATCGGAAGACTCGCAAATGAAGTTAAAACTGCAATTGAGGATTTAATTGAAGATAAATTTAATTCATTAAAAAATAGTTCTAAAAAACAGAGTGCAATAAAATTAGATGTGACCCTGCCAAGTGTGAAGCCTCCACTCGGTCATCTGCACTTAGTAACACAAGCAATTGATGAAATCACCTCTATATTTGAAAAAGTTGGCTTTACTCGAGTTAGATATCCGGAAGTAGAGTGGGATTGGTATGCTTTTGAAGCACTAAATTTTCCTGATTTTCATCCAGCTCGAGATGAATGGGAAACATTCTTGATCGATGTACCAAAAGATCCTAAAAAAGGTCCTATGGTATTGACCCCTCATACATCATCCGGACAGATAAGAGAGTTAGAAAAAGGCAAACTGCCTATAAAAATGCTAAACATTGCAAAAACATACCGACGCCAATCAGATGTATCACACACTCAAATGTTTCACCAATTTGAAGGACTGGTTGTGGATAAGAATACCTCAATTATCCACCTCAAAGGAGTTCTCGATTATTTTGTAAAATCATATTTTGGAGAAAAGAGATCTTTCCGCATTAGACCTTATCAATTCCAATTTACAGAACCTTCTTTTGAAGTAGATGTCTCCTGTGGCATATGTGACGGTAAAGGCTGCAGACTTTGTAAGGAAGGGTGGCTCGAACTAGGTGGAGCGGGAATGGTTCATCCAAATGTGCTGAAAAATAGTGGTGTCGATCCTGCATCATACAAAGGATTTGCATTTGGTTGGGGAGTGGAGAGAGTTTTAATGATGAAAGAAGGTTTAGAAATTGATGATTTAAGATTACTTTATAGTAATAATTTGGAGTTTTTAGAACAGTTTTAGTTAAAGCAAAAAGTCAAAAGGAAAAAGGCAAAAATAAAAGTATAAATTTAAAAGTTTTGAATTTTATATTTGAAATATGAATATAAAAATTTTAGATAGCTGGCTACGCGAATACATTGACACAAAAGCAACAGTCTCTGAGCTGAGACGTGCGCTTTCCTTGTGTAGTGTATCCATTGAGCGTGTAGAAAAAACTAGTAATGATTTTGTATACGATATAGAAGTTACCACGAATAGACCTGATCTAATGTCTGTAATCGGAATCGCTCGAGAGGCAAGTGTTGTACTTCCCCAATTTGGAGTTCCTGCCAAATTCAAACAACCAAAATTACCTAAAGTTACACCTGTTGGAAAAACTGCAGACATTACAATTAAAAACGATCCAAAACTTGTAAACAGAGTTATGGCAGTAGTAATGGAAGTAAAAATGGGAAGCTCTCCATCATTGATTAAGAAGCGATTAGAAGCAAGCGATATAAGAAGTCTCAATAACATAATTGATGTCACAAACTACGTCATGAGAGAAATTGGTCATCCTGCTCATGTTTTTGATTACGATAGACTACTTTCATCCAAAGATCAGCCTGCTAGAAAATTAATTATCCGAAAATCTCACCCAGGAGAAGTGATTGTCACGTTAGATAACCGGTCACATACTTTACCTGGTGAAGATATAGTTGCTGATGACGGTAATGGAAATATTATTGATCTTTTAGGAATAATGGGCACTAAAAACAGTGTAGTTACAGACAGTACAACCCGTATTTTATTCTTTCTAGATAATAATAATCCAAATCTAATTCGAAAAACCTCTATGAAGCTGGGAATTAGATCAGAGGCGGCAGTACTGAATGAAAAAGGTGTTGATCCAGAGTTAATGGAAGATGCACTACTCAGGGGGATTGAACTATATAAACAAATTGCTGACGGTAAAGTAATATCAGACATAATTGATATTTATCCAAATAAACCCAAACCAGTTACTGTTACAGCGAATATAAATAGTATTAGATCTGTTATAGGAGTTGATATAAAAGAAACTCAGATCAAATCCATATTAAACGACTTAGGGTTTAGCCCACAGATGCAGGGCACGAAAATTAAAGTTACCGTCCCCAGCTTCCGTTTGGGAGATGTATCAATAGAGGAAGATATTATTGAAGAAGTAGCGCGTGTATACGGTTATCACAACCTTCCTTCCGTGCTCCCCCCAATGCATTCGGAAACCCTTTATCATCTAAAAGATGATCAGTTCTACTGGGAGCGTAGAGTAAAAAATGCATTAAAGTATTGGGGATTCACAGAAACTTATACCTACTCAATGGTGTCTGAAAAAATGTTAGAAGGACCTGAGGAAAATGCTTTGAGACTTAAAAACCCACTCGATGAGGACCACGTATTTATGAGACAGTCACTTATTCCCAGCATGCTACAAGTAGTTTATGAAAATGGACAAAGGGAGGATATAAAGTTATTCGAAATTTCTAATGTTTATCTACCAGTCAATAAAAAATTGCCTCATGAGAATTTACGCCTTGGTGTAGTTATAAAAAAAGAGAATATATCTTTCTTTGAGTTAAAAGGAGTAGTGGAGCAGATCGCTACTGATATGGGAGTTTCAATTTCATTTACTCAATCTGATGAAAGAAATGGAGCAAACATCTTACTGAATAACAAAATAATTGGAGCTATTGAAATCCTAGATAGTAGTCTTGCAGATTTTGAACTAGATTTTTCTCAGATGCTAGCAAATGCCACAACCACCAAAAATTATAAACCAATTATTAAACATCCTCCTATGATAGAAGATCTGAGGGTTCAAATTTCTAATGATATTGCTTATGACAAAATTGTAAACACAATCACAAAACAAAGTAGTTTAATTAAAGACGTAGGACTACTAGATGTCTATGAAGATAAAAAGACCTTTCGTATAATCTATCAACACCCGCAAAGAAATTTAACCAATGATGAGATCACAAATGTCAGAGAAAAAATAATACGCGCAATCGAAAAAGAGCTAAAAGCAAAAGTGGTTTAACAATTAGTTATTCTTTAGCAACTCCGGCTATGCCATCGTCATTGTCATCATTATCTTCATTTCGTTTTGCAGTTTTTTCATCATACTTTTTATCTGAGCTTTGAGTAGGCGGATTATAAAGGGGGTTATCTTTATAATTTCCTGCAATCCAGGATGCAATTCCTTCTTGCCAACGGTTTTTTCCATCACTGGAAACTGGGTCTTTCTCTTCAAACACAACAAACTCTTTCACATCATAATCACCACGTTCTATTTCTTCCTCATTAGCAAGTCTATTGCTATCTGCTTTGGAAATTTTTACTTCTTTATAGATCGGACTCTTGGTAGTTGGTTCCGTTCCCTTTGCAAAGTATTCTGTACGCTTTGCCTGACCCTCTACCGGTAAACCTCCTCCTAACGAGTCGATTTCCATTGCTGTTACATTATTAGGCACTTCAAATTGCTCATCCTTTTTGTCTTTTAGAATCTCTGATATCACATTATTCCAGATTGGAGTTGCACCTGTAACACCTGAAGCTATAGCCTGATTCATTGGGGAGTTATCGTTGTTTCCCACCCAAACACCAACAACATATGATGGTGTGTAACCTACTATCCAGTTATCCCTTTTCTCATCTGTGGTTCCTGTTTTGACCGCGACCGTCTTACCAGGAACGTTTAGTAATGACCTAGTACCAAAAACCATACTTCTGGCATTGTTATCAAGCAGCATGTGAGATATCAAAAATGAAGCTTCTTCTGTAAACAGTCTCCTACCTTTATCTTGGTTATGTTTATATATTACTTTTCCTTTGGCATCTTTAACTTCCAATATCGCAAAAGGCTCATGATGCATTCCTTTATCTGCAAATGCAGAGTAGAGTGAAGTAATCTCCAACAGAGTTGCTTCACGTCCTCCTAATACCAATGATAACCCAACGTTTCTCATCGCCTCTTCAGTTGGCTTCCAGTTTTCAATACCTGCGTCATAAGCTTTTTTCATTACCGGCTCAAGACCTACCATGGCAAGCATTTTTACTGCCGGTACGTTTAATGAATTTCCGAGAGCAAAACGCATCTGTACTGGGCCACGATACTTCCCGTCATAGTTTACTGGCTTATAAGGAGTTGCCTCTGTTGCACCAGGGAACTCTGTAGGAACATCCATGAGAAGAGTAGATGGTGTGTATCCTTTCTCAAGTGCAACTCCATAAATTAGAGGCTTCAAGCTAGATCCTGGCTGTCGTGGCGCAATAGCTGTATTGAAATTTCCGTCGTTTTCCTGATCAAAATAATCAGCAGAACCCACCATAGAGAGTATCGCACCAGTCTTAGGATCAAGTACTACTACCGATCCGTTACTCACTTTATAATTTTTAAGTTCAGCTATCTCTTCTTTGATAGTTTTTTCCGCATGCTGTTGAATCTTGTAATCTAAAGTAGTCTTTACGGTTAAGTTACCATTAATAACTGCATTTTCACCAAATAACTCATTTAACTGCTGCCTGACATACATCACGAAGTGGGGAGCTTTAAAACTGCCGCCTTCCTGTGCAAATTTAAATTTTCCGATTGCAGCAAGCGTTTTTTCTGACTCGTTCTCAGAGATATATCCTTCTTCAACCATTCTTCTAAGCACCTGTTTTGAACGGTCAATATATGCTTTGTTTCCGGTATAAGGAGAGTAATAGGTCGGAGATTGAGGTAGTCCTGCAAGAAATGCAGACTCAGCTAGATTAAGATCTTTTGCTTTTTTACCAAAGTACTGATTTGCCGCAGCTTCTATCCCTACAGCCGTACCTCCGTATGGAACATTATTGAGGTACATCTCGAGTATTTCATCTTTGGAGAATCGCTTATCAACCTGTACCGCTAATATTAACTCTTTCATTTTTCTTGTCACATTGCGGTCAGATGTAAGTAACACATTTTTTACTAACTGCTGCGTGATAGTTGATCCTCCGGTGAGTCGCTGCTTTAATATAAGGTCTTTTACTACACGAGCATATCCCCTCCAAGAAAACCCTGAGTTTTCATAAAAATCCTGATCTTCTGTAGCAATGGTTGCTTCTTGTAGTTCTTTTGGTATATCCGACAGATTAACATAGGTGCGATTATAGTCTTTGTATATTGAATACAGCGCAACATTATTTTGATCAACAATTTTTGTCGAGTCTTTTATGTCAGGGTTTGCCAACTCTCCAGGAGTAGGAAGGCTTCGAGAAATCCAGAGGAAATATCCAAAAAATAGAACTATACCTACAATCATTGCAATAAAAGCAATCTTGGTAAACTTTGATAACAGAACAATACGTTTCAGGCTTGAACGTCTTCTGAGGCGGCGAGACCGCGGAGTCGGAGCAGAGAAATACCGCATAGAGCATTCATTATAACAAAAATCATAAAAGGTAAAAGACACGAGGAATATGCAGCTTTACGCAATTGACCAATTAGAATATAATAACCATATGAATCAGATAGAAGAATTGCTTTCACGCGGTGTGGCAAACATCATCCCTGACAAAGACAAACTAAAAGAACTTCTTGAATCAGATAAAAAAATTAACGTTTATCTTGGTATTGATCCAACCTCAACCCATATCCATCTTGGTCACGCCTTTCCACTGCGTCAGTTACAAAAACTCGCTGAAATGGGACACGATGTTACATTTTTAATAGGTGATTTTACCGCCCTCATCGGTGATACATCTGATAAGGAAAGTGAGCGACCTGTACTGACAAGTGAAGAAATCGAAGCAAACTTCGCGACTTATAAAAAACAGGCAGAAAAAGTACTAGATTTCTCAAAAGTATCTGTTCGTTACAACAGTGAGTGGCTATCTAAACTAACATTTACTGAAATTATTAAACTCACCCAACATTTTTCATTTGGTGACTTTGCTGGAAGAGAGCTGATAAAAAAACGCCTTAGCGAAGGAAAAAAAGTCGGACTTCACGAAGCTTTGTATCCGGTTATGCAGGGTTATGACAGTTATCATCTGGATACGGATTTGCAAATCGGAGGTACAGATCAAACCTTTAACATGCAAGCAGGAAGAACTCTACAAAAAAATTTACGGAAAAAAGAGTCTTTTGTTATGACAAATGAATTCTTAATGGGCACTGACGGACGTAAAATGAGTAAAACATGGGGAAATGCTATATGGTTAGAAGACCAACCTGTTGATATGTTTGGTAAAGTTATGTCTATTAACGATGATTTAATCATTGATTATTACACATTAGGAACTAATGTTTCTTTGTCAGAAATTGAAACAGTTAAAAGACGACTTGAAAGTGGTGAGAATCCAATTGAAATTAAAAAAGAGTTAGCAAAAATTATTGTTTCTGAACTTCATAGCGAGCAAGAGGCTGCTTATGCTCAAGATCAGTTTGTAACAGTTGTACAACAAAAAAATGTACCGCAGGAAATAAATACAATTACCCTAACATCAGGAGAACAAAGAACGGTGCTTGATTTTTTAGTAGAGAATAATTTAGTTGCTTCAAAATCAGAAGGAAAACGTCTTATTGAGCAGGGTGGAGTAACCTTTGATACACGTCCTGTTACGAGTGTGCATGAAATTGTACGAGCAGGAGTATTGCAGATCGGCAAACGCACATTTGTTAGAATAGAGGTTATATAAGAGTATAGTTGCTGGCATCTAGCGTATAGTTATTTTATAATTATATTTCGATCAGCCAACTAGACAATAAAGATTATGGATATTTTAAGAAGGAAAAACTGGATACTAAAAATTATTATAATTCTTACCGCGATCGTGATGATTGTAGGAGCAATTCTACCTTTTATTCTGGTTTAATATCCGCACATAACTTTGTTATGACACTTGATACACCACTAACCGCAGCAGGACGAGCATTTTCAGTCTATGCAAAAAAAGTCGAGAAGCTGTCTATCTATACAGTCAAAGATTTATTGATGCATCTACCAACCCGGTACGAAGACTACACGCTAAAAACATCAATTGCCAAAGCACCGACCGGAGAAGTAGTTACCTTAGTCGGTACTATTTCATCTATCCAAAATGTTTATACACGTAATAGATTTCAAATTCAAAAAGTAGAGCTTGCAGATGAAACGGGAACAGTTGAGTGTGTCTGGTTTAACCAGCCGTATGTAACCAGAAATCTACACATAGGAGAAATACTTAGTGTCTCAGGACGTATAGAACGATTTGGCTCTAAATCAAGTATACAAGTAAAGGATTATGAGGTAATCCCTGACTTGAGTTCACCGACAATACACACTGGAGCGCTGGTTGCCATATATCCTGAAACACGAGGTGTTAGTTCAAAATGGATTCGTAATAGAGTAAAAACAATACTTAATACCATGGATGTATTATTTGAGGAACATCTTCCTGACGAACTTATTCAAGCAAACAATCTACTTCCTCTGACTGATGCTATTAGGACAGTTCATTTTCCTCTATCACTTCAGGATGCAGAAAAAGCGCGTTCGAGGTTGGCATATGACGAACTATTTATGCTCCAACTTACTTCAATTCACCGAAAAAAAGAGTGGACCGTTCAAAAAACAACCCAAGCATTCGATGCTAAAAAGTATAAAAAGCAAATTGACAAATTATATAAAAGTCTTCCGTTTAGTTTGACAAGTGCTCAGAATAGAGCAGTTCAGGAAGTTCTAAATGACCTGTCCAAAACTACTCCAATGAACAGAATGTTACAAGGTGACGTAGGGTCAGGAAAAACGATTGTAGCAGCAATAGGAATGTATGTTGCATTTCTTAACGGTTTCCAGTCTTCTCTTATGGCACCAACAGAGATTTTAGCTACGCAGCATTACGAAACAATTAAGAGAATACTTGAACCACTTGGAGTTAAAATAAGTTTACTAACTAGCGCTACAAAGAATAAAAACAATCATCAAACAAAATCAGACATTCTTGTCGGTACTCATGCTCTCATTCAAAAAAAAGTTAACTTCGAAAATCTTGGATTTGTAGTCGTGGACGAACAGCACAGATTCGGGGTACATCAAAGAGGAGTTCTTAGGGATAAAGGAACAGCTCCTCATTTTCTAAGTATGACAGCGACTCCGATACCACGTACTGTGTTCCTCACCATGTATGGTGACTTGGATCTTTCTGTTCTAGACGAAATGCCAAGTGGCAGAATACAAATAAAAACTTGGCTTGTGCCCAACCATAAAAGAGAAAACGCATATGTTTGGATCAAAAAACAAGTGCTTGAGAAAGACAAGCAAGGCAACTTTAATCAAGTCTTTATTGTATGTCCATTTATTGAAGAGTCAGAGAGCATGCAAAGTGTACGGGCAGCAGTAAAAGAATTTGAGCATCTGCAGAAAAAAATATTTCCTGAACTTAGTCTTGGCTTGTTACACGGTAAAATGAAAGCTAATGAAAAACAGGAAACTCTCAATAAATTTCAAACGGGAGAGACACAAATTCTAGTTTCAACCCCGGTAGTCGAGGTGGGAATCGATATTCCAAATGCAACTATAATAGTCATTGAAGCTGCGGAGAGATTTGGTCTTGCAAGCTTACATCAGCTTCGTGGAAGAGTAGGAAGAAGTGATAAACAGTCGTACTGCCTATTATTCACAGAAAGTGAAAGCCAGAAAACGATTTCAAGATTAAAGAGTCTGGAAACAACTCATAATGGCGCAGCTTTGGCTGAGATTGATCTCAGACAAAGAGGAGCAGGAGATATGTATGGGACTGTTCAGCACGGATCGAGAATGCTTAAAGTTGCTAACTTTGGTGATAGTTCACTAATCAGATTATCGCAACAGGATGCAAGAAAATTATATGATCAGCTTGAAAAGTACCCTATATTGCAAGAAAGGCTTAAATCCACTATAATACATAAAGTAAATCCAGATTAATTAAGGTTGTAGAAAACTAAATATATGGCACACGAACCAAAGAAAAGACATTCAGTTGCGCGTAAAGGAAAAAGACGGGAGTCAATTCGACTCTCACTTACTCCTGTGGCACGATGCTCAAACTGTGGAGCTGCAAATGCACCACATATTGTTTGTGCTACCTGCGGATTTTATAAAGGACAGCAAGTTGTCCAAAAATAGACTAAATAGTTACATAGTTTAATAGTCATATCGCTTCAAGGAACTGAAAATATACTATTTAACCGTGCAGCTATTTATACTCGCTATGCGAGATAAACAATTTAGCTATTAGCACATGAAAACATCACGTGATCCTCGTCATATTCATCGACAGAAGATAATTCAGTCCCTTTTTGCTCATACTTTTTCTGAACAGGAGATCACTGACAAAAAATCTCTTGATATTCTCAACAATCTCCATCTCATTGACGCAAAAATTGAACAAATTGCACCTGAGTTTCCTATTCCTAAACTAAATAAAATCGATCTGGCAATTTTACGGCTTGGAGCATACGAGCTGATGATAGAAAAAACTCAGCCTCCCAAAGTTATCATTGATGAAGCGATTGAATTGGCAAAAGAGTTCGGAGGAGAATCTTCTCCTGGATTTATAAATGGAGCATTAGGTAAACTATTAAAAGAACTACAAGAATCGGATAAATAAAAAGTTAGGATCTATGAATTATGACAATACCCCAATTTAAAAACAAAAATATTGAATTCCAAGTATTTACGCACCGGTCTTATCTTAACGAGTCTAACGGTGCAACAGAGTCCAATGAAAGAATGGAGTTTTTAGGCGATAGCATTCTCTCATTTGTTGTATCATCTCATATTTATCTGAAATACTCTGATCTTAAAGAAGGTGAGTTGACAAATCTCAGATCAATTTTAACTAACACAGAAACTTTGTATCTTGTAGCCAAAGATTTACGCCTTGGGGAAAAGTTGAAATTATCTAGAGGAGAAGAAGCCAGCGGAGGAAGGACTAATAAAAGCTTGCTTGCTAATACATATGAAGCAGTAGTAGGAGGTCTTTTTCTAGATCAAGGATTAAGCGCTGCAGAACAATTCATCCAAAACACTATTCTTAACAGAATAGACTCGATTATTGAGGAGCAAGGGCTTAAAGATCCGAAAAGCCATTTACAGGAAGTATTACAAGAAAAATATAAAGACTCTCCAGTCTATGAAATTATTAAAGAAGAAGGTCCTGATCATGCACGCATTTATACAGTACGAGTATCTATCGGAGGTCGTGAACTTGGACAAGGTGTAGGGAAATCTAAACAAGATGCTGAAAAACGCGCGGCAAAGGAAGCACTGAAAAAACTGACACTATAAGCACTATTTTTAAGTGGTATTTGACAAGTACGCTGTATACCAAGTAAAAATTATAAGAGCATATGGAAAATGAAAGTCCAAATCATTCAGAAATTAATAATACCTCACGTACCGAGCAAGCAAATCAATCACATGAACCCTCATTAAAACCGATTCAAGAGCAGAGAAAATCACTTTTCGGCAAAATCGCGCACATGCTCGGTCATTCTCAGAGAGGACAGGAAGAAACTCAAGATTTTAGTATTCCAACCAATGATTTTTCAACAAACTTGTCACCTGAAGACATGGTAGAGAGCATAGAGCAGTCAGTTCCGGAACAACCTGAAAAATTATTGAGTACTGACCCTGTATTATCTAGTTCTAGACGAAGAATCCATTACTTAGAAGAATTTGAGGAAGTAAGAAAAAACACATCTACTGATAACTTACAAGAAAAGACTTTAGGATCAATTGAGTCAGAATCACCTGATTCAACCAGCAATTTTTCTTCAACCATGTCTCGTAGAAGATTTTTACAAGGAGCTATAGGTGTAACAGGAGCGCTTGCACTGCGCTCTCTCCCTGAAACTGCTGAAGCTCATGGAAGTGCCACTTACATGGTAAAACCAGACGAGTTGACCAGAAATCTTGAAGGAATAGACGGACCAACGGGAAACTTTTACTTTGATAGAGTTTGGAAATTGTCAGATGGACCCATAGCTACTGGTTCAGTACGAAAACCATGGACATGGGGACCTAAAGCTCTAACTAAAATTATTGAGGAGCCATATTCAGACTCTCCAAATGGTAAACGGCAGGTTGTTTACTTTGATAAGTCCAGAATGGAAATCAATAACCCCGATAGAAACCCAGACAGTAATTGGTATGTCACTAATGGACTACTTCCGTTGGAAATGATAAAAGGAAAGATCCAAACAGGAAATAATGAATTTGAAGATCGAAAACCAGCAGAAATAAACATAGTCGGCGATCTTGATGACTCACACGGGGTCACGTACGCATCACTACATAACAAATTGGATCCTGTAGAAAAAATTCATGAAGGAACAAAGGTTACTTCGCATATCAACCGAGCAGGAGAAGTATCACAGGTAGAAAATGTTTCTCACGAAGTTTCTATTTCTAGCTATGACGAAATTACTGGTCATAATATTGCTGGTCCATTCGAAGAATATATAAATAATCGTGATCACGATCCTTTGAAAGAGATTGGTAGACCGATAACTGAGCCGTATTGGGTAGAGGCAAATGTTGGAGGGACTCCTAAAAAAATCTTAATGCAGGTTTTTGAGAGAAGATGTCTAACTTATGATCCTACTAACCCATCTGACTGGCAGGTAGAAGCAGGAAACGTTGGTAAGCAATATCACACTTGGAGATACGATTCTGAGCCTCAAGATAACAACCACGAGAATCTATTACTTACAGAAAGTAATAAACATATGAATAATGTATTAAAAGAAGTTCTACAGAATAAAGACCTACTTTTTTTCAATCAAAATTTTGTTAACTCTCTTCCAGAACATTACACGCAAGAGATAAAAGATAAGCGATGGTGGATGGGCGCATATCTTACCAACGCAGGAATTATTTACGGAGTAAATAGTGAGTTTGATAAAGCTAATGAGACTATAAAAAAGTCCTGGCAGTATTCCAAGGAATTAATTAGCTTAAATGGTAATTCTCTGCCTGATAACACCTCAACTGAGGTATTTCCCATGCTCGAATTTATCCTTGCATTGAAGCTCCATGGAAATGAGCTTCAGAAACGAGAGCCTAACATGGTTGATGAAATACTCAACAGACTTACTGCAATGGCTGATAATTACGCTTCGCAACCACCTAAAGGAAATTCTGAGGATAATATTCGTGAGAACAGCTTTGGAGAAACGAACGCAGGTATAGCAGCACAGCTTATAGGAGCAGCAAGCTTGCTATCGAATCATCCTAATCGGGAACAATGGATAGCATCTGCTCATAAATACGCAAAGGCTACTTTTGCATTAGGCACAACAGAAGATGATGGTCTTCGTACAGTAATATTAGACTCAAACGGTGATATTGAATTTTATAATCACGGAATCATCAGTGACCATTATCTAGCCACCTCACTCGGACTGCTCGGAGAGGCTAAGCTGTTTGCTAAAATGGGAAACATTGATGTCGGAGAAGAGTTCTCTCATAACGTTGACTTAGCACGTAGGTCATTTATTAATCATATTGATGATAACTTTAAATACACACGTCCTGAATATAAAGCATACGGATACTATGATGAATACGGTCTTGGTGCTGAGCACCAAGATTGGGATGGTTATGCGCCAGTAGATTTTTTTGACAGAAAAGTTAAAAGATACACCTCTAATTTCCACTTACGTGATAAAGAAATTAACCCATCATATGGACCCTTATCATCGGCATTTTTAGATAGTGTAGATCCAGCTTTCAGAGATGACATGGAAGCATACTTTGGTTCGATAAACTATATGCGTATCATTGTACAAAGTTTGCAAACTGACTACCAATTAGATCAATCACTCAAAATTGCTGATAAGCCAATTTCACTTTTCACTAAGCAAATTAATTAATTTACTAACATACAGACCTCATTCTAATCGTCAGCATTTTAATAGTTCAAATAAATTTAGTAGGTTTACAAATTAAAAAAAATATGTCTAATATTAAATTAGAATATATTTCATCAGTAAAGAATGAGAAAAGCTCTACAATTTGTAGCTCGTCAAATAGTTTTATTCACTATTATAGTAGCGGGTTTGTCATTTTTTAACCTAACATCGAACGTTAATGCTCAAGTATGTAAATGGCTAAATCAAACCTGTAGCTCTGATCAAGAATGCTGCCATGCTAATTGTTCGAATAACAAATGCGCCAATTCAACTAGTAGTGTGATAAGAGGAACGGTATTTATTGATTCAAATAGTAATGGAACTTGGGATTCCGGTGAGCAAGGGGTTTCAAGTGTCACAATATCTTTAACAGGAAAAGGTACCAAAACTACTGATAGCAAAGGATATTATAGCTTTGAAGGACTTACAGGTGGAACAAGGAACGTTTCAATCTCTGTGCCATCTGGCTATGTAGCAACTACGGCTACTTCTTATTCAGTAGAAACTACAGGGGGAACTGGTTTCATAGATGTTGATACTAGAGATTTTGGAATACGTCGTCCAGCAACCCCTACACCTACCCGAACTCCAACCAGAACACCCACAGCCAGACCAAATACACCTACACCAACAACTCCACCAGTAGTACCAACAAATTCACCAACACCAACTTCAGCACAACCACCAATACAAACCTACACTATAACCGGGTATGTGTTTGTAGATGAAGATGGTGATACCACGCTGAGCGCTCCAGACGAGCGTATACAGGGAGCTCAGATTAGGATCACTGGACCAAACTCTTATGGAGTAACAATAGTGACTAACTCTGCAGGATTCTTTAGACAAGATGTACCTACTCACGGATCATATAACATATCGCGTTTAAGTCCTCCCGGCTATGTAGACCTTTCCAGTAATCCTAAAACGGTTAACATACCACAAATACAAAACAACGGATCTTACATTACGCAGATATATTTTCCACTTAATAGACAGTCGAATCCAACATCTACCCCAACCCCAATAACGCCTCCTACCGGATCTCATACAGTAACAGCGGGAGTATTTGTAGATCGTGATATGAATGGTATCTGGCAGGAACAAAATGACTTAATACTTGGAGGGGTATTACTGGTCGACTATAATGGTAATGGACAGTACGATCTGGCTGAAGAATCCGGTCCTCGTACCCGTGTAATTCTCAGACGTAATAACGGGACTCAAGTCGGAAATGGGTACACTGCGGCAAACGGTAAAATAAATTTTAACGGAATTGCCACAGGCACATACAGCCTTGAGTTTTCAGAAATACCGTCAACCTACAGTCCGACTTCATATGCTTATCCTCCAGTACAAATTTCAAATAATTACTCTCGTTATTTACCTCTTACCGTCGACACAAACTCAGAAAATGACATATCCTCAAATGTTGGAGGAAATGTTGTAAGCAACCAGTATGGAATATGTAGCCTAACAGGGGCAACACCTCTGGCTAATGTATTAGTGTCAATTAACAATACTGAATCACCAGTTCAAACCTGGACAGATGCTACTGACACAAACGGGAATTACTCAATCACAGTAACAGACGATCCAAACAACTCTCACTTTATAAATATCTCTAATTTCGGTAATTTACAAGTTCAGTGTATTATTCTTGGAAATGGCACACAGATCGACACTACCAGTCCTTCACACTCTATAAATTTCCCTGATGATACAGAGGTTACTTTCGTTCTAAGTATTGGACAGCCTTGGTTTATGACAGATATAGGCAGCGTTAAGCAGCAAAGAATTAATAATAAAGTACCAGAAGGCAAAAGCCCTACCTCAACGTCAGGGAGAACTGCCTCTGTGTTTTATAGTACGCAGGGCAGATCAATGCTCGGAACTGCATCAAATCTCTGGAAAGTTGATAATGAGTATGATCAGACAGGTTCCAATAATCGAGAAGGAAATGCTTCATACAGCTTTTATATTAAACGTTCCCAGCAGACAGGTCCTCAGTTGGTCAACCTTCCACATTGTCCTACATCAGGAAGATGCACTTTTAGTCGTCCTTTAAGCGAACTTGATCACCAAGTACTGTATCATGTAGATGGAGATCTAATCTTTAATCCTAGCGATCCATTGCTTGATTCTAACGCAAGAGTAGTAATCCTTGTAAACGGAACTCTTACTATCAACCGTGATGCGCGCGTACGTGATGGAAAATCACTACTGATACTTGCTGCAAAAAATAACGTGATTATTGGTAACGACGTAGGACAACTTAACCCGGAAAGTTCCGCACCTAATATTCAGGCCATTATAACCGCCGAAGATAATATTACGATTCAAGGAACCGCAGACTGTCCGGCAAATCCTGACCGCAGGCTAAATATTGAAGGAACCCTGGTCGCCAACTCAGACAATCCATTCGGCGTAGAAAGTTCAGGTGGTAAATTGATAAATAATAGGACTTTGTGCTCAGCAGACTCAGACAATCCATCACTATATGTAAAATCTAGACTAAGCTTTATTACTTCACTCACTGACTTTTATAAAGTATCAACAAGCATTTGGAATGAGGTTGAACCATAAATGTATAAGAATAAAAAAATATTAATTCTAGGTTTATTAATCCTGTCCGCAGTGCTAGTTATTAGTGGATTTGTAATTACCAAACTGCCATTTACACAAATTACTCAACAAGTAAACAAAAATGTTACGCAACAAACAGAGAAATCTGTCGTACCAAAATCTACTGGAAGTATATTGATTTCAAACGAGGGATTTGAATCTAAAGAAGTTAATATATCATCAAACGATGAAATCCCATTTGCAACTTTAGTAATAGCAAACTCATCGGACGAAGCGGTTTCAGTTTCTGTTAACAAATCTCATGATAAGACTGAGCTCTATCCGCCGATGTCTATTCCCAAACATGGACACATTATAATGACACTCCATGAATACAATACTTATGAGTTGAGAAACACACAAACAAATCAAGCTGTCACAATACACGTACGTAACCAATAAGCTCCGGATAAATCAAACTACAACATTTAAAATTAAAGCAGGGTTTACAAATCTGGAAATTTTTGTGTAATATATAATTAGCAGTCAAATTACTTCATGAAGCAGAAAAATATCATACTAATCACCGCCTCACTTATTGCATTATGTTTAGTATTAGTTATTGGCATTGTTTATATTCGAAATAACTCTACATCATCCCAACTACCTCCTGACCTTAATAGTGGACCTCAAAGAGTAACTCAAATATTGCAAGAAGCACACGCAGACTTGAACACTCATGGGCTGGTACTGTATGAAAACGGGAGACTAGAGCGAAATGAGATAGTTTTTAAAAGAGCAGGCGACGAGGTTGTTCACGTTACTGTGCTGAATATTGACTCAGACCCGATAACGTTTAAAACTACTCAGCAACCCGAGGGTGCAGGGCTGCCTCATCAATTTACACTAGAGTACAATAAGTTTGAAGAAATTTATCTTCCTTATGCAGGCAATTATGTCCTACAAGTTGAAGGATCAGATCAAATGATGACGCTGGTAGTTTTTTAAAGATATGAAAAAATTTATATACTTTTTGACGGGGCAGATAATCATTTTTCTGCTGTTTTTGATTATCGGCACCGATAGCGGAATTTTTAAAAGTGTATCAGCGCAGACTTGTTCACAAAGAGGAGGATACTGTACGACGTCATCACCTTGTCCTGCAGGTTATCAAACACAACAAGGTGGAAATAATGAGCTCTGTCCAAATCTTCAGGCTAATAATATATGCTGCGTCCCGAGAAGTAACGCTACCCCGACGCCTGATACTTCTTGCAGGTCAACTGGGCAGTCTTGTGGTGCAGGTATCGGAAACTGCTGTAGTAATCTAACCTGTAATCTCAGTACTAATAGATGTGAAGGATCTGGTAGCGGAGGAGGGGGAGAATCCTGTAGAAATGTTGGACAATCGTGTAACACTCCGAGTGGTGCAGGAGCAGCGCCGTGCTGTAGTGGACAGCAACTAAGCTGCGTTAGTAATCAGTGCTGCAGATCATCGGGTGGTAGTTGTACAAGCAATACACAATGCTGTGGGACCATGACTTGTCAAAATGGTACATGTAGAACAGGTTCTGGTGGAGGAGCAGTTTGTGGAAATGGAGCATGTGAAACAGGAGCAGGAGAAACTCCAACTTCTTGTCCTACGGACTGTGGTGGTGGCGGTGGTGGAGGCGGTACTCTTCCAACACGCACTCCTACAAGTGCACCCGGTTCAGTAAATAGATGCAATGCTACCTGCTCGTTCGATTCACAATGCGCGAATGCTGCTGACGGTTGTAGCAGATGTCTTCCTCCTCCTGGAGGAGGTTTAATGCGCTGTAGAGTCCCTAATACACCTACACCTACTCGAAGAGTAAACACACCGACAACAGCACCTTCAACTCATACATTAAACGCTGGGGTATTTGTAGACCGTGATGGAGACGGAGAATGGCAAACTCAAGATGACATTAGTATTCTGGGAATACTTATTGTTGATTTCAATGGTAATGGACAGTTTGATTCAGCAGAAGATCCGGGTCCCCGTACCCGAGTCTACCTGGAAAGGAGATCTGGAAGCAACTGGACTGCGGTCACTAACGGGTATACAGCAACTTCAGGAATTAATAATGGTAGACGAATATTCAGTAATTTAACAACCGGAAGATATAGAATCAGATATGCAGAAATTCCAACAACCTACACTTCTGATACCTATTCACCGGAAATATCCGTTACTGGAAATAGAACATACAACCATCCGCTTATCCTAAATGCGCCAGGTAACACGGATATTACTAATACGGTAACAGGGACTATAGGAGATAGTCCCACAGGCGAGTGTAACTTAACAGGTTTAGTCGGGGTTCCGGGTGCAGTCGCATCAGTGTTTAGAAACACAGATAACTGGCCATCAAACCCTACAGGCGCAAATGGCAGATACTCGATCTCAGTCACAGGTCCTGCAGGCAATGAGTATCATCTTACCTTATCAAACATAGGAAGCAGGGTAGTTCAGTGTGCGATAATTACGCAAAATGGAGTACAAACACAGGTAGACTTATCAAACCCAACTTATGGACCATTTGATATATCAAATCCTCCTGATGACATCACCATCATCCTTAAGACTACACAACCCTGGTTCCAGACTGAAATAGGCAGTGTAAGACAGCAAACTATACAAAACCGAGTACCCGCAGGAGAGCGTCCTACAACTTCCATTAATAGTGGTACAGCCTCAGTATTTTATAGCACCACAGGAAGTTCGCTATTTGGATCCGCTTCAGACATTTGGAGGGTAGACAATGAATACGATCAAGTAGGTGCTTCAAACCGAGAAGGAAACGCATCATACAGTTTCTATAAAAAACGTCAAGAACAGAGCGCGGCTGTAAACTTAACTCCATTGCCTGGCTGTTCACCCAGTGGTAACTGTACTTTTATTGCAAGCCTCAGTAGCTTGAATAACCAAACTTTCTATTATGTAGATGGTGATCTAACATTTAACCCATCTGGCCCTGCGAACCGCTCGATAAATAATGATCATAAAATTATCATCTTGGCTAAAGGAAATATCACGATAAACAGCGATGTAAGGGTAGCAACTGGCAAGTCCCTACTGATTTTCGCAGCCAAAGGCGATGTCACCATTGGAACTAATGTAGGTGAGGTTAATCCATCAAGCACAAACCCAAACCTTCAAGCAATTATAACGGCAGAAAACGATATACTAATACCGAGTATCGCAAACTGCCCCGCTACAGCTGACAGGAGATTAAATATTGAAGGAACACTGGTTGCAAATGCTGATAATCCATTCGGAGTAGAGAGCGCTGGTGGCAGACTAATCAATGACAGAACATTATGTACGGCAGATGCTACAAATCCATCGCTATTCGTAAAATCTAGACTAAGCTTTATTACTGCACTTACAGACTTTTACAAAGTATCAAACAGCATGTGGAATGAAGTTGCTCCGTAAACTTAAGCTTATGAAAAAAATTTACATCATTATTTCAGTTTTACTAATATGTGTACTAATCATAGTAGGTACCTATTACTTAACAAAAGGTTCAGATCAAGCAGCCATAGAAGGAGATTCCATTACTCAAAATACAAATGATACTTCAGAAGACGCAGACTCGTACGTAGGATATATATTGCTAAATGATGCAGGATTAGAACCACTTGAGCTAATAGTTTTTTCCTCAGATGAGACACCCAGCGGAAAATTATTAATCATAAATGAAACAAATAGTCCCGCAAGCTTAAGATTTGGAAAAAGAGGCTCAAAAGATTATCAAGAAGTGACAGTTCAACCAAAATCTAGAGCAACAGCTACACTTACTGAATATACCTTTTATTTGTTAGTTAATACGAAAACCAGTCAAGGTGCAGTTATTGAACTCCAACGCATATAAGATTACACCTGATTGACTTCAAATCACGCTCATGATAAACTACACGGGTATGGCATTAGTAATTCGTTTTGCAAAAATTGGTCGCCGTGGAGAGCGGAAGTATCGTATTGTGGTCAAAGAGAAGAGGAGTAAACGCGACGGTAAAGCAGTCGACTTCTTGGGATGGTACGAAAAAACTGTTAAAGGTGTAACAAAAGAGATTGATAAAGACAAAGTAAAATACTGGCAGGAACGCGGCGCGCAGCTATCTCCTGCGGTAAAAGCATTGCTATGAAAGACCTCCTTGCATATATTCTAGAACAAACAATCCCTGAAGCTAAATCTGAAATAGAAGAAGAAGAGCAGGATGGGTTTGTAAGGCTACGGGTTACCGTACCTCAAGAATATATGGGTAAAATTATCGGTAAAAGCGGCAAGAACATCTCTGCAATAAAAAATATTCTCAAAATCCGCGCGATTAAAGAAGGAAAGAAAATAGAAGTAGACGTTATTGAGAAAGAATAAATTTAATTTCTAATTATCCTAATTCCTAATTAACCTAAAAATACCAATCCTCAAATTTAGAAATTAGATTAATTAAACTAATTAGGTCAATTATATATGGTTATCTCCATCATTACCCTTTTCCCTCAAATGTTTGAAGGTGTCTTCAATTACTCTATTATTAAACGTGCTCAACAGGAAGGGCATGTTAAAATCCGTTTTTTTAACTTAAAAGAGTTTGGTATAGGTAAACATAAAATAGTGGATGATACACCATACGGAGGTGGAATAGGTATGTTACTTAAAGTAGACGTCTTAGATGAAGCAATCGAAGCAGCGCGTCTTAAAGACAAAAAAGAGCGTGTAATTCTACTTGCTCCAACCGGAACTCCATATACACAAAGAACTGCAGAAAAACTGAGTAAATATGATCATCTAATTCTGATCTGTGGACATTATGAAGGGTATGATGCGCGTATCCGAAACTTTGTTGATGATGAAATCTCAATAGGAGATTACGTGCTCTCAGGTGGAGAAATACCTGCAATGGTAATTTCAGAATCTGTCATACGACTTATTCCCAATGTATTAAGTAAGACTGAGGCACACCGGTTCGAGTCGTTCTCACATGAAAAAGGCGGAGTGCTAGAGCATCCACAATATACACGTCCTGAAGAGTATAAAGGACTTAAGGTACCAGAAGTCCTTTTATCTGGTCATGCAGCTAAAATTGACGAATATAGGGCAAATTCTGCACACAAATTGACAGAAGAGAGAAGACCAGATTTACTCAAAAAATAATCTACTTTGAGCTACTTAGTTGCTGTATGAGATCTGAATATTGTGTGTTATAAGGCGAGACAAGGTTAACTCCTTCAATTTGTTTTAAGTCATATGGTCGATAATAAAATGACAGCTCTATCATCCCGTCGTTTTTTTGAGAATTCAGGGTATTAATACGCGCGATCGGAAAATTTTTGTAAAGTTGCTGTGTAAACGCGACTAAGTTTTTATCATCAACTGTGCTTACTGTTATTGTAACATCCATGCTGGGAACTCCAGTAACCGAAGTTGTATTATCCACCTGATTACTTTCTCCAGTAGCTTTTGTATACAGTTCTCCCACTTTTATTGTAAAGCCTCTCAGTTGTACATCCGATGAGCTTGCGAGTTCAGAGATCGCGGAGAATATGGAAATAATGTCTTTATTTGTAGGAAGCGCACTGCTTGCAAGCTTCAGATCTGCTTCTACCTGCTCAGAACTTATTGACTGCATTACGTTTAGCGAATTTTGAAGCTCATTCACCTCAGCTTTTTTAGCTTGATTCTGTTCTCTTTGTAGACCTATGCTATCAATCTGAGGGAGTATAACAAACAAAATTACGAAAAAACCGAGTAGCACAAGTGAAACTGCAAGCATTTGTTCTGCAGTAAATTTTTTACCAAATAGTACGTAATCTTTATTCATTATTTAATCCTCCAGCAAACTCAAAACGAAGCTCTGCCGCATACACGCCCTCAGCTGCCTTAAATGAACTCACATCAGCCAACTGTACCCCGATATCATTACTTTTCAAGTACTCAGGAAGATCATTTTCTAATATTGTGTTAAGAGCAAGCAAATTAGAAGACTCGACTGTCAATATAATGACATTATCTTTCACATTCATTCCTGATACGCGAACAGTCGATGGAAATTGACGTATAAGAGAAGCAAGTCGTTGATCTAAGCTTCCGCGAGAAGCGAGGAGTGATTTAATATTTTTATATCGCTCAGATATAATAAGCATTTTAAGCTTTTTATCTGCTTGGTTGTTTATCTGTGTTAAGAGTTGGCTTTCGGTTGTTTCTAGCGAACTAAACTCTGATTTTAAAATAATGTTTATGACCATTACACCCATCGCCACGGCAATTACTGCAACAAATAAACCATATATATAAACTGTATACTTATGCTTCTTTTGAGAACCTGTTTTGGTACGCTGGGCAAGATTGATTGTAGATTTCATACTGTATCTAAATAAAGTCACGAAGAGCTAAACCTACAACTACATTATACCTACTGAAGTCCGTCTTCACTTGATCGGGTACATTTTGAATGTTATTGATCTCCCAACAGTTACCTAAAACGACCTGAGTATTAAGCGTATTAGTTAAAAACACGTCCAAACCAGGAAGCATAGCATTTCCACCGGATAGAACGACTTGTTTAATCTCATCATTTGCGTTTTTTTGTTTATATGAGAGCATTGCCTTTTTAATATCTCCTACAATTGATTCCATAATGGGGTAGAGTGATTTACCGATTTTTCCTTCAAATGTATCTCTAGTCAAGCCATACGCTCGTTTGTATTCTTCAGCTTGCTTTACATCAATTCCTAAATCCAACGATATCGCCCTTGTGATAGCCAATCCACCAACACCGATCGAAAAAACCATATTTAACAACCCATCTTTGACTACCGCGACATCGGTAGTAGTTGCACCAAGGTGCACTATAACACTCGACATACCCGCTACCAATGGATGAAGTGCACGATGTACAGCAATAATTTCGGTTTCTACATTTTCTGCTGTAAGATCAGCTAGTCCTAGCACTGTTTCGTATTTATTAATTGTAGCAATAGGAGCTGCGACAAGTAGTACATCCATTGTTTTTTCCTTGTCATCTGAACGTCTCAAAACCTGCCAATCGGTCCGTACTTGATCTATAGGCATAGGAATATACTGTTCCATCTCCCATCTGAGAGCGGCCGATAACTCTTGTTCAGAAAGATTAGGCATCTCAATTATTTTGATATAGACACTGCTCTCAGGTATGGCCAAATTCACTTCTTTTTCCTTAATACCTGCCTGGTTAAGGATATTTTTAACTGACTCTGCCAGTGTCTGCTGGTCGACAGGGGACTCAGAGAGTATGCTGTTTACAGCCACAGGAGAAAAACCAATGGCATTAAGCGTAAACTGGTCTTTTTGCTTTTCTAAAGCAACTACCTTAATTGAAGTGGATCCTATGTCAAGCCCAAAGCGTTTATTCATTGTGAGATTATTGCGTACGGGAATAATTCATTAGGAATTTGCGGATGGGATTGGAAATACGTTATTTTTCTAACTGTATCTCCTGAACGACCAGTAGAAACAATTGTTGACCCCTGCGCAGGCAAATTCCTGTTTCCGCTGACTCTACGTATACCAAGCTTAGTCGAGTTATAAATAGGAATCACCTTCATTATCAAAATGTTACTTGGATCTGAAGAAAGGTTTAAATTAATGGAAAAGGGAAACTGCGTGCCCGCAATAGTAGTAGCTCCGGCCGATCCTCCCGTAGCATTAGATATACGTCCTGAAATATTTCTACAAGGATCGTATACATCACGCCTAAATTGGGGAGCATTTGGATCTCCATAAATATATAACACTTCAAGTGCAGGAGCGTAATCTTTGTTCCTTGAGCTACAATCCTGACCAGGAGAACCAAAACCCAATATCACACTCCCTCTGAAAGGAGAAGAATAATCATCATGATTACTCATCCAGACATCAAGTCCTACTGAACGCTGTACAAGGTTTTCTCCATTTAAAATAATCTCGTTGCCTCCTTCTGATTGTACCTCTACTTGGTATGTCGCAGTATTATCTAAGCCACTAGCTAGATTTCCACTTGATCCCTGGCTTAAAGCCTGCGTGGCAAGTTCTAGCCCTGCTTCAGCCGCCTGAAATGCGCGCTGTGATTCTTCATTTTGTTTAGAAATTCTTAAATTTGAGATTGTTCTGGAGGCGACTGACAGTCCAACAGTCAAAGCCACTACAATACTTAATACAACTATTAATAAAATTTGACCTGACTGCGATGATTTGTGTTTCATCTTATCTTAATCATAGAATTATTTTAGCTTGGATGTCAAGAATATTGTACTCATTTATTTGTTAATATAATTTCTACTACTGATCTGAGTTTGAAATACTTTAGAACTGCCGTCAAGCACGTTGTTTGTTGTACCATCACGTATACCTAGTTCGAACTTTACTTCGATCCTAGGAGGTGAAAAAGCAGAATTTTGATTACACACAAATTTACAACTTCCCTGTACAACTGCGAGCTCTCTGTTAGTAAGATAATACGTCATAGATCCGCTGGTTGACGCGACTCTGCCTGATGAATGAGAGCACGTTAACTGAACTTCTTGTCCTTCGGGCATCATCAATGCTAAAGAATCTCCCTCAGGTGATGATTCTCCAGCACATCCTGCAAAATTGGTAGGATAACTGTTATTCGAGTTCCAGACTGCTGATACATCTTGGGAGTGCTTTATCAGTTCGCTAATTGACGAAAGCGCATAATTACCGTTCTGTGCGATCTGTGTTGTTGAACGTGTAACCTCTGAACTGCGCATTGTGGAAACTAGAATTCCTCCTACAATACCCGATACAGCCACTAATATGCCTGATACTACTAATAGCTCTATGAGCGTATATCCATTAGCTTTTTTCATAATTCTGAATTTGGCGGACGTACAAAACATGTCCTTAATAAAGTGTTATGACAAAAAGAATTTACATTAACATCGCATTTTCCGCTCTGCCATGAAACTTGTACACTTACTTGATGTGCGCCATTCTCGCAGTTCGAAGAGTCATGGTTCACCATTACTGTTCTGACATATTTTCCTCCTTCAATTCTCGCACCGGAGCAGTTATTATCTGCAGTTACATTCTGGAACTGCTCGTTTTGACAGTAATCAACACCAGAAACCGGAAACAGATCCAGAAAATCTGTGTAACTTTGATTCTTCACACTCTTTAAGTATTCCATACCCTCCTGCGCATACTTGTTTGCTTGATTTTGATTTTGGATAAATGCAGCGTTGCTAGCGCTTGATACCATTAATATAGCAATTCCGGCTACTGCCATAACAACTGCTCCCAGAGCTATTATTGCCTCCAGTAATGCAGATCCTGATTGTGTTGACATTTTTTTGCTAACTAATAATTCTTTCATATATTAAATCGTCAGATTTCCATCATTTTCAATTGTTATAGTTTTTCTTAAAGAACTGTCTGAGTCATGCAGTACTTCGAACGTACAGGGTAGAGTAGTCGAACCAGAAAAAGTTGTTACATTACCTGTAATTACTCTGTAACCTAGACCTGAACATTGATTAGCTCCACTCAACCTTATACCTGAAGGCAGACTTACTGGATTACCAGTTACCACCTGAGAACCAGTATTATTCAAACATACAATTTGAATTTCGTATGAAGTTGCACTTAAATTTACTCTATAACCCATCAGAGTGCCACAGTTGGTAGGAGTAGAACCAATCCTGTCTACTTTCACATTTGAGATGGCGCTATTACGTGCTTCTGTATATGCATAGCGTATATTTTCGATAGTCTGTGAATGAGATTGCGAGCGTGAATACTGTATAAAAGCAAAAAAACCTCCTCCGGCAATTAGAGCAGAAGCGGTTATTGCCACCATTAATTCGAGTAAAGAGAATCCTTCATCGGCAGAAAATATATGTAAACGTAGGATATTGCGCATGCATGTTTATGGATTAGTTACTTCAAGCAGTTTACCACTAGCACACTGACTTGTGCTTACACTCCTAATCGTAGGTCCTAGCTGCTCATTAGGGTTTTCTAAACACACAGACAATGTATACCTCAATGTTGAGCTTCTATTATATGTATATTTTTGATTTTTACTTTTAGGATCACACGGAATTAGTTCCATATACACAACAGATGTATTAGTAGGATTTCTTAGCGATCCACTCGCCGGGCAGTTGGGGAGAAAAGAACTGGAGTGAGCAGGATATGACCCTACATCAATCCTGTAAGTTTCAAGCGCTAAACGTATTTGCTCAAAATCTTTTTTTCTTACGGAATCCCGTGTTTTTTCCCGAACCTGCATAAAGTTTGCCACTAGTACGCTTGAAAGAATGCCTATTATAGTGATTACCACAATCAATTCGATCAGTGTGAATCCCCTCGACAAGTTGATACTATTTTTCTTACTTATTATATTTATTAAATTTTTCATATTATTATGGTGATGTATTCGGACTGGTTACACCGTAGTTACATGTTTGTGCTACTCCAACTCCACATTTCGGATTTGAAACTCCTGACGCATTTGGACAGTCACCTGTAGGTGAGCACGCTTGAGGATCACTTGCATTTTCTAAGTGAGCATATAATCTATACATCTGTCCGCCTGAAATCTGAACATACCTATATTGAAAACGCGTCGGAACAGGGTCTGAAGGAATTGTTTTCATATAATTACCAACTGTAGTCAGATCATCCATATTGACTGGATACTCACTATAATCATCATAATATAATTCCAAGGCTTTTTGTATTTGATTAAAATCACTTTTTCTCTGTGCGTCTCGTGCTTTACCTACCATGGCAGCAGGGTTTATCACCACTACCAAACCAGCTGCAAGAGTACCAATTACTCCCATTACAACCAGCAATTCAACTAAAGTAAATCCATGAGTACTAGAGAGATTGCTTCGTAGTGAAGCTATGGAGGAAGCAAAAGAAAACTTTTTGTTAAAAAAATTTTTTAATAATTTCATCTGTAAATAGCGTCGCAATTAAAATTCCGATTATTAAAAATGGACCGAACGCAATTACACTGCCTCTTGCTTTTTTCTTTCCTGCTATTATCAGTATGATAGAGATAGCAGCTCCTGTCAAGAAGGCAGCATAAAAAGCAATTAATGAAGCCGGAAAACCAAGCAAAAAACCTATTACAAAAGCAAACTTCACGTCCCCAAAACCCATTCCTTTGCCTTTTGTTACGGCAAATAATAAGAAAAAAACTAAAAATGATACTATGCCTGTAATTATGTATGGTATTAAGTCATGTCCTGCAAATATGTGATAGAACAGAGTGCATAACAAAATCGCAATAAGTAGTGAATTAGGAATGATTCTGTGCTTTACATCTATAAAAAATATAGCCGTAAGTAAACAAAATGTTAGAACAATCATAATAAAGCTAATTAGAGGAAGTGATTGATAGATAAGCGAGTAGAGTGCAACAAACCCAAGACCAGTTAATAACTCAACTACAAAAATTCTAAAAGGTATCTTACTTTTACATCTTCTACACTTACCACGAAGAATAATATACGAAAATAATGGGATTAAATCGTACCAGCTTAAGCTTTTTTTACAAGATTCACAGTACGACCTCTTATTATCAAAAAATTTCCCTTGCGGAACGCGATCAATTAGTACGTTAACGAAGCTTCCGAAAATTGAACCAAATATAAATATAACGGATGCTAAAAAAAGTTCCATACCTTACAGAAAATTATATTGCTTCTAGAAAATTAGTTCAATGAAGAGATTCCGAGTTGAGGATAAGTGGTTGCATTTGCTGTACAAGTTAATCCTGTTTTTCCAGCAGCTGATGACCACACTATCCATGCAGCCATTGTACTGGTTGTACATCCAGCTTTAATTCTGTCAGACTCTGACTCAGCTTGGACAAAGACTAGAGCCTCAGGGTTATTTGAAATGTTTCCTGTTGCGTAGCAATAACCATTTTGCAAAGCTGCGGCTCCTCCACACGCTGGAGTATACCCATTAGAGTAGTTTGGATTTTGCGCTTCAATTTTTATCTCTCCTGAGCTTCTAAGTAAAGTTATCCATGTAGTGCCTTGTGTTGGGTAGGTTGTCTGTGAAGTGTAATATGCAGTTAGAGAACGACCAAGCTCAGCTACAGAGGTTTTTCGCCCACTATCTCGGCCTCTTCTAAGCTGCTCAATTGGATTAATTGCAATTAGAACTCCTGCTGCTAGTACTCCAAGTACTGCAATTACTACTAGAAGCTCGACTAGTGTAAATCCTTTTTTACCGGAGAAATAAGATTTAAATTCTGAAAGATTTGTTATAACGGGCAGTGAGTATTTCATGTTATAAAATATATTACTCATATCTTAAAACGGTTGTCAATAGGGTAATTTATTTTCTTACAAACGAAGCTAACATTTCACTAGTATAAGCTGCTTCAAGTACAAGTTTGGGGTTTACATTATTTTCTTTTACCAACCGGTAGTTCTCGTGAAGATAACGAAGTAATGCGATAGAATCGTTTATATTATTTGGATTATTAACCAATATATCTGAGATAATTTGCTTCCTCAAAAGTAAAATGATCTCCTCAAACGACTCCTTAGTCGTAATCTTTTCTGCAAGATATAACAACTCTGAAAAATTAATGTTTTTTGTAGGTCCATCATAATTACTTCCTTCATCTCCCTTATCATCCGCATTCAACATAATGACACGACATCTTGAAACTATTGTGTCTAACAAGAGCTCTTTAGAATCTACCGAAAAAACAACGATCTCAGAATCGTTTAGTTCTTCTAAAAACTTAAGCAGAGCATTCTGAGAAGGAATTGTTAGCTGACCTGAAAAAATAACCAATCTTTTTTCATTTTTACCTGCGTGCACTCTGATAGATCTCAAAATATTGTGCACATCAGCTATTTTTATTGTACCTTCCAATCGACGGATAGAGTACGCAGGGATAGAGTTTTGCGAAACAATTTTTTTTACATATTCTTCTCGTCCTTCCTGCAGACCAGATACAATTATGCTTGGCATATTGACATTGTAGCACGCTTTAACCTACGATTTATAAGTAAGTAGGAAATTTAAATTTCTATGGATAATTCTGCCCAATCAACAAATAATACAGGTACGCAGGGAGTATTTTCTCAGATGTCTAATACCATCGGTGAACGATCTATCGCCGATATATTATTGGAACAGCGCTTACTCACCAATGAACAATACTCCAGTCTGAAAGTTGAGTCTGCAAATAAAGGTCTACATGTCGACCAAGTATTGCTGGATTCAAAAATGGTTCCAGAAGAAAAGTACTATGAAGCCAGAGCAAAGCTTATTAATGTTCCATTTATTTCCATGACTTCTATACCATCATCTCCTGAAGCGCTCGGTTTTATCACCAGACCTGTAGCTGAGAGAATGCACTTGGTACCGTTTGCCTATGATAAAGACCGAAAAATACTCTCTGTTGCCATGGCGGATCCATTGGATATGGAGTCATTTAACTTTATTCGCCAAAAAACAGGACAAACTATTACTGCGTACCAAGCAATACCTAGAGAAGTCCAAGAATCGATAGAGTCAATGTATTCAGCAGGACTTGTCGGCGAAGTCAAAGCAGCACTAAAAGAAAGTGAACAAATTAGCGCGGTAAAAACATTTGACAAAGAAAGTATTGCCAGTGTCATTAAAGACGCTCCAATTGCAAAAATCGTTGCTACTACACTCGAATACGCAATGAAGAGTCGTGCTTCTGATATACATATAGAGCCTCAAGAAGATAGAATGAGGATCAGATATAGAATAGATGGAATTCTTTATG
The DNA here is from genome assembly GCA_964537315.1 of uncultured Gammaproteobacteria bacterium. Taxonomy (GTDB): domain Bacteria; phylum Patescibacteriota; class Microgenomatia; order Levybacterales; family GWA1-39-11; genus JBDHUV01. Next base: position 38,942 of record CAZIAP010000001.1, on the reverse strand, counting down.
AAAGGTTATCGTTACCAAAAGCCGTACAAGAAGCAGTAACTTCCCGTATTAAAATCTTATCTGATCTTAAAATTGATGAACACAGAACTCCTCAGGACGGCAGATTTAACTTTAAGTTCGGAGATCAAGAGGCTGATTTACGTGTCAGCGTACTCCCCATTGCGTATGGTGAAAAAATTGTACTTCGCTTGTTAAGAAAATCGGGAGGTGTCCCCACACTAAATGACCTTGGTTTACGGGGTAATGCTCTAAAAAATCTTGAAGCATCCATTCTTCGTCCACACGGGATTATTATCGTCTGCGGTCCAACTGGGTCAGGTAAAACTTCCACTCTATACTCTGTACTCACAAAGCTTAATACCACGCGCGTAAATATCATGACTCTGGAAGATCCGATCGAATACCAGATTGCGGGTATCAATCAGGTGCAAGTAAACGCAGATGTGGGACTTAGTTTTGCAGCAGGTCTACGCTCATTCTTACGCCAGGATCCCAATATTATTTTGGTAGGAGAGATTCGTGACAAAGAGACAACAGAGCTTGCGATTCAAGCAGCACTCACTGGTCACTTAGTTTTTTCCACACTGCACACATCAACAGCGGCAGGAACTCTTCCTCGTCTTATTGATATGGGTGCAGAGACTTTCTTGTTAGCATCAACAATGAATGCAGTGTTAGGACAGCGTATTGCACGCAAAATCTGTACGCAGTGCAAGATTGAATATACTCCTCCAAATGAAATAATGGAGGAAATTAAAAAAACCCTGGGACCTCTTATGCCACAGCAGCAGAGCGGACCGGCTAAATTATATAAAGGGAAAGGGTGCGATTTCTGCGGACACTCAGGATATCTTGGCAGAATAGGAGTTTTTGAAGTAATGCCGATATCTGAAAAAATATCTCGTCTAATATTAGAAAAAGCTGATGCAGCAACAATTGAAAAACAAGCTATTCTTGAGGGAATGATAACTATGAAACAAGATGGATACCTTAAAGTTCTTGAAGGAATTTCGACAGTTGATGAAATTCTCAGAGTCGCACAAAATTAAACAATAACTTAATTACTAATTGATTTTTTATCTCTTCTTTGCATATGCTAAATAGAGGAGAAAAGATAACACTATGCAATCACAAACACCTCACCCAACATTACTGGAGCTGTTTGAACATACACTCGCCGGTAAAGCATCTGATTTACATCTCAGAGTAGGAGTCCCACCTGTAATTCGTGTTGATGGAACACTCACATTTATCACACAATATAACGCAGTTACTTCCCAGGAAATCGAAGCAATGCTCATGTCAATAATTTCTGATAATCAGCGCGAGCTTCTTATTAATAATCGGACACTTGATTTTTCTTACGACTACGGTCTCAACGAATACCATGAGCCAAAGGCGCGTTTTCGTGTTAACTACTTTTTTCAGCGAGGAACTTTGGCAGCTGCGCTGAGATTACTTCCTGCAAAAGTAAAAACAATTGAAGAGCTTAGTCTTCCCAAGGCGTGCCACACTCTTGCAAGCCTCAAGCAGGGACTTGTCTTAGTCACTGGTCCTACCGGTCATGGAAAAACTACCACTCTTGCCTCAATGGTGAACGAAATAAACATGACTAGAACTAGCAATATTATTACTATTGAAGATCCGGTAGAGTATGTATACCCTAAAGGCAAAAGCATTATTTCACAAAGAGAGCTAGGACACGACACATATTCGTGGGGTGAGAGTTTAAAAGCGCTTCTGCGTGAAGATCCGGATGTTGTGCTAATTGGAGAGATGCGTGATCCGGAAAGTATAGCGTCTGCAATAACTATTGCCGAAACTGGTCATCTCGTGTTCTCGACACTACACACAAATTCTGCATCTCAAACTATTGACCGTATTATCGACTCATTTCCATCTGGTCAACAAAATCAGATCCGAATACAGCTTGCATCTACACTTCAAGGAATCATATCGCAACGTCTTCTGCCACAGATTTCAGGAGGAAGAATTATGGCAACTGAAGTGCTTATCGGTACTACCGCAATTAAGTCCAATATTCGTGAAGGAAAAACTCATCTTATTGATTCAATTATTGAGACATCACAAGACTACGGTATGAATACTATTGAATCCTCCTTGGCAGAGCTCGTAAAACTGGGAAGAATCACACGAGAGCTTGCGCTGCAGTATGCTGTGAGACCGGAAGAGCTTAACCGACATCTCACATAACAACTGCATATGGAATTTCACTACGTTGCAATTAACAAAACAGGAGAAAAAGAAAAAGGAATAATCGAAGCTAGCTCACAAAAAGAAGTAGTAGATTTTCTTCGGAAAAAAAACCTCACCCCCATTACCGTCAATCAAAGAAGAAACATCAATACGTCTTTGAAGATGTTTCAGGGTGTTAAAAAATCGGATATTGTGCTTTTCACTCGACAACTCTCATCAATGATCCTTACCGGACTCACGCTTCTTGAATCTTTATCAATTCTAAGAAAACAATCCACAAACTCTGCAATCAACTCTATTATTGATGAGTTGATGACTGATGTCTCAGAAGGCTCATCATTTTCACAAGCTCTTTCTAAACACCCAGAGGCATTTTCAGACGTTTATATCGCACTTGTAAGAGCAGCAGAAACAGGTGGGCTTTTGGATAAAGTACTTGCCAGACTTGCAGAAAATCTCGAAAGATCTGAAGATATGAAAAAACAGATACGCTCTGCATTATTTTACCCCATCATTATCGTAGTAGGTATGCTTGGAGTTATAACAGTTATGAATATCTTTGTTATTCCACAGCTAGGGTCCCTCTATGAAAGTCTTAATCTTGAGTTGCCCACATCAACAAAACTTGTATTAGGAATGTCCAAACTATTTACAAATTTTTTCCCGCTTGTAATCATTGCAGCAATAGGAGGATTCTTCCTTTTCAAACGATTAAAAAAGACTGAGCAAGGGGTAAAAATAATAGATACGATAAAAATAAAAGTTCCGGTAATTGGCAAGATTATAGAGCTATCAATCGTAGACGAAGTAGCGAGAACGCTATCATTGCTTATCGTTTCCGGTTCTACGATTATAGAATCCATGACTATTACAGCTCAAGTTGCGGGCAATTATCACTATAGGCATGCAATTACTGCGGCTAGCTCGATGGTTGAAAAAGGTGTGCCTTTATCAACTGCTCTGGAAAATCAGAACATATTTCAGCCTATTGTAATCCAAATGATAAAAGTAGGAGAGTCCACAGGTAAGCTAGATGAAAGTTTACTCAAGCTAGCAGAGTACTTTGAACGAGACATGAATTTAAAAATCAAGACCTTGACCACATCAATTGAACCAATACTTATCATCACTCTTGGTATCTCAGTCGGATTTTTGATTTTCTCCGTTATCACCCCGATCTACAGCCTTATCACCCAAATACAATAGCTACAGATTTGTAACAGTAATGTATTGAAAGTCGAGACCTAAAAGTGTAATTTATTTCATGTGCTTGATTTTTATACAAGAAACATAGTATAACTATTACTTGTTGACCGTTTTGCTTGATTTCATCGCAAAATCCTAGCAATATACGCACAAATTTGGTATAATAATGTAACTTACACATGTCTGCAAAAGAATATTCCGCAAAGCAAATCCAAGTACTTGAAGGACTAGAACCAGTACGTAAACGACCCGGCATGTATATCGGGTCGACCGATATTGTAGGTCTGCATGAGTGTTTACGTGAAATAATTGATAACTCCGTTGACGAATCACTTGCCGGTCACGCAAAAAATGTCTGGGTAATAATTAATAAAGATGGCTCAGCTACTGTTGTAGATGATGGACGTGGTATTCCAATAGACACTGTACAAGGCTATGGCAAAAGCGGTCTTGAGGTAGTTATGACCAAACTTCATGCAGGAGGTAAATTCGGTGATGGTGCTTACAAAGTATCAGGAGGTTTGCACGGTGTAGGAGCATCTGTGGTAAATGCTCTTTCCAACAACATGTGGGTTGAGGTTCGCAAAAGCGGTAAACTATACCGTCAGGAGTACTCCAGAGGTATTCCACAGTCAGACCTCCAGGAGTTAAAAGCCTCTGAGTCCAAACTTCATGATTCAATTATTGCAGAAAAATTCAAAGGGCTTAAGAATGGAACGTCAGTCACATTCACACCTGATGACTCTATTTTTCAGACAGTAACGTTTGAAAGCGCAATGATTCTACGCATGATTCAACAGCGCGCATTTTTAGTTTCTGGTTTATTCTTTCATTTTTTTGATCTACGAGAAGAAAACATTATTGAGAAAAACTACTATTTTGAAGGCGGAATAAAATCTTTGGTTCGCAAACTCAATGAAAATAAAGAAACCGTTCACCCAATTATATTTATGAGCAAAGAAGTCAATGATGTATCGGTAGAAGTTGCGCTTCAGTATAACGATGGAATCACTGAGAACGTAGAGTCATTCGTGAACGTTATTAATACAGTTAACGGCGGAACTCATGTAACAGGATTTAAGATGGCGCTGACCAGAGCTATTAATGATTACGGTAAAAAGCAAAACATGTTTAAATCTGACTCCGAAACAATTACAGGAGACGATGCACGTGAAGGCTTAACCGCTATTGTCTCAATTAAAATGGAGCAAGATAAAATCCAGTTTGAGGGACAAACTAAAGGAAAATTGGGCAATTCTGAGATTCAGCCCATAGTACAGTCTGTAGTAAAAGAAGGTCTTGATACTTTTTTTGAAGAAAATCCGCAAGATGCAAGAAGTGTACTTTCAAAAGCAATGCTGGCGGTAAAAGCACGACTTGCAGCGAGAGCAGCGAAAGACGCTATTTTACGAAAAGGAGCATTTGAGGGTGGAGCACTACCTGGTAAATTAGCGGACTGTCAAGAAAGAAACCCTGCTTTTTCAGAGTTATTCTTAGTAGAGGGAGACTCTGCAGGCGGATCAGCAAAAATGGGTAGAGATAGAAAGTTTCAGGCAATTATGCCTTTGAAAGGTAAGATCTTGAATACTGAACGTGCCCGAATCGATAAGGTAATGGAACACGAAGGACTAAAAGACCTTATTATTGCACTGGGTATGGGAATCGGAGATACACTAAATATGGATAAGCTGCGTTACCACAGGATTATTATCATGACAGACGCAGATGTCGACGGTGAGCACATCGCAACATTGTTGCTTACATTTTTCTATCGATATCTGTATCCGATTATCGAAAACGGATATCTATACCTTGCCCAACCCCCACTTTATAAAATATCTATTGGAAAAAATTCTTGGTACGCCTATAATGACGAAGATAGAGCAAGGATACTAAAAGAATACGGAGACGGTAAAGCGATAAATATTCAAAGATACAAAGGATTGGGAGAGATGAACCCTGATCAGCTTGCAGAAACAACTTTAGATCCAAAAAACAGAGTGCTGAAAAAAGTCCTTGTTGAGGATGCTGAAGAAGCAGATAGAGTATTTACTATGCTTATGGGAGAAGAAGTTCCGCCAAGAAAGCACTTTATACAAGAAAATGCGACCACTGCTACCTTGGACATCTAGTAGAATAGCAGTGGGAGTCCGCCTAGATTCGCTCTTTGAGCCGTGCTATGAATAATAGGTAAAAGCAAAAAGTAAGAATCGGAGGGCGACTACTGCAACATTAGATATTTAGTTATGAAGAGGGTGGTGATAAAATTATGAACAACTTATCAACAGGAAAGAATCCGCCGCACGAAGTAAACGTGCTTGTGGAAATACCAAGAGGAAGCTCTATTAAGTATGAACTGGACAAAGACAGTGGTGTTGTTATGGTTGACAGATTTTTACACACTGCAATGTACTTTCCTTTTAACTATGGCTTTGTTCCAAATACTCTCGCAGAAGACGGTGATCCGACTGACGTGTTGGTGCTCTCAGATGAGTCTATTGCACCTGGAGCGGCTATTCCTGCAATACCGATTGGTATGCTTGAAATGGAAGATGAGTCTGGAATTGATGCAAAGATTTTGGCAGTTCCACCTGCAAAGATAGATCCGTTATACGGAACATATAATGACGTTTCTGATTTACCGGAAGCACTCAAATCAAAGATTAAGAACTTCTTTGAGAACTATAAAGCGCTTGAACCGGGAAAATGGGTAAAGGTTAAAGAATGGAAAGGTAAAGATGTAGCTATCGCAGAGATTGAAAAATCAATCAATAGCTATAAATAAGAATTAAGACGTAAGACTTAAGTATCTTTAACTTAAGTCTTATATCATAACTCTTAGAGTTATAAATATTATGCAAGATATAGGTAAAGTAGAAAATATAGATATCTCAGTTGAGGCTAAGAAAGCGTATCTTGACTACGCGATGTCAGTAATTGTTTCACGAGCCTTGCCTGATGTACGTGATGGTCTTAAACCTGTACACCGCAGAATTCTATATGCGATGTATAAAGATCTAGGGTTAACCCATGACCACAAATACTCCAAATGTGCGGGTGTGGTCGGAGAAGTGTTAAAAAAATACCATCCTCATGGTGATATGGCCGTATATGACGCAATGGTTCGCCTTGCTCAAGAGTGGAGTTTACGATATCCGCTCATTGATGGTCAAGGAAACTTCGGATCAATAGACGGTGATAGTCCTGCGGCTTACCGTTATACCGAAGCAAGACTTACTAAGATCGCTGAAGAGCTTCTACGTGATTATCAAAAAGACACAATCACTTATACGCCAAACTTTGATGGTTCTGAACAGGAACCTGTAGTACTTCCCGCGTTGCTACCAAATCTATTACTCATGGGAAGTGAGGGTATTGCAGTGGGTATGGCAACAAAAATTCCTCCACATAATCTTACAGAAGTAATTGATGCGGTACTTTTGAGCATAGATAAGGCTAAAAAAATTGAAACTATATCTACTCAAGATGGGGAAACCAACACTGATGAAGAAACTGATAGCTCAAACGGTGTAACAACAAACGTCCTTAATACTGAAGAAGTATATTTTCCATTTACGTTTGATACTACAATTGATGACCTATTAGAACATATCAAAGGACCTGACTTCCCAACAGGAGGAGTAATATTTGACGCGAACGAGATAAAAAATATTTATCGTACCGGACGGGGTAGAGTACTAATGCGTGGGATTGCCGAGATTGAAGAGCTAAGTGGTGGAAAGAGCGCAATAATCATTCGTGAGCTGCCGTATCAGGTGAACAAAGCTTCGCTTGTCTCGCGAATTGCAGAGCTTGCAAAGGACAAAAAACTTGAGGGTATTTCTGATCTTAGAGATGAGTCAGACCGTGCAGGTATTAGAGTTGTCGTAGAACTAAAACGTGATGTCGCTCCTAAGAAGATTCTTAATAACTTATACAAACTAACAGCATTGCAGTCATCTTTTCCTGCCAATATGGTGGCGCTTGTAAATGGAATTCCTCGTACATGTAATCTAAAACTTATACTTGAAGAGTATATAAAGCACCGATTTGATGTTGTAACACGACGATCACAATTTGAGCTTCGTCAAGCACAAGCCAGATTACATATCTTGGACGGACTGCTTATTGCTGTTAACGATATCGACGCAGTTATCCAGCTGATCCGCAACTCAAAAAGTGCAGATGAAGCTCGTACTAACCTGATGGAAAAATATAAACTCACCGACATTCAAGCAATCGCGATTTTAGACATGCAACTTCGAAGACTAGCTGCGCTTGAACGGCAAAAACTTGAAGAAGAGTGGAAGAGTGTAAAAGCAATTATTGATTATCTTTTATCAATTCTTGGCGATCCATTAAAGATGCTTGCTGTAATTAAAGATGAGATAAAAGAAATCAAGAAAGAATACGGAGATGAAAGAAGAACTCGCGTATTTAGCTCTAAAGCAGATGAATTTTCTGATGAAGACTTAATACAGAATGAACCTACAGTGATCACCGTCACTAAAACAGGGTACGTCAAACGACAGAGTATGGCATCATTTAAAACCCAAAAACGAGGAGGAAAAGGCGTTATGGGCATGACTACAAAAGAAGATGACATAATAGATCACATCCTTTTCTCTCAGACTCATGAGTACATCCTCTTTTTCACTAACAAAGGGAAAGTTTATCAGACAAGAGTGTTTGAGATTCCTGAAAGCTCACGTATTGCCAAAGGTCAGGCAATTGCCAATCTTTTAAATACAGAGTCGGGTGAGACAATCAGCTCAATACTTACATATAATCCGCAGCAAAAAGAAGAAAAAGAATACGTAATGCTTGCTACACGGAAGGGTGAAGTCAAAAAAACTAAACTGACAGAGTTTGCGAATATACGCAAAAATGGAATTATAGCCATTAAAATTGCTGACACTGACAGCCTCACTTGGGCAAGGTTCACCAGCGGAAATGATGAAGTACTGTTAGTAACCGCCAACGGTAAGATTATTTGTTTCAATGAAACTCAAATTCGTGCGACCGGCAGGTCAAGCATGGGTGTACGAGGTATAAAACTAATAGGCGATGACATGGTTGTAGGAGTAGATGTTATATCTAGCGCTGACAAGGCAGCCAGCCTACTAGTCATTGCCGAAAATGGACTCGGCAAGAAAACACGCGTTGATGCATTTAAAAACCAGAACAGAGGAGGACAGGGTGTAAGAGTTGCAAATATCAATGATAAAACAGGAAAAATTGTATACTCAGCAGTTCTACCTGCAGATGGAAAAGAGATCATAATGACTTCTCAAAAAGGTCAGGTTGTCAAAATTGCGATTGACTCCATACCGCTTCTTTCACGTAACGCTCAGGGAGTAATACTCATGAGATTTTCTAAAAAAGACGATAAAGTAGCCGCCGCAACCTGCGTTACTGAGCAAGAAGAAGAGTAGACCTTTCTTAATTTCTAATTTCTTTTAATGGTATAATATCCTGATGGAAATATCAGGAAACCAACTTGCAGACCAAATCCGCCCTCTTATAAAAGCCGAGGCTCAAAAACTTACTTCAAATGGCATAGCTCCTCATCTGGCGATTATTACACTCGGCACAGAAGAGAGTTGGCAAACTTACGTTAACCAAAAACTGAAATGGGCAGAAAAACTCTCAATTAAAGCAAGCGTATATAATCTTAAAGACTCAACTACACAAGGGGTAGTCAATGCTATAGATTTATTAAACGCTGACAAGCATACTCACGGAATCATAGTACAACGACCTCTGCCTGAAAATATTGACAAAAAGCAAGTAATCGAGGCCATTCAACCTCAAAAAGATGTAGATGGTTTTAGACCCGATTCACCCTACGAAGTCCCAGTCTGGCTCGCAGTAAAATATATCCTAGAGTATATATCAACCAATTATGAAGACTCCTTACAGTCGTACCTCAAAGGCAAAAAGATCACTGTGATAGGTAAAGGTGAGACAGCTGGTGCGCCAACTATAAAAGGGTTGCAGACTGTAGGAGGAGATGTAAACGTGATAGATAGTAAAACAAAACAGCCTGAAAAAATTATCAAGGAATCTGACATAGTAATTAGCTGTGCAGGCAAACAAGTAGTATCAGAAGATCAAATGCACAAAGATCAGGTACTGATTGGGGTTGGTATTAGAAAAGAAGGCAACAAAATTCGCGGCGATTTCACAAATAGAGACGCAAAACAGAGTGGAGCAGTGTATACACCTACTCCTGGGGGAGTAGGACCCTTAAATCTCACGTTTCTACTGCAGAATGTTCTGCAAGCAGCTCAATTACAAAGAATAGAACAAAGTTAATGTCTGTTGGTTCATTGTTCATGGTTCATTGTTCATGGTTCATTGTTCATGGTTCATAGCTCATGGTTTATAGCTTGCCCCGCCAAACGGGGTTAAAGGTTAATTGTTTCTATTCAATTGTAAAGGTTGTCAATTGTAAAGGTTGATCCTTGAATCGTTTTATCTCATGCCTAGTAAAGGTTCAACCTTGTAAAAAACCCCTTGTAAAAAAACTTCTAGCGCTCAGATTCTAATGCATATTGTCTCTCAATTAATTTATATTAACTAACCGCTGTACCCTAAACCCATAAACCCTCTATACGCTACTTTATGGTCTTTCCAATTTCTTACTTGCACCATATGCTTTTATAAAGCATGGTTGGTAATGTTAATTAATAAGTTTTAGTTGTAGACGATAATCTACAAACTAAAAGAAGGAGGTGTATTGTATGGCAGCATCAAAAGGTCGAGGATGGCACGGTGATCCAGAAGGTCACAAAAAGGCAGGGCAAAAAGGCGGTATGGCTACTGCACGGTCTCACGATTCAAAATTTTACTCTGAGATCGGAAGCAAAGGTGGACGTGCGAGCACTGGTAACTTCAAGAACGATCCTGAAAGGGCTAGGATTGCAGGTAGGAAAGGCGGACGTGCATAACACGTAGCCTAGCATATTATTCATGCATTCGTTTTACAAACAGATAGTCTAAACCTATCTGTTTGGAATTTATTAGATTCAGGTTCATCGATAAAATTGTTTCAAATAACATCACAGAGCGGGAAACAGCTCGGGCGAACTGAGTATCGTCAGTTTTGTTTCCTGATATCTTTATGTGGAACACTCCTCTTTCATCTTTCTTCCAGTTCCAGCTTGTCCAGCCAGAAAATTTTGCAGATTTAACACCTGACTTAATATGCTCCTGACAGAGATACTCAAGCAAAATATGCTCGAATAAATGAGCTGTTTCTGTTTTTTTTACTTCTTGATTAAACGGTAAATGTTTATTATTAAAACATTTAGACTTAAGAATTCGAGGCTCAAGTTTCGAAATAATCATATGAGTTGCCGGGAGTGAAGCAGTTGTTAGAATAGATTCTGGAACCTGCATTTGGAGAATGTATTTTGACAATACAGTTTCCGCATTTATCGAATAATTCCATCGGTCAGAATAATATTTAGGGTAGGGAACATACGTAATACTCATAGAGGGATTTACAATTCTCTTACACTATTATGACTATACACTAACAGTATTTTTTGAGTCAAGCAGGCTATAACCCTCTCCATCAGATATAGATTTTTACAATAAATCCTTTACATATCTGGAAAACGACACCAAAATATCAATACACTTAAGTAGTTGTTTGATGCGTTTTGTGCTACACTGAGTTTGTGAGAGTTTCTGCCCGAGGGAAAAAAGAACTGATTATATCTGGTATTCTTTGTGTCACTTTTTATATTGTTTTCGGAGTAATCATAGTAAAGTACGTTAATTTTTTAAACGAAGAAACTGCAGCACCCAAAGCATACGCACTACAGCAAGTTCAGGGAATTGAAACGAAACTATCACCTACCGCTTCAGCAACTGCTACGCCTACCTCAGTAAAAATTTCTATTTCACCGACTATAACTCCAACCTCTACGAATAGTCTACATTTAACACCAACACAAGCACCTACCACTGATATACAACCTCCCTCTATACAAGAAGAGATACTGAAAGCGTTAAACAACTATAGACAAAAAAACGGGATTGGTCCATTGCAAACTGACCCAAAGTTGCAGACATTCTCTCAGAGTAGAGCAGATAGTTTTGCCTCAGCCGGAAGTATGGATAATCATGCAGGATTTCAGACACTATTAGATGATAATGGCTTTGAACAGATGGGCTTTAATGCACTTGGCGAGAACTCAAGTTACGGAAACTGGGAAGACGCGAAAAACCTCATAGAAAATATTTATGGGAGCTCCTCATCGCATAACGAAAGTCAGTTGAAATCTGAATGGACTCATGTAGGAATTGGAGTAAAAGGAGACGCAACTAACTTAGTTTTTGGAGGTAGAAAAAGATAAAGAAATAAATTTTAACAACTAATAACTAATTTATATTACAATGTAAATATGCTAAAAGAATCTTTCCTCGGACATAGACCTACCCACTTTGCTATTAATCCAATAATTAAATACTTTATTCTTTCAGAAACATTTGTCTGGTCTGCAATGAACTTTATAATGCCTATTTTTGCTGTTTTCGCAGCTACTAGAGTAGTGGGGGGAAGCGTCAGTGTTGCAGCAACCGGTTTTAGTGTGTACTTGGTAGCTAGAGTCATATTTGAACTAATAATTGGCGAGCTTGCGGTAAAATATTCAGACAAGAAAAAAATTAAGCTAATCGTACTGGGGACTTCGCTTATCACAATCTCGTATATAGGCTTTGCATTCACTACAACTGTTTTTCCAATATACTTTTTCTATGCTATTAAAGGGATTGGACTCGGAGTTTCTACACCTATTAAAAATGCTTTTTTCTCAACACATTTAGATAAAAAGAGAGAAACAAGCGAGTGGGGAATACACGATGCAGCGGTATTTTTAGGAATGGCATTTTCAGCTGCAATAGGAGGACTAATAGCTGATAACTATGGATTCTCAGTCGTATTCTTTCTTGCGGCAGGAGTAAATGCGCTTGGAATTCTGCCGTACTTTATAATCAAACCAAAACTATTTAAAAATCCTCAAAGCTGAAAAAATTTAATACAGCACAGAAAGCTGAAAAGGTGGAATATCTGACATGGGAAAAGTATAAATCGAGTCGTCTCCGTTTTTTTCCATCTCATCCAGTATCTGTACATATCTATAAAATATCGCATTTGTCCATCCAAAGCCTCCCTGATTTGCATAATGATAACTTTCTGATATATCACCATTAACTCCATTTCTTTTTTCAAAGAAGTTACCATGTTTTCTGAAGATGCTTGCTTCGCTTTTAAGATATTTACGCATTATTCTTTTGGCTTCATCTAAGTATCCATATCTCAGCATTCCAATCACGGCAAGGTATTCAACTGGAGGCCAAATATTGGGGTAATCCCATTGTTTTGGTTTTATTGATTCAACCAGCGCGTGATTATAATCCTCGTTCTCAATACCTGCAAGTAACTCAGGAGAGAGAGACTCCTTGTCAGTAATCAACAATCCAAAATCGGTTTCAAATTTTTCTAGATTCATCATCATCCTTAGTGCCTGTTTTGCTGTAGCTAAACCCGCCCATAAGACGGAATAGCTTGCCAGAGAGTAAAATCTGCTTTGCTTTCCGCGCACGAAATCATAATCAAAGAAAAAGCCTTTTTCTTCGTTCCACATGTATTTTGAGATATCTTTCCTGCGCTTTTGTGCTCTGGTTAACCACAGCTTTTGTTCTGACTTTTTACCTATAATTTCAGCAGTTCGAGCAAAGTCTAACTCATACTTGTAAAGATAACAGTTAAGATCAATTGGCAAGAATTCATTACACCTATTATAAAAACGTGAAGTAAAATCCCATCCCGATTCCAGCTCTGAGCTATGAGCATAACCCACATCTCGATCTCCATATTTACTTAGGCCAAATCCATCAACACTATGGTTATAGTGATTTCCTTTATCAATCCACACATGTTCATACTCCCACTTTGCCCATTCCATTCGCGAAGCAAGTGTCTTTTTACCACGTGTCTCGTTAAAAACGTCAAAGATCATAGAGGTAAAAAACGGAGGTTGAGATCGGTTCGTAGAGGCATGAGAATTAAAGTTAGGAATAATACCGTACCTCTTAAGCATATACACATAGTTATCAACGACATCCTTCATGATGTCAGTTTTTTCATTGCCTATAAGACCACGAAACATAAAATAAGAATCCCAATAGAACAAATATGAGAACTTCTTATCATTGGGGGTTATATACCTTCGAGGCAATTTTATAAATCCGTTTCCAGCAGGAACCTCTTTGGGATCCTTTACGATACGGGACCAGTAATTTTCTATATAGTCAAGGCAATCTTTATACTCAACAGCTAGCATAGGCAGGCAGAGAATTTCTAATTACTAATTTACCTAATTTCTAATTAGGATGTATACATATCGTAGAAGGTTAAAGAATATAATTCAAGGTCTTGACATGAGCTTACCTTTTATTTCCCTGGTGAAATTTCTTGTGTACTTCTTTTAGTTTAGGATTTGTAACGTGTGTATAAATCTGGGTTGTAGATATATTTTTATGACCAAGCATTTCTTGAACACTACGAAGATCAGCTCCATTTGAGAGTAGATCTGTCGCAAAACTATGCCTCATTGTATGAGGAGTTGCGTCTACCGGGATGCGGGATTTTTTGACATATTTTTTTACCGTTCTCTCAACACTGCGGGTTGTCAGCCTCATCTTTTCTCCTTCATTTTCGTAATCAATTTCACGTGCGTACCTTATAAATAATGGCTTAAACTTATCAGTACGAGACTCAAGATATTTTTGAACCCAGAATACTGCTGAGTCAGACATAAATACAATTCTAAGCTTACTTCCTTTACCAACTACCCCAAATTCTCTGGTCTCAAAGTTTAGCTGATCCCGATTTAGTTTTACCAACTCTGAGACACGGAGTCCTGTAGAAAAGAGCAATTCCAGCATAGCCCGATCACGCAAACCACGCTCATCATCAGTGTCGACTGCAGCAAACAACTCATCAAGATGATCTTTTTCTAAAAACTTAAGTGATTGTGACTCACCTTTTGGTAAATCTATTTTTTCAGGCGCAAGTGTATCATAATCATTACGCACTAAGTAACGAAGGAAGGACCGCAACGCGATAATGTGATATGACTGAGTTACACGCTTGAGAGTGATACCTTTATCATCTTCGTAGTTAGATAAAAATACTCTGAATTTTCTTATTACATCGCTTGTAACATCCTCAATTACCGCATCAGGGTGAGTTCTGGAGAACCATTCTTTAAAGCGAAAAAGGTAAAAGCGGTAATTGCGGACAGTTAGCTTTGAGCAATTACGCTCAATCTCAAGATATTCCAAGTATTGATCAATTAATTTATCAAGCTTCTTCTCCATAGAGCAGAGTAGTTACTAATTCCTAACTATAGTAAAGCAGAAACGAGTAGAGTATGCAAGAATGTGCGACATATAATTTAAACATATCTCAGTTAGTTTAAAAAGTAGTGAAGCATCTTAAAAATAGTAATTATTTTTGCACCCTACTTTATTACTCAGAAGTGGAATGTGCACATATTTGAATTAGTCTCAGTACTTATATTATGCGACATTGTAAAAATATTCGACCTACATTGAAATTAGTAATTAGACATTAATAATTAGGAATTAGTTACTAGCTATTATTAATTGATGTTTTGGTTGTTAACCTGTTTATCTTTTATTTTTAATTTGAAACTGGATGTTTATTTAAAATATAAAATTTGAAATTAGTCCGTTAGCTGACGGATTGATTAGAAATCAATAATTACTAACGGTAAAAGACTCTAAACATGTACTAAAATATGAGGTTTTGCGGATTATAAATGATCTGAAATTTAGCCTCAAATTAGCCCCTCTAGAATGCGATTTTAGGCCCCTGAAATAAATGAGACGTATGGTAGGTCATCCAAGATACGAGTTTATAAAGTATTTTAAGTTAAAAAGTTTATAAAGTGCCTTTTCTGACACTATAATACCTGTGCAAAGGTAATTCTATGTCGCAAAATGTATGGGGGAGTATCTGAGGCTAAAAATAAGCTATAAGCCCAGTCAAGCAGACCAAGCTCAACTAGGCATAAAAGAGAAATAAAAAATGTTTTTGAAATTTGCAGATTGATATACCTGAAATAATGAGAATTCGTCTAGCCTGACCACTTCCCCAAATGTCGCAAAAGTATTATTGTGCGACATATTATTTCTCTTCTAGTCGCTCTAGAGCACTAGCCTCAAAATAGTCGTAAACATTGTGATTCATTGTTCTTTATATGCCTAAACCAGATTCATTACATATAAAACTAAGCTCACAGGTACTACTACTCTAGAGTGAAGCGGCTCGTGAATGATGTTTCGGTTTTTTTTCGTTTTTATTGAAATTTACGCATTTAATGCTTAATTTGTGGCTAAACAATTGTAAGAATTCCGTGAAAAGTTATCCACACTGCTCTGTGAAAAGCTATTTGCTTATTATAGGCCTAATATTATAGGCCGCTCTACTATATCTAACTATATCATTTGAGGCTAATCTCCTCTACTTTTAATCTATTAATATTTATTTCTTGCTCTACTTTCTTGAAGCTAATCACTAAATTATTGCTTTAATTTCTGCGAAAAACTTTCTATATTTCCAATTTTCTATACAATTTAGCCACAGACATGAAAAAATACCAAAATTTAGCCTCAATTAGCCTCGAATTTTTCTATCCACTCTACTTTGACTTATAGAAACCTGATTTCCTCTGATATATGAAGTTAATTTAACATTGCACATTTGTGCGCTAAATTCCCCAGCGGGCAAACACGAGAAGAATAAATACTGATAAAAAACCTACCCATACATACTCCCACAATACGCCTTTGAACAATCTCTTTTCAAACCACGCATGAGAAAGACCTGAGTAAGTATAAAATATTCCGGTTAGAAAAATAGAATATATAGATGCGTCAATTGGCCAGATTGTAAGAATGAATGATAACTGCATAAGCAAGAACCCAATAACTACTGAATATGTTATTAACTCCTTGATCTGTGATTTTTCTAAAACATATACCCACAGTGACTGCATGTTAAGTAACCCTACTGTCACACCAATTAGTATAGGTGTAATGTATACAGGAAGACGAAGTGAAAAAATAATATTGACTATTAAAAAGTGTACAAGTACCGTGATTACAAACGAAACAATTCGTGCACTACGCAATAAATTAATTGTTTTTACGCTAGAAACGGCAAAGATATTCTGTGTCAAAAACAAAGAGTACAGACCGAATGCATAGAATATCGTTAAAAGTATAATTGAGAGAAGCCTTGATGGAATCAGAAGATAAAAAATACTCACTGATAATGTATAGAAAAACGGTAGCACAAAAAGTGGGTAATGAAATGATCCCGATAGGTCTTTTCTGAGTATCAAGTACATTACAACAGTCGTAAGAATAGAGAGAGCAAATCCGATATAAATATGGTTCACTCCTGAGAAAACTTCAGTAGCTAACAAACAAATTGTTAGAAAAATTGTTGCAAATACTAACTTTTGTCTTTTAGAAAGTTTTAATATGGGAGAAAGCAGTTTCATTACTTATGATGATGTTTAATCTGATAAATGATATTTTCTTTAACTATTGTATCACGCTACGTTACTATACACTTTTTGTACATCATCATGCTCCTCTATTTTATTCATCAAACTCTCTACTTTCTTGTAAGTCTCCTCATCCAGCTCAACAGTTGTAGAAGGTTTGTATACAAGTTCTGCATTTTCTGTTGTATAACCAGCTGATTCGATCACATTTTTTACTCTCATTAAATTCTCGGGTGAAGTATAAAGAAAAAAGACTTCGTCTTCCTCTTCAATATCTTCCAACCCCTCATCCAGGGCGACCATCATAATATCATCTGCTGATTTCCCATTTTTTGGTACTATCAACTCTCCTCTACGAGTAAATAAATAATTTACGGAACCTTGACTTCCCATTGATCCCTGATTTTTTTCAATTAAATTTTTAACTTCAGAGGTTGTGCGGTTTTTATTATTAGTTGCTGCTTCTACTATGATTGCTACTCCACCTGGAGCAAACCCTTCATACACTACTTCATCGAATGCTTCCTTAGACCCTGCTTTTGCCCTATCTATAGCACGTTCAATATTATCTTTGGGCATATTCATTGAACGAGCTCTGTCAATTGCCAACCGAAGCTTGAAGTTACTATCAGGGTCTGCAATACCTCCACCCTGCTTTACAGCAAGTGTAATTGCATTTGAAAGCTTGGTGAAAGCCTGCCCTCGCTTGGCATCTGCCGCACCTTTCTGACGTTTAATTGTTGACCACTTACTATGTCCACTCATAATCTAGTGCTCATTGTTAACAGTTATAAGAAACGAACAATAAGCTTGCGACTTATTATACCGTGTCGTCCTTGACATTTTCAACAAAATTACCTAGAATGATTATCACGTGTATATTGTCAATAATGACAAGCTAACTTAGAAACACATGGCGTCTCCTCTAAAAGATATCGCAATCAAATATGCACTCGAAAACAAATGGGATCAAGCAATCGAGGCAAACTTGCAAATAATTTCGGAAAACCCTAATGATATTGGTACTCTAAATCGTCTGGGATATGCTTATATGCAAGCATCTAAAGTCAAAGAAGCACAAAAGATTTATGAGCAAGTTCTTGAACAGGATCCGACAAATCCTATCGCTCTGAAAAATTTAAAAAAAACAGAGAGTTACTCTACTCCAAACGGATCAACTGCAAGCACAGTCCGCAATATTGGTATCAATATTAACGAATTGTATATCGAAGAAGCTGGAAAAACAAAGACAGTAGAACTTAAGAATATTGCAGATAAAAAAACGATCTCTACACTTCAGACCGGCGAAGAAGTTCAGCTTGTACCTAAAAGATCAAAAATTCAAATTCAAAACCAAGATAAAACTTATATCGGAATGCTCCCTGACAGTATAGGAATGAGGCTAACGGACTTTATTCAAGGAGGAAATGAATACAAAGCATGTATTAAAGCAGTAGATGAAAAAAGTGTAGTCGTTTTTATAAAGGAAGTTAAAAAAGCAGTAAAGTTTAAAAACCAACCATCATTTATTGCCACTCAAGTTTCCACTTCAACCAGAGCTTCTCGCTCACGGTAATACTTACTTTTTAAATAGAACTTTCTCTCCGTGTGTTTTAGTACCGATATTAGAAGCTCTTCGACGCTTTTTCATCTCTCTCTTTAAAGATAGACACGAAAGTATAAATGCTATAAAAAATAATCCAAAAATTACTGCTATAACCATACTAGTATTATACTACTCTTCTATCGAATCGTTACTTATTACTATTCGTATATCAGCAACTGAGTTCCTTTCTGCGCCAGATAATGGATATGGAAAAATTTGCTGAATCTGGTAAAGCGTTACGGAGTCAGAAATATCAGTCTGAATAATAGACCTACTCTGATCTCCTGATCGTATTGCAACTACATTATATCCACCGTTTTCAAGCATTTGACCTACCGCTGTTGCAAGTCCGCTTACGGAGGTTGCGTTAACTACTTCAATACTAACACGCTCATTAATTATATTAGGATCACGAAAAAGCTCATATAACTCACCTTTAATTTGTGCCAAGACTTGATCAGACTCCGACTCCAGATAATTGTTGATTTCTTTTCTAGTTATACTATCATCAGGTACTCTTGCCGCAGCGTACACAAACTTGATTAGATCAAACTCATTAATTCGATTAAGAACAAGGTTTCCTTGAAGCATAAGTCTCAACATTTGCGAAACTGAGAGGATAGAACTGATATCCTCAATTTCAGTATTTTTTAAATGAATACTTGCCTGTAAAGGAACTGAGGAACTGATTCCCGCTTTTGTAACGTTACTTGGATCAATGTCGCCCTCTTTTATATGAAGTATAGATAGTGTATTCCGCTGAGTATCTAATCGTAGGATATGTGGTTCATCTGCAGAAACGAGAATTGTGTAATTGTCAGTTTTAAAGTGTGATGATTGATATAGATTAATGCCTTTTAAGATAAGTGCAGTCAAAATCAGCACAAAGAATATAACGAAAAAAACAATAAGGTATAATCCGTTACTCGCTTTTTTATCTTTTAATGCACGTAAAACACGCTTTATCATCTAAGTGAGGGGGGTAGGTTTTACTCTAATTCCTTCTTCAGTTTAGTCAAGGAGAGAAAGAAAATCAACCAATTCTTTAGGTAATTCTGCTTTAGCTGTGACCCTTTTACCATCTGAAGGGTTTGTAAATACTATCTGCGCAGCATGCAAAAAATGACGATTTAAGTATTTTCTATCTCTTCTACTAATTTTTCTCCCTGCATACAAAAAATCACCGAAGATTGGAAATCCGAGATATCTCATATGAACACGTATTTGGTGTGTACGCCCTGTTTGGGGAAATGCTTGTACAAGTGATAAAGTTTCTTTGTTCATTGATGTATATGTCTTCTCTACTTTATAGTCAGTAACAGACTGACGTCCTTCAGCGATTACTCCAAATTTTTTACGATTCCAAGGAAGTCTACCCACTGGTACATCTATTGTTCCTTCTGGCGGGGTAACTTTTCCATGACAAAGGGCAATATACATTTTCTCAACCGTTTTTTCTTTAAATTGGGCCTGAAGATTGATAAAAACTTCTTCATTTTTTGCAACGATTAACGCTCCTGATGTCTCTTTATCTATTCTATGTACAATACCTGCTCTTTTATAAAAATCGGATTCTTTGTCACTAGTTAACTGTAAATCATGAAACTTAAATTCAGACTCTATCCAGTCCTGTAAGGTGATCATATGTCTTGTTGTATCTGCTCTATTTACAACCATTCCATATGGTTTATTTACAACCATCAGATCATTGTTTTCAAAAATTACTGTAGGAACTTGAAGATTTTCGTACATGTTACTTCTTTTTAAAAGGAAAAATTCCTTGATTCTGCATCAGCAATGCAACGCTAACAATAAACAACACTACCGAAAAAATCTGAGAAAGTGATAGCATAAATAACAGATCCTGATGGGAATCTAGAAATCCCTTCAACAAAAGATCAACCGATAATAACATAAATATTATTAAAGCAAGGCTACCATCACGAAGAGTGTAGTTATGAAAAAAAGTAGTGAATATTCCTATTATGGCAATAGCAGCTACTGCCAATCCTATTTGTACAAATAAACTAGGAACTCCTAATGAGTAACTACGCGTTACAAGAGTTACGACAAAAAGAGGTAACAAAGAGATAAAAAGAATATCATATACTCTGTGAAGCACCTTTTTCCGACGAAGCAATAAATACAAAGCAGGTATTACTCCAACGAAAAATCCATATAAAGATAACCCTGGAACCTTAACTAAGTGGAAGAATCGAAAAGGATGAAACCAGCTATATTCTTGCATATCAATAACAAAGAAAATTCGCGCAAATAATAATCCCACAGCCATACTCAGAATCGCTGCATCAAACAATTCATGAAGCGATACGTTTTTTCGCAGCAGCACAAAATCATTTTTTGCAAGATTAAAAAGCAAAAACATGGAAAAAATTAATGCAATTATTATTAAAGTAAATTCGATCATAAATATTTAATTCTAATCACTCCGATTACTATTATTATACATCCAAGCAATAACAATACAGTTCTGACACCAAAAACATCTGCTGCTCCACCGCTTATAATAACAGGAATGAGAGATACTGCCCCGATTAGTCCAAAAAGCAAACCAAAAATTTTTGACCTTGATGATGCGGGAACAAGCTCCTGAATAAAAGTTTGACTGGGAACGAAAATAAATGAATTAGCAAATCCTGCTAAAAATGCTAATATCGGAACGAGTGTAGCTGCTGTCACTTCAAGATATGGTAAAGAATTTAATGTCTGGATTACTGCTACATCAGTAATATATGAAACGCCTGGAAAGCAAATTAAAACAATTCCCGACATAAAAACACCGATATTCATCAAGTGATTCTTATCTTTTTCCCGGAACACACTTGCAATCAGTAATGCTGATAGAATCATCCCCAAGGCTGCCGGAGCAAATACTAGCAGAGAAAGATCTTCAACCGCAACTTGCAAAATATGTTCAGCGTAGCTCGGAACTACATTTGCCAGTATCAAAATGACCACTTGAGAAAAAGCTAAAAGAAAAAAGCTATTACCCGCTTCTCTTGTATACCGTAATAAAGTAAACAAGTTATAAATTTCCTCTTTTAAAGATTGTCGCACTAATCTGGATGAGTAGTCCATGACAGCTACCCCACCTGTTTTATCAGGAATAAATGCAGCCAAAAATGAAGCCATTGCATAAAAAACTCCGATAAGAATAAATAAACCCATATGGGAGAAGTGTTGAATAATCGGTCCTGCAAGTATATATCCAATAAGCGTTGATCCGAATAGACATATACCAAAAACTGAGTTCGCGGTAAGCAAATTTTTCTTATCAACCAAGTAAGGAATAAGTGGAGTTTCTGCTGGAACATAGAATTGGGTGATAATTGATACACCTAATGCCACTAAATAAACCAAAACAATCGAGTCTGCATTACCGATTAAAGGAAGAACCATAAGCGCTCGTAAAATATTTCCTATAATCAAGATATTTTTTTTATTTTTCAGATCCGCTACAATCCCACCTATAAAACTTAATAATACCTGAGGAATCAAAATAATTAGTATAAGCATGGAAACTGAAAAAGACGATGTAGTAAGTGAAAAGACACGAAAGATAAAACCTGCATACATCATATTGAATGAGATTTGAGTAAAAAGAACGGAAAGGATAAATATGGTAAACGAACGAGAAAGTAATAAAGGACGAAGGGTATTAAAAAAAGAGGTAAGCAATTTATGTTTCATGCGCAAAAACACTTAGAAATAATGAGTATGTTCTTTCTAAGCACGTTTAGTGTAACTTCCGTCCCTGGTATCAACGACCACTTCGTCACCGGTATTGATAAATAATGGAACGCGTATACTCATCCCATTTTCAAGAGTAGCGTCTTTATATACGTTACTTGCTGAGTTACCTTTAACACCCGGAGCTGTATCTTTGATTCGTAAAGTAATTTTTGGCGGTAACTGAAGAGCCAGAGGCTCATCTTCGAACAAACTGAGTACTACAGTACTACCCTCCTGAAGATATTCGTTTCCAGCTAATTTTTTAAGCGCTACTTCTTTTTGTTCATAAGACTCCGGATCCATAAAGTAAGCTACCTCTCCATCGTGGTATAAAAATTGGTATTCTTTATTTTGTAACCGTGCAGGATGAACTTGTGCTCCACTAGTAAACCCTTTTTCTGTTATCGAGCCCGTACGAAGATTACGGACTTTCACCTTAATATTCGCTGATCCTCTCCCCATTTTTATATGTTCGTAGGAAAGGACAACATAGATTTGTCCATCTTCTTCAAATGTTGTTCCTGCTCGTAAATCTTGTACTCCTATCATATTTTTTACTTTTATCTTTTATGATTTGCTGCTTCTTAAATATTGTAACATCAATCTCACCCCAAAACCTGTTCCCCCTTTTTGTCCGAAGATGGACTCTTTCTCAGCGAAAGCAGGCCCAGCAATATCTAAATGTACCCACGGCGTCTTATCAACAAACTCCTGCAAGAATAAACCGGCAGTAATCGCGCCTCCGAATCTACTGGATGGCAAATTAGACACGTCAGCAACCTCACTTTTATTAAGATCTTTATACTCTTCTGGTAACGGTAGTTCCCATAGTTTTTCGCCGGTAATTTCGGCTGCTTTTTTGAGATTATCTTTCAGATCCTGATCGTTACCCATCATACCAGCAATTTCTGTACCAAGTCCTACCATACAAGCGCCTGTAAGTGTTGCTATATCTATAATTTCGGTAGATTTCTGCTTAACTGCATATGACAGACTGTCAGCAAGCGTGACCCTCCCCTCAGCATCAGTATGCAAAATCTCAATCGACTTTCCGTTCATTGCCCTAACCACATCTCCAGGAACGATTGATCTTCCGGAGATCATATTAGGAGTTGCAGCGATTATACCCAGAACTCTAAACGAAGGCTTTACAATATTTAATGCTGAAAACACTCCTAGGACAGAGGCTGCTCCCGCCATATCCTGTTTCATGGTCGTCATATACCCCTCAGGCTTCGCGTTAACTCCTCCTGTATCAAATGTAATACCTTTGCCTACCAGCGCAACCGTTTTTTTAGATTTTGCAGTCGGCTGGTATTCAAGTACAATAAACTTAGGCGGCGTATCAGACCCTCTTGCAATACCTAAAAATGCAAACGCCCCCATTTCTTCAAGCTGTTTTTTTTCATATACTTTACAACTAATCTGCGGGTTCTGATTTGCAATCTCTTCTGCTACCCTAGCAAGTAGTGTGGGATTTGCAACTGCAGCCTGCTCATTTACCAAGTCTCTTGCCATTTTAGTTGCAAGAAAATAAGCATGTCCTGTTGCGAGTCCTCTTGAAACTTTAGTCTTTACAGAACTATTGTTAATTGAGACGGTCATCAACTCCAAATCTTTATGTGAAGGGTCTTTTTTCTTATAACTCTCAAAAGAATACATTCCCATTTCTACTCCTTCTACCAAAACTTGAGCTTGTAATTCTGGATCAATTTTAATTTCATTAACAATCGACGTTGCCAACGAATTTACAGATTTATTAGCTCTCTTAGCTACACGGGCTATTGTTTTTCTCAAAGTATGTGGAGTAACATCTGACTTTTTGCCTAGGCCTACTACACCTACTCGGGGTGCCAAGATAGACATATGTGTAAAAACAAACTCAATATCGCCTTCTTTACCTTTAAATTGATCCAGTTTCAACTGCTCGTTAATCTGATCTTGAAGTTGCTCAGGTAGGGTTTTTACCTCCTCTGATAAAATATAAGAATCTTTACCTTCAAATGCGTAAATTACCACAAAATCGGCTGATATACTCCCTAATGTATTGGTAGTGGTCTCAAATTGCATATCCCTTATTTTAGGTGCAAAACCAATGAAAATCAACCCGATGAATGCTATAATTATGCTCAGACTCAGTTAAGCACGCCGAGGTGGTGGAATGGTAGACACGCAGGTCTCAAAAACCTGTGACGCTCACACGTCATGAGGGTTCGAGTCCCTCTCTCGGCACTCTTCAGCAAGCGCACTTGCTTGATCTTTATACCTATTTACTTTATTTTCTACTATGTTATAATCCTTTTTTTGCTACAATAATACTTAACTATTTACTCTGCTCAATATGCGAATTATCAAGAAATTTAAAAAATGGCTTAGGCAAGCACCTGAGCGCAAAGTATATATAGAGGTAATAACTGCGATGTTAACAGTACCTGTCTTAATTACCGTACTTATTACCAATCTAAATAACCTAAACTCTAAAAAAGATCCCGCTCCAACTGAGCCATCAAAGCAGGAGATTATTTTACGTGAAGTTCCGTCAAAAAATAACCCACCTCAAACAAGCGCAACAGAGAAAAAACAAGACCCAGAGACTTGTAAAAAAGAGATTGGACCAATATCAATTTCCTACCCTCAGGAAGGGCAAACAGTTGACGAAAATCCTTTAAATATAATTATTCGTTATGATGATAATACTTACTGCTCTGTAGTCTGGTCGTACCGAATTAATAATGGCTCGTGGTCAGAATATACAAGTAATTCTATCTCACTCTACGATATGCCTAGTGGAAACAAGAAATTTGATCTGAGAGTGCAAAGTACCGTGTCCCAAGAGCAGGAAATGG
Source organism: uncultured Gammaproteobacteria bacterium (assembly GCA_964537315.1). Classification (GTDB taxonomy): domain Bacteria; phylum Patescibacteriota; class Microgenomatia; order Levybacterales; family GWA1-39-11; genus JBDHUV01. The sequence continues at coordinate 13,698 of CAZIAP010000001.1, read as the reverse complement.
TTACACGTAACTTCATTTACACTAACTCCACTACCCCGATTGCAACTCAATCTGCAGAATAATACGTAAAATTATATTTAGAAGTTAGTATTTTTTATTATGTTTTTGACACAAACGGATTTCCGGTTATGTAAAACCGAAGAGGCAAATCAATCGCTTTAGATATTCCTACTCTTACTGCAACAGTAATCTCACTTACAGTTTCTGCATTTAATAAAACAATTGGGGATTCAGGTTTAGTCACATTAACTCCGTTCAAAGCTCTTGTTATATTTAATGCCTGACATAATTTCCCAGGTCCAGATGTCAAAGATGTTAGCTTTTCCGAATTACGTAATAGTTTCATTTGATTAACCCCTTCTATTGGCTCAAGCGCACGGATTAGAACTGAACCTGGTACTCCACTCTCTTCAACTGTAATATCCATGCAATGATACCTGTGGATACTATGTACGTAGGTTAGTCCCGCTTCGCCAAAAAGCACCCTATTTCGCGCTGTTTTTCCGACAAAGTTATGCGCTGCGGGATCATCGTATGGTAAGTAGGCCTCTGTCTCGACGATTTTTCCTGATAGGATATTTCCATCTAACTTTCTAACCAAAATTTTTCCCAAAAGCTCTTTTGCAAGTGTAATTGTATCTCGCTCGTAAAATTTTTTTGGAAGAATATGTTTCATGAAACAGTATTTGCAGGATCAAGGACGGAGTTTAAAAATTTCTAACTTGCAGCGATCGTTACAGTGGTTTCCTCAGTCGTATGGGTGTGTTCAATATTATAAAATTTCATCTTGTCGCCTTTGAACAAGAGCTCCTTTTCTCCTACCGGACCGTTTCTGTGTTTGGCAACTAAAACCCTGACAATACGCTGTGGTGTCATTTCTTCATCAGGAGAGTATAAAAACATTACTACATCCGCATCCTGCTCGATTGCTCCTGATTCACGAAGATCGGCTAGCTGAGGTTTTTTCTCTCCTCCTCTATGCTCAACGGCGCGTGACAGCTGAGATAGCGCTAATACCGGAATCCTAAGTTCACGGGCAAGATTTTTCATACTTTGAGATATGTATGATACCTCCTGATTTCGGTTTTCAAGTCTCTTTCCCGGATTTGCGAGCTGCATGTAGTCTATAACAATCATTTTTAACCCATGCTCCAAATGTAGACGTCTGGCTTTTGTACGAATTTCGGCAACAGAAATTCCCGGAGTATCGTCTATAAAAATAGGATATTCTGCTAACTCACCCATAGCAAGTGATAATTTTTCAAAATCCTCTTCATTAAGCCTACCGGTTTTTAATTTCCACGCATCAATTTCTGATTTACAGACCAAAAGACGATCAACTAACTCTTCTTTACTCATCTCCAAGGAAAAAATAGCTACTGGGTTTTTTTGAGAAGCAACAAACATCGAAGAGTTAATTACGAAAGCAGTCTTTCCGGTACCAGGACGAGCTGCTAGTATAAGAAGGTTAGACGGCTGCATCCCTGATAAGAGATTATCCAGATCCACGAAGCCTGTTTCTACACCGCGAAATCTTCCTCCACTTTTGTGTAACATGTCAAGCCTATCAAAACTTTCTGTTAGGGTTTCTTTAATGTGAATAAATCCTTGCTGTACGTGCTCCTGACTTATTCTGAATATGCTCTGCTCAGCAGAATCTAAGATCTCAGATGCAGGCTTTTCTTCTTCAAATGCGCTATCAGTCATCTGCGCACCTAGAGAAATCATAGAACGTCTTACATATCTTTCGCGTACTATTCCAGCATAATGTTCTACATTTGCTGCTGTAGGAACAACATTTGCCAGTGAAGAAAGATATGCGGATCCGCCAACTTTTTCAAGCTGTTTTTTCTTTTTAAGTACACTGGTGAGTGTTAATAAATCGATGGGCTGACGTTCATCCCAAAGTGAAAGCATAGCCTCATAGATCATTCGATTTATGTCAGAGTAAAAGTTATCGGGTTTAATTAGTTCTGAGACTACAGTTATCGCTTCTCTATCAATAAGTAATGCGCCAAGAACCGCAAGTTCTGCATCATTATCATGAGGTGGAATTCGGGTAATAGCCATAGTACTTTATATTACATTGTTACCGGCAAGAAGTACAAGGAAGGTTTAGCTATCTGCTGCTGTAGTCTGTTATCGATATAAGATGATCTAGTACAAACCGGCTAACTAAGAGACTATTATTCTTTCCTCAAAACTACTACCTGCCCTTTGAGAGAATCATCGATACGTCTTACATTAACTTTCTGTACCTTTTTTGCTTCAGTTGCATGGTCAAGAAGCATTGGGTCGGCCAAAACAATACAGATATCAGGAACAAATGATGATATTTTTTCTAAATCAACTGCTTGAACAGCCTTGATAACTAGTGCGGAAAAACCCTCTTCGTCTTTTACTTTATCTATAGCAGAGGAAGGAGCAATTAATACACGGGACACTCCATCATCGATTGAATATCCCATAAAGTTTCCGTAGTCAATTCCTTGGATTGCTACATCCATTACCTCATAATCTCCAGGCCCATCAATAACGATTCGTTTGTTAATTACGAGACTCTCTCCTTTTTCAAACGGAGTAATATGAAGAACAACATCAGCTTCTGTTTTAACATCAGGATCTACAACAAGTGTCGCTGTTTTAGTTTTTATTTTGATACTTGTATCTGAGAGTCTGGAAATTTCCATATTTATTTGTCTTCTTATGCTATCAAAATCTACCTTCCTTGACAAGTCTTTCCTTTTGATTTAATATATGCCTACTAAGCAATCAGTAATTTTCAGAAATGTTGATATTTCAAGATAAACGACACTTGCCCTGTTGATATGAAGGAACGCCTTATTATCGTTTTTGTAGCAGTAATCATTGGACTTGTACTTACAACAGTTGGTTATTTAGTATATCAATCACTCCAAACCCCTCCACAAACTGAAGAAACAAATCAAACGTCTGAACAGACACTTCCAACCTCTCAACCGACTACCGATACCAATTCATTTCATGTTATAATTACAGAGCCAGAACCTGAATCAATTACTGACAAACGTACAATCACGGTAAAAGGAACTACTAATCCGGGAAACACCGTAGTTATCTCAACTAATCAGGATGACGTAGTAGCGGTACCCAAGGATGACGGTAGCTTTTCTACTACAGTTTCTATAAATGCAGGAACCAACATTATTGTTGCGCGAGCTATGAACGAAGCAGGCGAAACAACTGAGGATACAAGAATAGTTACATTTGTTGCAGAAGACTTTTAAACCAAAATTATGAAAAAATTACTTGCTATTACACTTCTAAGCTTATTACTTACTGTACAAACAGGAACAGTCTTTGCAACCAACAACTCAACTTCTAAATCTGAAGCTACAGACTCAGCAGAACTGAAAACAATTGAAAAAATTAAAGAGATGGTCGCAGATAAGGTATCAAAGCTTAATATAATAGAAAAAAGAGGATTTATCGGTATTGTACAGGATACTTCAAATACTCAAATCACGGTAGAAGATATACACGGAAAGAAAAGATTTATCGATATTGACGAACTTACGAAATTTCAAGAGTCAATCGGATCCTCAAAAACCTTTGGAATCTCAGATATTGAAAAAGGAGATAAACTCTCATTTGTAGGACAGTTTAATAAAGATACAGAGCGCCTGCTTGCAAGATTTGTAACCTACACAACATCTATTCCTGAATATATCAATGGTACTGTAACGGATGTGGATAACAAAGAATTCACCATCACAGTTACAACATTAAAAAATAAAAAAGTAACCGTAGATATTGAACGATCAACAAATACTCGCTCGTATGATTCCAAAGACGGAATGCAAAAATCAGGATTTTCTCAGATTGTAGTGGGAGAAAAAATATTAGTTGTCGGGTTTCCTGATGAGGAAGAAGAAGACCGCTACTCCGCTTCTCGAATACTGCATTTCATAAAACCTGAGCTAACTACTGGGGAAGAATAATAGTCTTTATAATATTGATTTTTATCAAACTTTCTTCAAGATCTGTGTTTTTCCTTCATCTCTGTCTTTGACTACATATCCCATATCTTCTATTTTCTTTCTAAGTTGATCAGATTGTAAGTATAGTTTTTGTCTACGCATTTCTTCTCTTTCTTTTACCAATTCTAGAACAGCTTCAGGTACTGTACGCATTGCTTCTACTTGCTCTTTAATTTGTAAACCTAAGATCTCATCCATCATATACAATGAGGCTGCCTTATCTTTATCGTCATTTTTAGACCGAAGCATTTCCCATAGTACTGCTACTGCTTTTGGCATATTCAAATCTGTATTTACAGCCTCTGTAAAATCACGATCATAATCAATACACCCGGAACCAACTGAACTAGGGAACGACTGTGCAATCTCATAAATACGATCAAGTGCTTGCTGTGCTGCTCTAAGACTTTTCCAGGTAAAGTTCATCTCGGTTCTGTAATGTGTCTGATATGTAAGATATCTATAAGCCATTGGAGAAATATTTTTCTCACGTAAATCATCTAAAGTATAAAAATTCTCTTTAGATTTGGACATTTTATGATCATCTACCAGCAAGAAAGCATGATGGACCCAGTACTTTACAAACTCGACTCCACTCGCTGCTTCAGACTGCGCAATTTCGTTGGTATGATGTATCGGAATATGATCAATTCCACCGGTATGAATATCAAGCGTTGCACCGAGATATTTCATGGACATGGCAGAACACTCAATGTGCCAACCAGGAAACCCTTCTCCCCACGGTGACTGCCATCTTAGTGCGTGGTCAGCAAATCTTCCCACAGTAAAAAACCAAAGAGCAAAGTCTTGAGGATTTCTTTTTTTTGCATCTACGACTACATCTTCACGAACTCCTACTTTTTTTTCATCAAGCTTTTGTCCAGAAAGTTTGGTGTACTCAGGGAATTTTGATACATCAAAGTATATTGCCTGCCTTGTTTTATATGTAAAACCTTTCTCTTCAAGAATCTGGATTAACTCAATCTGATCAGAGATATGTTCAGTGGCACGCGCTACGATGGTTGGCCGCTTAATATTTACAGCATCAATTGATTGCCAAAAATCTTTTTCAAAAAACTGTGCGACTTCAAGTACACTCTTACCGAATTTCTTTGCGCCTTTTTCGAGTTTATCCTCTCCTTCATCACTATCTGATGCAAGGTGTCCCACATCTGTAATATTCATTACATGACGCACTCCATATCCATTACTCTCCAATACTCGCCGTAGCACGTCATCGTTTATATATTTTCGAACGTGACCTATATGAGTATAGTCATACACTGTAGGACCACAAGTATACATTTTTACTTCTTCGGAATCTTGTGGAGTGAATTCTTCAATTTTGCGCGACAAAGTGTTATATAGCTTCATAGAGGCAATTGTATCAGATTATGAAGAATGAATAAAGAATATGCGCCTTCCAGTGAAAATCGTGCTAATACTAACAAGATCCTACCGGAACATTAATCGTTACAGATTCAAAACCAAAGGAGCGCAAAATAGTAGTTAATTGCTTTCGCCCGTTTTCTGTTGCCTCAGTTAAAATGCCTGATTCACACGCCGCTTGTCTGATTGTTTTTTCTGCTTCAAGCCTGGCAGCAGACTCTAGATCTTTATCTCCCCGTGCCAGAAGTCCTTGTTGGCGATCATAAACACGTGACTGCTCACTATCAAGTCTGACAAAAAATATTTCCGGTTGTGGAAGTACTATTTCAATCTCTGATTCAGAAATTGAAATATCATTTTCAGTCAGTTTAGAAAGATCAAATCCTGCAATTACTTGCCCATGCGCAATAAACAATAAGCGGTCTCCAAATAGCAAGTCTTCAAATGCGTTGCCTGACGTACCCGCATCTATAATCTTCTCAACGGTGAATTGAGCAGTTTCAAGTCTGTTAAGTGACTTTATTTCTTTAACTACTGCAGCACCACTTCTAAACTCATATTGTGATGTAAGCTTGGAACGAATGAAAAAACCAATTGTTACAATGCCTATTACAATAGCCAATGCGAGAATAAGTTTGTAATACTTAAAAAACATAGAATTATTGTAACAGATTTAAGGAATATGAACTATTTAGTATCGAGTATTAATTATTAACGAGTTAAAAAGTTAAATCGTTTAACGTTCAAGGATTTTTAAGGATTATAGTAACTCTTGAATTGCTCTTTGTAGTTGATTATCAAACCCTTTTCCTTCACTTGCTTCTTGATCAAATTCTACTACTATATCTGGCTCAAGTCCTTTTTCATGTACCCAGACACGATCAGGGGTCAGCCATTTTGCGATTGTCATATGAATGCTGGCTCCAGCATCAACATCAATCGCTTGCTGAATAGTGCCTTTACCAAACGATTTTTCACCTATCAGGATAGCACGATTATGATCACGAAGAGCACCAGACACAATTTCAGAAGCTGATGCAGAACCTTTATTAATCAGTACTACAAGCGGAACATCTAAGAGCAATCCTTTACGAGATACTGACATAGCTACTTCCTGACCTGCTCCATCTTCCTGTCTCACAATTACGCCTGAGTCGATAAACTCTGATGCAATAAATACGGCATCAGTTAAGTATCCACCTGGATTGTTTCGAACATCCAAGATTACGCCTCTCACACTGTTATCTTTTTGAATCTTTCCGTAAACCTCATTCACATTTTCTATCCATTCATCATTTGTACGATCCCCAAACTGCGAAACTCTCATATAAACAACAGACTGACAGTTATTACAATTTTCTGGGGCGGGATTACATTCATTGCCGTTACACTGAACTTTTTTAACCCATGAGGTCACGCTATCGAGTTTAATTGTATCCCGAGTTACATTTACAACTTCTTGTTTATTACTATTTTCATGCTGAATAGTAAGCGCGACTTTAGTCCCTTTCGGACCCCTAATTTTTTCTACTGCCTGTGAGATTGTCCACCCATTAGTTGGTTCATCGTTGACTTTTAATATGAGATCTCCACTTCTAATACCTGCTTTTTTCGCTGGCGAATCGTCAAGCGGAGAGATTACAGTTACTCTTTTATCCTCTGTCATTCCAAGCTCTGCTCCAATTCCTGAGAACTCTCCAGCAAGTTGTGTTTTAAATGCTTCATTTTCTTTGGGTGGGAAAAAGGAAGTATATGGATCATCAAGACTCTGAAGCATACCAGATACTGCTCCATGCATCATTTTTTGAGCATCTACTTTGGACTTATCATAATAATCACGATTTACTCTTTCGATTACTTCATATAAGAGAGAAAAATCGATATTCTGCGAAGGAGGGGGAGCTTTTGATTCTATTCCGAGTACTGGGCGGTAATTTTTCCAACCGATCTCTATACTACGCGTTCCATATGCATATCCTGCAAGAACACAGACAACCATAAGCAACACAATTTGGAAACGTTTAAAGTTGTTTTTCATGAAGCTACTCAATTCTAATGTATAGAAAGTAGGAAATCAAATGTGAATTATGCACTATGGACAACTAGTAGTTTACTCTGGTCTTACAGTGAAAGGTAGAAGTGCAAGGTATCTTGCGCGTTTGATAGCGTCAGTAATTTTTCTCTGATGTTTTGCACACAGACTGGTTCTGCTACGAGGATATATTTTTCCACGTTCAGATAGGAACTTATTCAGTTCATTTGTGTTCATAAAATCAGGACTGTTTTTTTCCTTACAGTATGAACAGTTTGTTACTAATTCTATTTTTCTTTTTTGTGCCATATTGTTAAATTATATATTCTAATTTTTTAAAAAGGTATATCATCCGGATTAATATCTTCTTCTACCGGAGTTGATTCTTTTTTCTTATCTGCCTTAGACGTCTCATTTTTTTGACTAGCTGCTTGAGCAGGTTCATCGCTTGGAATTTCATCAATTCCTTCTGAGTCATCTACTGCTCTTTTTGAATCAAGAATAAGCATATCGTTAATTACAATTTCAGTAATTGTCCGCTGTGCTCCATCTTGACCTGTCCAGCTTCTCGTCTGTAGACGACCTTCGACATATACCTTTCTTCCTTTAGACAAAAGTTGAGAACACAACTCTGCCAACTTATTCCATGCAATAACACGATGAAATTCGGTATCCTCTTTTTTCTCTCCGTTTTCCGTCTGCCACGTTCTATTTGTGGCAATCCCGAGTGTACACACCGCAGTTCCCTGCGGAGTATACCGTAACTCCGGATCTCTTGTTAAATTTCCGATCAACTCTACTCTATTTAAACTACGTGCCATATGCCTTCTTTAACTCTGAACTTAAGTTTACTCTCGTACGAGTAAGTATCTTAATATATCCTCTTGCATTCTCATTTTGCTGTCAACATCTGTTGGTATAGTATCTGCAGTAAAGTTCATAACCACAAACTCACCTGTTCTCTGCTTTTTTATAGGATACGCAAGCTTACGATCGCCTAAGGTATCAGTCTTTTGAGACTTCATCTCGCCAATCCAGCTTTGAACATCAGAGATCAACTGGTCTTTCTTCTCTTTTTTTAAATCACTTTTTAAAACAACAACTAATTTATAATCTCGCATAATAAAATCAATAAAATAAATTCTCCTCTCGGAAATTATTCTCCTAATGATACTAAACAGAGCACGAATTTACAAGAGCCAAACATATTTAATGAATAATGAACTATATAAACAATTGACATTCTGAGGTATAATAGACAAAGTAATGAAACGGCTTCTAATACTTCTAGCTGTGCTTGTCGGAATCGCTGTAATATGGGAAGCAGCATCTAGATACATTCCTCAGGTCCGTAACTTAACCGAGCGAACAGAAATAGTCCCACCTACTTCAAATACACGTGTGCTTCGAGAAGAAAATCTAGTAATAGATGTAGTAAAGGAGGTTGGACCCTCAGTTGTAACTATAGGAATTCGCTCAACTACAGGATCTTCACCTACTGATCCATTCTCACTTTTTTTCGGCCAACAGCCTTTACCAGAGGATGATGAGTCAGATGGTATTGACTACATAGGATCAGGGTTTGCTATTGATCGAGATGGATTAATCGTAACAAATAAACACGTTGTTTCAGAATCTACTAGAGAATACGTCGTAGTAAATGACCAAGGTGAGTCTTTTGAGGTAGAGCGAATATACCGTGACCCACTCAATGATATTGCTATTTTACAAATACAGGGAGGAAACCTTCCCCCTGTTGAAATGGGAGATTCTTCACAATTACAAGTAGGACAGTTTGTGATTGCAATCGGCACTGCACTGGGTGAGTTTCGTAACACTGTTACAACCGGTGTTGTCTCAGGGCTTGGGCGAGGAATTACTGCCGGAAGTCCCTTCCAGGGATTTGTCGAACGACTGGATAATGTGATTCAAACTGATGCAGCAGTCAACCCAGGCAATTCAGGGGGTCCTCTATTAAACTCAGCAGGACAGGTGATTGGTGTGAATACTGCAGTTGCGGCCGGTGGACAGAACATCGCATTTACCATACCAATTAATGTAGTAAAAGACTCACTTGAAAATTTCAATGAAACAGGACAGTTCAACAGACCATTTATTGGTGTGGCTTATACGATGATAAGTCCTCAGTCTGCGGAGGCCAATGACGTACCGCAAGGTGCATTAGTCCAGGAAGTTGTAGAAGGATCACCCGCCCAAGGTGCCGGTATCCAAGAAGGAGATATAATTACTCAAATTGATGGAGAAAGAGTGACCGATGCTAACGGTGGTCTTGCGGGAGCAATTGCTAACAAGCGAGTTGGAGATTCAATTACTATTCAATACTATCGTAATGGGGAAACCGGTCGAGTACAGCTAAATCTTGGAAACGCCCCTCAGCAATAGATTACACAATTAGTTAGGTACTAGTAATTAGTAAAACCCGTTAACTCTTTAATAACTAATAATCTACCCAACCAACATTGCTCCGCCAATTATTGAGTCATCATCTACTTTTGTAAAATGAACAGAGTATTTAGTAAGCATTGAAACGTAAGTCTCAACGAGCATTTTATAATTATCTGCTTTCCAAAAAAGACTGCCTTCCATAATTCCTACCATATCTCTTTCTTTGAATTCTAGAATTCCCGCAATCTGACATGCAACCAGACTTGCTGAATGATCAAAAAGTTTTTGTGCTTCCTGTGCTCGTGAGTCAGTGCCTTGAGATAGTTGAGCAAGTACTCCTGTGTCGGAGATTAGCTGTCCTGGATGACGCAAGTTATAATGCTTGTACAGATAAGCGCCTGAAACCTCTTTCTCAAATATTGCTTTTCCTTTATGTGTAGAGATATCATCTATATACTTAGCTTCAGCAGATAGTGAAAATTTGTTAAAGTTTGCAGACTCTAGATTAACTGCCTCACCTGCAGAATTAAAAATAGCCAAGTTCACTCCAGTTCCTATAATTCCACCAAAAAGTTCTTCTTTTTTAAATTGACTGAGGCCGGAAAGAAGTAAACACAGTGTGTCGTTTGCTACTGATACTGTAATATGCCTTCCTGAGCTATTCTCTATCCGTTCTGAGATAGACTGTCCAACTTTTTTTCCCACCAATCCTGAAAACTCATTTTCTTTTGAACCGGAAATTAGTACCCCGTCTAGATGACTATTTTCAAATATAGGCTCTAACGGATAAGCAAGGTTTAAAGCAAGTGTGCTTACCGAACTATCAATATGTTCACAAACAAAGGAGAGGAAATCTTCAGCAGTACTGAACTTAGGAGGTGCAAGTCTATTTTTTGAGATTACTTTTATTTCTTTGTTCTCTTTTTTACAAAGAGCGCTGCGAAAAACAGTACCTCCTATTACTATTACCTGAAACACTTGGTTATCAGAAATTAGTGGATCGCTTTGTAATTTATGTCGTATATACGGCAAACTACTCGGTTCATTTCTCTCTGCTCTAACGAGTTCATCAATAAAGTTATTTTTTATTTCGGAAAGCGTTTTAATATCCATGAAGAAATTATTTCGGAAACAATTCTTTTATTTTTTCAGGGTTTTCCACCGCATGAAATGCAGCAAGAAACATTGCCATGTTCCAAGATTGTTTGGGAATACCCATTGGAGTTCCGTGCTGACCGTGAAGATATTCATTAAATTCAAAATCTAACAAACTGTTAGCTTCAGCTAGCTTCTGAAGTTCCTCTCCAGCAATTTCTGGTCTCTGCTGTGATAACCACGTAACCCAAAATCCTCCCACAAATGGCCATATTCCTCCATTGTGATACTGCCATGGATAGTTTTGCCTCCCTTTAGTCATAAACTCTTTAAAATCCATCTCACCCGGATAAATGGGAGGATATAATACTTTAACAGGATATGGTTTATGCACTCCCGCTCGGAGCATAAAGTCTGTAATTAGGTGCGATTTTTCTTCATTTGCCAAACCTACTAGACACGCAAGTAGATTTCCGAAAACATCACAACGCATTTCAAAACTCTTATGCGTCACATAGCCAAAGTAATAAGGCAAAAATACTGCCTTACTATTTGTAATTTCAATTAAACCCGTCGCGAATCTATTCTCACGAGTATAGCTATTATCAGGTATATACGAACTGTTATCTGATCTACCTTTGTGTACCCAAAAAAGAGTGTTAAAAGCCTCGTATACTTTTTCCTTTAATTCTGAGATCTCTGTAGTATTCTCAACGGATTTTCTTAAACATATCAACCAATACCATAGCGCATTTGTATAAAGAACTGATCCATGTCGAGGCATCTCATCTGCCCAGTCAGAGGCTTCTCCTTGTTCTAAAAGACAGTCATTATTAGTATCTTGGTACGTAAGCCAAGTGAAAGCCTTATGAAGATTATCTTTATACTTCATATAAAAATCCTCATCACCTGTTCTTCTATATACTGTCAAAAATGCAATACTCCACCACAGAGTACTGTCTATGGACCCTGGTGTCCACCACTGAATCTTGTTTTCTTTAGGCTTGTAATAAAATGGTAGCTGTCCTCGTTTGCTTTGCGCTTTCACCAATGTCGCAAGAGAAGTTTTTGTAATTTCTATTAATTTACCGTGCCCTGATGCAACCATTCCTATCGTACTGACTCCAATATCTCTACTAAAAAGTGCTGTATAATTTTTGTTCTGTCCCTCATGATTGCCTTGGTTTGCAGCAGAAAGACCTACATCAGTGGAATTTGAGAGTAAATTATTGATACTCAAATTGTATGTTTGCTTAACAAGTGGAGAATCGGTCACGTTATTCATAGTACCAAACTACAATCATACATAGCAATCAATCACGTGACTTGACTAATTTCTGACAAAGTCATGACGAATAAAACAATTTGAAAAATGCTGAATTATCAGTATAATCAATACATGACCTCTCCGAATTTAACGGAAGCAGAGTATCCGATAACTTACAGAAAATCGGATGCTGAAACGCTGGGCAAACATTTAAAACTTCGACACAGCGTTGAACTCATCGGAATGAAACGAGTCGGAATCAGCAATTTCCTACGATTTTTTCTTAATCACAAATCAATTAAATCAACCTATATTGGTAAGAACGAAAACCATCTTTTTATTCCTGTCGACCTAAATGACCTTGTTGAACGTGAGATAAAACCATTCTGGATATTGACGTTGAAACGACTGGCAGATGCAGCTGAAGAATCTTCAGCAAATTCTGATATAAAACAAAAAATATCCTCCTTATTTTTGCAGAGTATCCAGTTGCAAGATAATTTTCTCACGATCGAGAATATCAAACGTGCACTAATCTTACTTATGAATGAAGGCTTTATCCCTACACTATTCCTTCTACGTTTTGATCGCATGAAAGAAGCAGCAACTCCTGAATTTTTTAATAATCTCCAAGGACTAATAGAAACCACTAACAATCAGCTTGCATTTGTTTTTACCAGCGTGCGTCCTCTAGATCAAATCCGTCCTAATATATTTACCCGAGAAGAGCTCACGACTTTTTCCCACCTCATGTACCTAATGCCTGCGAAAGCTAAAGACGCAGAAATAATGCATAATTCCATTGTTCACAGATATAACCAGCCCTACCCTGATGAGATAAAACAAAGCTTAATTAAGATCACAGGCGGACATATGCAGTACTTGTACCTTGCTGGAATTATCATGTACGAAAAAGTTAATGGAAAACCATTCAAAGCTTCATCTCATGATGATCTACTAGAACTACTCTTGCAAGACGAGAGAATTAAGCTACAATCTGAGGAAATATTTGAAAGTTTGACCAAAGAGGAACAAAATGCTCTAAAAAAAGTCGCCCAACAAAAACAAAAAACAGTACCTAAGGACTCACAGTATCTCACCCACACTGGAATAATAAATAAAAGCACTGTCTTTAGCCCATTGTTTGAGTCATATGTACTTCAACTTTCAAAGTCAGGTTCCGAATCAATTGAGTTCAGTAAAAAAGAACACCAGCTATATACGCTATTAATGGAAAATATCAATCAAATCTGTGAACGGGATACTATAATTTCTGCTGTGTGGCCTGAGTATGAGGAGTTAGGTGTATCTGATTGGACCATTGATAGATTAGTTGCAAGGCTAAGACAAAAATTAAACGCACAGAAAAGCAGCTACTCAATCGCGACAGTAAAAACGAGAGGATACAAGCTCGTGCAGTCTTAGGCCACATAAGTAATTTCTAATTTCTAATTTCTAATTTCTAATTTCTAATTTCTAATTTCTAATTT